>NZ_JAPZSP010000039.1 GCF_027531705.1 Flavobacterium sp. | reverse complement strand
AAAAAAAACTGATAAAAACTTAACATAAATTTCAGAAAATGCGCCCGAAAAAAGTAGAGTAGAAGTGGACAAGAATTCAGAAACTATTTGGTCAAATTGTATTCTGAGTTGCTTCTGAAAATTGGTAACCTCTAACGTCCCGGCGCTTGGCGAGGTTGCGAATTTCGGAACCGATTATTTTCTGTTAAAGATAATAATTCTTGCGAGAAATAAACGTGTATTTACTACAAAATTTGCAATCTTGCCAAACGCCTGTTAGGCGAAGATTTAATCCTCCGCGAATCCATAATTCTCGTTTGTTTTCAAAATCCATTTTATTTTAGAATATCTTGTTCGAAGTATTTTCTCCAAACAGTCATTTTTATCTTTGTTAAAATTAGTTAAGTCAACAAATATTTTTTTTGCTTTTGGAAGTGTATTTATTTGATTTTCTAATTCGTCACAATTATCATTCAAAAATTTTACATACAAAGGATTTGTTGATTTTACTATAAAGATTTCATCACTAAAATATCTTTGAGAGTTCTCTATTGCATCTTCAAGTTTAGTTTCGTCTTTAAATATTTCAGCGATAATTTCATAGGTTTTAATAATCAGTTTTCCTTCTTCAGAACTTCTATTTGGCGAGAAAAAAGTTTTATTTGATTTTATTTTTTGTGAATTTTCAAATTCTAAATTTATCGTTATTCCGTCATGTGGTGGAAATTTATCAGTTTTGAATTTAGATAATTTTTTTAAGACACTTTTTAGTTCGTTAAATTTAGTATTTTCTGCTTGAACTTCGAATTTTATTTCTTTAGGTAAAAATTTTCTAATACTTTTTAAATCTGTTGAATCAATAAATTTCCAAGTATTTTTTGAAATTGAATCTGCAAGAAAATATTCATATGGAATTGAAGCTATGACTTTCTTTGAATTATTATCTATTTCTATTTTAAAACCACTGTAAAAAGATGGAGCTGAATAGAATGTGAATTTTTCTATTTCAGATTTTCCTTTTTCTGAACAGCCAATAATTGTAATCAAAATTAAAATTATAAATGTCAACTTTTTCATTAAGGTTCTTTTTTTAAGCGGTTTCCAAAATTTTCGCCTAACGTTTTGCCGCTTTGTCTCGTGGCGTATTTTCGACACTTAACATTCCAAAAATACACAAAATATTGATTCAGCGATAAAAATTCAGATAAAAACTGAACTAGCCATGAGACAAAACGGCTGTTAGAGGTTGCCAAAATCGGCTTTTTAAACGTAAACGTGAATTTTAAACTGAATTCTGCGTTTTGTTTTTCCACTTTCAACTTTTCCATTTTTAGTTTTCAAAGTTTTGCTTTTCAGTTTTTTATTTCATTAAATTTCAAAAAAAAATCGAGCGAAGCTCGATCTTTTAAAAGTATTTTTTTTTGCGCAAAACTTTTCAAGATTTAGTTTTCAGATTTAGTTTGGAAAAATTCAAGTTCAATAATTCAACGCAACATTTTCAAGATTTTGTTTTCAGATTTAGTTTGGAAAAATTCAAGTTCAATAATTCAACGCAACATTTTTCAAGATTTAGTTTTCAGATTTAGTTTGGTAGAAAATTTTAAGTTCAAGAATCTAACGCAACACTTTCACGATTTAGTTTGGCAGAAAATTTTCAGAAACGTTTCGGAAATCAGTTTTCAAAAGTTTAGTTAGTTTTCCATTTTAGGATTTCATTAAGTTTCTTAATTTTTGTCCGCTAAAAACAAAAAAAAACTGATAAAAACTTAACATAAATTTCAGAAAATGCGCCCGAAAAAAGTAGAGTAGAAGTGGACAAGAATTCAGAAACTATTTGGTCAAATTGTATTCTGAGTTGCTTCTGAAAATTGGTAACCTCTAACGTTCTCACGCTTGGCGTCAGTTGCGAGCTTCGGAACTGATTATTTTCTGTTAAAGATAATATTTCTTGCGAAACGTGAACGTGAATTTACCACAAAATTCGCAATTGCGCCAAACGTGTGTTAGCAGATGGCTTTTTATTCAGTTATGATTTTCTCAATTTTGTCGTGTAAATTTTCTTTTATCCATTTGTTCATTTCTTCTTTATTATTTGCTTTACAACTTGTTCCTGGGCTTTCATTGTTGATTAATAATTTATTGTTTTTTAAGTCATACAAACTATGATATAAATTTCCTCTTTCTAAAATTAAAAAGTCTTTTTGAATAAAAATTTTCACATCGTTTAAATTTTTTGGACCTTCATCATAATTAAAAGCAATTGGAATAAAATTGCATTCAGTTGAAGTTTCGTTGTCTTCAAATTTGAATTTACAATCTTCTACTAACTTTTTATCTATTTTTTCGTTCTTGTTCCAATCTTCTTTTTTCCACTTCAATATTTGCCATTCTGTATCGTCAAATCCAGCCATAGAAAAATATAAAACATAAATTTCATTTTTGTATTCAACATATTGCTGAAATAAATAATCTTTGAAAAGTGTTTGCAAAACTTTGATTTTAACATCATAATATTTATCCATTCCAATTTTGTTGAAATTTTCTTTTCCCGTTTCTCTGTATTTTTCGACAACTTTTAAGCTATCATTTATTAAACCTTCTTTTTTAAGTTCTTCAATTTCATTTTTTTCTACGATATCAAAATAATATTCAACACTTCTATATTCTAAATTTTGTGAATAAGAATTAATAGAAAATAATATTGTAAATAATAAAATGAGTTGTTTCATTTTTCGTCTTTTTTCTGCGATTTTTTTTAAGCTATCTGCTAACGTTTTGCTGCTTCTGGCAGTGGCGTAATTTGCTCACTGACAACAGCAAATATACCGAATATTTGAAAACGAAAGTTGTATTGTAAGAAAAAAGATTTTCACAGAAGTTTTATAAATAAATCCCAAGCCTAGCCATTGCTAGAAACAGCTGTTACCAGTAGTACTTATTTCTTATCTATAGTCACATTTCGTTCTTTCAAAATTTGGCTTATCGCAATCTTTGCTTCTTCAACTAAATTATTTGTATTTTCTCTTTTGATTAATTCTTCTGATGATAAATTTTTAAATTCACGTGTGAAAAGGGCAATTTTATTTTCTTTAGCCTTTTCCAATTCTTCTGGCTCACCTCCAAACCATTTTTCTTTTAAATCCATTAATTCACTAAACCTTGTGAAGATTAAAACAATTAATAATATCAAAGGAAATAAATGGAAAATTCCGATTCTTGCATCGAATGCATCACCATATTTAATTGCGTCAAAAGTTGAAAGAGTTAAGGAAAATACTAATACTCCTAAACTCAAATCATCTTTTTTCAATACAAGAGCGGTTGAAACAAACGTAAGGCTTATAATTCCAAAGAATGATTGAATTCTAAAATGTGGATTATAAATCATAGATATTATGACATAAATCCAAAGTATTGTTACGATTATTATTTCGGCTTTCTTTTTACGCATTTTCGAATAGTATTACTGGTAACTTGTTTATATCAGCCATAAATTGCACTTATCAACTTACCGTAAGTTGGCTTTGTGCCATAAATTTGACTTCAAGTTTCAAATATATGAAAAAATTTGTACTATTTTTATGTAAGAACATTTTTTTATAAATCATCAAACGGACTTTTTATTTGTTCTAAACTCTTGGTGCTCACATGTGTGTAAATTTCGGTTGTTTTACTGCTTCGATGTCCTAATAATTCTTGAATATATCGCAAATCGGTGCCACTTTCTAATAAGTGTGTTGCATAGCTGTGTCGTAACCAATGCAAACTTACGGGCTTGGTTATGCCAACTTTTGCAAGTGCTTGTTTTAAAACATTTGATAAGCTTCTAGCATCGTACGGTTCGTCTCCATTGACACCTTCAAATAACCATTTTTTTGGTTTGTAAACAACATAATAATCTCGTAGTAATTGCAAAATCTTGATTGATAAAGGTGCTATTCTGTCTTTTTTTCCTTTGGCTTGTCTTATCATTACTATGTTGCGTTTGGAATCTATATCTTCTATTAATAGATTCAATAATTCGCTTCTTCTTAACCCGCAACTGTATATTAATGAGAGCATTGTTTTATGCTTTAGGTTGCTGTGAGCTGTAAGTATGAGTTTTATTTCTTCTTTGCTCAATACATTTGGCAACACTTTTTCTCGCTTTGGACGATGAATTTTTTCTATTTCAATCTTTTTTTCTTTTACAGTTTTGAAATAGAGTTTGATAGCATTTACTATCTGATTTTGATAGGATGATGATAATTTGTTTTTATAAATATACTCGTTATTGTAAGTTATTAAATCTTCATTGGAAATTTCATTGCTGCTTTTTTGGTTGAAAAAAGATAAAAAGGAACGCAATGCTTCTGTATAGGTTTTTATTGTATTAGAACTATACCGCTTTGAAATTAACCATTGCTTGAACTTCTCAATTTGTTCTAATCCTTCTTTTGAAGGTTGGTTGACTACAATACTAAATCTAATTTGGTTTTCTACAGAATTGGGAATGTGCCAGACTTTAAGTGTTTGACTCCATCTTGCACCTTCGACTTTTCTTATTCGGGAAATTAATTCGTTGCTTTTTTCAAAATAAACGGCAATGCGTTTTTCTCCGTTATGGCTGATAATTTTTGCAATCCAATACATGGCTTATAAGTTTATAATGTAAAAATAAAAAAAAATCCTCAACTAACTAGTAGTCAAGGAATATTTTTTTTATTTTCTTCTAAAATCTCTTCTTGGCGGAACGATTCTTGGTGCTGGTTTTGGCAAACTGGCTTCTTCTGTTTTGCTCGATGGTTCTATTAACTGATTGAGTTCTTTGATTTCGGCATCGGTTAAAAGTCGGTGGCGACCTATTGGCAAATCGAGTGAAATATTGATAATTCGTGTACGTTTTAGAGCTGTTACTTCATAATCAAGGTATTCACACATACGACGAATTTGTCGGTTCAAACCTTGTGTAAGGATGATTCTAAAAACGTTTTTGCTGATTTGTTCGACTTTACATTTTCGGGTAACGGTTTCTAGAATCGGAATTCCGTTGCTCATTCGTTCTATAAATCGGTCAGTAATTGGTCGGTTTACCGTTACGATGTATTCTTTTTCGTGGTTGTTTCGTGCACGCAAAATTTTGTTGACAATATCGCCGTCGTTGGTTAGAAAAATCAATCCTTCGCTGGCTTTATCAAGTCGTCCGATTGGGAAAATTCGGGTTGGATAATTGATGTAATCAATAATGTTATTGCGTACTTCTAGGTTGGTAGTACATTCTATTCCGGGTGGTTTGTTGAAAGCTAAGTAGATAGATTTTTCGGTTTTTTCTCTAATGAGTTTTCCGTCTATTCGCACTTCGTCGTGCATAGAAACTTTGGTGCCCATTTCTGGAACAACGCCGTTTATGGTTACTCTGCCTTCTTCGATAAGTTTGTCGGCTTCTCGTCGGGAACAGAATCCTGTTTCACCTATGAACTTGTTTAGCCTTTTTAGATTGTCTTCCATTTGGCAAAGATAGTTATTTTGTAAAAATGATTTCGCATCAATACAGATTGAATCTAGCCCCGATTGCAGTGGCACGAAGTAGAGCGAAAAGCGGGAACTACCATTATCGAAAATGCCCGAGTGATTGGCTCCTAATTTTTTTTAACCACATAGATACATAAGAAAAACAATAGATTTGAAGATTTCAGAGGTATTTTATTTTCACATAGATTGTTAGTAAAATATCTTTTGGCGGATTTGAAATCTAAGTTTATTCATTAAAAAAACCGCAAACTCTCAACTAATAGAATTTGCGGTTAAAAAAAATGGTTTAATTTGGCTTTAGTCTAATAAGCGTATGCTTTTTTTAAGCCACTGATTACACTGATTAGCACAGATTTTTATCTATATAATGAAGAAAATCTTTGAAATCCTTTAAATCTGTGGCAAAATAAATTGAAAGCAAATATATTATTTACACCATAGCTTTAATTTTAATGATTGGATGAAACGCTTCCGCCTGAGGTTTCTTCTTTTTCGACGGTTTTAGGGTTTCCATCATAATCGATAGAGCTTCCGCTAGAGGCTTTTCCTGAAATTTTTACTAACGGATGAACTTGTGTTGAACTTCCGCTGGTTGATTGGGCAAAAACTTCGTTGGCAAGCAAGCTTTCGGCGTTGATTTCGCTTCCGCTAGACGAAGCTGTTTCTAGTTTTAGAGCTTTTCCAGCAATGTCAATGTTACTTCCGCTGGTTGATTCGCAACTGATTTCTTCAAACTCTACACTGGCTTGAATTTCGCTTCCGCTACTAGTTTTTACTTTTAAATTGGTTCCTTTTAGTGTGTTTTTTCCCGTTATTGACGCGCCACTTGTGGTTTCAATTCCAGTGATAGTTGGCATTGAAATGCGAACAGTCATCATTTCGGCATTGTCAATATTCTCGTCAGATGTAACTTTTAGAACGCCATTTTCAACTTTGGTAGTAATGTGTTTTAGTAAGTTTTCATCGGCTTCTACTTCAATTTTTACGGCATCTGCTTGTTCTAGCACAACGTCAATTCCGCGTGAAACATCAACTTTTGTAAAGTTTTCTGTAATGGTTCGAGTTTCGGTTTGTACGTTTCCGTTTCCGTCGATTCCGTCTCCTAAGTCAATTTTGTAGGTACATGAATTGAACAATAGCGCTAGTAGGGCTGCCGTAATGACTTTTGCTGCAAATAATAGTAACTTTATCATAATTAGTTGGTTTTAACGATTATACCATTTTCATTGATTTCTAAACCAGGTTTACCTTTTTTGGTTTGAATAACTTCTTTGCCGTTTATTTTCAATGAAATCTCTTTTATAGAATCATTTTCGTTGGTAACATTGATGTCTTCTGTCATTATTTCTGAATCTACATCATTGTATTCATTTTCATCAGCTGGGCAGTTTAGACATTTTATTTGTTTGTCACCTACTTTATAAATGTAGTCGTCTGAACTGTAATGCAAGTTGAAAAATTCATTATCTGATTCGTCATATTCTTGAACGCTGTAGTCTGGTTTGATAATAGTTCCTTTTGGTACATAAACAAATAATACAACTTGTTGCGCTCTAAATCTGTTTTTTACATTGTGTAAAAGATAATTGTCTAAAATTAATTTATTTCCTTCAATTTTGAAACCATAATTGATTTTTTCTGCTCTTTCTTTTGCTTCAGAAGCGGTTTTGCCTTTTGCTAGTTTTTCAATTTGCAAATAAGGAAGCTTTTCATCTGTTGGTAAAAACTCGATTGAAATATTAGTTGAATACACTACTTCGTTTCCTTTTTCGTCTTGTGTCAATCTGAAATCTTCGCGATCATCAACATCTTTTGAATAAAAATCATTGCTTTTGAATTTTACATAAAGTGTGTCTTGTGGCGACATAGTAATGGTTTGTTTTTCAACCGATTTTCCTTCGAATGCTAATTGTGTTGCTTCGTTAATTCCTAATGAAATTAAGATTCCTAATGCAATAATCCAAATAGCAAGCAAACTGTATTTAGCAATATTTCCTATTGATTTTAAGTTGGTTATCAATAATTTTAAACCTAAAATAAGTAAAAAGAATAATGGAATACCAAAAACCAACAAGTATAAAATTCCTTGAATCCAAAGCGGTGTTTCTAAGCCAATTGGTGTTGTTACATGATTTAGAATATAATTTTCAGGCATATTAGCAGAAAACATTAAAACAATACAAGCAATACAAAAAGCTAACAATGAAAAAGAGGCAAACATTACAATTATAGCACCCAAAACTTTAGCGAAAGCTCCGAAAATAGTAACTAAAACATCACCAAAATTTTTACCAACTCTATTGGCACCCGATGTAAATTTGTTGGCCAAATCAGGATTAGCGTTTTTGAATTTCTCAGACATGTTTTCGTATTCTTCACGTACTTTTTGATCTACGTTTTTGAATTTTTCTGAAACACTATCAAATTCTTCTCTCACTTTTTTCTCTATATTCGAAATGGTTACTGGTTCTCCCGTCATTTCTAGTTTTTCGCTAGTTGTGATAGCTTCTGGCGTAACAACCCAAAGGATAAAGTAAGCCAAAATTCCAGTTCCGAAACCTGCGAAAACAAATACTAAGAACAAAATTTTAATCCAAACAGCGTCTACACCAAAGTAGTGACCTAATCCTGTACAAACTCCACCAATCATCCCTTTTTCTTTATCACGATATAATTTTTTTGAAGTTCTTGATGTTGAAGAAGTATAAGTTGTTTTTCTTGGTTCTTCACCTTCGTCGTCTATTCGGTAATCTTCTGGTTGTCCCATTACTAAAACTACTTCGTCAACGTCTTTTAAGCTAACAACATGTTTATCAGATTTTTGTTTTTCTTCTAACAATTCTGCAATTCGCATTTCGATATCTTTCATGATTTCGTCTTGCCCAGAAGAGTTAGATAGCGAACGTTTTATAGCATCTAAATATCTAGATAACTTTTGGAATGCATTTTCATCTACATTGAAAAATAATCCACCTATATTAATATTTACTGTTTTGTTCATGATTGTTAGTTTTGAATGGTTATAATGTTTACGGCATCCGACAATTCTGTCCATGTACCATTTAATTCATTTAAAAAAGTTTTTCCTAATTCGGTTAGTCCATAATATTTTCTTGGTGGTCCCGATGTTGATTCTTCCCAACGATAGTTGAGTAAGCCGTCATTTTTTAGTCTTGTTAGTAGCGGATAAACTGTTCCCTCAACTACAAGCAATTTTGCGTTTTTCAAGGTATCTAAAATTTCAGAGGTATAGGCTTCTTTTTCTTTTAATACAGATAAGATGCAGAACTCCAAAACTCCTTTTCGCATTTGCGCTTTTGTGTTTTCGATGTTCATAATGTGTTTTTTAATTTTTTGTGATTAACATTCGTTTTTTGATTGATGATTAAATTGATGATTGAAATTATTTAAAGAAATTAATAGTCAAAGGATATTTATACGATTCGCCATTCGATGCTTTTACACCTGCAATAATCACCAAAATGAATTCGCTTATTTTTGAAAATATAAATAAGCCAAAAGCGATAGCTGCAATAATTATAAAAGTTGTGAAATTTTCATTACTTAAATCTTCAATTTTAAAATTTCCAGAATCAAAATGATTCGCACTAAAACTTACATTTTTTATAGCTAAGTAAATTAAAGTTGGAATTGAAACTAACAATAAAAGTAAAGTATACAAAAACATACTTAGTTGAAAGTTCAATGCTTGTTTTCCGTTTGCATCGATAAATTCAGAATCATTTTTTTTAGAACTCCATATTATAATAGGAAAAATAAAACCTCCAAATGGAATAATATATTGAGATAATGTACTCAAATGGATTAGGGCTGATGTGTTTTTTTCGTTTGATGTCATGATTATTTTTTTGTTTTGATTAGTGATGATTTTATTTAATACTATAGATAGACTATTAATTTCTTATACAAAGATAAGGCTAAAAACTAGTATCTTGTTTTGCATAGTAGTAAATATTAACAAAAAATTAACATTTACTATGAAGTGAATACTAACAAATAAATGTGTATTTTTACAGCAAAATCAATACTTCATGAGTAATTCAACTTTAAAATATAATACCTTTTTGTTTTTCAAATTACCTTCTGCTTTTTGGTCAGGTGTACGACTTAAAGCAATAGACGAGGAGCAATGCGTAGTTTCTGTTAAGCACAGATGGTTCAATCAAAACCCTTTTAAATCGATGTATTTTGCAGTGCAAGCAATGGCGGCCGAACTCACAACAGGCGCATTAGTATTATCCAAAATAAAAGCTTCTGGTAGAAATATTTCGATGCTGGTTGCCAATAACAAGGGAAATTATACCAAAAAAGCAACAGGTAGAATCACTTTTGTTTGCCACGATGGCAAGTTGGTAGAAGAAGCTATCCAGAAAACTATTGCAACTGGCGAAGGACAAACCGTATGGATGAAATCAATAGGAACCAACCAAAAAGGTGAACAAGTTTCCGAAATGGATTTTGAATGGACAGTTCGTGTTAAATAGTTTCTAAACAAAAGTTAAACCCATAACAATTAACGAAATATTCAGATTTTGTCTTCGTAAATTTGAATAAAAATAACAAAATGAAAGTTTTAATCACAGGCGCAACAGGACTTATCGGCTCAGAATTGACGGAAAAGCTATTGAAAAACGATCATTCCGTTAATTATTTGACAACTTCAATTTCTAAAATTGCAAATAAAAACAACTATAAAGGATTTTATTGGAATCCACAAGACGGAACCATCGATGAGAATTGCATTGAAGGTGTTGATGTTATTGTACATTTGGCAGGAGCATCAATATCAAAAAAATGGACAAACAACTATAAACAAGAATTAATTGAAAGCCGATTATTGTCGGCTCATTTGCTTTTCGGATTGGTAAAAAAATCCCAAAATCAAGTGAAACAATTTATATCAGCTTCTGGAACGGCTATTTATCCTGATAGTTTTTCGAAAGTATACGATGAAAATTCTCCCGAAATTGAAGATAGTTTTTTGAGTAATTTGGTGGTAAAATGGGAGGAAAGTGCTAATCAATTCCAATTATTATCAATCAAAACCACTGTTCTTCGCACTGGAATTGTTTTTTCAGCCAAAGGTGGCGCACTTGCCGAAATGGTAAAGCCAATTAAATTTGGTGTAGGTTCGGGTTTCGGTTCAGGAAAACAAGTTCAATCATGGATTCATATTCAAGATTTGGTCAATTTGTATTATTTTGCCATTATAAATCAAACCGAAGGTATTCTAAATGCAGTAGCTCCAAACCCAATTTCAAATCAGGAATTGACCAAGACGATTGCCAGAATTTTAAAGAAACCTTTAATTTTACCCAATATTCCACAATTTGTAATGAAATTGATTTTGGGCGAAATGCACATATTACTCTTTCAAAATAAAACTATAATTCCTAAAAGAGCACTCCAACTCGGATTCAAATTTGAATTTGATACAGCAGAAAAGGCTTTGAATGATATTCTAAAATAAAAAAAAACTCCAGTATTTGCTGGAGTTTTTTATGTATCGGATCGAATTAATAATTGGAAAAGTTATAAAGCCCAACCTTTTAAAAAGAACTTTATTATTCCAAATGTACTAAACTCGAAATCGATATAGTCTTAAAATTTTGCTAATTTTTTTATTTTTAATATAAGCTTAGATTTGAAGCCAGAATTGTGACAATTTGACATAAATTCAAAAATGGCAAATAATTTGATTTTAAAGTTTTGAAATCATACGATTATGAACATTAAAAATATTTTTAAGAATAAAAAACAAGAAGATACAATGAATACTGAAAATCCAGAAAATGAACCAATTGTTGAAGAAAAAACTTCAGAAAACATTGTAAATGAGGTTGAAGCAGCTACCGAGTTAACTCTTGAACAACAATTGCAAGAAGAATTATCTACCGAAAAAGATAAATTTTTACGACTTTTTGCTGAGTTTGAAAATTATAAAAAACGTACTTCTAAAGAACGTATCGATTTGTTTAAAACTGCCAATCAAGAAGTTTTGCAAGCCATGTTGCCAGTTATGGACGATTTTGACAGAGCGATGATTGAAATTTCTAAGTCAGAGGACGAACTTTTACTAAAAGGTGTTGAACTAATTTATGAAAAATTAAAAGGAACATTGGTTTCTAAAGGTTTAGAGCAAATTGAAGTTAGAGTAGGTGATGCATTCAATGCTGATTTTGCGGAAGCAATTACCCAAATTCCAGCACCAACTGATGATTTGAAAGGAAAAATTGTAGATGTTCTTGAAAAAGGATACAAATTAGGCGATAAAATAATTCGTTTTCCAAAAGTAGTAGTAGGAATGTAGAGACAATTCATGACTTGTCTCTACAAAACAATATAAAGATAAAATGAAAAAAGATTTTTACGAAATATTAGGTATTTCCAAAAATGCATCCGAAGCTGAAATAAAGAAAGCCTATCGCAAGAAAGCTATCGAGTTTCATCCTGATAAAAATCCGGGTGACGCTGCAGCAGAAGAGAATTTCAAAAAAGCAGCAGAAGCTTATGAAGTCCTAAGTGACCCTCAAAAAAAGGCTAAATACGATCAATATGGTCATCAGGCATTTGATGGCGGCGGCGGATTTGGTGGTGGTCACGGCGGCATGAATATGGACGATATTTTCAGTCAGTTTGGTGATATTTTTGGCAGTGCATTTGGCGGTGGCGGATTTGGTGGCGGAGGCGGTCAACGTCGTGTAAAAGGGAGTAATCTTCGTATTAAAGTTAAATTGACTTTAGAAGAAATTGCCAATGGTGTTGAGAAAAAAGTAAAAGTTAAACGTAAAGTTCAAGCGCAAGGTGTTACCTATAAAACTTGTTCCACTTGTAATGGTCAAGGGCAAGTGATGCGTGTTACCAATACTATTTTGGGTAGAATGCAATCTGCCTCAACATGTCCAACTTGTGGTGGTTCGGGTCAAATCATGGACAAAAAACCTGCCAATGCCGATTCACAAGGAATGATTTTAGAAGATGAAACAGTTTCAATAAAAATTCCAGCAGGTGTTGTAGATGGTATGCAACTTAAAGTTTCTAACAAAGGAAACGATGCACCAGGAAACAACAGTATTCCTGGAGATTTAATTGTCGCTATCGAAGAATTAGAGCATGAATTTCTTAAACGTGAAGGCGAAAATCTTCATTACGATTTGTACATAAGTTTATCAGAAGCGGTTTTAGGTGTTTCAAAAGATATTGAAGCCATCAACGGTAAAGTTAGAATCAAACTGGAGGAAGGAATTCAATCTGGAAAAATTTTGAGACTCAAAGGAAAAGGAATCCCAAGTATCAACAGTTACGGAAGTGGAGATTTATTAGTTCATGTAAACGTTTGGACGCCAAAAAATCTTAGTAAAGAACAAAAACAATTTTTTGAAAAAAATCTCGGAGACATCAATTTTACTCCAAATCCAGAGAAAAGCGATAAATCTTTCTTTGAAAAAGTAAAAGATATGTTTTCATAAACCATATAAATAGCTATATTTGATTAATGCTTTATTGATAAGTAATCAGATAAGCAATTTTTTTTCCCATCCTTGTGCAAATAAGGGTGGGTTTTTTTGTAACAAATAAACAAAGTTTACTACTAATTCTATACTTTTACAAAATGCAATTGCAATAACAAAAGTCAATGTCAAAAATCAAATTCAATTGCCAAACTTTTGTAAATTGCTATTGTCATTGCCATTGAAATTTAATTTTTATGAATAACATTCTCGAAGTAAACAAAGTTGTCAAAAAATACGGAGATTATACTGCTCTCAACGAAGTTTCGCTTTCTATTCCTCAAGGAAGTATTTACGGATTATTAGGACCAAATGGTGCCGGAAAAACATCGCTAATTCGTATTATCAACCAAATTACAATGCCTGATAGTGGTGAAGTTTTACTTGATGGAAAACTATTGCAACCTGATGATGTTCAGTATATTGGTTATATGCCAGAAGAACGTGGTTTATACAAATCAATGAAAGTTGGTGAGCAATGTTTGTACTTGGCTCAACTAAAAGGATTGTCTAAAGAAGATGCCAAAATTCAACTAAAATATTGGTTCGACAGACTAGAGATTCAAGGTTGGTGGAACAAAAAAATCCAAGAACTTTCTAAAGGAATGGCACAAAAAATTCAGTTTGTTGTAACCGTTTTGCACAAACCAAAATTGCTTATTCTCGACGAACCGTTTTCTGGATTCGATCCTGTAAATGCCAATTTGATAAAAGACGAAATCATCGAACTCAACAAACAAGGAACTTCTATCATTTTCTCAACACACCGAATGGAAAGTGTAGAAGAAATGTGCGACCATATTGCGCTAATTCACAAATCAAATAAACTAATCGAAGGAAAATTGACTGATGTAAAAAAGCAATTTCGTACCAATAGTTTTGAAGTGGGAATTCTAACCAATAATGTAGAAGGTTTGATGTACGATTTGAGTCAAAAATTCACACTGTCACAAACCGATTTCAAATCGCTAAACGACGAATTAAAGCTCGAAATCAACCTTGGAAACGCTACTTCAAGCGAACTTTTAAATACATTAATACAACGCGGACAAGTTACCCATTTTGTAGAAAAAATTCCAAGTGTAAACGATATTTTTATAAAAACAGTTACCGAATAGTAATTTTTTGTTGTCACACTGAGCGCAGTCGAAGTGCTCATAAGTAAATTCTAAATATGTCTAAACTACTACTAATAATAAAAAGAGAATTTATTGCCAAAGTTCGCAATAAATCATTCATCGTAATGACATTTTTAAGTCCATTACTCTTTGTCGGAATTGGAGCTTTTGTCGGGTATCTTAGTTCAATGAAAGCCGACATGAAAACCATTGCCATTCATGACGAAACAGGCAAATTTGTTAGCCAATTCAAAAGCGATGAAGAATACAAATACCTCGATTTATCTTCTGTCGATACCAAGATTTTAAAAGATAGTATCGTAAAAGAAAGCTACGAAGGTTTGTTAATCATACCAAAAGCAGCCAATAACGAAAGTTTGCAAAAGGGCATTCAATACGTTTCTAATGATAGTCCAAGTGTAATGTTTGTCGAAAAATTAGAAGATGTTATTTCCAAAAAAATAACAGACGAGAATTTCCTTGCACAAGGTTTAGATACTCTAAAAATTAGCAATGCCAAAGCAGCTGTTTCCATAAATTTAACAAAAGCATCAGGTGAAGAAGCGCTAAAAGGTCTTAATGAAATAAAAATTGCCATTGGTGGTGCTTTCGGATACCTTATCATGATGTTCATCGTTATCTACGGAAACATGGTAATGAGAAGCGTTATCGAAGAAAAAACGTCAAGAATTATCGAAGTCATTATTTCTTCTGTCAAACCTTTTCAATTGATGATGGGTAAAATCATAGGAACTTCAATGGCTGGAATTTTGCAATTTCTAATATGGGCAATTCTAGGAGTTGCTGCCATGTTTATCATGACATCTGTTTTCGGGGTTCAAATGGGTGCAGCATCTGCAAGTCAATCGCAAGAAGCAATGGCAATGGCACAAAAAGAAATGGGTGGCGATTTTCAAATGTATCTCAAAGAAATTTTAAATCTTCCTTTACTTTCAATAGCTTTAGGTTTCATTATTTATTTCGTCGGTGGCTATTTTCTATATAGTTCATTTTACGCGGCAATTGGTGCAGCTGTCGATAACGAAACCGATTCGCAACAATTTCTTTTACCTATAATAATGCCTTTGATACTAGGTGTCTACATCGGTTTTTTTACCGTAATCAACGATCCACACGGAACCGTAGCAACCGTATTTTCCATGATTCCGCTTACATCGCCAATCGTCATGCTTATGCGAATTCCATTTGGTGTGCCTTGGTGGCAAATCGCCATTTCGGTAACGTTACTTTTCGGAACATTTCTCGGAGTTGTATGGTTTGCATCCAAAATCTACCGCGTCGGAATCCTAATGTACGGCAAAAAACCAACCTGGAAAGAATTATACAAATGGCTTAAATATTAGGAGCGAATGGCTCGGGCTTTATCAGTGATGGCAATTCCTGCTTTCCACAATATCTTTTTCTTTTTTAAATAAAAAAAGAAAAAGGATATTTATTCCAATCAGGGCTATTAATAAAACAATTTTGAATTTTTGCGAACTTTGCGAAAAACTTTGCGAACTTTGCGGTTAAATAAAAAAGCATGTCAAAAATACTAATCATAGAAGACGAAGCTGCCATTCGTAGAGTATTAACCAAAATACTTTCCGAAGAAAGCGATACCTATCAAGTTGAAGAAGCCGAAGACGGAGCACAAGGTTTCGAAAAAATAAAAAACACCGATTACGATTTGGTGCTTTGCGACATCAAAATGCCCAAAATGGATGGCGAAGAACTTCTAGAAGCCGTAAAAAAAATAAAACCCGAAATTCCAATCGTAATGATTTCTGGTCACGGCGATATGGAAACCGCTATCAATACTATGCGTCTAGGTGCATTCGATTATATTTCAAAACCACCCGATTTAAATCGACTATTAAACACCGTTCGCAACGCTTTAGACAAAAAACAACTCGTAGTTGAAAACAAAATTCTAAAGAAAAAAGTTAGCAAAAACTACGAAATGATAGGCAATTCAGAACCTATCAATCACATAAAAGCCATAATCGAAAAAGTGGCGCAAACCGATGCAAGAGTATTAATTACTGGACCAAACGGAACAGGAAAAGAACTTGTTGCGCATCAATTGCACGAAAAAAGCGAGCGAGCCAACTTTCCAATTATTGAAGTAAACTGTGCCGCAATTCCATCTGAATTGATAGAAAGCGAATTATTCGGACATATAAAAGGTGCATTTACATCAGCCGTAAAAGACCGTGCAGGAAAGTTCGAAGCAGCCGATGGCGGAACTATTTTCTTAGATGAAATAGGCGATATGAGTTTGGCAGCACAAGCCAAAGTATTACGTGCTTTGCAAGAAAGTCTGATTCAACGTGTTGGTGCCGACAAGGATATCAAAGTAAATGTTAGAGTTGTAGCTGCAACCAACAAAGATCTTAAAAAAGAAATTGAAGAAGGACGATTCAGAGAAGATTTGTACCATCGTTTGGCAGTAATTCTTATAAAAGTTCCATCGCTAAATGATCGTAGAGAAGATATTCCATTATTATTAGAACATTTTGCCATAAAAATAGCTGAAGAGCAAGGAAATGCAACAAAGGTGTTTTCAAAAGATGCTATCAAATTATTACAAGAATACGACTGGACAGGAAATATCCGCGAACTAAGAAACGTTGTCGAACGACTAATAATTCTGGGTGGTAACGAAATATCAGAAACAGACGTAAAACTATTCGCAAGTAAATAAAATGTTGTCTGAAGTCACTTATTAGTCTAATTAAAAAGAACTGAAAACCGACAACCGACAACCGACAACCGACAACTAACAAAATGCAATTAAAAAAAATAAACCCAAACCTTCAAAAAGCACTAATCGAAAACGGATTAACGGAAGCTAACGAAATGCAACAAGAAACGTTTTCTACTATCAAAAGTGGTGCGGATGCCGTTATTCAATCGGGTGAAAAAACAGGAAAATCGACTACGATTGTGCTTAATGTCATTCAACGATTAGAAAAAACGCAAGGTGAAAGTACTCGTGCTTTAATCATTGTTGAAAACAAAGAAAGAGTCCTCGAAATGGAAGAACTTTTTTTGAAACTGGGAACTTATACCGACTTGAGTATTCTAGGTGTTCATGACAAGGGCGACATTGATTACGACAAAAATGTTATTTCAATGGGATTAGATGTTCTTATCGGAACACCAGCTCGTGTCAATACACTTTTCTCTTCTGCCGGATTTAATATTAACACTATTAAAATGTTTGTAGTCGATGACACAGAAATTTTAATGCGATTAAGAATGGATGCTGTAATTCTGCGTTTGTCACAAAGTATTGAAAAAACCCAACGAATTTTCTTTTGCAACACCATAACCGAACGCGTTGAATCTTTGGCTAACAACATAATGATTGAACCATTATTTTTCGAAATGGAAGACGATGAATAAATGATTATCCGCGTTTTAGCCAACCAGTAATGCTCATTCTTTTTTCATTTGTTGTCAAAACTTCATGAAGTAATTCGTCACTTTTAAAAAAGACCGTTTTGCCTTGCGTAGGATTTATGGTATGATTATTTTTGTCTTCATAAATAAGCAATTCACCACCATCTTTTTTTTGCCAATCAGCATTCAAATAACTTATCATTGAATATTGTCGCTTGGCATCATCCTGAAATTGATCTAAATGTTTCCGGTAAAAACTTCCTTTTTCGTATAAAGAATAGTGAAATTCATAACTCTTTATATTGGTATAGCAACTTTGGTTGAGGTAAGAAATAAATTCTTCAATTTTTTCAAAAAATTCATTTTCAAAAGAATTGTTGTGCTTTTTGTCGAGCCAATAAATCTTGTCATTTCGTATTAAATTATCATAAAGCATGTGTCCATCATTACCGACACCTGCGGTTTTCATGCTACTTTCACTATCTAAAGCTATTAAATTTGCCTTTAAATTATCACACAAAGTTTCGCTTAAAAAATTCTCCGAAACACCAACTTTATTCGCAATAAAACTGGCTATCAAGTCCTCAAAATTATTTTCCATTTTAATAACTTGATTAGACAAGTATTGCAAGGTAGTCTAATAAGATTTAGTAATAGGATGATTTTAAAATATTTGGAATGAAGTTTTTTAATATATTTGTTTTTTAAATGTAATTTTCAAAGTGAAAAATAAAAGTTTAGCTCTAATTTTCAACTTCATTCTATTAATAACACTCTTTTCTTGTGGTGATTCAGAAGAAACGGAATATGTTTCAGTAGAAAAAACTCCTGTAATACTTAATCTTGAAAACGTTCCGTATCCTAAATTATCAGATTATAAGTTTTTTCAAGGAAGTATTAAAGACCAAAAGCCATCTTATGGCGTAATTCCGTACGAACCTACTAGTGAATTATTTACTGACTATGCTGAGAAAAATAGATTTTTATGGATGCCAGAAGGAACAAAGGCTACCTACAGTAGTGATTCTGAAAACTTGAATTTACCAGTTGGTGCTGCTTTGATTAAAACTTTTTACTACAATAATGTTCAACCAACCAATTCCACCAAAATAATTGAAACACGAGTTATGATTCGTAAATCTACAGGTTGGATTTTTGCTGAATATGTATGGAATGATGAACAAACAGAAGCTACTCTTCAAAATGCCGGAAGCACTATTCCAATTTCTTGGAAAGATAGTAACAACATCATTCAAAATATTGATTATCAAATTCCTGCGCCAAATCAATGTTTAACGTGTCATTCAAATAATCAAGTTGTAATTCCAATAGGCATAAAGCCTCAAAGTTTGAATAGTGATTTCAGTTATGTTAATGGAACCAAAAATCAATTGCAAAAATTAATTGACTTTGGTTATTTAGAAAATAATCTACCAGCTACTATTGTTTCCGTTGTCAATTATGATGATACTTCCAAAAGTTTAGATTTGAGAGTTCGTTCCTATTTTGATATTAATTGTGCTCATTGTCATCAAGATGGTGGTAATGCTGCCTATGTAACTCAATTGAGATTATCATTTAATGAAACTGTAAATCCTACCAAAATGGGGGTCTGTGTTTCAGCATTAACTGCAATTCCTGGTTTTCCACGTGGAAAGTTGGTAAATCCTGGTAACATTACAGGATCTTATATTTATTTTAGCATGAATACCGATTTATCTTTTAATAGAATGCCGCGTTTAGGAAGAACTATTGTTCATCAAGAAGGAATTCAGTTGGTAGAACAATGGATAAATTCTTTGCCTGCTTGCGAATAAAATCTCCTCAGCCAAAACTGTTTACCATTTGTACACCTTTAATTTTTGAGGTTTACCAATAAAAAGTTCTATTTTTGAAATATGAATTTTTTAAGAAACATTTTCATTTTCCTTTTTTTACTGTTAGCAGAAGTTAGTTTGGCTTCGCCATCAGATAACCCTTTGTTGCAAAAAGGTTGGGCTGCTTTGGTTAGAGATGATGAAAATGAAGCTTTCAACTGTTTCTGGCAAGCTTTCGAAAAAGCTCAAAAAGATAAAAATACCGAAGACAAAGCGGAGGCACTTTTATATTTAGGAATTTGTTCTTATGGTTCAAGTTCCGAAAATGGTTTGCGTTATGTAACCCAATCATTAAGTGAATATAAAAAACTGGAACCGACTTTTCCTGAAATCGCCAAAAATGGGCGTAGTAGATGTTTGCAATTAATAAGTACCATTTATAGCCGCCAAAAAAAGTATTCTGAAGCGATTCGCTTGAGTAGAGAAGTTATTACAAATTTTGAAGGCTCAAAAGATGTGACTGGAACATTAGGCTTGGCCTATAACAGCTTAGGTGCACTATATGAGATTCAAAAAAAGATAGATTCGTCTGATTATTTTTTTAATAAAGCTTTGATTGAATTTGAAAAGAATAAAAATAATGCCTATTTGCCAACAATTTACATCAAAAAAGGGAACATTGAAAAAAGAAAAGGTAACAAAGAAACTAGTTTTGAATTCTATCAAAAAGCATCTTTAATTGCTCAAAAAACCGAAAATAAACAAGCGCAAGTTTTATCTTCAATAGCAAAAGGTAATTGGTTTATAGATTTTGAAAACAATTCTTCCGAAGCAGAAAAATTATTCAATCAAGCTAAAATAATTTCAAAATCGCTAACAGATAAAACTTTCGAGATTAAATCACTTGAAGCATTGATAGTTTTGGCAAAAAAACAAAATGATTTTAAGCAAATTAGTCAGTTACAAAGTGAGATTTTAAAAATTAAAGACAATTATTATTCATTAGAAAGAGAGCAAATTGTCAAAAACCTCGAAGTTCAATTTGAAGTGTCCGAAAAAGATCGAAAATTAGAATTGATTTCAAAAGAAAAAGAAGTTTCACGATTGACGAATATTTTACTGATTATGTTGGTTTTGCTTTTGTTGGTTGTGTTTTCCTTTCTTTATTTTTTTCTAAAAAGAATTAATAAACGCGACAAACAATTATTGAAAACCAAAGAAGAATTATTTATTGCGCTCGAAGAACAAAAAAGGTTAAAAGAAATTCAATTTCAAAATGATCTTGAACATAAAGAAAGCCAATTAAGTGCCATCACATTGCAAATGTTGCAAAAAAACGAATTGCTTGAAGAAATAAAGGAAATTACTCGGAAAAAAGAAGCAACTTCAGGTGAACAATTGTCACGTATCGTAAATAGTCATTTTGCGCAAGATAGCAATTGGAACGATTTTGATAAATATTTTGAAAGTATAAACAAAAATTTTTACACCAAATTGAAACAGAATTATCCCAAAATAAGTTCAAACGATTTGAAAATATGTGCTTTGATAAAATTGAATCTTTCAATAAAAGAAATGGCTTCTATTTTGAATATTTCGCCCGATAGTGTCAAAACAGCTCGTCATCGATTGCGAAAAAAATTAGATTTGTCAACCGAAGATAATTTGACTGAATTCATACTTTCAATTTAAATTCTTTGATTTACAAGTTTTTGCATGATGTTTACCTTTTGTCAACCTATTAAAAATAGCTTTTTAAAATTATATGTTTACTTTTGAATTGTCAATAATTAAAAAACGAATATAGAAATCTTAAATCCAATAATTATGAAAAAAATTACTTTAACTCTGAAAATGTTTTTAGTATTTGTTTCTGTTACAAATATGAATGCGCAAGTCATAAATGGAAGTTTTGAAAATTTGAAAGATAATTTTTTAGTAAGCAATTGGGGAAAAAATTTTTCATATAATGTTGGAATTGATACCGGAACTGGACAAACAACATCTGATGAAATTCAATATAGTGGTTATGTTCCTAGTTTGTGTTACTCTAATTTTGGCAACTGCCATTCTGGTCAATATGCTATGGAAATGGCTAATGCTTTTAATGTTACTCAAAACGAAATGATTGTAGGTGGAGCTGTTCTTTTTGAAGATGTAACTCAAAACTTTCCTCCTGGTGGAAACTACGATATTAATACTAGTTTTGTTCCTTTTAACGCTAGCCTTTTCAATTCTTATTATGGTTATAACTTAGGGTTTTATTATAAATTTTTGCCATTAGGGAACGATATTGCCGAAGCTACTCTTGAACTTTTTGATAGTGAACTAAATTCTGTCGGGAAAGTATCTGTTCCCATTTCAGGTGTTAGTTCTGGTTTTGATTATGTGTACGCACCAGTAAATTTGACTTCTACAAATACACCTACTTTCATGAGTCTTTCTTTTTCAATGGCAAAAGAAGGTTCTACACCAACTTTAGGAAGCACGCTAATTGTTGATGATGTTTTTATAAATAATATGACTTTGGGAACTGTTATGAATCAAGCTTTTCAGTTTTTAATTTATCCAACGGTTGCCCATAATGAAATTAATATCCAAAAAGGAAGCAAAGTTGCGAATGGAAAGTATGATTTCAATATTGTAAATGCTGAAGGCAAAATTGTGCAAAAAGCTTCATTGAATTTAACTGATAATGATGCAAAAATTGATGTTAGTCAACTTTCTTCTGGAATGTATCTAGTAAAATCTGAAAATTTTGTTGGGAAGTTTATAAAAGAATAGTTTGTTAATTAAATTGCTGAAACTGGTTTGAAATGTTAAATTTCAAACCAGTTTTTATTTATATGCACGCATACTAAATTATTTTACTATATTTACCCAATCAAAACTATAAAATATGGATTTTTCAGCAAAAATGCTTCGTGATAATGCTTTGGCAGACAAAGTAATAGTAGTTACTGGTGGCGGTAGCGGATTAGGAAAAGCAATGACCAAATATTTCCTTGAATTAGGCGCGAAAGTTGCCATAACTTCACGCGATTTAGAAAAATTAAAAACAACTGCATCCGAATTAGAAGCGCAAACTAACGGAAAATGTTTACCAATTCAATGCGATGTTCGTCATTATGATCAAGTAGAAGCAATGCTTGCTGAGGTTTTGAAAAATTTCGGAAAAGTAGATGTTTTACTAAACAATGCAGCTGGAAATTTCATTTCACCAACCGAAAGACTTTCAGCAAATGCATTTGATACTATTATCGATATTGTTCTAAAAGGAAGTAAAAACTGTACATTAGCCTTCGGAAAACATTGGATAGAAACCAAACAAACCAATTGTAATGTGCTGAATATTGTTACAACTTATGCATGGACAGGTTCGGGTTATGTTGTGCCAAGTGCGACCGCTAAAGCTGGTGTTTTAGCCATGACAAGAAGTTTAGCTGTAGAATGGGCAAAATACGGAATCAGAATGAATGCCATTGCTCCAGGACCATTTCCAACCAAAGGTGCTTGGGATAGATTATTACCTGGCGATTTAGCCGAAAAATTCGATATGTCCAAAAAAGTGCCTCTAAGAAGAGTAGGTGACCATCAAGAGTTAGCCAATTTAGCAGCATATTTAGTTTCAGATTTTTCTGCTTATATAAACGGCGAAGTAGTAACAATCGATGGTGGTGAATGGTTACAAGGCGCAGGTCAATTCAATATTTTAGAAAAAATTCCACAAGAAATGTGGGATATGCTTGAGGCTATGATTAAAAATAAAGGAAGTAAATAATCCTTTATTTTGTTATTCAGGAGGAATCTCATTTTTTATACAGTTAGTATTTTTACTTAATATTTTGCAAGTCAGATGGAATTTTTCTATCTGACTTTTTTTGTAACTCATTGCTTTTAACTAATTCTCAATCGTTGTTAACTGATAACTGACAACTGAAAACTAAAAATTACAAGATTGTTAACAAAATACATTTTCAAAACCCATAAATAGTTGTATTTTTACCACTCAAAATTTTTATAAAGTAAATGGGTAAAATCATAGCAATTGCTAATCAAAAAGGCGGTGTTGGTAAAACAACAACGTCTATCAATCTCGCAGCTTCATTAGGAGTTTTAGAAAAAAAAGTATTACTAATCGATGCCGATCCACAGGCTAATGCAAGTTCAGGGCTTGGAATAGATGTGGAAAGTGTTGAAATTGGAACATATCAAATTCTAGAACACAGCAATACTCCAAAAGAAGCAATTATTTCGTCAACTTCACCAAATGTTGATGTGATTCCAGCTCATATTGATCTTGTTGCCATCGAAATCGAATTGGTTGACAAGGAAAATCGCGAGTATATGTTGAAGCAAGCTTTAGAAAGTATCAAAGACGATTATGATTATATTCTAATTGATTGCGCACCATCATTAGGTTTGCTAACCTTGAATGCATTGACAGCAGCTGATTCAGTTGTAATTCCAATTCAATGTGAATATTTTGCTTTAGAAGGTTTAGGAAAATTATTAAACACCATCAAAAGTGTTCAAAAAATACACAATCCAAGTTTAGACATCGAAGGTCTGTTATTAACCATGTTCGATTCACGTTTACGTTTGTCTAATCAAGTGGTTGAAGAAGTTCAAAAACATTTCAACGACATGGTTTTTGAAACAATTATTCAACGTAATGTAAAATTGAGTGAAGCACCAAGTTTTGGCGAAAGCATCATCAATTTTGACGCAACAAGTAAAGGTGCTACCAATTATTTGAATTTAGCACAAGAAATTATCAAGAAAAACAGTTAGTGATTTATGGCACAAGCAGTAAAAAAACAAGCATTAGGTAGAGGTTTATCGGCACTTTTGAAAGATCCAGAAAATGATATAAAATCTGTTGACGACAAAAATGCAGATAAAGTTGTTGGAAATATAATCGAGCTTGAAATTGATGCAATTGAAATAAATCCGTTTCAACCTCGTAGTAATTTCAATGAAGAATCTTTAAAAGAATTAGCAATTTCTATTAGAGAATTGGGTGTAATTCAACCCATTACTGTTAGAAAGTTAGATTTTAATAAATACCAATTAATTTCGGGAGAACGTCGTTTGCGTGCTTCTAAAATAGCTGGTTTACAAGTAGTTCCTGCTTATATTCGTATTGCTAATGACAACGAATCATTAGTAATGGCTTTGGTTGAAAATATTCAACGTCACGATTTAGACCCAATTGAAATTGCTTTATCTTACCAACGTTTGATGGACGAAATTCAATTGACACAAGAGCAAATGAGTGAACGAGTAGGTAAGAAGCGTTCTACAATTGCTAACTATTTGAGATTATTGAAATTAGATCCAATTATTCAAACTGGAATTCGTGATGGTTTTATAAGTATGGGTCACGGTCGTGCTATAATCACAATTGAAGATCATGATGCTCAAGCAGATATTTATCAAAAAATTGTTAGCCAAAATCTATCTGTTCGTGAAACAGAAACATTGGTTAAAAATTACCAAGATAGTCTAAAACCAAAAGCAGAAAAAACTGCTAAATCTTCTACATTTGAAGTTTCTACTGATGAACAAAAAGCAATTGCAACTTATTTTGGAGCAAAAGTTGATGTAAAAATAGCTGGAAATGGAAAAGGAAAAATCACCATCCCATTTCATTCAGAAGAAGATTTTAATAGAATTATTAAACTTATAAAAGGTTAGTGATTAGATTTTTACATATACTTTTAGTCGTTTTCTTTTTGGGAAATGCGATTGGTTTTGCCCAAGAAACAGAACTGAAAATAAAAGATACTATTAGTTCAAAAAAATCACAAATCGACCCATTGGCGCCAGCTAGAGCCGCTTTTTATTCGGCTGTTTTGCCAGGATTAGGGCAAGCTTACAACAAAAAGTATTGGAAAATTCCAATTGTTTATGGAGCAATCGGAAGCGGTATTGGAATTTACGCATGGAATAACAGTAAATACCACGAATTTAGAGATGTTTACAAAAGAAGAATTGCAAATATTCCTGATGCCAAATACGATAAATATTCGGATGCAACTTTGATAAATGCTCAAAAATCATATCAAAGAAACCGTGATATTTCGCTTTTAGTAACAGTAGCTTTGTATGCTTTAAATATTGTGGATGCTAATGTTGATGCGCATTTAAAGCAATTTAATGTTGATGATAATTTGTCACTTCGTCCCGAAATTTACCCATCTGATTTTACTTCACAACAAAATATTGGTTTAACACTAAATTATCGATTCTAATGAAAGTAGCACTTTTAGGTTACGGAAAAATGGGAAAAATTATCGAAAGAATCCTATTAGAACGAGGGCATAAAGTTGTTTTGAAAAAAACTAGCACCACTACTTTTGACGGATTAAAAAGCGCCGATGTTGCCATAGATTTTAGTTTGCCAAGTGTTGCTGTTGACAATATTTCAGAATGTTTAACTAGCGGAATTCCAGTTATTTCTGGAACTACAGGTTGGTTGGAAGAATATCCAAAAATAGTTTCGCTTTGTCAAGAAAAAAATGGGGCATTTTTATATGGTTCCAATTTCAGTTTAGGCGTAAATTTGTTTTTTCAATTGAATGAAAATTTGGCCAAAATGATGTCAAAGTTCAATCAATATAAAGTTGAATTAGAAGAAATTCATCACACTCAAAAACTCGATGCTCCAAGTGGAACAGCTATTTCATTAGCAAAAGGAATAATCGAAAATTCTGATTACACAAGCTGGACATTAGACAAAAATAGAGAGGAAAATCAATTATATATCGATGCCAAAAGAATAGAAAATGTGCCAGGAACGCATTCTGTTTTTTATAATTCTGATGTTGACACTATTGAAATTAAACACACAGCCCACAATCGCGAAGGTTTTGCTTTCGGAGCAATTATAGCCGCTGAGTGGATTGTGAACAAACAAGGAATATTTACAATGAAAGATGTGTTGCAAATAGTGTAACATTTTCAAAAAAATTATACATATATAAATTATATATTTAATATCTAAAATCTAAAAGTAACATGACACTATATCAATGGTTTGTATTGTTTTTAATTGTTCAAGTAATTCATTTTGTTGGAACTTGGAAAATTTATGAAGCTGCTGGAAGAAAACGTTGGGAAGCCGCAATTCCAATTTATAATGCAATAGTTTTGATGAAAATCATCAACCGACCAACTTGGTGGACATTTTTGCTCTTTGTTCCTGTCATCAACTTGATTATGTTTCCAGTTGTTTGGGTTGAAACCTTGAGAAGTTTTGGTAAAAACTCAACTTTAGATACTTTTCTGGCAGTTGTAACTTTTGGTTTTTATATTTATTATGTCAATTATACACAACCGTTAAACTATATTTCTGATAGAAGTTTAACACCAACAAACAAAACAGCAGATACAGTAAGTTCGTTATTATTCGCAATTGTTGTTGCAACTTTGGTGCATACTTATGTGATGCAACCTTTTACAATTCCATCTTCTTCGTTAGAAAAATCATTGTTAATAGGTGACTTTCTTTTTGTTAGTAAGGTAAACTATGGACCAAGAACGCCAATGACAACTGTTGCTTTGCCAATGGTTCATGATTCAATTCCGCTTGCAGGAAGATTGTCCTATACTAGTTTTCCACAATTACCTTATTTTAGATTTCCAGGATTTGAAAAAATTAAAAATAATGATATTGTAGTTTTCAATTGGCCGAGAGATACCTTAGACCACATGTATCATCCATCGGCAGTTAGAATTGACAAACCAAGAGATAAAAAGACAAATTACGTAAAACGTTGTGTCGGAATTCCGGGTGATAGTTTGCAAATTAAAGACGGAATTGTTTTTATAAATGGAAAAGAATTGATTTTGCCAGAAAGAGCAAAACCGCAGTATTCTTATGAAGTTGGTTACGACGGAAAAACGCCAATCGATTTTGAATATCTTTTGAAAGATTTGAATTCTACCGATGGTGCGGGCTTCAAAAATGCAGAAACTAGAGATACAATTTTTATTGCTGCTTTAACTTTTGAAAGTGCTAAAAGATTAAAAGACGTTCCTGGAATTACTTCGGTAACAAGAGTTATTCACAAAGGTCCAGAAGATGGTGTTTTTCCTGATTTTAAAGACGGAAAACCTTCTGTTACTAACAATTGGAGCGGTGATAATTACGGACCAATATATATTCCACAAGCAGGAAAAACAGTTGCGTTGAACAAGCAAACGCTTCCAATGTATAAAATCATTATCACTGAATATGAAGGAAACACTTTGAAAGTTGTTGGTGATGCTATTTATATAAATGATAAAAAAGCGACGAGTTATACTTTTAAACAAAACTATTATTGGATGATGGGAGACAACCGTCATAATTCATTAGATGCTCGTTATTTTGGATATACGCCAGAAGATCACGTAGTTGGAAAACCAGTTTTCATTTGGATGAGTTGGGATACTAACGGAAAAGGATTAAACAAAATTCGTTGGGAACGTATGTTTACTTTTGTAAGTGGCGATGGTCAACCTAACTCGTATTTCAAATATTTCTTAGGTTTATTGGCTTTATATTTTGTGGGTGAATATTTTTGGAAAAAAAGAAAAGCAAAAAATGTAGAATAGTTTAAGAGTTTAAAGGTTTAGCATAATAACTTCTAAACTTTTAAACTCATAAACTTCTAAACAGAAATAATGAATAATTTATTAATACATCCAACTTATTTCCCGTCTATTAGTCATTTTGTTGCTATGTCACAAGCTGATAGTATTACGTTTGAAATGGAAGACAACTTTCAGAAACAAACCAATCGTAACCGAATGTACATTTATAGTCCAAACGGAATTCAGTTGTTAAATATTCCCATAAAACACTCCAAAGAAGCACATCAACGAACAAAAGATGTAAAACTTGAAACAGCTTTTGATTGGCAAAAACAACACTTCAAATCATTAGAAGCGGCTTACAGAACATCTCCTTTTTTTGAGTATTTTGAAGACGAAATCTATCCAATTTTCACAAAGAAGCACACTTTCCTAATGGATTTGAATTTGGAATCGATGGAAATGGTTGCCAAATGTCTCAAAATGAAATTGGAATACAGTAAAACCACTGAATATTTCCACGAAGTAACGGATTTTAAAGACTTGCGAATATTAGCTAACGGAAAAAAAGACACTGCTACTTTTGAAAGTTACACACAAGTTTTTGGCGATAAACACGGCTTTTTAAATAACTTAAGTATTCTAGATTTGCTTTTCAATGAAGGACGATACGCTTTAGATTATTTGAAAAAACAGGTGTTGTAGTTTACTCAATCGAAAGCCTAGTCATAATTGGAAAATGATCTGAATTTTGAAATTCTGGGAAGCTTTCAAAACTTTTTACCTTTATGTTTGAATCGGCAAAAATATAGTCAATTCGTGCTGGATAATATTTGAAATTATAGGTTTTTCCAAATCCTTTTCCAGCTTCTTCAAATGTGTCGTGCAAGTTTCCTTTGATACTTCTATAAACATAAGAAAAAGCACTATTATTCATATCACCACAAATAATGATTGGATATTCACACTCACTTTTGTGATTTTTTATAATTTCTGCTTGTTGCTGTTGTTTGGTAAAAGCAGCACTAATTCGCTTCAAAACCATTTGTGATTTTTCTTGATTGATACCATCAATGTTTTCAGATAACTCATTAACATCTGGAGAAATTTTGATGGATTGTAAATGAATATTATAAACGCGAATAATGTCTTTTCCTTTTTTAATATCAGCAAAAATGGCATTATTATTCGAATTTGGAAACACAATGTTTCCTTCATTTATTATCGGGAATTTTGAAAAAATTGCTTGACTAGTTTTAATTTTATCGCCTTGCACATATACGTATTTATGCGGATAGACTTTCAAATCAATTCCAGCCGTTTCTGAATATTCTTGAATACACAAAATATCAGGATTTTTCTCGTTGATAAATTCCAAAATTCGATACGGAACGCTATCACTATCAATCCATTTGAAAAGATTAAGCAAACGAACATTATAACTCATCACAACAAAGTCGTTTTCGGTTTTTTCAACATCAAGAGATGAAAATTTGTAGAATTTATTGATAAAAGTTATTCCTGCCAAAAGCACTAAACCAGATAAGATGATTTGTTTTTTCAATTGTAGTAACCAATAGATAAAAAACAACGCATTCAAAATCAAAAATAATGGTAAAACAAGTGTTAATACGGATAAAAGCGGAAATAATTTTGGTGCTAAAAAAGGTAAAACATATGCAAGAAAAGTCACTATAGTCAAAACTATATTGAAAAAGAATAGGATTCTATTAAACCAAGAAAGGTTTCGAGTTAATCGCATTATTAGTTCTTACAGATAGTTACAAAAATACTACTTTCCGGCTTTGAATAAAAATTCTTTTTCTTCTTTGGTCAAAGCATCATAACCAGATTGACTTATTTTATCTAAAATTTCATCTATTTGTTGTTGTGTTTTGTCTTTAGTTACAATTTTGCTTTCCGTTTTCACAACCGTTTTCTTCAGATTTACATGCACTTTTTTGAAAGGCGTTTTCTTTTTTGTTCCAAATAAAACGGCTAACGAATCTAAAATTTTTGTAAACCAAGCTGTAATATCTGTTCCTTTTTGCAATTGTTTGATATAAATATAACCAAAAAGTGCGCCACCTAAATGGGCAATATGACCGCCAGTATTGTTAATTGGCAACTGAATCAAATCGATAAACAAGAAAATAAGAACAACATATACAAGTTTTACAGTTCCAAATAGAAACAATCTTAGTTCCATCATAGGTTGATAGGTTGCAGTTGCAGCCAAAATTGCCATTACAGCTCCAGAAGCACCAATCAAAACAGAAGAGCTATTAATGAGTGCTGGGAAAATCATATACGAGACTATGTATAGAATTCCAGCAAAAATGGCACTTACAAGGTATAAACTTAGAAACTGTTTTTGTGTAAAAAAGGTAGAAAAAATTCTTCCAGCAAAATTCAACATTAGTAAATTAAACAAAATATGTAGAATTCCAGCATGAAAAAAAGCATATGAAATTATGGACCAAGGCTTAGTTAAAAGGTTATGCGGATTGGATGATAAACTTACGTAAGATAGAAAATCAATATTAATATTGAATAATTTCAAAATTGAAAAGACAATAGTAGGAATAGCAAATAAGATGATGTTCCAAAAAATTAATTTGGTAGCAACATCACCCATTTTGAATTGCAATTTTAGATCATCTAGAATGCTACTCATTAGTTCCATCGATTTTTGTTAAATTGATTTTTTTTCCAATACCACATCATAATAAAACCTGTTAAGGCACCGCCAAGATGCGCAAAATGAGCAACTCCAGTGCTTCCAGCTCCAAAAATAGAACTTCCTTTTAAACCTAAGAATAAGTCGACTGCTAAGATTCCAGGCACAAAATATTTAGCTTTTATTGGAACAGGTATAAACATCAAACCTAATTGAGCACTTGGAAACATAAAGGCAAAAGCTGTCAATAAACCATAAATTGCACCAGAAGCTCCAACCGCAGAAGATTGATAATTCATAACCACATTTTGTAATTGATTAAATTGCTCTTGATTGCAATTAACTCTTTCTAAAATTTCTTTAACTTTCCCAGCAACCATTTGATTATTAGCATCAAAAACTTCTCTGTAATCAGTATTTAATAAAGTATGTAACTCTGCGTTAGTAAATTTTAGTTCTGAAATTGTTCCTAACAAAGAATGCACTTCATAATAATTAACACCCATATGCAACAAAGCTGCTCCTAGTCCACATGAAATATAAAAAAACAAGAATTTTTTACCACCCCAAAAATGTTCTAAAGTCGATCCAAATGAATATAAGGCAAACATGTTAAACGCTAAATGCATCAAATTTGGCATTTTGGCGTGCATAAACATATGTGTTATCAGTTGCCAAAATCTGAATTTGTCACTTTCAGGATAAAAAAGCGAAAAAAGATCGTAAGAAACTGGCACTAATTGTGAACCAATAAAAAAGATAATATTTATAATCAAAAGTTGTTTGACAACTGGTGTGATATTCATCATAAAGTAAATTTTCTGTCTATATCTTCCACACGCATTGTGATGAAAGTTGGTTTTTGAAATGGAGTAGTATTAGGTTCTTTGCAAGCAAAAAGTCCGTTGACTAAATTTTCTTGCTCTTTTTCAGTCAAGAATGTACCTGTTTTTATAGCCAAACTTTTCGCCATTGATCTTGCAATCGTATCATTTTGACTAAAGCTATTTTCAGGAATTCCATCTTGTAAATCGCTAATTAAATGTTCTAAAACCAATGATGCTTCTTTTTCAGAAACATTGGCCGGTAAACCTGAAAGAACGATATATTCTTGTGTGGTTTCTTCAAAAACAAAACCAGTATTAACCAACGATTGTTTTAATTCTTCAATTAATTCTAATTCGGCTGTTGAAAAATATAAATTTAAGGGAAACAATAATTGCTGACTGCAAGCCTGATGAACCGTCATGTTGGTCAGAAATTGTTCGTACAAAATACGTTGATGTGCTCGGTGTTGATTTACAATTACCATTCCCGATTTTATTGGGTTTACAATGTATTTTCTATGTATTTGATAGGTTCTGTTGCCTTGTTTTTCTTCGTTATTTTCATCAAATAAGGATGCGGTAATTTCTTCGTCATTTTCAAAATTCACTATCGAAGTAGCATCAATTTCTATTTCAGAAGCTTGATTGGTTCCAATATACAAACTTTCCCAACTTGCTTCTTTTTTTGGATAATAGGGTGGCGTGTAGGTTTTGTTTGGCTTATCATTAGAAAAAGGATTGTAGCTTCTATCAACTTGAATTGTTGGTGTAGAAGCTTCTTTGTCTTTAAAATCATAAGGTGTGTCCAAATTGGAATCTCTATCAAAATCTAAAGCCGGAACCACATTAAATTGTCCTAAACTATGTTTGATTGTAGAGCGTAAAATGGCATATAAAGCTTGTTCATCGTCAAACTTAATTTCAGTTTTTGTCGGATGAATATTGATGTCAATTGTATTTGGCGGAACATCTAAGTAAAGAAAATAACTTGGTTGTGCACCAACAGGCAAAATTCCTTCATAAGCAGCCATAACAGCATGATGCAAATAACCGCTTTTGATAAATCTATTATTCACAAAAAAGAATTGTTCGCTACGACTTTTCTTGGCATATTCAGGTTTTCCAACAAATCCAGTTACCTTCAAAATATCGGTTTCTTCATTGCATGGAACTAGTTTTTCATTTGTTTTTCCTGCAAAAATAGTCACAATTCTTTGTCTCAAATTGGATTGAGGCAAGTTGAACATTTCGCTTCCATTATGATAAAAAGTAAAGTGAATGTTGGGATGCGCCAAGACCACACGTTGAAATTCATCAACAATATGTCTAAATTCTACCGTTTCTGATTTCAAGAAATTACGTCGCGCAGGAATATTAAAAAATAAATTCTTTACAGAAAATGAAGTGCCTTTTGGCAAAACTGAAGGTTCTTGAGAAACAAATTTGCTTCCTTCGATGATGATATGTGTACCAAGTTCTTCTTGATCTTGTCGGGTTTTCATTTCTACATGAGCAATCGCTGCAATAGAAGCCAGTGCTTCACCACGAAAACCTTTAGTATGCAATGAAAATAAATCTTCCGCTTGACGAATTTTTGAAGTAGCATGACGTTCAAAGCACATTCTAGCATCGGTAATGTTCATTCCAACACCATTGTCTATTACTTGCACCAACGATTTTCCTGCGTCTTTTATAATCAGTTTGATATCGGTTGCTTTGGCATCGACTGCGTTTTCAAGTAGTTCTTTTACTACCGAAGCAGGACGTTGCACCACTTCACCAGCAGCAATCTGATTGGCAACATGATCGGGAAGTAATTGAATTATGCTCGACATTAAATTATTTGTTATTCAGTTTTGTCATTCAGTAGGAATCTCATCAAACTTTACAATTGTTTAAATCGTAAAAAATACGAATTAGCAAATTTAAGCAAAAACTATTGGTTTAACTAGTTAACAACTTCCTAAAAAAAACAAAAACCTATTCGATTTAGAATAAGTTTTTGAGTTATAAATAAAATTTGGAAATTTCTTCGTTAACTTATTTCAGATTTTCTTCTCAAGTCAGCCATTTTTATTGCAGCTATTGCAGCTTCTGTTCCTTTGTTTCCATGAACTCCGCCACTTCTGTCGATGGATTGTTGTTCGTTATTATCGGTTAGTAAACAAAAAATAACTGGAACATCTGTTTGAACATTTAAGTCTTTGATACCTTGTGTTACACCTTCGCAAACGAACTCAAAATGCATAGTTTCGCCTTTTATAACACAACCAATTGTGATAACAACATCAACATTTTGTGTTACAATCATGCGTTGAGCACCATACACTAGTTCAAAACTACCAGGAACATTCCAACGAATGATGTTTTCCTGAATAGCTCCACAATCTAAAAGTGCCTCAAGAGCACCTTTGTAAAGTCCTTCGGTTATATGATCGTTCCATTCTGAAACAACAATCCCAAACCGAAAATCTTTCGCATTTGGGATTGTGTTTTTATCGTAATTAGATAAATTTTTATTAGCTGTAGCCATTTTTATAGTTTTCAGTCGCAATCGCAGTAGGCAGTTACTGAAAACTGAAAACTGAGACTGTTAACTTCTTATTGTGCCATACCAATCAAAGCATCAACACTTTGAGCTTCTGGAGCACTTTCGTATTTTTCTTTGATTTGAGTTAAATGTTTCAAAGCATCTGCTTTATTATTAGCTGCTAATTCTAATTGTGCTGCTTTTAATAAATATCTTGGTGTAGTTAACTCATTTACATTCATTTCTGAAGCTTTGATATAATATTCTAATGCTTTTTTAGCATCATTTTTTTGTGAATAAGCATCACCAATCGCTCCAACTGCAAGTGTACTCAACATTACATCATCTGAAGAAAAACTTTCTAATGAGCTTATAGCTTCAGCATATTTTCCTGTATTAAGGTAAGCAATACCAGCATAATAGTTAGCTAAATTTCCTGCTGCAGTTCCTGAGAATTTATCAGCAATATCTTTAAATCCGAATTGTCCTTCTGAACCTTTTAATGCTAAATTGAATAATGAATCTTTTGCAGTATCGCCATCAACAGCTTTTTGGAAATTTTGTTGTGCTACGAACATAGCATTTGCACCTTCATCTTCTTTAGGTTCCACAACAAATTTTTGGTATAATAAATAACTTACTGTTACTAAAGCAATTGCTCCAACAATTCCGAAGATTATCTTTTGATTTTTTTCAACCCAAGCTTCTGTTTTTGAAGCTGTTTCGTCTAATGTATTGAAAACACCGGCTGTTGCACTGTCTTTCTCATCTACATTTGGAGTTTCTTCAATAAAGTTTGCGTCTACTTTTTCTTCTTTCTCTTTTGGTGTTTTGTAACCTCTTTTATTATAAGTTGCCATTTAATTTTAATTTAGTGTGCGCAAAAATAAAATTTTTATTCGTATTTAAAAGCGATTTTTGTCGATATTTTTCAATAATTTGCACGCTCTTAAAAAAAGATATTGAAAATTTTAAAAAAGTCAATATTTTCAAGCCATCACAATGTTTTTAAAAAAGATTTCTTTATTCAATTATAAAAATTTTTCGGAAGTCAGTTATGATTTCGATGCCAAAATCAACTGTTTTGTTGGGAAAAATGGTATTGGAAAAACAAATGTGCTCGATGCAATCTATCATTTGGCTTATGGAAAAAGTTATTTCAATCCTATTGCAGCTCAAAATATAAAACATGGTGAAGATTTTTTTGTGGTTGATGGCGAATTTGAAAAAGCAAAACGTTCGGAACAAATTGTAAGTAGTTTCAAAAAAGGACAAAAGAAAATCCTGAAGCGCAACGGAAAACAATATGAAAAATTCTCCGATCATGTTGGATTGATTCCACTTGTTATTATTTCGCCAAGCGATGCCGACTTGATTATTGAAGGTAGTGAAACCAGAAGACGTTTTATTGACAGTGTAATTTCGCAGTTGGATTCTACCTATTTACAGCAATTAATTCAGTACCAAAAAATCATTAGTCAACGAAATGCGTTGTTGAAATATTTTGCCTTGAATCATGTATTCGAAAATGATACTTTGTCTATATATAATGAGCAATTGAATCAATTAGGACAATCTATTTTTGAAAAGCGAAAACACTTTCTGAATGATTTTATTCCAATTTTCAATAAACATCATCAAGCAATTACGGGTTCAGTAGAAACAGTTCAATTGGTTTATGAAAGTCATTTGTTTGAGAATGATACACTGACTTTATTAGAACAAAATTTAGCAAAAGACAGAGCTTTGCAATATACTTCAGTTGGCGTTCATAAAGACGATTTGTCGTTTCAAATTGAAAATTATCCGATCAAAAAGTTCGGTTCGCAAGGACAACAAAAATCCTTCTTGATTGCATTGAAATTTGCTCAATTTGAATTTGTAAAAAAACAAAGTGGCGAAAACCCAATCTTATTATTTGATGATATTTTTGATAAATTGGATGAAACTCGTGTTGGCAAAATTGTAGAAATGGTCAACCAAGACGAATTCGGGCAATTATTTATTTCAGATACACATTCTGAACGTACCGAAGCTATTGTAAAATCAACACATCAGAGTTATAAATTATTTAATTTGTAACATTTGTTATAATATCACTATTTTTACTACTTTATTTTTGACGAAATTTTAAAAAAAAATATAAACATGAAATCTACTTTTTTATCACTACTAGCTGTAACTTTTTTATTAATCAGTTGCCAAGGACAAACCAACAAAACGGCTGAGCAAACACAATCAACAATTAACTTGTCAATTGATGCAAAATCATTTGTTGACAAATTATCCACTACACAAGGCGCCCTACTTATAGATGTAAGAACGCCCGATGAATTTGCCAGTAAACATCTTGATAATGCTTTAAATATCAATTATAATGGTGCTTCATTTGTTGCAGAAATTGAAAAATTAGACAAATCAAAACCTACTTTCGTTTATTGTTTAAGCGGCGGAAGAAGTAGCAATGCTGCTGCCAAAATGCAAGAATTAGGCTTTAAAGAAGTATACAATATGCAAGGCGGAATGATGAAATACAACGCACTTGGATTGAGCAATCAAGTTCCTTCAAAAACTGGAATGACAATGGCAGACTACGAGAAAATTCTAGCAACTGACAAAACCGTTGTAATCGATTTTTATGCCGAATGGTGTGGTCCATGCAAAAAAATGGCACCGTATTTAGACAAAATGACAACAGAATTAAGAGACAAAGTTACTATCGTTAGAATTGATGTTGATAAAAACGAAGCACTTGCTAATCAAATGAAAGTAGATGCTTTGCCAACAATTATGGTTTACAAAGACAAAAAAGTTGCTTGGCAAAATGTAGGTTATATTACAGAAGAAGAATTGAAAAAACATTTATAGAAATAGTTTGGAGTTTGGAAATAAAAGTTAAGAGTAATTCTCAAAACTTTTAAACTTTTAAACTCTTAAACTTCTAAACTAAAAACATGATTACAAAAGAAGCACTACAATTTTTAGCCGATTTGATTGCAAACAACAACACCGAATGGATGCATGAAAACAAAAAAAGATATGAAAGTTACAAGAAAGACTATCATAACTTTATAACTTCAATTTTGACAGAAATGAAGCCATTGGACAAATCATTGGAACCTTTGGAAGTTAAAAATTGTACGTTTCGAATCAATCGTGATATTCGTTTTAGTAAAGATAAATCTCCTTATAAAACCAATATGGGCGTTTGGATGAGTCAAAATAAAAACCGAAAAAACAGTCCAGGTTATTACATTCATTACGAAAAAGGAAATTGCTTTATTGCTGGTGGTGTTTGGTGTCCAGAACCAAATGAATTGAAGTTGATTCGTAAAGAAATTGAGTTTTTTCATGATGATTTAGAAGCAATAGTTTCCAATAAAAATTTCAAAAAAGAATTTAATGAATTGGATAGAAGTGAAAATACCATCTTGAAAAAAGCACCAAAAGATTTCGATCCAAATCATCCAGCAATTGAATTTTTAAAGTTAAAAAGTTTCACAACTTCAAGCAAAATTGATGATAAACTTTTTACCGATAAAGATTTTAGTAAAATCATTGCTCAAAAATTAATCACATTAAAACCAATGAATGACTTTTTGAGTCGTGCTCTAGAAACAGAAGATTAGAAACACAATTTCACAAATTTACACAGATTCAATTTGTGATAATTTGTGAAATCTGTGTTTAAAAAAAGACCATATGAAAATTGAATTAAATTTCCCTTTAAAAAAATACAACACTTTTGGTATCGAAGCCAATGCAAAACAATTTGTTGCTATTCATAATCTAGCTGAATTAAAGTCAGTTTTAGAAAAACATAACGATGACAAAAAGTTCATACTTGGTGGTGGAAGTAATATGTTACTAACCCAAGATATTGATGCTTTGGTAATTCATGTTGATTTAAAAGGAAAAAAAATCATAAAAGAAGATGACGATTTCGTATGGGTTGAAAGTCAAGCAGGCGAAAATTGGCACGAATTTGTTCTTTGGACAATCGATCAAAATTTCGGTGGATTAGAAAATATGTCGTTAATTCCGGGTAATGTTGGTACAACACCGGTTCAAAATATTGGCGCTTACGGAACCGAAATTAAAGATACATTTATTTCGTGCGATGCCATGAATTTGCTGACTCAAGAAATGAAAACTTTCACAAAAGAAGAATGTAGTTTTGGTTATAGAGAAAGCATTTTCAAACATGAAGCTAAAGATAAATTTGTGATTACTTCTGTGATTTTCAAACTTACAAAACGCAATCACAAAATCAATACTTCGTATGGCGACATCACAAAAGAATTGGAAAAACAAAACGTTACAATTCCAACTTTAAAAGACGTTTCCAATGCTGTTATTGCTATTCGTCAAAGTAAATTACCCGATCCAAAAGAATTAGGAAACAGTGGAAGTTTTTTCAAAAATCCAATTATTTCCAAAGAACTTTTTGAAAAAGTCCAACAAAAATTTCCAGATGTAAAATTCTTTGAAGTTTCTCCAACCGAAGTCAAAGTGCCAGCTGGTTGGCTAATTGAACACGCGGGATTAAAAGGCTACAGAAAAGACGATGCTGGCGTTCACAAAAACCAAGCACTAGTTTTAGTAAATTACGGAAATGCAACTGGTCAAGATATTTTAGCTTTATCAAGATACGTTCAAAAAACAGTTTTCGACAAATACGGAATTGCTATTGAGGCTGAAGTTAATGTGATTTAATTGACTGTTAAGATTCCAATAATTTGTGAAAATTTGTGTAATCTGTGTTAAAATAGTTATTTATAAATGAAAAAAGTAATTGAAACCAATCGTCTTTATCTAAGAGAATTATCGGTTGCTGATGATGAAAACTTCTATTTGCTAAACTCTGATGAAGATGTAATAAAATACACTGGTGATAAAGCTTTTGATTCTATAAAAGACGCCGAATCATTTTTAGAAAATTACAATCCTTATCAAGAATACGGTTATGGTCGTTGGGCAGTGATTGCTAAATCAAACGAAGAATTTCTAGGATGGTGTGGATTAAAATATTCACCAGAAACTGACGAAGTTGACATCGGATTTCGCTTTTTCAAAAAACATTGGAGCAAAGGTTACGCAACAGAATCTGCCAAAGCTTGCATTGAGTACGGATTTGAAAAACTGAATTTGCAAACTATTGTCGGCAGAGCAATGGAAGCCAATATTGCCTCAATAAAAGTGTTAGAAAAACTTGGAATGAGCTACGTAAAACATTTCACTTTTCATTTGCACGACGGTGTTTTGTACCAAATTAAAAAATCCTAATTCATAATTCGTTATTCCTAATTGAATTTTATACTTTTGCACCGTCTCAAATTTTAAGCTTGAAACAACATTTGTGTTATGATTTTACAAGTACTTTTTTATATTTTTATTGCAATTGTCACCATTCAATTTGTGTATTACATACTAATTTTTGGTAAATTTTCATTTACTAAACCTCAAAATAATACACCTAAAAAGTTACCAATTTCTATAATTGTTTGTGCTAAAAACGAAGAAGAAAATGTAAAAAACTTTGTGCCACTTCTTTTGCAACAAAATTATCCCGATTTTGAAATTGTCCTTATCGATGATGCTTCTAGAGATGAAACCCTAGAAATTTTTGAACAATACGAAAAGCAATATTCTAATATAAAGTTAGTTAAAGTTGAAAATAACGAAGCTTTTTGGGGCAATAAAAAATTCGCATTAACACTTGGAATCAAAGCGGCTAAAAACGAATATTTGCTTTTCACCGATGCCGATTGTTATCCAAAAACAACTGAATGGATTAACGAAATGAGCGCTCAATTTTCAAAAGAAAAAACTATTGTTTTGGGTTATGGAGCTTACGAAAAAATAAAAGGTTCGTTCTTTAATAAGATTATTCGTTTTGAAACGTTATTAACTGCAACACAATATTTTGCTTGGTCAAAAGCTGGCAAACCTTTTATGGGTGTTGGTCGAAATATGGCTTACAAAAGAGAAGAATTTTTCAGAGTTAGAGGTTTTATGGATCACATGAAAATTCGTTCTGGCGACGACGATTTGTTTGTTAATCAAGCGGCAAATGCAGCTAATACAACGATTTGCTATTCGCCTGATAGTTTTACTTTTTCTAAACCCAAAACCACTTTTGGCGATTGGTTCAGACAAAAACGAAGACATGTAGCAACAGCTAAACATTACAAATCATTCGATAGAACACAATTGGCAGTTTTTTATCTTTCGCAACTAACTTTTTTTATTCTACCTATGATTTTGTTAGCGTTTCAATACCAATGGATTATAGTCGTTAGTTTGATAGGTTTTAGATATTTAACGGCTTGGATTTCAATGGGATTTGCCGCTGGAAAACTCAAAGAAAAAGACGTAATGTATTGGTTTCCGATTATCGAAATTGTACTTATTTTGACACAATTTAATGTTTTTATCACTAATATTTTCTCAAAACCAGTTCAGTGGAAATAAATCCCTATATCGAAAAAGCTAAAAAGGGCGACCAAGTTGCTTTTACTTATTTGCTAGATTATTACTGGAACGAAGTCTATGGTTTTATGCTCAAACGTACCGAAAATGAAACCGATGCCGAAGATATTGCCATAGAAACTTTTTCAAAAGCATTCGATAAAATTTCGACTTACAACCCTGAATTTCAATTTAATACTTGGTTGATTGCCATTGCCAAAAATGTGCACATCGACTTACTTCGCAAGAAAAAAACATCACTTTTTGTCGAAATTACCGACGAAGAAGACCAACAAGCTTACAACGTTGCTGACACATCACCATCTGCCGAAGATGAACTAATTATTGAGCAAAATCTTTCGCAATTACTTCAATTTATCAAAGAGTTAAAACCTCATTATCAAGAAGTTATTCAGTTGCGTTATTTTCAAGAAATGAGCTATCAGGAAATTGCAGAACAACTCAACGAACCTTTGAGCAACGTCAAAATCAAATTACTTCGCGCCAAAAAACTATTGGCAGAAATCATCCAAAGCAAACAGTAATTTTAGTAGAAACGAATGGCTTGGGAATTGTAGCTTTCCCTTTTCCTGCTATCCGCACCGCACGACGGTTTGCTCCTATCAGGGTTAGTTAGGTTATGTATTGAATCGATGCAGTAGCTCTAAGAAAAAATTATTAAAATTCAAGTATTTTAATTAATACTTTATTAAATTTTTGTTTTTACTGTGATAATCACACAATATCGGAATAATCTTTGCGTTATTAATGATGTAAATAACTTATAAAATCTATTTTCTATACTCTAAATTCTATTTTCTAAAAAATTCGCTTATGTAGCATTGATACTTAACCATTAAATCTAATAATTATGTCTAAAGTAAGTATCTTTGAAAAAAAGTGGATTGATCTTGTGTTTGAAGGCAAGAACAAAGAGTATGGCGCTTACCAATTACGCCAAGAAAATTCTCGAACCACGCTTGTAGCCTTCTTTTTCGGAATTGTTTTCCTTTCTGGATTTGTTTTTGCGCTAAGTTCATTTGCTAATCCAGTCGAAGTTCTTCCTGAAGGCTTTAATCCTGATACAGCTATAAAAGTTGATATTTATTATCCACCAACAAAGAAAGAACCTGAACATAAGCTTCCAGCTGCGAAGAAAACTGAAGTTAAAGATGATGTAAAAAAAGAAGATTTGAAAAATCCAGTCATTGCTGAAAAAGATGAAAAATTTGTTGATGTAAAAACCAATGAAGAAGCCAAAAAAGCAGCAACAACATCTGAAAATGGAGTGGAAGGTGGCACTGGAACTTCAAAGAATGCTTCTGAAGGTGAAGGAAAAACAGGAGTGTCAACAATTGTTGAACCTAAAAAGCCTGAAGGCACAGTTATCACAGCTTTGTTAGATAAACAACCAGAATATCCAGGCGGAATCAACAAGTTCTACGAGTATGTAGGCAACAATTTCGAAAAACCAGAAATGGACGAAACGGAAAATATTAGTGTTTATGTTGCTTTCGTAATAGAAAAAGATGGCAGTATGACCGATGTAAAAGTTTTAAGAAATCCAGGTTATGGTCTAGGAAAAGAAGCTATTCGTGTTCTAAAATCTTTGCGTACCAAATGGAAACCAGGCATAAAAGATGGTCAGCCAGTAAGAACTCAATTCACATTACCAATTACAGTTAAAAAAGGTTAATTTAGAAGTTTATTAATTCAATTAAGGCCTTTGTCACAGTTTAGTCAACTTGGCAAAGGTTTTTGATTTTATAACAGTAAAATAATATCTTAATAACATGTTTATAAAGAATCTCTTTTTTTCTTGATTTTTTTTATGATTTTCCTATTTTTACCGAATGGAAATACACGGAAAATTAATCATAATAGGCGGAGCTGTCGATAAAGGCAGTTTTTCTGAAACAAATTTGGATCAAAACGCTGCAAAGAATTTGAATTTCTTTGAAGAAGGTATCCTAAAAAGAATCATCAACGAATCTAAAAATAAAGAGTTATCTCGAATAGAAGTTATTACAACGGCATCCAAAATTCCAAGAGAAATTGGACCAGAATACGTAAAAGCTTTCAGTTATTTAGGAGCCAATAATGTTGATGTTTTATATATAGAAAGAAGAGAACAAGCATCAGAACCTGAAGTTTTAGAAAGATTAAAAGCTGCAGATGTTGTTATGTTTACTGGTGGTGACCAACTTCGACTAACCTCAATTTTGGGAGGAACTCCTTTTGATGACATTTTAATTGATAAATACAGAAACGAAGATTTCATCTATGCAGGAACTTCTGCAGGTGCAGCTGCGGCTTCTAACAGTATGATTTACCAAGGGAGCAGTCAAGAAGCATTGCTAAAAGGTGAAGTTAAAATAACTTCTGGTTTAGGATTAATAGACGATGTTGTTATCGATACTCATTTTGTACAGCGTGGCAGAATAGGAAGATTATTCCAAGCAGTTGTAGGAAATCCAAAAGTTTTAGGAATTGGTTTAGGAGAAGACACAGGATTGCTAATAAAAAATGGTCGCCAAATGGAAGCAATCGGTTCTGGACTTGTAATATTAGTTGATGGTCGCGAAGTAAAAGACACCAATTTAACTCAAGTTGAATTAGGAAAACCAATTTCTATCAACCATCTGGTAACACACGTAATGAGTAAACACGACACTTTTGATTTAGATACTTTCAAAATGCAAATTCATTCGTCTCAATATGTATAAAAGTTTGTTGTTTATAGCTGGTTGTCAACTATAAAACCAAAAAACATAAACTAAAAAAATGAAGGTAATCATTCACGGCGGTTTTTTCTCAGAATCTTCAACCAATCACGAAACAAAAGTTGCTAAACAACAAGCTTTGTTGCGAATTGTAAAAGATTCGTATGCTTATTTACAAAATCATTCTGCTGTTGAAACAGTGGTTTACGCAGTTTCATTATTGGAAGATGATGAATTGTTTAATGCCGGAATTGGTTCGCAAATTCAAAGTGACGGAAAAATTAGAATGAGTGCTTCTTTGATGGATGGCGAAACTCAGAAAATGAGTGGTGTTATCAATATTGAAGAAGTAAAGAATCCAATTCAAGTTGCACAAGTATTAATGAATGTTGACGATAGAGTTTTGGGTGGAAGTGGTGCAACCAATTTTGCAAGACAACACGGATTTGAAAAATTCTCAACAGAAATTCCACAACGAAAAGCTGAATATGAAACCAAACTTGCTTCAACTGGAACAGGAACTGTTGGTTGTGTAGCAATAGACAAAAACGGAAAAATTGCAGCAGCAACATCAACTGGTGGAAAAGGATTTGAAATTCCCGGAAGAATTTCTGATTCGGCAACTGTTGCGGGTAATTATGCTAACTCTTTTTGTGGCGTAAGTTTAACAGGTGTTGGAGAAGATATTGTGAGTGGAGCAGTAGCGGCCAAAATCGTGACACGTGTAACTGATGGATTTTCATTAGAAAAAGCTTTCGAAAAAACATTTGATGAACTAAAACCTTACGATGGTTTTGCAGGTGCAATCGCTATCGATAAAAACGGAAATATTTTCCACCAAGATTCACATCCAAGTATGGTTTTTGCAAGTTTTGATGGCGAAAATGAAGAGGTTTTTAACTAAACTATTGATTCTTTCTAAATAAATATAAATATCCTATTAGTGGTGTTTGATAATCAGGATCATTCAAATGGAGAATATAAAAATAAGTATCTCTAGGCGAAATAGTAGTTGAATCAAATCTAATTTCTTGATTTGATAAACCATCCCAATCTGGAGTTGAATTATCTCCTGTCCAAACTAATTGTCCCCAACGATTGTAAATTTCTATTTCAAAATTAAGAAAAACATCTCGTAAGCCTTCAATTGAGAACGTAGGATTTATATCATCACCATTTGCAGAGATATAATTATGAATTATTGGAGGATTTTTTTTGGCAGTAAATTTAGTTACAACCGCATTAATCATTACAACATCTTGACCAGAAGTAAGTTCAATGTCCATAGAAGTATCATCTTTTTGAACGTAATTCTGAATATCATAAATATCTAAATCCATATTGTATAGAGTTGAGCTTCCAGTAATACTGTTTGTTCCGTTAAAAGCATTGTTTGCTGGATTTAATGGTAATTGTTCAACTACATAATCATTAATTTTTAATGTTTCTGTAACACGAATATTTGAATCGCCTTCCCAAGCAACAAAACCAATTTTGGAATCTAAATTATTTACAACTTCTATATTTGTTAAATTAATTGATAAAGCATTGGGAACCGCTTGTAGTCCATCATAAACATTTATTTGAGTTACTGGTATGTTATTATTTTTATAAATAATAATTATAGCCCAGCCTGCAAAATTTGTTTTTCTGGTAAAATGATCATCAATTACGTCACTTATATCAAGGTTTGATAAAGTGTAAATACCATTTCCAGTTTGTTTTACCAATTCGGTTATATCTTTAAAAGCACTAAAATAATCTAATAGTAGTCCAAAATTGTTTCTTTGATATGCAAATGTTCTTTCGGCAGTTATTGAAGTTGAGTTTAATGTGATTTCAAAATCGCCTGTTCCAGAACCTGCCCAATATAAGTAAGCGTTTTTTATTACTGATTTAGAGTCTAAGTTTAATGTTGCAGAAGAACTCGGTAATATAGATGGTGATGTTTGAAAAGAATTTTCTTGAGGATTTAATGTGTTTCCTATAAATGTAAAGTCATATCGACCATTAAATTGAGCCATTAAAGAAACATCTTGTGCAAAAATAGTACAAGAATAAAGCAATGCTATACTAAAAATGATATTTTGTAGTTTTAGCTTCAAGAAGTTATCTTTTTAAAAAAAAAAATAAAAATACAACATAATTTTTTAAAATCAATTTTTGAAAGATAATTAACAAATAATAAAATAATTGATTAATTTTCCACATTATAAAATTTACTAGTGAAAAACTATATAATTCGACAATATAAGAAGGAAGATAAAGCTATTTGGAATACTTTTATTAGTAATGCCAAAAATGCCACTTTTTTGTTCAATCGAAATTTTATGGAGTATCATTCTGATAGGTTTGAAGATTTTTCATTATTGATTTTTGATGAATCTGAAAAATTAGTTGCTGTTTTACCAGCTAATAGAGTAGAAGAAATTGTTTATTCACATCAAGGGTTGAGTTATGGAGGTTTGGTCTTACAATCAAAGATTAAATTGAATGAAGTAATTTATATTGTTCAAAATTTACTTTCTTTTTTGGAAGAAAATAGTATTAAAAAACTTCACTTGAAATTGTTGCCTACGATTTATTTCAAAAAACCTTCTCAAGAAATTGATTATGTTTTGTTTCTTGTAAATGCAAAATTAGTAAGAAGAGATGTGTTATCAGTAATTGATTTAAAGCAGCAGAGTGAATATTCGGATTCTAGGAAAAGAGCAATTAAAAAAGGAGTTTCAAATAATATTACAGTAAAAGAAGATAATAATTTTGAACTTTTTTGGAATGAAATTTTAATTCCTAATTTGGCTTTGCGACATAATGCAAAACCTGTTCATTCAGTTGAAGAAATTAGATTATTAAAATCAAATTTTCCTGAAAACATAAGACATTTTAATGTTTATTTTGGTGAAAAATTAATTGCGGGGACAACCGTTTTTGTTACTGATAATGTTGCGCACTCACAATATATGTCTGCAGATGAATCAAGAAAAGAATTTGGTAGTTTAGATTTTTTACATGATTATTTGATCAGAAATGTTTTTCAAGATATGCATTATTTTGATTTTGGTATTTCTAACGAAAATCAAGGAATGAATGTCAATTCGGGTCTTATATATTGGAAAGAAGGTTTTGATGCAAGTTCTGTTGCACACGATTTTTATGAAGTTGACACAAAAAATCACAACTTATTGAATACAGTTTTGATATGATAAAATTCCTTGACTTAAAAAAAATTAACGCACCTTATCAAGAACAATTTCAAGAAAAATTGAAAACATTTTTGGATAAAGGTTGGTATATTCTTGGAACTGAAGTAAAGTCTTTTGAAGAAAATTTCGCCAATTTTTGCGGCACTAAATATTGCATTGGAGTTGGTAACGGATTAGATGCTTTGGTACTAATTTTCAAGGCTTATATTCAGCTCGGAAAAATACAAAAAGGTGATGAAGTTATTGTTCCTGCAAATACTTACATAGCTAGTATTTTGGCAATAAAAGAAGCCGATTTAATTCCTGTTTTGGTTGAACCAAGATTAGAAACTTATAACTTGAATCCTGAATTAATTCAAGAAAAAATTACTCCAAAAACTAAGGCCATTTTAGCAGTACATCTTTATGGTCAATTAGCTGAAATGGAGTTGATAAACAAGATTGCAAAACAAAATAATTTATTGGTTATTGAAGATGCTGCACAAGCTCATGGTGCAATTGCAAATTCCAATAGTGAAATTCCAAATTCCAAAAAGAAAGCTGGAAATTTAGGTGATGCGGCAGGTTTTAGTTTTTATCCTTCTAAAAATTTAGGTGCTCTTGGTGATGCTGGTGCCATTACAACTAATGATGATAAGTTAGCAAAAGTGCTTTTTTCGGTACGAAATTACGGTTCGGAGAAAAAATACCATAACGATTTTATAGGTGTAAATTCTAGACTAGATGAGCTTCAAGCTGCTTTTTTGAGTATAAAGTTGCCAAATTTGGATGTTGAGAATGAGGTTAGAAGAAGAATAGCTAAACGTTATTTAACTGAAATAAAAAATTCGAAAATTCTTTTACCTAATTGGGATTTCACCAATAATCACGTATTTCATTTGTTTGTAATTAGAACTCAAAATAGAGATAAATTGCAAGAGTATTTGTTACAAAATGAAATTGAAACCATGATTCATTATCCAATTGCACCACACAAACAAAAAGCTTTTGCTCAATGGAATTCGTTGTCTTTTCCAATATCTGAACAAATTCACAATGAAGTTTTGAGTTTGCCAATGAGTCCAATAATGACAAATGATGAGGTTACTAAAGTTATTGAAAAACTGAATCAATGGACATACTAATAAAATCGTATAATCGACCTTATTATCTTGATAGATGTATTCAAAGTATTTATTTGAACTGCATTAATTCTGATTTTAAGATTAAGATTTTAGATGATGGAACACCACATAAATATTTAGATAAACTTCAAAATAAATTTCCTGATATTCAAATATATAAGTCTGAATTTTATGAACAGAAAGTAAATTTCACTTCTAAAGGAAAACAGCCTGAAATTAATAAAATCCCAATCGAACTTTGGTTGGAAGGCGCAAAAAATGCTTCTGATTATTTTATTTTACTTGAAGATGATATTTGGTTTGTAGAAAAGTTTGATTTAAACATGCTGCATCAAAATTGCATTGAAAATAAGCTGGTTTTTGTTAAAATGTTTTGGTTAGGAAATGAAAAACTAATTCAATCTAAAACTCATTTTATTAAAGATAATTTGACTTTTTTTGAACCAAATTTGTATTTGAGGAATCCACTTTTGTACAAGTTTGTTTTTTATAAATTCAATCGATTTAAAATAAGAAAAACTTTAAAAGCATTGCGAATTCACACTTATGATAGATTTTTAAGTTATTATTCAATTTATGCTGTTGCAGGCGTTGTTTTCAGAAAAGATTATTTTCTTTCACTTTGGAATGATCATAAAAATGAAGTTGATGAAGGTTTGCAACTATACAATTCAGTTAAGTTTTTGAAAAAAAATAGAAATAAAATTGGTTTTGCTCACACTACGAATGAAGTAGTTAAAACTGGTTTTTTATCTTCGGCAACTAATCAATTTAAAAACTATAAAGATGTGAAAATTGATATGTTTTTGTTTAATAAAACTGTCAATGAAGCTTGGTATAATGATCAATTAGATGTAATGCAAAAATATCCTAAAGATTTGAATTCGGAACAAATTGCGGTAATTATTGAGAAAGAAAACAATGTTGATTTGCAAGTTATTGAATGGAAAAAATGGGTTTCAAGTTTTAAAAATCAATTTCAATCTTTTGGTTGTAATATAGACTAGCATGAAAAATAACAACATTGATAATTCGCATAAAACGATTCTAAAAGCCACGGGTGTTTTTGGAATTATGCAAGTTATGAAAATGGTTATTAGCATAGTTGGCTCTAAATTTGTAGCCATTTTTCTTGGCCCAATCGGAATAGGAACTGTCGGACTTTTGAATAATACTTTAACTATAATTACTTCTATTTCAAGTTTCGGAATTTCTACAACCAGTGTTCGCGAAATTGCCGTTGCCGATAGTGATGAAGATAAAACAAAACTGAATCAAACTATTTATATTATCCAAAAAATAGCTTTTGCTATTGGGTTATTTGGTGCTTTACTTGCAATTGTTTTTAGTTCATTATTGAGTAAATGGACTTTCGGGAATACCAATTATTATCATTGGTTTATTATCCTTTCCATTAATTTTTTCTTCACAAGTTTTACAGCTAGTAGAGTTGCGATTTTGCAAGGAAAACGAATGTTGAAAATCATTGCGATTTCCAATGTTTTATCTTCTGTTTTGATAACATTAACAACAGTTTCAATTTATTATTTTTATAAATTTGACGGAATTGTTCCTGTTATTTTGGTTTCTAGCGCTATTAATCTTGGTGTAAATTTGTATTTCACAAGAAATTTTAAAACAACTGGAATTCAATTTAATTTTTCTGAAGTTTATCAAAAAGCATTGCCTATTTTAAAGTTAGGATTGTTGTTATCTATAAATGTAATTTTCGGGCATATTTGTACCTTTTTAATCAAATTATATCTTAACGGAAACGGTGTAACTTCTCAAATTCTAGGTTTTTACGAAGTAAGTACTGTTATTTTGATTTCCTATGTTGGAATGATTTTTACTTCAATGTCAATTGATTTTTATCCAAGATTAACATCAATTAATAAGGATAATTCGGGCATGAAAGAATTAGTAAATAATCAATTAGAAATTGGGCTTTTATTAGTTACACCAGCCATTATTTTTTTGTATTTGGTATCACCTTTTGTCATTCAATTACTTTATACAAAAGAGTTTTTGCCTGTAATATTAATTTTTAAAGCTGCTTTATTTTCAATTATTATAAAAGCAATTATTTGGCCATTGGCATTTATAATTTTGGCAAAAGGAAACAAAAAACAGTATTTTATTCAAGAATTAGTTGGTGATTTTTTGAATGTTAGTTTAACAATTTTATTATATAATTTTTATGGACTTGTAGGTATTGGAATAGCAAGTGTTGTAAATTTTAGTCTTTACGGATTTTATGTATATTATGTTGTAAATAAAAACTATGATTTCAGTTTTAGAAATGATTCCTTCAAAATAATTTTTTTTTCAATAATAGCTGGTTTGGTATGTTGCGTTAGTGCTTTTTTTATTGATGAATACTATTTCAAATTAATTACAGGGATTGTTTTTCTTATTTCGATTGTTTATTCCTATATTGCTTTAGATAAGCGAATTTCTTTCAAGATTTATTTTGATAAATTCAAAAATAAATTTTTTAAATAGTATTAAGTAAAACCTAAAAATGCAATTTAATTCTATCTATTTTGCCCTTTTCTTTCCAATAGTATTTTTACTCTATTGGTTTGCATTCAATAAAGATTTGAAGAAGCAAAATATATTTTTAGTTGTAGTTAGCTTTTTTTTCTTTGCTTGTTTTGATTGGCGTTTTCTATTTCTTTTGCTATTTTCAATACTATTAGACTACTTCATTGCTATCAAAATTTTTGAGTCAATAAGTAATAAAAAAAAATGGCTTTGGCTTAGTATTGGTGTAAATATTTGTTTTCTTGGGTTTTTCAAATATTTTAATTTTTTTATTGATAATTTTTCTGAATTGATTTCATTATTCGGATTTAAAGCGAATATTTGGACATTAAAAATTATTTTGCCAATCGGAATCTCTTTTTATACTTTTCACGGATTGTCTTATGTGATAGATGTTTATAATAATAAATTAAAACCAGTCAAAAGTATTGTTGATTATTCACTGTTTGTGAGTTTTTTCCCTTTACTAGTGGCTGGACCAATTGAAAGAGCAACTCATCTTTTACCCCAAATTCAAAAAAAGAGAGTTTTTGATTATTCTAAGGCAGTTGATGGTTTACGACAAATTTTATGGGGATTGGTCAAAAAAGTTGTGATTGCTGATGGTTGTGCCGAGTATGTAAATATGATTTTTGAAAATCCAACCAGTCACTCTGGAAGTGATTTAGTGGTTGGCGCGTTTTTGTTTTCGTTTCAAATTTATGGTGATTTTTCTGGATATACTGATATAGCTTTAGGAACAGCAAGATTGCTTGGCATTGAACTATTGCAGAACTTTTCTTATCCTTATTTTTCAAGAGATATAGCCGAGTTTTGGCGTCGTTGGCATATATCATTGTCAAGTTGGTTTAGGGATTATATTTATATTCCATTAGGCGGTTCAAGGAAATCTAAAATTGTTAGTATTAGAAACATTTTTATTATTTTTCTCTTGAGTGGATTTTGGCATGGTGCCAATTGGACTTTTATATTTTGGGGATTATTACATGCTTTGTTTTTTATTCCTTTGTTTATTCAAAACAAAAATCGAAACAATATTGCAATCATATCAGAAGTTGATTTTAAATCTAAATCAATTGAATTACTCAAAATAGTAATGACTTTTAGTTTAGTTACTTTTACCTGGATTTTTTTTAGATCAAGCTCTTTAACAGAAAGTTTTAGCTATATTGCTCATATTTTTACGAAGTCATTATTTACTTTTCCTGAAGTTTTTCCTAAAACATTGATAGGATTTATTTTCTTTTTTTTACTTATAGAATGGCAAGGTAGAGCTGAGTACTTTGCCTTAAAAAGCTTTGGTTTGAGTTGGAATAAGTATTTAAGAATTAGCTTCTATTATCTATTGGTATTTATGGTTTTATACTACAACGGAAAAGATTTAAACTTTATTTATTTTCAATTTTAATGAAAAAACTAGTTAGAAAAATCACTTTTTTTGTTTTACCAATTCTCATAGTTTTAGGTATTATAGAGGTTTTTTACAGAGTTGTTCCAAATAATTATATTGTAAAAAATAGGAATGTTGTAAAAAACTATGAAACGGCTGAAGTTTTAATTTTAGGAAATTCTCATACTTTTTATGGTTTAAATCCAGCTTATTTTGATAAACCAACGTTTAATTTATCCAACATAAGTCAAACTTTATATTTTGATAAACTCTTGTTTGATAAGCATATTGATAAATTCAAAAAATTGAAATATGTGATTTTGAATGTAGAATATTTTTCATTAGGAGTATTGAATAATTCATCAGAAAGTGACTGGAGAAAGTATTATTATGAAATGTATATGGGTTTAGATGTTCCAATCATTGAAAAAACAGATATTAATAGATACTTATTGTCGTCTCCAAGAGGATTTAATGCTAATATCAAATTAATGCAGCGCTATTTTGCTGATGGAACTATAATTGACTGTAATGATAGTGGGTTTGGAATAAACTATACAAAAGAAAAAATAAAAATAAAAAATATTTATGAAGATGCCATAATGAGAGTAAAAGGTCATGAGAATAAGAATGTGAATTTTACTGAAAATACTATGATACTTCAAAAAATGATTGACAAATGCAATTCTCTTGGAATTAAAGTAATTATAGTTACAATGCCAGTTTCAAAACCTTATGCTAAAGGTGTAAATCAAAAAAAAAATACTAAGATTGTTAAAACATGTTTATCATTAGAAAATAAAAATATAAACGTTCATTATGTAAATTTATTTAATGACAGCAGATTTACTAATGAAGATTTTTATGATGCTGATCATTTGCAAACTGATGGTGCAAAAAAATGTTCAAAAATAGTAAATGATTGTTTGAATAAATTTAACTAAGCTTTATTCTTAATAGAAGAATTATATATTTTAAAAACAACACAAAATCCAACGTTTTTACTGAAACACTTAACTCATGATAAATAAATTTTAAGATTGCCTTATTTTCATCATTTGTTTGATTTAGTTTTAAGGCTTTCAAAATTATTATATAGGTTGATTGGTTAAATTTTCGAGTTTTTGAATTAAATATCTTAAATCTGTTGTTACTCAATGAACTAGAAAGAACTCTTTTTTTTACTAAAATTTCATCTATATATTCAAACTCATATTGGCGTGCAGCTCGTATCCAAAAATCTAAATCTTCATAATACAATGTTGTGTCATAGCAATTAAGAGTTTCATAAACTTCTCTTTTTACCATAGATGAAACCGAGCAAACATTATTCTCGATACTTAACAATCCTTTGTATATGTCGCCAGTTGGTTGCGGTTTTATGGTTTTTAAATTTTTATCTACATTAAAAAAATAGTCTATATGATTATTCTCAGCATCTATTCGTTCCAGGTTTCCGTAAACAATACCAAGTTTACTGTTTTTTGATTTTTCAAAACAAGCTACTTGTAACTCTATTGTATTTGGAAAAAGTACATCATCAGTTGCTAAATCAACAATGTATTCACCTTTAGCATGTTGAAAAACAGAATTGAATGTCTTTGTATTGCCAATATTAGTTTTATTTTTAACAAATTTTGTTTCAGGATATTTTTTTATCCATTTCTCTATTAATGCAACAGAGTTATCACTGCTACAATCGTCAGCAATAATTACCTCAATATTTTGGTAGGTTTGATTAACAACAGATTCGAGTGTTTCAAGAAGATACTTCTCATGATTATAACAAAGGCAAATAATGCTAACAAGTGGTTTTTTTTGCATAATTCAAGCAAAGTATAGTATATTTGAGCAAAAGTAAAAAAATATTAACTCATAGTATTCATAAGTTGAAAAAAATCGCGTTAGTTGGTGATTGTTTAGCTGGTGGTGGTGCCGAAAAAGTTCATGCAACACTATCTAATTTTTTTCATGAAAATAATTTTGAGGTGCATAGTATTACATTTTTGGATTGGATAGAATACGATTTTTCGGGAGAAATTTTCAATTTAGGAAAATTAAAATCAAAAACGATTTTTGACAAGTTAAAACGGTTATTCATTTTGAAAAAGTATCTAAAAAAAAATCAATTTGATTATATAATCGATTTTAGATATAGAGTAAATGCAATTAATGAACTTTTAATTTCACATTGCGTATATAATACCAAAGTTTTTTATACCGTTCATAGCGGCGTTACAAAAAAATATATTCCCGAAAATCATTTTCTTGCAAACTTAATTTATTCAAAACATCAAGTAGTGACGGTTAGTAAAGCAATTGAAAAATTGTTAGAAAATCATTTAAAATCAAAAATAACAACAATTTATAATCCATTCGAAATTAATAAAATTCAATCTTTAGGCAAAAGTTTTGTTCCAGTCGAGAGGAACTATATTGTCGCCGTTGGTAGAATGAATAGGCGTGTAAAACAGTTTGATAAACTTATTCTTGCTTATCATAAATCAGATTTACATCTAAAAGATGTTTCATTGCTTATTCTTGGAGAAGGAAAGTATATGGATGAGCTAAAAACACTAGTTGAAAAATTGAATTTGACGAGTAATGTTATATTCAAAGGAAACCAATCCAATCCTTTTCCGTATCAAAAAAATGCACTTTTTTTGGTGGTTTCAAGCAAAAATGAAGGATTTGCTAACACACTAGTCGAATCGTTGATAAATGAAACACCTGTTATTTCATTTGATTGCTTTTGCGGTCCAAACGAAATTATTGACCCAAATCTAAACGGGATTTTAGTAGAAAATCAAAACATTGATAAATTGTCAGAAGCTATGAGAAATTTATATTGCGACAAAGAACTTTATACTACCTTTAAAGAAAATTCGTTAACTAGTATTACTCAGTTTTCAGTTGAAAACATTGGAAAACAATGGATTTTTCTTTTTAATCAAACTAAGAAATAATGAAAACTACTATTATTGATATTCCGAAAATAGAAAATAATTTAGGCAATATAGCTGTTATAGAAAATGACACAATTCCTTTTGAAGTAAAACGAGTTTATTATTTATATGATATTCCGAGTAGCGCAGTTCGTGGCGGTCATGCTCATAAAAAGTTAACCCAAGTTTTAATAGCAATTTCGGGTAGTTTTGATGTGATATTGGATAATGGAAAAGTTAAGGAAAAAGTGACTCTAAATAAGCCCAATAAAGGCTTACTCATAGAAAATTACACTTGGCGTGAACTAGAAAATTTTTCTTCTGGTGCTGTTTGTTTGGTATTGGCCTCTGAAAATTATAATGAAAATGATTATATCAGAGATTACAATGATTTTTTATCTTCAGTTAAATGAAAATTCTTTATATAACTCCAAAAGCTAATGATTATGGTGGTGTGGCCAAAATTCTTTCCGTAAAAGCTAGTGCACTAGCCCAAAATCATCAGGTTTATATAGCTACACAAAATAATGGTTGGCAAAATGCTCCCTATAAGTACAATGCTTCCATCCAATTTTTTGACATGGTATTATATGGAAATAAAATTTCTTTTTTATATCGTTACCACAAAGCATTAAATAATATAGTTAATACAGTAAAACCTGATCTAATTTTTGTGAGCGATAATGGTTTAAAAGCTTACTTAATACCTTTTTTGGTAACTCACAAATGCCAGCTGGTTTTTGAAGTACGAGGATCACTTTACAACGAAATAACATCGATAGCTCCCAATAGAATAAACCAATTATTTCACAATCTAAAATATTTTTATCGTAGAAAATTTGTGAAATTTTATAATTATATAGTTTTTCTTTCCAAAGAAAGTCAGGAGGAATGGGGAATAAAAAAAAAGACATTCATAATCCCCAATCCTATTGAAAATATAACGCAAACAGTTACAAGTTTAGATGAGAAAATTGCTATTTGTGTTGCCAGAAATTCTTATGAAAAAGGATTGGATAGGTTATTGGATATATGGCAACTTGTTCAAAAAGAAAATAAAGAATGGAAGTTGAAAATTATTGGAGTCTCAGAAAATAGAGAAGCCTTGATTGAACATGCAATAAGAAATGATATTGCACACTCTATCGAAATTCTGCCACCAACAAATGATATAATACAAGAATATTTGAATGCTTCAATTTATCTAATGCCTTCACGTTCAGAAGGATTTCCAAATGTTTTATTAGAAGCGCAGTCTTGTGGATTACCTCTAATATCATATAATTGTCCAATTGGCCCAAAGTCAATGATTATAGATTCTGAAAATGGATTTTTAATTCCCGATGGCGATAAAAATGAGTTTGCAAAAAAACTTCTTCTTTTAATGCAAGATAAAAATCTTAGAGTTCAAATGGGAAAATCGGGAAGAACAAAAATTTTTGAATATGAAAAGGAAAAAATTATCGAAAAATGGGAGAAGTTAATTCAAGAAGTAACTAAAAGTAAAGTTTAATAATTACTAATTTCGGTGAAAAACCCCAATTTATATAAATCAAAAACAAACAAAGATGGATTATTTGAAAGTAAATTTTTCTTCAATACTCTTTTAAATTTTCTAAAGATGAATAAAAGAAACAAATCAATTTTATATCGTTTAATTTGACTATAATATTTTGTTACTTGAGTTTCAGTTTTGTACAAATCATTTTTTGAAATTGTGTGTAAAGTTCGTAATGCAATTTCAGTTTTTTCAAGAAAATGTTCAGAGTTTTCTAAATTTAGATGATAAACACAATTATCAATTTGTTCAATTTGTATGTTATTTTTTTCTAATTCTGATATAAAAATTAAATCTTCATAACCGTAATTTTTTATACTACTATCAAATTTAATTTCGCAAAATACTTCACTTAAAATGGCAAGATTTGATGTCAAAGCAAAGCTTGGGTTTCGTTTTCTTTCTTCAATCGATTTTGCTTCTCTTTTTTTTCCATAAACCCATCGTAATATTTCCTCTTTTTTGGGTTTTTCATTTTTGTAGGCTAAACCACCATAAATTACATTGGGTTTACATTGTACAATTACCTCAATATAATTTTTTATAAAATTTGAATCAGTTGGAAAAGTATCACAATCTAAAAAAAGAAACCAATTATGATGTGCTCTATTGGCTAAACTATTTCTGTTTTCGCCTCTTCCTAAATTAGTTTCAGCACAAAAAAAATGGCAGTTTGAAACTAAATTTATCTTTTCATTTTCAAGATTCAACTCCGATTTTGAAGCATCATCCTGAACCAATATCTCGAACTCAATTTGGCATTCCAAACATTGTTTATGCAATTCCAAAACTAATGGATATACATTATAGTTGTATGTCGGAATGAGTATAGAAAGCATTAAACCGTTCTTTGAACCACTTCAAAAAGTTGCCCGTTTTCACATTTCAACGTTTTGGATGGAAACTTCATCAACAAAGCATAATCGTGCGTTGCCATAATAACCGTTTTGCCATTAGCATTGATTTTTCGCAATACTTCCATAACTTCAACGCTTGTTTGTGGATCAAGGTTTCCAGTTGGTTCGTCTGCCAAAATAAGTTCTGGGTCATTCAGTAAAGCTCTTGCAATGGCTACTCGTTGTTGCTCACCACCAGAAAGTTGATGCGGCATTTTGGAGGCAATTGATTTCAAATCGACTTTAGCCAAAACTTCATCAATTTTTTCATCCATTTCAGTTTTGTCTGTCCAGCCAGTAGCTTTTAATACAAAAAGCATATTTTCTTTCACACTTCTATCGGGTAAAAGTTGAAAATCCTGAAAAACAATCCCAACTTTTCGTCTCAAATACGGAATGTCATTTTCTTTTAAACCAACCAAATTGTATTCAACAATTTCGCCTTCGCCTTCTGTTAAAGGTAAATCGGCATAAAAAGTTTTCATCAAACTACTTTTTCCTGAACCTGTTTTTCCAATAATATATATAAAATCACCATGCTTAACATCAAGTGTAATATCCGACAAAATCGGATTGTTTTCTTGGTAAATCGTTGCATTTTTTAATGATAAAACAGTTTCTGACATAATTTGAATTATTTAATGTTGTAAAAGTAATAAGATAACGCTGGTATTCAAAATTATTTTACTGTTTTAATAAAAATTCAATGTCTATCATTCACAACAAAACAATTGTTAAAAAGAATGTTTATAATAAATACCAAGCTTACTCCGTTATAGGTTATAGAAATCAATACATTTGACAGTAAACAAGTAAGGCAATGAAATATCCATGTTTTGCTGACGAAAACATTTATGTAGATTCTGTCATGGATATTCCATATTCCTTTAAAAAACAAATATTATCCATATATGAAACAAATAAAAAGACTATTATTTCTCTTGATTTTTATAACAAGTAGCACCACTTTTTCGCAAAAGTCGGCTATCTATTCTAATGATTTAGAAGATTTTCAAAGAGCTGTAAATCTGTATAAAAATAACCAATACCAATCGGCACAAATTATTTTTGATAAAGTAAAAGCAAATAATGACAATGCTGATATTCAGGCTGATTGTGCTTATTATAGTGCTAATTGTGCTATTCATTTAGGACAAGCAAACGCCGACCAAATGATGGAACGCTTCATTGCTGAATATCCAACAAGTCCAAAACAAAATCAAGCGTATACCGAAGTTTCTCAGTTTTATTTTGAACAAGGAAATTATCCGCAATCGCTTGCTTGGTCAGAACGAGTAGATGTCAATTCTTTAAGCTACGAAGAACTTGAAAAATACAACTTTCAAAGAGGTTATTGCTATTTTTCTGCTAATAAAAAGAAAGAAGCAACGCCTTATTTCAATAAAGTTATAAAATCTAAAGAATATGGTTCACAAGCTAAATATTATCTAGGTTTTATGGCGTATGAAGGCGACGATTATAAAAAAGCCAACGAGTTTTTTAATGAAGTAGCGGGCGAAGAAAAATACAAAGAAAAATTATCCTATTTTCAGGCTGATATGAGTTTCAAATCGGGTAATTTTCAAAAAGCTATCGAGTTGGGGCAAACCGCCATGGCAAAATCAACTGCGGCAGAAAAATCGGAATTGAACAAAATTATAGGTGAAAGTTATTTCAATTTGAAACAATACGACAAAGCCATTCCGTTTCTAAGAGAATACCGTGGAACCAAAGGGAAATGGAGTAATACAGATTACTACCAAATTGGTTACGCTTATTACAAACAAGAAGATTACAACAGTGCCATTGCGCAATTCAATAAAATCATTGGCGGAAAAGATGCCGTTGCTCAAAATGCTTACTATCACTTGGGTGAAAGCTACATGAAAATCAATAAAAAACAAGAAGCCTTAAACGCTTTCAAAAATGCTTCTGAAATGGAATTTGATTTGAAAATCCAAGAAGATGCTTATTTGAATTATGCCAAATTGAGTTACGAAATTGGAAATTCTTACCAAAGTGTACCCGATGTTTTGAATTCGTTTATGACTAAATATCCAAATTCGCCTAACAAAACGGAACTTCAAACCTTGCTTATCAATTCGTACATAACTTCTAAAAATTACAAAGAAGCTTTGAGCTTATTAGAAAAAAATAAATCATTCGGAAACAAATTAGCCTACCAAAAAGTAACTTTCTATCGCGGAATCGAATTATATACGGATGGCGATTACCAACAAGCATTAACGATGTTCAAAAAATCTATTGCGGAACAAAGCGATGCCAAGTTCACAGCGAGAGCAACTTTTTGGAAAGCTGAAACAGAATATGGTTTGGATAATTTCAACGATGCTTTATTGAGTTTCAAACAATTTGCAGGATTTCCTGAAGCCAAAACAACGCCAGAATATAAAAATATCAACTATAATATTGGATATGCATATTTCAAATTAAAAGAATATGAGCAAGCTGGAAATTCATTTCAAGCCTATGTTGAAGCTGTTAAAGACGATAAAGTTCGTTTGAATGATGCGTATTTAAGATTAGGCGACAGCCGATTTGTAACAGCAAAATATTGGCCTGCCATGGAAGCTTACAACAAATCGATGGAAATGAAAGGAATTGACGCCGATTATGCTGCTTTCCAAAAAGCTATCAGTTACGGATTTGTGACAAAAAATGATAGAAAAATTCAAGATTTCAATTCGTTTTTACAAGTTTATCCGAAATCGCAATATCGTGATGATGCGTTGTTTGAATTAGGAAATACGTATGTAACTGAAAATAAAACCGATTTGGCAATCAAAACCTACGATCAGTTAATCGCTGAATTCAAAAAAGGTTCGTTTACATCAAAAGCAATGTTACGTCAAGGTTTAATTTATTACAATGCTGAAAAGGATGATTTAGCAATCGCAAAATTCAAAAAAATCGCTGCCGAATATCCAAATTCTCCTGAAGCATTAGAAGCTGTTGCCACCGCAAGATTAATTTATGTTGACAACGGAAAAGTTTCTGAATACGGTGATTGGGTAAAAACGTTAGGATATATTCAAGTTTCTGATGCTGAATTGGATAATGACACCTATGAAGGTGCCGAAAAACAATATTTGCAAAATAATGTAAAACAAGCTATTTCTTCGTTGAGTAATTATTTAGCAAAATTTCCAAACGGAAATCACGCTTTGAAAGCTAATTTCTATTTGGCTCAATCCTATTATGCGGATGATTTGGCCAACAATTCAATTCCGAATTATGAATACGTAATTTCTAAATCGCGAAATGAGTTTACCGAACAAGCATTGGCAAGACTATGTGAAATTTACTTGAAAAAAGAAGATGCAACAAAAGCAATTATAGTTTTAAAACGTTTAGAAACCGAAGCCGATTTTCCTCAAAACGTAACTTTTGCACAATCTAATTTGATGAAGACATATTATGAAAGCAAAGATTATCCAAATGCTGTAATTTATGCCGAAAAAGTTTTAGCCAATCCAAAAGTAGATGATAAAGTGAAGTCTGATGCACAAATTATCGTGGCTCGTTCTGCTATAAAATCAAATGATGAAGCTAAAGCCAGAATTGCTTATGCCAAATTACAAACTATTGCAAAAGGTGAATTAGCTGCTGAAGCGTTGTATTATGATGCTTATTTCAAAAATAAAGATTCAAAATTTGAAGAATCTAATAAAGTGGTTCAAAAAATAGCCAAAGAATATTCAGGTTACAAATATTTTGGTGCCAAAGGTTTGGTGGTAATGGCCAAAAACTTCTACGGATTAAAAGATAGTTTTCAAGCGACTTATATTCTAGAAAGTGTAATCAAAAATTTCGCTAATTACACCGATGTTGTAGAAGAAGCCCAAAAAGAATTGAACACAATTAAAGCGTTAGAATCTAAGACAAATTCCTCAATTGGTAATTAATTCATAGTAAAAAGTAAAAAAATGAAATTCAAAATTCAATATATAGCATTTAGTTTAGTATTTCTTGCAACACAATTCGCTTTCTCTCAAAAGAAAGACGAAAACATTGGAACAGAAGTTGTAAATGTTGTAAAGCCATACACACCAACGATTTCTGATGCTTTCAAAGTAAAAGAAACGCCAAGTCTAAACGATGAGGAAACCAGCAAAAAAGAGGAAATTAAATATTCTATTTTCTCCTTTCCAGTAGCATCAACTTTTGCACCAGCCAAAGGAAAAGCAGCTGGGGTTGACAAAGAAGCACAAGAAGAATTATTCAACAGTTACGCAACACTTGGACTCGGAAATTACATCAACGCTTTGGGCGAATTGTATGTAACCAAAAACATTGGCGATACTGATTATTTTGGCGGAATGTTCAAACATTTTTCGTCTCAAGGCGGCATCAAAGATTTAGTTTTAGATGATAAATTCAGTACAACTTCTTTCGATTTGACTTATGGAAGCAAAAAGCAAGCTTATTCTTGGACAGCCGATTTGGGTTATGAACTAAAAAACAATTTCTGGTATGGTTTGCCATCTGATTTTGGTAACTTGTTTACCGAAGACGAAAAAGCTAAAGTGATAAATACCATCAACGAAGCCAATTCTTTCAGTAATATTTCAGCTGGTGGAAACATCAATTTTACTAATAGCATGTTCAATGATGTGAGCGTAAAATTCAATCATTTTTCAGATAAATTCAAATCGTCAGAAAATAGATTTTTGGTAAAACCAACTTTCGAGTTTGATGCCGCAGGAACTACTATCAAAACCAAATTAATAGTCGATTATCTTGGTGGAAGTTTCAAAAAAGACTACTCCGATTTAACTTCAATAAATTACGGTTACACCAATCTCGGAATCCATCCAAGTATTGCCATGAGCCGAAATGACTGGTCGTTCAACCTTGGTGCAGCTGCTTTTTATAGTATTGACAATGAAAACAAGAAAAATAAATTTTTCGTTTATCCACAAATCAACGCTTCTATCGCTTTGGTCGAAAATATCATGATTTTTTACGCTGGAGCAGAAGGAACTTTGCAACAAAACACTTATCGTGATTTTGTAAATGAAAACCAATTTGTTTCACCAACATTATTGGTTGCGCCAACCGACAAACAATTTGACGTTTTTGGAGGTTTAAAAGGAAAAGTCTCTAACAATTTAAGTTACAACGTTCGCGGTTCTGTAGTGAGCGAAAAAAGTAAAGCATTTTTTGTAAGCAATTATTATGATGATACTATTGTTGAACAACAAAATTACCAATACGGAAACTCGTTTGATGTGACTTATGATGATATGAAAACCATCAGTTTTTTTGGTGAGTTAAAAGCCGATTTTACCAAAAATTTCTCAATTGGTGTAAACGGAACTTTCAACAACTACAATATGAAAAATGAAGAAGAAGCATGGAATTTACCAAGTATAAAATTAGGTGCTAATCTCGATGTAAATATCACTCCAAAATGGTATGCAGGTGCCAACGTATTTTTTGTAGGCGATAGAAAAGATGCAATTGATAAAATAAATAATCCATTAGTACCTAATATCGTTACACTAAAAAGCTATTTCGATGCCAATGCACACTTGGGTTTCAAATACACCAATCGTTTGACAGCTTTCTTGAAACTCAACAATATTGCCAATCAAGGTTATCAAAAATGGTTAAATTATCCTGTTCAATCCTTCCAGTTCATGTTAGGTGCTAGTTATAAGTTCAATTTATAGAAGCTATTTCCAGCTATACGTTACAATCTTTTTATTTTTAAAGAAAAAATAAAAAGGATTTTCACTTCTATCTGGGCTAGGCATATCAGTAAACATTTGGTATAATCTTAATCTTAAGGATTTCTTTTGTGCCTTTTGTGTTAAAAAATAATCTTTGCGACTTTGCGAGAAATTGATATTAGGAAACATTGTGCCTTTATTGTGTCTTCGTGGTTAAAAATCTTCGTAAATTTGTCACAAACAAAATAGAAACATGAATATTCCACAATCGTCAAATCCCAGAATTGTCATCATAGGTGGCGGATTTGCAGGTATAGCGCTGGCCAAAAAATTAAGAAATCAAAACGTACAAGTTGTACTTTTAGACAAACATAATTACCATAATTTCCAACCGCTTTTGTACCAAGTTGCTACTGGCGGACTCGAAGCTGGTTCGATTGCGTATCCTATTCGTAAAATATTTCAAAACACACCCGATTTCTATTTCAGACTAACATCGGTAAAAGAAATTGATACCGTGAACCAAAAAGTGATGGCCGAAATTGGCGATTTGCATTACGATTATCTGGTTATTGCTACGGGTTCCAAAACCAATTATTTCGGTAATAAAGAAATCGAGCGCAATGTAATGTCAATGAAAACCATTCCGCAATCATTGAATATTCGTAGTTTGATTCTCGAAAACTTTGAGCAAGCCGTTCTAACCAAAGATGAAGCCGATAAAAATGCTTTAATCAACTTTGTGCTAGTAGGAGCAGGACCAACAGGAGTAGAGTTGGCTGGTGCATTAGCCGAAATGAAAAGAGCCATTCTTCAAAAAGATTATCCCGATTTAGATATCGATAAAATGGGAATTAACTTGATACAAAGTGGCGATAGAGTGCTGAACACAATGTCTGAGAAATCATCAGCTGCAGCCGAAAAATTTCTTTTAAATCTAGGTGTCAAAATCTGGAAAAATGTGCGTGTAACTAATTACGACGGAAGAACCATCACTACTAATTCCGATTTGACTTTTGAAACGGCAACTGTAATCTGGACAGCAGGTGTACAAGGTGCCGCGATACACGGATTAGATGCCAAATCATTGGTAGAAAGAGTCGAGAGAATTCGCGTCAATCAATACAACCAAGTTGTTGGTTACGACAATATTTTTGCAATAGTAGACATCGCTTCTATTGAAAGCGAAACTTTTCCTCAAGGTCATCCTATGATGGCGCAACCTGCTATGCAACAAGGCGCATTGTTAGGTGAAAATTTAATCAAATTACTAAACAAAAAAACATTAAAACCTTTTGAATACAATGACAAAGGTTCAATGGCAACGATTGGTAGAAACCTAGCCGTTGTTGATTTACCACATTATCACTTCAACGGAGTTTTTGCTTGGTTTGTTTGGATGTTTGTGCATTTGTTTTCACTAATTGGTTTCAAAAACAGAGCCGTTGTTTTCCTAAATTGGGTCTACAATTACATCCGTTTTGACCGCGAAGGACGATTAATAGTTAGACCGTTTAAGAAAAGAAGTTTTACAACTTTTACTAGTGATGAGTTTTAGATTACAGTTGATATATTTATTGGTAAATAGTAGATTATAATTTTTAAAAATCTTTTTTATTAATAAAATTCAAAAAAAATATTGTCCTTTAGTACAACTTTAGTATTTTTGTATTGTGGAAGGAGAAAAGAAAATAAGAACGGTAACATTTTACAAAGATTATTTTGTAGCTTTTTTTGTAAAGCAACGGGAAAAGGTTCAAGATAAAATAACTTGGACTTTGGAATTGATAGAACATTTAGAAAAAATTCCAGAAACGTATTTGAAACATATTGAAAATACAGATGGTCTATATGAAATCAGAGTAAAACAAGGAAGTGATATTTTTAGAATATTTTGCTTTTTTGATAAAGGAAAGTTAATTGTTCTAGCAAATGGATTCCAAAAGAAAGAGCAGAAAACACCCAAAAAAGAAATTGAAAAAGCATTAAAAATTAAAAAGGAATATGAAAACGAAAACAAATAATTTAAAAACACTCGCCGAATTCAAAGATGAATTTTATGGTAAAACTGGAACCGAAAAGCGTGATAAATTAGAAAAAGGTTATGAGCAATTTAAACTTGGTGCTTTAATTCATGATGCTAGAATAGAAAAAGGATTAACTCAAGAAGAACTTGCATTCAAAAGTGGAACGACAAAATCATATATCTCAAGAATAGAAAATAACGTAAAAGAAGTTAGATTTTCTACACTTCAAAAAATTGTGGAGTTAGGCTTAGGCGGAAAATTAGAGCTTGCAATAAAGTTGTAAAAACAACAACAAGAGAAGTTTTTAAAAAGATTTGTCTTTGTAGAAACCAACCAACAAATTCACATATTTGCTATAACTTTCCATACCATCTTTTTGTTGATTTAGTTTTAAAAACTGATCATAAAAAGCATGAAAACCTTTGTCAATTATAGTGTCGTATTGTTTCCAAAAAGCTTCACTTTCTTTAAAGTTTTCTAGAATTCCAGGATTTAGTTTCTTTAAAAATACTTCTGTTTTGGTTTCGTTCAATGCATTTATATTTCGCAAACAATAGCGTAAAGCTGCTGTATAGGCTGAATATTGAAAATATAAATCATCATTTTTTGTACAAGCCAAAAAGCCAATAAAATTGCATTCACTTTCGCTTCCAAAGCCTATTTGATGCGCCATTTCGTGACAAATCACATTAGGAAAACCATACATCGGGATTTTAGCATTGACTTGTGCTTCATTCGTAAACGGATTTAAATAACCTCCAAATCCCATGTAGGTTAATGGCAAACTAAACAAAGATTTTTTTCGACTCGGAATTTCATATTCAAAAAAAGGATATTGTTTTGCCAAATTGGAATAACCATTTTCAGTCATTTTATAAATCACTTCTTGCGAATAAGGATTAGTAACTTTTAGGTTTTTATCTTTCGTAATTTGAAATTGAATTTCATTCGTTTTTGCAATCAATTTATTGGTAAATGCGTGTAAATCTTCTTGAGTATAATCGCGTTCAATTTTCATTTTTTCAAATAATGGAACACGATAATAATTCAATGCCCAAAGCAAATGAAACAGAAAATAAACAACCGAAAGAACGCTTGTAATTTTCAACAAATTGGTTTTCCAATCCAATCGCCAAGATTTTCTAGTTTTCCAAATTTTGAATAGCAGAAAAACAATCAAAATTCCATAAATAACATCACCAACCGAAAACGGAATTTGACCCAAAGTAGTTCTCAAAATTTTAGAAATAAAAACATATAAACCATTGCTATAAAAGCGTTCAACAACTTCTGGGAAAAAAGCAATTATCTTCAGAAAAATAATCTGAACAATTAGAAATAGTGGAAGAATGTATTTTCGTTTCACGTCTTAAATTTGCTATAAAAATACTTATAAATCAGTAACTCGTAATTCTTTTTTTGTAAATTTGTAATGTAAATTATTATATTATGGAATATATTGCTGATAGAATAACAATTGATGCTGATCTTTGTAACGGTAAACCAACGATAAGAGGTAAAAGAATTACTGTAAATACAATTCTGGGTTTTTTGAGTGCTGGCGAAACTAGAGAGGAAATCTTGTTACAATATCCTAGTATTGAAAATGAAGATATAGATGCTTGTTTGAAGTTTGCATCAGATTTAATGAATAGAAACTTTACAATTAGAACAGTTGCATAGATGTTGAAATTTTTAATAGATGCTAATTTGCCAGTTTATTTGTCAACTTGGAATACTAATGAGTTTATTCATCAAAAGACTATAAATGATGAATGGAAGGATTCTCAAATATGGCAGTATGCGATGGAAAATAATTTGACTATTATTACTAAAGATATTGACTTTTCCAATAGAATATTGTTTCATAATCCTCCTCCAAAAGTAATTCACATTCGATATGGCAATATGAAAATGAAACCTTTTTATGAAAATATTTCATTAGTTTGGGATAAAATTATCGAAATGAATTCTAATCATAAATTAGTAAATGTTTTTACAGATAGAATTGAAGGAATTGAATAAATATATAAATTAATAAAATCACAATTTAGTGAAATTTCACAATACAATTAATTTGTGAAAATTCGTGAAATTGGTGTCTAAAAAACAACAATGAGTCAAGAAATCAGAAACCTCGAGCCAAAAGTGCTTTGGAATAAATTTGCCGATTTAAACGCTGTTCCGCGTCCGTCCAAAAAAGAAGAACGTGTAATTGAGTTTATGAAAAACTTCGGAAACAGTCTAGGATTAGAAACGTTTGAAGACGAAATCCGAAACGTAATCATTCGCAAACCTGCAACTGCCGGAATGGAAAACCGCAAACCAATTGTCTTACAAGGGCATTTGGATATGGTGCACCAAAAAAATAACGATACCAATTTCGATTTCTTAACACAAGGAATCGATATGTTTGTTGATGGTGACTGGGTAAAAGCTCGCGGAACAACACTTGGTGCTGACAACGGACTTGGAGTTGCTGCTATTATGGCCATTTTGGAAAGTAAAGACATTCCACATCCTGCTATTGACGCACTTTTTACCATTGATGAAGAAACCGGAATGACAGGTGCTTTAAACCTAAAAGGTGGCGTTTTGAAAGGTGAAATTCTTTTAAATTTAGATACCGAAGAAGACGATGAAATCGACATTGGTTGCGCTGGTGGAGTAGATGTTACTGCTACAAGAACCTACCACGAAGAAGAAACACCGGAAGCTTCTGTTGGTTACACGATTACCGTAAAAGGATTGAATGGTGGTCATTCAGGAATGGATATTCACAAAGGTTTGGGAAATGCTAACAAAATCATGAACCGTTTATTGTTTGACGGATTTGAGAATTTTGGACTTCAAATTGCCGAAATATCAGGTGGAAGTTTGCGTAATGCAATTCCGCGTGAAAGTGTTGCCAAAGTGATTATTGCGTCTATGTATGACGAAGCTTTTGTATTCGATATGCAAGAAGTGATTACTGATATCAAAGCCGAATTTAAAACAACAGAACCAAATCTTACAATTGAAATTGTAAAAGCTGATTTACCTTCCAAAGTAATGGAATTGGGCGTTCAAGAAGGTTTGCTTCGTGGAATTTATGCTGCTCATAACGGTGTTTACAGAATGAGTGCCGATATGGAAGATTTAGTAGAAACATCAAATAATATCGCTAGAGTAGTGGTAAAAGATGGTGAAATTTCGATTCAAAATTTAACGCGTTCATCTGTTGAAAGTTCTAAATTTGATTTGGCAAATGCCTTGCGTTCGGCTTATGAATTGTTTGGTTGCGAAGTTGAATTTGGCGGAAGCTATCCAGGTTGGACACCAAATCCTAAATCGGAAATATTGGATGTTTTGGTATCGATTTACGAAAAACAAAACGGAACAAAACCAAACGTTGTAGCCTGTCACGCAGGATTAGAATGTGGAATTCTAGGAACCAATTACCCAGGAATGGACATGATTTCATTTGGACCAACCATTCACGGAGCACACAGTCCAGATGAAAGAGCGAATATTGCTTCTTCTCAAAAATTCTGGAAGTTCTTGTTGGAGATTTTAGCTTCGATTCCTGAAAAAAAATAGAGAAAAGAAAATAGAAACCTCGTTTAGAAATAGACGAGGTTTTTTTTAATTCAAATTTTTTCTAAAAACATTTGGTGTAATTCCGGTTTTCTTTTTAAACAATCGAGTAAAATAGGAGTAATCATCAAAACCTAATTCATCAGCAATTTGATTGACGGATTGTGTTGGGTTTGTTAAAAGGCGTTTGCTTTCAAGAACAATCCGATTAGTAATAATTTCAGTAACGGTTTGATTTAAAGTCTCTTTGCAAATCCGATTTAAATGTTTTAAAGTGATATTCATAGCATCAGCATAAAAAGAGGGTGATTTTTCTAGTTTATAATACTGTTCCAAAAGCTGTTCTAATTGATGGATTTTATAATTATACGAATGCGAAATATGTTTGGAAACTAAAAGATATTTTCTTGATATTTCTATGTGAATACAATCCAAAAGATTTAATAGTTTGTCTGTTTTCTTTGGAAGATTAATTTGACTTTCAACAATCATTAAATCAAAAAGAGGTTTAATTTTATTTACTTCATTTTCATCCAAAACAATTTCGGGTTGGTTCATCACCGATTGATAAAATGGATAATCTTCCACTTTTTTATTGCCAAAATATAAATTATAAATTTCTTGTGAATAGAAGAAAATATACCCGTCAATATCTTCTGATAATTGCCAATTGTGGATTTGTCCTGGTTGCAACACAAATAAACTTCCAGGTTTAATGTTGTATCGGGTAAAATCAATTTCGTGTTTTCCAGTTCCTCGGGTAAACAAGACTAATAAATAAAAGTTGTGACGATGAGGTTTTTCGATAAAGCTATGTGCTTTTAGATGATTGGTAAATGTGTTGATATACAGTTCGTTTTTACCTAAATCAGTTTTAAAGTTATCAATGCTGTAAACTGGGTGCTGTTTCAAAATGTCTTTTTTGTGCTATTATTTGCGAATATACAAAACAAAACAATTCAATATCTATATTAACTTTGTCAAAAAAAATGTTGAATAGTTTATATCATATTTTTCGAAACGAATGTCCCAATTGCCTTAAAGGAAAAGTTTTTGCCGATAAAAGTTTTTTTTTCAGTATCGGTTTCCCAAAAATGCACATCCATTGCAAAGAATGTAATTTTAAATTTGAAAAAGAACCAGGTTATTTTTTCGGTTCAATGTTTGTGAGTTATGGCGTATCTGTTCTAGAAGGGTTGGTAACTTACTTATGTATTCGTCCTTTTTTTGACAGTAATTTTGATTTTTGGATGTTCATAATTATTGCTGTTGTTTTGCTGAGTCTAACCTTTTTTAACATTCGATTTTCACGAATGATTTGGATTTATATGTTTAAGAATTATTCTATTTGATGTTTGGAAATTATAAACAAAAAAAGCGTTCTAATTTGAACGCTTTTTTTGTTTAATTTTTATATTTTTAATACGATTTTACGTTATATCAAAAATGACAATTTCGATGAAAAAAATAGTGCTTTTTGCAATGCTTTTTGGGTTTCTTTTTTCGTGTTCTAACAAAATAAAAAATGTCGAAAAAGCTTTCTATTACTGGAAAACTAATGAATATAGTTTGTATGGTGCCAACGATTCTATTCTCAAAAAAGTGGGAGCAACTAAACTTTATGTAAAGTTTTTTGAAGTCGAAAAAAATGAAGTTATGGGTTATATTCCGGTTGCCAAAACGCAGTTGAGTACTTATAATCAAGATTCTCTTACTATTATTCCAACTGTTTATATAAGAAATGAAGTTTTTCTAAAAAGTTCTAAAGGCAGTTTAGATACTTTAGCAGACAATGTCAACTTTTTGATAGACAAATACAGCAAAAATCGCCTTGATAGAGAAAATGGTTTTGCCGAATACCAAATGGACTGCGATTGGACTATCAATTCAAAAGAAAATTATTTCTACTTTTTGAAAAAACTAAAAGAAATTTCTAAAAAAGAGATCAGTTGCACTTTGCGATTGTATCCTTATAAATATCCTGATAAAATGGGAATTCCGCCAGTTGATAAGGTTACATTAATGTGTTATAATTTGATAAATCCTATTGAAAATCCGAAGAAAAATTCGATTTTAGATGTGGAAGAATTGGCAAGTTATTTGAATGTAAAAACCAAATATCCTATTCATTTAGATATTGCTTTGCCCATTTATTCGTGGATGCAAGTTTACCAGAATGATCGTTTTGTAAAAGTGATTTACAATAATCATGGTTATATCAAAAAGCATTTGAAAGCCACCAAACCACTTTGGTATGAACTAACTGAAGATGTAGAACTTGATGATATTTACTTGCGTGTTGGTGACAAAATAAAGTATGAAGAAATCACAGCTGACGAAATCGAAAAAGCAATAGAAATTATTAAGAAAAAAGTTGTTTTTGACGATACAACTACCGTAACTTTATTCCATCTTGACAATGAACAAATTAAACAATTCAGTAATGAAGAAATTGCTCGTTTTTACGCTGATTTTAGTAAGTAATCACTTTTTTGCTTGCGGTTTTTATCCGTATGGTGAAGATGTTAGGATGCGTTTTCTAAATCCAGATTTATTTAAGTATAAAACCTATTCTGAATTCAATTATTCAGCGTCGCTTTTTTATCCTGTTTATAATGATTTATATGGTGAAAATGGTATTCAACCCAACGACAAATTATGGTTTGATTACTGCAATAGAAAAGTGGATTATGCTTCGATAAGTACCGCTTTGTTTGAACTTTCAAGCGAATCAATTACGGCTGATTCTGATAATAAAATGATTCAGTATTTGTATAAAATGAAAGATTTGGAAGCTATAAATTATTTGATTTTTGCTAAAAATTGTGAATCGTTCAATGCTTTTTTTGAAGATCCATGGGAAAGAACTGAAGTTGTTCCTGTAAAAGAAAGAACGCAACTTATTGACAAAGCAACACAATTATCTAAATCGGTAAAAAGCGAAATTTTGAAAAAAAGATATGCTTTTTTGGCAATTAGATTGGCGTTTTATAATGATGATAAAGATAGAATAGTTGATTTGTACAAAACCAATTTTTCGACAGATAAAGAAAAAACAATTCTGAATTATTGGAGTATGTATTTCCGAATTTTTGCTGAAAAGGATAATGAACTTAAAAGTTTTTATGCTGCACAAGTTTATGCAAATGCACCCGACAAACGATTTGTAGTATTTGGTAGTTTTGACAGAAAAGCAAAAATCGAATCTATTTTGAAATTTGCCAAAACCAATGAAGAAAAAGCCAATGTTTATCTACTTGCAGGAATTTTGAAAGTTGATAAAGCATTCGATTATATCAAGAAAGTGTATGAATTAAATCCTAAAAGTGATGGTTTGAGCTTCATGCTTTTGCGCGAAATAAATAAAATCGAAGATTGGGTTTTTACACCGTATTATACAATGTTTAGTCCATCAATTCAAACTAATTATTGGTATGATGCAGAAAGTGTTTTTTCGCTAAAAAATATTCAAAAAAGAGTTGCTAAAGATAGAAAGTATGCATCGAAATTAGAAAAATTTATTGCTTCAAACGATTTTTCCAAAACTGAAAATCCAGCATTATGGTCGATTGCTCAAGCGCATTTGCTTTTTACATCTGAAAAATATGAATCAAGTTTGAATTTAATTGCTCAATTTGAGAAAAAACTTGACAAAACAGATGCAGTTTACAAACAATTACAATTGATAAAAGCACTTAATTTAACAGCAAATCAAAGTGTTAACAATGCTATTATTAAAGACAAAGTGAAAGAAATTTTACTTGAAAATGGAACTAGCAAACAATTCATTTTTGCCATTGGAAGAGAATTAGAATACAAAAAGAATTATGTTGATGCTGCCGTTTTATATTCAAAATTATTGGATATTGAAAACATGTATTTTGTTTGGAAATCAGACAGAAACAAGCAAGCTTCCTATCGTGATTATTTTTACAATTATTACCAATATATTGATGTTTACTATAGTGCAAATGAAGTTGAAAAACTCATTACTAATGTAAAAGAAAATGCTTCAAAAACTGATAAATTTTCTGTTTGGGCATATAATTATATTAAAAATGAGAATTCAAAACTTTATGATTTATTGGGTACAATGTATATTAGGAAAGATGATTTGAAAACAGCTTTGAGCAATTTCAATAAAGTTGAGGTTGGCTATTGGAATGATTATTATTCGCTTTGGCAACGCAAAGATATTGAAGGCAATGTTTTTGACGAAAATCCATTTTTTACATTAAAATATACTTCTGATTTTATGCCTGAAAAAGAGAATTTTGTTGCCAATAAAATTTCAGTAACCAAACGATTGATTCAGTATTTAGAAAAAGCTACTAATCCAAATGAAAAAGACAGAGATTACTATTATTTTTTAGCAGCCAATTGCTATTATAATATGACAATAAACGGTAATGCTTGGATGATGCGACGCTTTGGAATTTCGGCTAATGATGTAGAACCTTTTCCAGAAGATCAAGAGGAATTTATTGGTGGAAATCTTGCAAAAAAATATTATTTATTAGCTTATTCAAATGCTAAAATAGATAAATTCAAAGCTTTGTGTTTGCGATTGGCCGGAAGATGCGAAAAGAATAAACTTGACTATAATTATGCTACAAAATACAAAGGCAATTTCGATTTTTATCAAGAGTATTTGTTAGGGAAAAATAGATATTATGGCGACTTGAAAACTAAATTTCCTGATTATTACGATGATTTAATGACAACAGGTTGCACTGTATTTGAAAATTATTATTCTGCCAGAAGATAAAAAAAAGCTCCGACAACAATCGGAGCTTTTCAACTTTAAACAAATAACAAAATTAATAACGGAACTATCAAACCAGCTAGTGCTAGTTTCCAGCCACGTTTTTTGAATGTGAACTTTCCTGCTGGTATCATAATCGCACCTGTTAGCGCAATTGTAATTAAGGATAATCCGAAAATATCGCTGTAATATATCCACCAATTGGATGTGTTTTTATGCAATTTCATCGTTTGGCTGATAATTGGCGTTTTCATGAATGTTACGATTTCACCTTTTCCGGTTTTCAAATCGATTTCGACATCATTGTTTTCAAAAGAAATTTTCAATTCGTCTTTTTTTACTTTGTGACGACGAATTTTATCCTCAATACCTAATTGTTTTCCGAGTTCTTCGGCATATTTTTCGGTAATTTCTTTGTCTTTCGGAATGCTAACTTCTATGGCTTTAGTTTGAACCGTATATTTTTCGGGATGCCAATCTTCGCGATGGTTCATCAATATACCTGAAAAGGCAAACGAAATAATTAAGCCTATGTAAAAATAACCTAAATCACGGTGAATGTTTCTTGCTTTTAATGGTGAAATCATGGTTTTAGAATTTGTATTTTAATGAAGTTAGAATTTGTCTTGGCGCAATCGGATTAACACTATAATTTTCGTGAACGGTGTAATTCAATTCGTTTGTAATATTAGACAATTTGCACAACAATGTGATTTTTTTCCAATTATATCCAACAGAAAAATCAACAGTTGCATAGTCAGAAACCGAAACTTCTCTGTCATTAATACTCGATGCAAATGTTGTTGGATTAATAACTACTTGATTGTTCCAACCACCAACGCGCTTTCCAATATAGTTTCCAATGGCACCAAATGAAATTCCTTTTAATTTCCCGTTTGGTAAAGTGTAAAAGAAACTCATGTTTGCTGTATTTGCTGGTGTTCTAGTTAAACGGTCGCCTACAAAAAAACTTCCGTTTGTTCCCGATGTTTTGGTAAATCGCATGTCATTATAACTATAACCTGCATTAATGCTTAAACCTGTTATTGGTCTCGCAGTTAAGTCAATTTCAATCCCTTTGCTTTTGGTCTCGCCACTTAAAATTTTTACAGTTGTATCAGTATTTATAGAGCCATTTGCTTTAAATTCTGCAGTTTGTGCTAAATTATCATTAGTAATTTGATATAAAGTTACATTAGCACTAAATAAACCTTTCCAAAAATCATTTTTTACACCAACTTCATATTGTTTTATGATAGATGGATCTAATACATTTCCATCAACAGTTGTTCCAGTATTTGGTGTAAAAGAATCGGAGTAACTTGCAAAAACAGATGTTTGTTTGGTAGGTTGAAATATCAAACCGATTTTAGGAGAAAAAGCAACATCTTTTTGTTTTACGCCATCAGTAATTGTAATTATGTTGTTTTTTATGTCAGTAGTCATGGGTTGCGATTCTTGCCATGACCAACGAATACCTGCTAAAACTTTTATTTTTTCGGTAAGCGAAATTAAATCTTGTGCATACACACCAAATCGATTGGTTGTGGTTTTCACAATTTTTGATAATTCTGCATCAGGTATTCCTATTCCTTCTTTAAAGTTTTGAAAGTCAAAGATGTTTCCTGTACCATAAGTTGCTGGTGAGAAAGTAAAAGTATAAGCTTCTGCAAAAGAATTTTCAAAATCAACACCAGTAAATAGTTGATGTTTTATTTTACCAGTTTCAAAATTTCCTTGTAAACTTAGTTGTTGCGAAGCGATTTTTTCTTCATTTCTGTTTTGAGAAAGTCGTCGAGTCCAGTCGCCATCAATTTTTTCAAATCGTTCTGTTCCTTTCCAAGTTCTGATATAATCTTGGAAAGCAACATTGAAGTTTAATTTCCAATTGCTATTAAATTCATGTTTTACCAAACTCGAAATAGTGGCTTGCTTTGTTTGTCCGTTAGACCATGCTGCTCCTGTATATAAATTTCGTGGTAATTGAACAATTTCTTTTCCTGAAAAAGAGGTTCCAAAATCGGGTGTCCAATCATCATGTAAATAATCACCTTGAAGAGTTATTTCTGTTTTTTTGCTCAAAGCAAATAAGAATGATGGATTAAAATAATAACGCTCTTTCTTCACAACATCTCTAAAGCTTTCTGAGTTTTCGTACGAACCATTAAAACGATAGGCAATGGTTTTATTTATCGGTCCATAAAAATCTATTGATGGTTTATAAAAACTATAGCTTCCAGCTTGCATAGCAATTTCGCCACCTTTGGTAAATGAGGGTGTTTTGGTTACCATATTCAAAATTCCACCTGGTGCAACATTTCCATATAAAAGAGCTGAACTTCCTTTTAAAATCTCAATTTTTTCAAGCGAAATAACTTCTGGAATTGAACCACTGTTAAAACGGAAACCATTTTTGAATATATTATTGGCAGACATGTCATAACCTCTTGACCAAAATGATTCTTGCGCGCCACCACGTGCTGAACCAACGTAAACGCCATTAGCATTTTTTATAACATCACTAAGTCGGATAGATTGTTGTTGTTCGATAACAGTATTTCCAATAATTTGAAAACTTTGAGGCAAATCCATTGGCTTAATTCCAGAACGAATTATCGAAGGATTTTTTTGGTGATATGTTGTAATGCTGACTTCTTGTAAAGTACCACCTCTTTTTTTGACAGTATCATTTGAGGCATAAAGCTCCTCATAGTTTGTAGTTTCTTGTGAGAAACTTATAGTACTAATTAATAGTGCTAAGGTCGAAAGGGATTTGTATAGTTGCATTTATTTAGAATAATTAAAAATAAAATTGTTTTATGGTGCAAAGATAAATACGAAAAAAAGAAATAACAAGTTTATTTAGATTAAATATAAATAATATTTTTAAGAAATTGATTCTCTGTAAATTAGTAACAAAAAAAAACTCCAATGAAAATTGGAGCTTTGCAAAACAAAAAAACAGAAACAAATTAACTAAAGGCTAATTCCAAATAATACAATAGTTTATCTCATCATGTTTTAAAAATGGTTTTTTGGTTTGGTAGTCGATTAAGTCAATTAGTTCGTGTAACTCTTTTCTATTGACCAAAAGCATCAAATTACTTTGAAGTGTTGGAATCGGAATTTTCCTTTCATAAATAGAATTTTGATATTCTTTTTCCCAATACCCAATGTCAATTTGTTTTAAGAACTTTTGAAAACTAGCATATTCCGTTTGGGTTAGATTAAAGTTCAAGTTTTTATAGGTTAGTTGATAGTTTCCACAACCTTTCAACAAAACTAACATTCCGTTTTCTGTTTGTTTCAAAATGGTGAAATTGCAACACATAACTTTTTTTGTTAAAGATTAATTTTGGGTTTTATTTCGTCTTCCATACCAAATTAAGAATCCAGTTATGGGTAAACTTGCAATCAATAAACTAATTAAGAAAGCAAATGTTTTTCCGGCTAAACCAAAAACGGCTCCAGTATGAATGTCATAATTCATTCGTATTATTTTATCTGAATTGGAAGCATTTTCAAGTTTTCCATAAATATGATTTACTTCTTGTTCTTCTAAAGTATATTGATTGAAATAGCGATAGTCTGTTTTCCAATAAGTTCCATCGTCTAGATTTGCATTAGCCGCAATAGGTGATGTTGTAGTTTCAGGCGGATGAACTTCGATAGAAACAGCATTTGGGTATTCTTTTTGCATTAGCATATATATTTTGTCCAAATTGTTTTCGACAACACTAGAAACTGTGATTTCTTTTGAAGTTGGTTCTTCATATACCAATGATTTTTCGCCACCTAGTAAAGAATAATAACCATAAGCAAACCAAGGAAAACCCCAAACTAATCCTGTAATTGCAAAAATAAATGCAATTGACATAACATAAAAACCAGTAATGTTGTGCAAATCATAGTTTTTACGTTTCCATTTTATTCCTTCTTTCCATCGAAACCAAAAACGTTGTTTAGCAGCTTTTTTATTTTTAGGAAACCATAAAATAAATCCACTAATAATCATTATGATAAAAATTAATGTTGCAGAAGCAATTATTGTTTGACCAATTTCATGAGGCAACCAAAGGTAAAAATGGCCATCTAATATCCAACGAAAAAAACCAGAATACATATCATTTACCTCTAAAACTTCTCCAGAATACGGATTGATATGTACTATCTTATAATAATTATTTTTTTCTTTATTTTCATCATAATGAAAGAAAATAGCTTCTGCCGATTTTTTTCTTCCTTTATATTGAATGGCATGCAAAGTTTTATTAGGAAGTTCTTTTCGAGCAATAACTTCTAATTTTGAAGGAAGTAGGAAAGGTGCATTTTGCTTTTCAACAAAACGATAGTCTTCGGTTATGTTTTGTATTTCTTCCTGAAAAGCATAAAAACAACCCGTAATAGCAATTATGAAAACAATGATACCCGAAGTTAAACCAAGCCAAAGATGGATATTTCGTATTATTTTTTTAAAGGTGTTTTTTTTCATTTTAAAATGGTAAAACTCCCCACCAAGATGAGGAGCTTAATTATAAACTAAACAAAATAATTCTTAAAATTTATATGTTAAAGCAGCTGTTAAACTTCTTAAACGCTGTGGTGTAACTGTTGACCAACCTGAATAATATTTCTCGTTTAAAAGGTTGTTTACTTTTAATGTTATATTAAATTTTTCTTCATTATACGATAATGAACTATTAAGTACAGTATAGCTTGGTAGTGCAAAAGTTCCTATGTTTCTTCTATTAAGTGTTTTATATTCACTTGCATAGTTTCCGCCAAAACCTATTCCAAAACCTTTAAGTTTTCCAGAAGTTAAAGCATAGTTTGCCCATAGGTTTGCTAACGTTTCAGAACCCGCAGATTCTGTTCGCAATCCTAAGTATGAATCATCAAGAATATCTCTAGTAACTTCATTTTTATTGTTACTGTAACCAGCAATAATATTTAATCCTTTAGTTGGATTTACAATTACACTTGCTTCAACACCTTTGCTGTTTACTTCGCCACCTTGTAATGCAGTTGTGAATGCAGCATCGTTCATAATCTTATTTTTTACATCTATATTGTAGTAACTAATAGTTGCCGAAATGATGTTTTTGTATAGGTTGGTTTTAAATCCAAATTCATATTGATTTGCTTGTTCAGGATCGTATGTTACAATGCTCTCATTTCCTGAAATTGGGTCAACAATAGTTGATGGTAAAACGTTTACAAAACCATTCATATAGTTAGCAAATGCCGAAACTTTGTTTTTTATTAATTGGTAAACAGCACCAAACTTTGGAGAAAAGGTGAGTTGGCTTTTATCGCCTTTTTCTTCAAAAGATTTAAAATGATCTGCTCTTAAACTTGCCATCACAGAAAAATTATCAGTAATATTCAAAACATCTGAAAAATACGCACTTTTAACTTGATTTTCTGCTGTTGAATTTCCTTCAAATGAACCAACTAATAATTTATCAACTCCAGCTTGGGTTAAATCTCCAGTGTCTTTTTTATTTACAAGAGAAACAATACCATTTCCAACCCAACCTGAACTTCCATTTTGTATTTTGTAATTCAATAAATCAAATCCAATTACTACTCTGTTTCGTAATTTTCCAATTTTGAAGTCTCCAATAAAATTTTGTTGAATATCTGTTGCATTTGTTTCTCCATTTCTTTTTGAAATATATCGAGTAAATTCATCACCATTGGCAGAATCCCATAGATACGAATAATATCCATCTGTTTTGCTAGCACTTCTAGAAAGTACCGTTTGTGATGTCCATGAGCTAGATAGTTTATAAAACATTTGCGTTTGCATATTAAACGTTGGGTTGCTAATCGTTAGATCATTTGATGTATATGATTTTTCATAATTTTGTTCAAATAAGTCCATTGTGTTAAATGAAAGTGCAGAATATCTACTCAAAAAAATCATTGGAGCATTTGCAGAGTTTCTATTAGAAAATTCTGTGTTTATTAAGAATGAAAGTTTATCATTTACTTTGTAACTTAATGAAGGAGCAAAGAACAATGATTTGCTATAACCTGCATCTTGAAACGAATTTTCTTTTTGGTAAGCCGAATTTACACGTAATGAAATACCTTCTTTAAGTGGCATATTTACATCTGCAGTAATTCTGTCTAAACCATAACTTCCAGAGTTATAACCGATTTCTCCTCCAAAAGTTTCGTGTGGTTTTTTAGTAACAATGTTTATTAATCCACCATATGATATTAAGCTACTGCCAAACAAAGTTCCAGATGGTCCTTTTATAACTTCAATATTATCAACGTTTGCAGGATCAATACTTCCATTATTTATACCTGGTAATCCATTTATCATAGTTGGTTGAACTGCAAATCCTCTCATTGAAAAGTATTCTGCTCCATCGCCACCACGACCAGTTGATTCCCATAATCTGCTAACACCAGTTGCATTTTTTAACGCATCATTAAAATTAGTAACTGCTTGTTCTTTTAACAATTCACTCGTTACTGTGTTGTAAACTTGTGGGTTTTCAATATTATTTAGTGGCATTTTAGAGACAGTTGTACTTTTTTCTCTCTTGTACTTTTGTTGATTTTTTACAACAATTTCTTTTAAGTTTTGAATACTATCTTTGCTCTTTTGTTTTGTTTCCTGTGAGTAAGTTGAATAAGCAAGTAGTAATAAGGGTAAGTAAAATTTTAAGTTCTTCATTTTTATTTAGATTAATTAAAAATAGTGTTGCAAATATAAATACCAAATTTGAATTTGCAAAGTTTATTTAGATTAAATATAAATAATGTTTTTAACGATTTGATTTACTGAAAAATACAAACAAAAAAAACTTGCCTAAAGAGCAAGTTTAAAATAATAAATTGGATTTTAGTTACTTTTTCTTAGCCAAAAGATAGGTGTCTGAACTAGCTTTTCCGTTTTGTTTTCCAGAAATGGTTGCCTGAATGCTATTATTCTTTTTCAAGTTATACTGAATTTTGGCAGGAAATGGATATTTAGGATTTTCAAAAACAACCAAACTATCTTCATCAGTTGTCATTTGATAGGGAATTGGTTCGTCGTTATTTTCTCCTTTAATGGTAGCAGAATAAATCAAATGTTCGCCAGTTTGCATCAACTCAATTTTTTCATTGTGAAGCGTGTCTTTTTTGTTTATGATATAGTAAGATTCGCCCACATAAGTGCTATCATCGTATTCGGTCCAAATTTCTTTTAGCGTGCCCAAACTATCTGTTTTTTCCCATTCGCCAAGTAACCAATTAGCTTTTTCTAACTCGTCATAATCTTTTATAAGGTTGCCTTGCGCATCATATTTTTTGCACGAAATAATGGAAAGTAGCAGTAGTGCAACAATTGAAAAATGTATTTTTTTCATTCTTAAAATATTAATTAGTTTTTTTCATTGGAAAAAGTTCACTCATTTTTTTACCATCTTTTTTTCCATAAATTACAGCTACTAAACTGTCATTTGTAATTTTAGTATAAACAATTTTAGTCGGAAAATCATGTTTTGGATTCTCAAAAACCAACTCTTTTTCACTCGATTTGGTCATATAAAACGAAACAGGTTTTTCTTTATTTTGATCTTTCACAGAAACTATATAAATCAAAGAATTATTCGTTTCAACTAAATCAATTTTTTCATAAAAAACAGTATCTTTTTCAACAATTACAAAGCTTTCGGCAAAATAAGAACTGTCATTTTTCTGACTCCAAATTTCTTTAAAAATCGCCCCTTTTGAGTTGTTTTCCCAATTTCCCAAAAACCAGCTAGCTTTTTTTAGTTGATTGTATTCTTTTATCGAATTTTCTTTTTCATCTTGTTTTTTACAAGAAATAATAATGGTTACTGAAAATAAAAAAAGTAAGAATGACTGAGTTGACTTCATAAATAGATGTTTTTTGAAAAAGTAAAAATAGTAAAAATACCAGCTTAAACAGTATATTTTGTTCATGAAATTTCACACAATACTAATTTGTGCAAATTTGTGAAATTCGTGTTTACATTTCTGCAATCTTTTCACTATTTTTGCACTCCAAAAATAAGAGTACAATGTTAGAAAGACTTCAATATGTAAAACAGCGTTTCGACGAAATTTCGGATTTGATTATTCAACCCGACGTTATTGCCGACCAAAAACGTTATGTGCAATTAAATCAAGAGTATAAAGGACTTAAAGATTTGATGGAAAAGCGCGAAGAATTGATTAATGTTACTGGAAATATGCAAGAAGCCAACGAAATCATTAATGATGGTAGCGATGCCGAAATGGTAGAAATGGCCAAAATGCAATTGGATGAAGCCAAAGAACGTCTTCCAATTTTAGAAGATGAAATCAAGTTTATGCTAATTCCAAAAGATGCTGAAGATGCTAAAAACGTAATGGTTGAAATTCGTGCCGGAACTGGTGGTGACGAAGCTTCAATTTTTGCTGGAGATTTATTCAGAATGTACACTAAATATTGTGAATCTCGCGGTTGGAGAACTTCGGTTGTAGATATGAATGAAGGAACTTCTGGTGGTTTCAAAGAGGTAATTTTTGAAGTAACAGGAGAAGATGTTTATGGAACGTTGAAGTTTGAAGCAGGTGTTCACCGTGTGCAACGTGTGCCACAAACAGAAACGCAAGGTCGTGTGCATACTTCGGCAGCAACAGTAATGGTTTTACCAGAAGCGGAAGAATTTGACGTACAAATTGATATGAATGATGTTCGTGTGGACTTTTTCTGTTCGTCTGGACCAGGTGGACAATCGGTAAATACAACAAAATCGGCTGTTCGTTTGACGCACATTCCAACTGGATTGGTGGCGCAATGTCAAGATCAAAAATCGCAACATAAGAATAAAGATAAAGCTTTAGACGTTTTGCGTTCACGTTTATACGAGCAAGAATTAGCCAAAAAACAAGCTGAAGACGCCGTAAAACGTACTTCGCAAGTTAGTTCAGGTGACCGTTCGGCTAAAATTAGAACCTACAATTATTCACAAGGTCGTGTAACAGATCACCGAATAGGTTTAGATGTTTTCGATATGGACGGCGTTATGAACGGAAAAATTCAAAAGTTTGTTGACGAACTTCAATTAGTCAACAATATGGAAAAACTAAAAGAATCGGAAGTTTTTTAAAACGAAATAGAATAGAACAAAGTGCCAGACTAATTAAGTTTGGCATTTTTTTTTTGAAGCGAATGGTTTGGGATTTTCAGGAATTAAAAACATTTTTGAATTAGTATTAATTTTGAAAGTTTAATAATCATTTATTATTGAAATAAAAAGAGATGAAAAAATTATCTTTTGGGTAAAAAATATTCTTTAATATCTTCATCAAGTTCAATTTTGTTTTTAACTAAATTAAAAAGTTTTTTCCCGCGTATTGAATTCGGAAAGCTAATTATTGAATTCCATTTTGTTGAATTTGCAAGTTGAGTTTGACCAACTTCTATATTATACTTATCTGATAAAGCATTTAGCAACAAATCTATATTTTCTGCAAACATTGAAATTTTTTCCCACGAACCATCTCTAGAAACAAAAACGATAAACCAATCATCAAATATTGAGTCGATTGTATATTCTCCAATAATGAAAATTTCATCAAAATATATTTCAACTATATTTTCATTTTCATATACCCAAATTATTTTTTCTAATTCTAATTTAATTTCTCCAGACATAAGTTTTCATCTTTGAGATTTTTTGTTTTCCACTAACTTCCATCTTCTAACTCCCAACTTCCAACTTCTTTCTCCTAATTTCTTTCCACTTTTTCAATCTTATTCTTGCTTCAATTGTAACATGTTCTTCATCAGGTTCGCCTAATATAAATCCGTAAGGCTCTAAACCAGCAATATTGTCAAATAGAATTTTTAAACTGGCTACAATTGGTAATGCCAAAATCATTCCTGATGTTCCCCAAAGCATCGAAAAAGCAATGATAGAGACAATTGCTGCCAATGCATTTATACTCACTTTTGAGCCAGTAATTTTTGGCGTAATAAAGTTTCCTTCCAAAAATTGAATAAATCCAAATAAAGCAATAACGCCAACAGCATACCAAGCCGAATCTTTTGTAACCAAAGCAATAACAGCTGGAATTAGCGAACCAATTATTATTCCGATGTAAGGAATCAATAATAATAGAGACGCTAAAAATCCGTAGAAAAAAGCATTTTCAATTCCTAGAATTAATAGTCCAATACTATTTAAAATACCAACAATTCCCATGACGGTAAAAAGTCCAGATAAATAGCTTTTTTGAACTTTGTATAGTTTTTGAATAATCATTTTAACACTCGAATTTTTATTGTCGTTTGAAAAAACTTTCATTAAAAAAGTTTGAAAAAAGCTTCTGTAAAATAAAAAGAAAAACATATAAATAGGAATCAAAATCAAATCTCCAAGAATACTTCCAGATGCACCAATAAATTGCATAATATTTGAAAAATTATCTTTCAATGTTTTTCCAATATTTGCTGAGTTCTTTGTTAAATCATTAATTTTAAAATTAAAAGTTGATTCAATTTCACTAGCATAATTGTTATAAAGCTGTTCTAATTTATCCGCGTAAACACCGCTTTTCGAAACTACATCAGAAAGTTGAAATCCAATATATGAAAACAAAATAAAAACACCAATAATCATTATTATAATAGCAGTCAATGCCGATAGCGCTTTATTGAATCGTAATTTATGCTCCAAAAACTTAACAACTGGAAAAACTAGAATACATAACATGATTGAAAACAGCAAAGGAACAACCAATGGTTTCAATACATACATACTAAAAACCAACAAAATCAAAAACAGAAAATTAGATGTGTTGAAAGTAATTTTGTTTTTTGAAGCCATACTTAATTTTTTAGGCTAATTTAATTAAATTTTTCTGATTTTAGTTTTAATACTTCAAGTTTAGTAACTTTGTTGTCAAACAACTAGTAATGACAACACAACAACTAATCGAACAAATTCTACACAAAAAATCCTTTCTCTGTATAGGTTTAGATGTTGATTTGACCAAAATTCCACAACATTTACTAGAACTCGAAGATCCAATTTTTGAATTCAACAAAGCCATAATTGATGCAACACACGATTTGTGCGTATCCTATAAACCAAATACCGCTTTTTACGAAGCTTACGGCATAAAAGGCTGGCAATCATTGCAAAAAACTATCAATTATATAAACGAAAACCATCCCGAAATTTTTACAATTGCAGATGCAAAACGTGGCGATATCGGAAACACTTCTTCTATGTATGCAAAAGCGTTTTTTGAAGATTTGAATTTCGATTCGGTTACAGTTGCACCTTATATGGGAAAAGATTCTGTAGAACCATTTTTAGCTTTTGAAAACAAACATACTATTATGTTAGCATTAACTTCCAATGAAGGAGCATTTGATTTTCAAACAAAAATGGTAGAAGGAACAGAACTTTATAAAACGGTAATTGAAACTTCAAAATCGTGGAAAAACTCCGAAAATCTAATGTACGTAGTAGGAGCAACCAAAGCAGAATATTTCACTGAAATTAGAAAAATAATTCCAACTAGTTTTTTACTAGTTCCAGGCGTTGGTGCGCAAGGCGGAAGTTTACAAGAAGTTTGCAGATACGGAATGAGTGAAAATATTGGATTATTAATCAACTCATCAAGAGCCATAATTTATGCTTCCAATGGAAACGATTTTGCACAAAAAGCAAGAGAAGAAGCCAAGAAAATGCAAAGTGAAATGGAAGAAATTCTAAAAGACAACATTTGATTTCCTACACACTATATAAAAATGAAAACTCCAATGAATGGGTAACTTTTGTGCACGGCGCAGGAGGAAGTTCTTCTATTTGGTTCAAGCAAATAAGAGAGTTTCAAAAGCATTTTAATGTTTTGTTGTTAGATTTACGTGGTCACGGTAATTCAAATGAACAATTTAAAAAAGCTTTCAAACAAAAATACACATTCAAGTCAATTGCCAATGATGTTTTAGAAGTTTTAGATTTTTTACAAATAAAAACCACTCATTTTGTTGGTATTTCGTTAGGAACAATCGTAATCCGACAATTAGCAGAAATGCATCCAAACCGAGTAAAAAGCATGATAATGGGCGGCGCAATTTTGAAAATGAATTTCCGCTCTCAAATATTAATGCGATTGGGAAATATCTTTAAATATGTATTGCCGTATTTGGTTTTATACAAGTTTTTTGCTTTTGTAATTATGCCCAACAAAAACCATAAGCAATCTAGATTACTATTTATAAACGAGGCCAAAAAGTTATACCAAAAAGAATTTATTCGCTGGTTCAAACTAACTGCCGAAATCAATCCTGTCTTAAAGTGGTTTCGCCAGCAAGAACTTAACATTCCAACCTTTTATGTTATGGGCGAAGAAGATTATATGTTTTTGCCATCCGTTAGAAAAGTAGTCGAACGGCATTATAAATCTTCCAAATTATTTGTAATAGAAAAATGTGGGCACGTTGTAAATGTAGAACAACCATCTATTTTTAATAAAGAAGTGATTTTGTTTATTCAAAATAATTAATAAAAAATGCCAATGCTTTTTTCAAAACACTGGCAATTTTTTAAACTAAACTAACCAAACAAAATAATAAATCTTATTTATTACACTGCAAATATCAAACTATTTTTTCAATGGTTATGTTAATAGAATGTTATACTTATGTTATTGATAACTAAAATTTTAACATTTTAAAATATTGAATACTGCCAACTGCGACTGCCAACTATTTATTATCTTGCATGGCAAAAACTTTCTTCAATAAATCAGAAGTTCTCGAACTCAAATTGGTTCTAATATTTTTTTCTTCAACAGCAACCATTTTGAAAACGCCATTCATCGCTTGATTGGTAACATAATCAGTCAAATCTGGATTTACTTTTTTTACTAAAGGAATTGCGTTGTATTTGGTAATAATATTTGCCCAAACTTTATCAGCACCAACTTTAGCAAACGAAGTTTTAATCACAGGATTAAATTTTCCATATAATGCAGTTGAAGTAGAACTTTGTAAATAGGTCGTGGCCGCACTTTCATTTCCCATCAAAATGTTTTTGGCATCTGTAAAAGTCATTCCTTTTATGGCATCAACAAATATTGGAGTAGCTTCTTTTACAGCATCTTCAGCGGTTCTATTGATGGCTTTTAAACCTTCATCGGCTAAATTTCCTAATCCTATTTTTCGCAAACCTGAATCAACTTTTTTCAATTCTTCTGGCAACAAAATTTTTACCATTTCGTTTTTGTAAAAGCCATCAACTGCTGTAAGTTTGGTAACTTGTTTACTAATTCCGTTGTTTAAAGCTTCTTTCAAACCACCTGCAATGTCAACTGTTCCTGATTGTTCTAAAACGCCAGGTAATTGATTGGCAATTTGTTGCATCTCTGCACATCCCGAAAATAGTGTTGTTGCTACTAAAATTAATGCTACTCTTTTCATATTGTATCTATTTTTAATTCCAAATAATAAGCAAATATAGTGCCTCAAATTTTAAAGTAATAAAATCGTATAAAAATTATTAAATTCGTAAATTGCGCACTTAAATTTGAATAAAAATTACCAATGGAAGCACAAACTCCTTATATTCCTAAAAATAAAGTAAGAATTGTAACAGCTGCGTCACTTTTTGACGGACACGATGCTGCTATCAACATTATGCGAAGAATTATCCAAGCGACAGGTGTTGAGGTTATTCATCTTGGTCACGATAGAAGTGTTGAAGAAGTTGTAAATACTGCCATTCAAGAAGATGCTAATGCTATTGCTATGACTTCTTATCAAGGTGGTCACAATGAATATTTCAAGTATATGCATGATTTGCTTAAGGAAAAAGGAGCAGGTCACATCAAAATATTTGGTGGTGGTGGCGGAGTAATTCTTCCTTCTGAAATATCGGAATTACATGAATACGGTATCGAAAGAATTTATTCTCCAGATGATGGTCGTGCAATGGGTTTACAAGGAATGATTAACGATTTAGTGCAACGTTCTGATTATCCAATTGGTGATAAATTGAATGGTGAAATCAATCATTTGGAAGAAAAAAATCCAACAGCAATTGCTCGCGTGATTTCTTCTGCCGAAAATTTTCCAGAAATTGCTAAAGAAACTTTAGATAAAATTCACGCTAAAAATCAAACTTCCAAAATTCCAGTTTTAGGAATTACTGGAACTGGTGGAGCGGGAAAATCGTCATTAGTTGATGAATTGGTTAGAAGATTTTTAATAGATTTTCCAGAAAAAACTATCGGATTAATCTCGGTTGATCCATCAAAACGTAAAACCGGTGGCGCACTTTTAGGCGATAGAATTCGTATGAATGCAATTAATAATCCTAGAGTTTATATGCGTTCGTTGGCAACTCGTCAATCGAATTTGGCTTTGTCTAAATATGTGAACGAGGCAATCGAAGTTTTAAAAGCAGCTAAATACGATATCATCATTCTTGAAACTTCTGGAATTGGACAAAGTGATACTGAAATTATGGATCACTCCGATGTTTCTCTTTATGTGATGACGCCTGAGTTTGGTGCTGCAACACAGTTAGAAAAAATTGATATGTTGGATTTTGCCGATTTAGTGGCTTTAAATAAATTTGACAAACGTGGAGCATTAGATGCCATTCGTGATGTTAAAAAACAATACCAACGTAATCATAATTTGTGGGATGCTGATGTAGAAACGATGCCGATTTTCGGAACAATTGCTTCACAATTCAATGATCCAGGAATGAACACACTCTACAAATCTATCATGGATAAAATTGTAGAAAAAACCGGAGCTGATTTAAAATCGACGTTCCAAATCACTCGTGAAATGAGCGAGAAAATTTTCGTAATTCCTCCACATAGAACTAGATATTTATCGGAGATTGCTGAAAATAATAGAAAATACGATGAAACTGCTTTAACTCAAGTTGAAGTAGCTCAAAAATTATATGGAATTTATAAAACCATTGAAACCGTTTTTGGAAGCAAACCAAACTTAACAAAAGCAGGAATCGAAGAAACTATTTTGCATTCAAAAGATGAAAGTAGAAATGAGTTTTTAAATCTTTTAGTAAAAGAATTCGACCGAGTAAAAATGAATCTTGACCCATACAATTGGGAAATCATTTTAACTTGGGAGGATAAAGTAAACAAATACAAAAATCCAATTTATAGTTTCAAAGTTCGTGACAAAGTCATTGAAATTAAAACACATAGTGAGAGTTTATCACATTCTCAAATTCCAAAAATTTCATTACCAAAGTACCAAGCTTGGGGTGATATTTTAAAATGGAATTTGCAAGAAAATGTTCCTGGAGAATTCCCATTTGCTTCTGGATTATATCCTTTCAAACGTGAAGGTGAAGATCCAAGTAGAATGTTTGCCGGTGAAGGTGGACCAGAAAGAACCAACAAACGTTTCCATTATGTTTCTGCTGGATTGCCTGCAAAACGTCTTTCAACAGCTTTCGATTCGGTAACTTTATACGGAAATGACCCACACGTTCGTCCAGATATTTATGGAAAAATCGGAAATGCCGGAGTTTCTATTTGTTGTTTGGATGATGCTAAAAAATTATATTCTGGTTTCGATTTAAGTCATCCATTAACTTCGGTTTCGATGACTATCAATGGTCCAGCTCCAATGTTATTGGGATTCTTTATGAATGCTGCCATTGACCAAAACTGTGAAAAATTCATCATCGAAAACAATCTTCAAACAGAAGTTGAAGAACGAATCAACGAAATTTACAAGAAAAAAGGAACTACAAGACCAAAATACCAAGGCGCTTTGCCAGAAGGAAATAACGGTCTGGGATTAATGCTTTTAGGTGTAACTGGAGATCAAGTATTGCCTTTGGATGTTTATAATGACATCAAAATTAAAACATTAGCTCAAGTTCGCGGAACAGTTCAGGCTGATATTTTGAAAGAAGATCAAGCGCAAAACACTTGTATTTTTTCAACTGAATTTGCATTACGATTGATGGGTGACGTTCAAGAATATTTCATCAAACAAAATGTTCGTAATTTTTACTCGGTTTCAATTTCAGGTTATCATATTGCTGAAGCTGGTGCGAATCCGATTTCACAATTGGCATTTACTTTAGCAAATGGTTTCACTTATGTGGAATACTATTTAAGTCGTGGCATGAACATCAACGATTTCGGACCAAACTTATCGTTCTTTTTCTCAAACGGAATTGATCCAGAATATGCTGTAATCGGTCGAGTAGCTCGTAAAATTTGGGCGAAAGCCATGAAGAATAAATACGGAGCCAACGAAAGAGCTCAAATGTTGAAATACCATATTCAAACTTCTGGACGTTCATTACACGCACAAGAAATTGATTTTAATGATATTCGTACGACTTTACAAGCATTGTATGCGATTTATGATAACTGTAATTCTTTACATACAAATGCATATGATGAAGCGATTACAACACCAACAGAAGAATCAGTTCGAAGAGCAATGGCAATTCAGTTGATTATCAATAAAGAATTAGGTTTGGCGAAAAATGAAAATCCAATTCAAGGTTCGTTCATCATTGAAGAATTAACTGATTTAGTGGAAGAAGCCGTTTTGCAAGAGTTTGACAGAATTACTGAACGTGGTGGTGTACTTGGAGCAATGGAAACCATGTACCAACGTTCAAAAATTCAAGAAGAAAGTTTGTATTACGAAACCTTGAAACACACAGGAGAATTTCCAATTATTGGTGTAAATACCTTCTTAAGTTCCAAAGGTTCACCAACTGTAATTCCAGCCGAAGTAATTCGTGCCACCGAAGAAGAAAAACAATATCAAATCGATATGTTAACCAATTTGCAAAAAACAAGCGGTGAAAAAGTTGCCGAACAAATCAATATTATTCAAGAAGCAGCCATCAACAACCAAAATATTTTTGAAAAATTAATGGATGCCACAAAAGTATGTTCATTAGGACAAATCACAAGTGCGTTGTTTGAAGTTGGCGGACAATACCGAAGAAATATGTAATATTATTATAATTTTCATATTTGTAGAGACAAGGCATTGCCTTGTCTCTTTTTTATAAATAAATTTTCATTTATAAAAATTTATTCATTATTTCGCATAACGATATAATATTCAACGCCATGCAAAATAAATTTAAAAACAAATACCGCATTTCTTCGACGCGTCTTCAAACCTGGGATTATTCTAATAACGGTGCCTATTTCATTACTATTTGCACCCAAAATCGTGAACATTTTTTTGGTAATATTCAAAACGGAATTATGCAATTATCAGAAATAGGGAAATTGGCAGAACAATATTGGATGGAAATACCCAATCATTTTTCGTTTATTGAATTGGGAAATTTTGTTGTAATGCCTAATCATGTTCATGGGATATTAATTATTAATAAAATTGACAACCCAATATTATCGTCAACCGAATCTGTAGAGACAAGGCAATGCCTTGTCTCTACAATCAAATCCAATACAACAATTGGTTCGTCACGTTTTCAAAATCAGGGTAAAAACACAATTTCATCAATTGTTGGTTCTTATAAATCGATTGTAACCAAAATGTCACGCCAAATCCATTCCGATTTCGGCTGGCAATCCAGATTCCACGATCATATAATTCGCAATTCAAAATCATTTAATAATATTCAAAATTATATTTTTGATAATCCATTGAATTGGAAAAGCGATAAATTTTACTAATGATTAAGATTCCAACAATTATAAACATTTAAAATTAAACTAATAATATAAAAACCTTTCAGAAATGGAAGGTTTTTCTTTTGTCAAAAAACTAGTATCTTTACGAGGAACAAATATCCCATTTTTATGAAAAAATATTTCTTAACGGTTGTTTTCTTTTTACTACTTACCAACTTTATGTTTGCTGCCAAAGTTGATACTCTACAAATTGCAAGTAAGGCAATGAATAAAAACTATTATGCAGCGGTTGTCACACCTAATTCTTATGCAAAAAGCAAATCAAATTTTCCAGTACTTTATTTGTTACACGGAGCTTACGGACATTTTAATGATTGGCTAAAAAAAACACCCAATAAAAATGTGGTGAAAGATTTAGCCGACCAATACAATATTATTATCGTAATGCCAGAAGGCGAAACCTTTAGTTTTTATATTGATAGTCCAGTGAATAAAGAAAGTCAATTTGAAACCTATATAACACAAGAAGTTATTCAAAAAATTGATGGAACTTATCGAACTATTGCAAACAAAAATGGTCGTGTAATAACAGGACTTTCTATGGGCGGACATGGTGCTTTGTATTTGTCAAGTAAGCATCCGGAACTTTTTTGTGCTGCTGGAAGCATGAGTGGTGCTGTTGATTTAAATTACATGCTAACACCAGAGGGTATTGAGCGTACTAAAACGCTTTTCGGACCAATTTTAGGAGACGAAGTTTTGTCGCCTGCTGCTTATAAAAGATATGCTGTTATGGATAAAATTGACACAATAAAAGAAAATAAATTGCCTTTATACATTGATTGTGGTGTAGATGATTTTTTAATAGAAAACAACCGTGAATTACATCGTAGATTGGTTTATAACAAAATTCAGCATGAATACACCGAAAGACCTGGTGCACATACTTGGGAATATTGGGACAATGCACTGCCTTACCACATTTTGTTTTTTAGCAAAGTTTTAAAGAGTAATGGCTCGATGTAAATAAAATTTTAAAAAACCTTTCAGAAATGGAAGGTTTTTTTATTTTTGAAAAATGAATCCAGCCCTAAAAACCTTTCCAACGACTAAGTTCATAGGCAAAAACCTTTCGTTTACTTACGCTGATTATCGTGCATTTAAATTGTGGAGCAGTTTTATGCCACAACGAAAAGATATTCAAAATATAATCGGTTCTGAGTTATATAATATCCAAATCAATCCTGAGAATTTCGATTTTCAACCCAATACAACTTTTACAAAATGGGCAGCTGTTGATGTTTCATCATTTGATTTTATTCCAGATGGAATGGAAACTTTTGAAATCAATGAAGGTTTGTATGCCGTTTTCAATTATAAAGGCGACCAAAGCAATGCTGCATCATTTTTCAATTTCATATATACTGAATGGTTGCCCAGTTCCGAATATAAATTAGACAACCGTCCGCAATTTGAAATTTTGGAAGAAAAATATAAAAATAACGACCCAAATTCTGAAGAAGAGATTTGGATTCCAGTTAAATTAAGAAATCGATAAAACCGTATTTTCAATTTTTCCAATTGTAAGTTTATCACCAACTGCTTTATCTTTTAGTAAAGTATAGATTGGAGCTTGTTCAGAAATGGTAATTACATTTTTACCGTTTAATGTGAATTGTGGAATTGAAATTCCGAGAAAAAGATATAAATCTTCGGTTTCAACTAATGCACCAGCTTCTATTGTTGTGCAATTTTTATTTTTGTACGATTCTAAAATATCCAAATTGGTTTTTGCTTGAATTGCCATTTGCTCATAGCGCAATTGCATATCTTTAGCTTCTTCTTGGTGCGAAAAATCTTCAGGATCAATACTATCATGTTCATCAATATCGGATGCAGTTCTATATCTTGAAACCGAATTTTCTAAATTGGCTATTACTGTTTTTTGTTCTTCTATAATTTTGCTAACAACTTCATTTTTGCTCATAATCGTCTTTTTAAACTTTTTATTATTAGGTAAAATTAGAATTAAAAACAGGAAGAATTTGCTACAAAAATCATTGGATTAATAGAAAAAAAGTGGTATATAATAGTGGTGTTAATTATGATTACCGTCAACATAAAACCAACTTCCATTTTCAAAAATGAAGTTTGAATGTTCATGATGAGTTTGCGCTTTCAATTGATAGTCTAAAAAATAAGCTTTAAAAGTTACTGTAGTTTCAGTTGTTGATAGCACTTCTAATTTTATCCATTGGTTGCTTTTACTCCAATCTAAAATATCAGACTTTTTATGGAATTTTCTTGTAGAAATGTGAGTTGTTGCAACCAGATAGTCTGCATTTTGAGTTGCATAAGCCGAATATCTTGAACGCATTAATGCTTCGGCTGTTGGTGCTTTTGCGTAACCTTTTATATAAGGTTTACAACAGTTTTCAAATGACGAATTACTTCCACAATAACAAGTAGTCATTATTCTTTTGTTTCATTAAATTTTCTAACCATTGCTTTTAGTTTTTCTTCGCGAGCAACTTTCTTAGCTTTAGCTTTGTCTTGTTCTTTGTGAAGTTTATCGTTGTGCGTTTTTATATTTCGTTCGTTGTTTCTTCCCATTTTATACAATTTTATACAATTTTATACAATTTGAGATAGCCAATATGAAGTTGGTCCTCTTCAGAATCTACAGTTGGTGTGATTTTTAATTCAAATTGTTTTGTAAAGGTAGGCGAAAGAATTTCTTTTACATTAAAAATATCATCTACATCAATTCCGTATTTATCATCAATATGCGAAGTGGCACCTTTGAAAGTAAAATGCTTGAAAAATGCATTAGATTTTGCTTTTTTAGAAGCTTCAGCCATTGAATTACCAATTGCTAAAACCTTATAATGATATTCTTCAAACTCGTTTTCTTTATAACCACCAAGATTGATAAAAAATAACTGCGAATCAGTCACAATTGAATTATTACTAGCAACAACTTCTATTTTGAAATTATCAACCATAGTGACTTCTCGCCAAGCATCAATATGAATTTTTCCTTTTGCCTCTGGCCAAAAAGCTTTCATACTCGGAATTAATTCTTTCAACGATTTTCCGATGCCAAAAAATATGTCGTGTTGCTCAGTATATCTACCTTCAGGGCGACAACCAAGCATTATCATGTAGAGTTTGTGTTGATTTTCCATTTTTCAAAAGTACAAAATTTTGTTAAAACGAAACTTTGGCACAACAATTGAAATGTACATTATATCATTAATCACAAAAAACAAAAACCATGAGAAAAATTACATTGTTGTTAGCCTTTATCGGGATGATAGGACTACAAAGTTGCACAGTCAATGAAGATAGAGTAGTAGAAGATAATATTGATTATGACACTATAAGCGAGGTTTTTGAAACAACAAGATCTTTCTCTGCTAGTAATGACTATAGTACATTAGTTACTTTTCCTCATTCAATCTATTCTTCTGATATGGTTTTGGTCTATCGTTTGGATAATGTAATAAATGGAAATACAGATGTATGGAAATTGCTTCCACAAACCTATTATTTCAATGACGGGACATTAGATTTTAGATATGATTTTAATTTTACAATGTATGATGCCGAAATATATATGGATGGTTTTGACTTGGCAGGAATTTCGAGTGCATACAGAAGCAATCAAGTTTTTAGAATTGTAATCATTCCAGCTTATTTTGGAAAAGGAGCATCTACAATAAAATATGACAACTATGATGAAGTCATCAAAAAATATAATATCGATGAATCTAAAATAGTGAAAATAAAATAGATTTGGTTAGTCTATAGTTTGTTTGTTTGGTTAGTTAAGAGGTTGTGAAAGCAACCTCTTTCTTTTTTATTCGTCGTCTCTTGAAGGTTTGGTCTCGTGTTCTTTTTTATCTTGATTTATAGAAAACAAAACACCTGCAATTAATGCCAATGCAATAAAACCAAGTGAAGCCCATTCTGGAATTTCGATATAATCATGTGCCAACATTTTTATTCCAACAAAACTCAAAATAGCAATAAGACTATATTCTAGGTGGCTGAATTTCTCCAACATATTTGCCAAAAAGAAATACATTGAACGTAATCCAAGAATGGCAAAAATATTGGAACTAAAAACTATAAACGGATCAGAAGTAATGGCTAATATCGCAGGCACACTATCAACCGCAAACAAAACATCCATTACTTCTATAACAATTAATGCTACAAATAAAGGTGTCGCTGCTTTTTTTCCTTTGTGATTTAGTATAAAAAACTTTTCTTTATCATGTTCTGATGTAATAGGCATTATTTTACCAATCATTTTATAAACAAATGAATCTTTAGGTTCAAAATCATCATCTTCTTTTGAAAATAACATTTTTACTGCTGTAAATAATAGGAAAGCACCAAAAAGATAAGTAGTCCAAGCAAATTTATTGATGATAATAACACCAAATGAAATCATCAAACCTCTAAAGACAATAGCTCCAAGAATTCCCCAAAACAAAACTCGATGTTGGTATTTCTGTGGAATTTTGAACGAAGCAAAAATTATAGCGATTACAAATATATTGTCAATACTCAACGAAAGCTCAATTAAATAGCCTGTAATAAATTTTAAAGCTGCATTTGTTTGTGATAGAGAAGTTGGGTTATTTATATAGTCTGTTCCATAGAGCCAATAAATTACTCCGGAGAAAAGAAAAGAAATAGAAACCCAAATTGCAGTCCATTTGCTAGCTTCTTTGGAACTAATTATATGTGGCGTTTTATTAAAAACACCCAAATCTAATGCAAGAATTACAAATACTAATGCGAAGAATAAAATCCAGACAATCATAATCAATTATGAATTAAAAATTAAATAGTTTCAATTTCTACAAAGATAAACTATTTAATTAGTTATGAAAAAATCATAATTCATAATTTTAAATTCATAATTTTTAATTTTACCCCAAAAAAAATAGGGTACAATTATTTTTGAATCAAAATATTATTATATTTGCATCAAATTATTAGGGTATAACTTTTAAAAATTTAATTTTATGTCAACTTTACGTTTTCAAGCATTAAAAGATGCATCAGGCAGAAAGCCAGTAAAATTTGAAGAAGCAGGAAGAAAATCAGATCTTTTTGGTTCAAATGTGTTCAATGATAAAGCTATGAAGCAGTATTTAACTTCAGATGCTTACAAAGGTGTTAAAGATGCAGTGCAGCATGGAACTAAAATTGATAGAAAATTAGCGGATTATATTGCTATGGGTATGAAAGAGTGGGCACTTTCTAAAGGTGTAACTCATTATACACACTGGTTTCAACCCTTAACAGGAACAACTGCCGAAAAACACGATGCTTTTTTTGAAACTTCTTATGATGGTTCAGATCCAGTTGAAAAATTTGGTGGCGGACAATTAGTTCAACAAGAGCCAGATGCTTCTTCATTCCCAAATGGTGGAATTAGAAACACTTTCGAAGCTCGTGGATATACTGCTTGGGATCCAACTTCTCCAGCATTTATTTTCGGTACAACTTTATGTATTCCAACGGTTTTCATTTCTTATACTGGTGAAGCTTTAGATTATAAGACACCACTTTTACGTGCTTTAAATGCTGTTGATGAGGCAGCAACAGATGTATGTAAATATTTTGATAAAAACGTTAAAAAAGTAACAGCAACTTTAGGTTGGGAACAAGAATATTTCTTGGTAGATGCTTCTTTAGCAAATTCTCGTCCAGATTTAATTATGACTGGTAGAACGTTACTTGGACATACTTCTGCAAAAGGACAACAATTAGACGACCATTATTTTGGTTCTATTCCTTCTCGTGCTCTAAATTACATGAGAGAATTGGAGGAAGAATGCATGTTATTAGGAATTCCAGTAAAAACGCGTCATAATGAGGTGGCTCCAAATCAATTTGAGTTGGCTCCAATTTTTGAAGAAACAAATTTAGCTGTAGACCACAATTCATTATTGATGGATGTAATGTCTAAAGTAGGTGAGCGTCATGATTTTATGGTCCTTTTCCATGAAAAACCTTTTAAAGGTGTAAATGGTTCTGGAAAACATAATAACTGGTCATTGGCTACTGATACTGGTGTAAACTTGCTTTCTCCAAGTAAAACACCAATGAGTAATTTACAATTCTTATCGTTTTTTATTAATACAATCAAAGCGGTAAATGAATATGAAGAATTACTTCGTGCCGCTATTGCAACTGCAAGTAATGACCATAGATTAGGTGCAAATGAAGCGCCGCCAGCAATCATTTCTGTGTTCATTGGAGAACAATTAACTAAAGTTTTAGCTGAATTAGAAGGTGTTTCAAAAGGAAAATTATCTCCTGAAGAAAAAACAGATTTAAAATTAAACGTAGTTGGTAAAATTCCAGACGTAATGTTGGATAATACCGATAGAAATAGAACTTCGCCATTTGCATTTACAGGAAATAAATTTGAATTTAGAGCAGTAGGTTCTTCTGCAAACTGTGCAAATGCTATGACTACTTTGAACTCTATAGTTGCAAAACAATTGAAAGATTTCAAAAAAGAAGTAGATGCTTTAATTGAAACTAAAGATTTAAAGAAAGACGAAGCTATTTTTAATGTATTGAGAGAGTACATAAAAGAAACCAAAAACATTCTTTTCGAAGGTGATGGTTATAGTGATGCTTGGGAAAAAGAAGCAAAAAAACGTGGATTAAGTAATCACAAAACTACTCCAGCGGCTTTGAAAGCTAAAGTTTCTAAAAAAGCGTTGGATTTATTCAAAGATTTAAACGTAATGAATCACGTTGAGGTAGAAGCTCGTTATGAAATTGAATTGGAAGAGTACACTAAAAAAATTCAAATTGAAGGAAGAGTTTTAGGAGATATTGCTCGTAATCACGTGATTCCAACAGCTATTCGTTACCAAAATACGTTGATTGAAAATGTTCGTGGATTGAAAGAAATCTTCGGAAAAGAATTCGAGAAAATTGCCAAAGAACAAATCTCTTTAATCAAAGACATTTCTGCTCACATTGAAGGAATTAACTCAAATGTTGAAGCAATGACAGAAGCTCGTAAAAAAGCAAATGCTCTAACAGATGCTCAAAAAATGGCTGAAATGTATTGCGACAAAGTAAAACCTTATTTTGAAGTTATCCGTGAACATTGCGATAAATTAGAATTGTTAGTTGATGACGAAATTTGGACATTGACTAAATATAGAGAGTTATTGTTTACGAGATAGTTTTTAAAAAAATAGAATATAGAAAAAAACCTGCATGAAAATTTTGAGCAGGTTTTTTATTTTTTTATTGAGTTTAATTAATTTATCTATATTGCAGTCAAATAATAAATTTTTATGAATAAAAAAGCAATAGTAACATTTAGTTTCTTGTTATACTCAATTATTTTATGTTGTCAAGAAAATGTAAATGTTTTTGACAATAATAGTTATTGTATTCCAACATATACTTATGGTTCTCAAGATGGTGATGTAATAACAAATGTTCAAATTCCTGGAACAAGTTTAAATAATAATACTGGATTATTTTCGCCTATTTCCTATACCTATTTTACAGGTCAACCTAATTATACTGCTGATTTACAAAGAGGAAATACTTTTAATTTAATTGTTAGTGGTGGTCAGTTTGGAGGTAATTCAATTGCTACTTGGATTGATTATAATGATGATTATTTTTTTGATTTGTCTGAAAGAATTGGAGTAACGGTAACTCCAGTTGCAGGAAATGGGAATATTAATTTTCCTTTTACAATACCTATTGGTACAACAATTGGTAACCATAAGTTAAGAATTAGATTGGTATGGAATATAGTGGGAGCTACTATTGATCCATGTAATAATTATATTTATGGAGAAACTGAAGATTATCAAATTAATGTTTGTGATGTTTGTTCCTTGTCTAATAATTCATTTGAGCAATCAACAACGGTTGTTTTTCCAAATCCAGTCAAAGAAAGTTTAGATATTTCTTTTTGTGATAACAATTCTGAAATTACTATTTATGATTTATCAGGAAAGCAAGTTTTAAATTTTGCTGTAAAACCATATTTAAAAGAAATTGAGATGTCAAATTTTTCAAATGGTATTTATTTTATAAAGGCTAAAGTTAATGGAGTTTTAAAAGTTTTAAAATTTATTAAAGAATAAGAAAGATTTTTATTTTCAACAAACTTAGTTTTCAAAAAAAAACCTGCTTTGAGATTTCAAGCAGGTTTTTTATTAGTTAAAATTTTTTTAATTTTGAAAAACTGTACCACTAATAGTAGTTGTAAACCATTGATTGGTTGTGCTTCCAGTTCCACCAACCGAATAAGGTGCTAGACAATAAGCATTTGTACTTGTTACAGCTAAAATTCCATTTCCTCCATCAAACCCTACAATTTTAATTGGATTTCCAGAAATTGAAGTAGAAAACCATTGATTTGTTGTGCTACCTGTTCCGCCTATAGAATAAGGTGCATGAACGTATACATTTGTAGTTGTTAAAATTCCGATATAATAATCTGTACAAACAATATCTATAACAGTTCCCGAAATAGAAGTTGAGAACCATTGATTGGTTGTGCTTCCTGTGCCACCAACAGAATACGGAGCTAAGACATAAGCATTTGTGGAAGTCACGATTCCAGTTCTGTACTGACCATCTGTAACCATTTTAATTGGAGTTCCCGAAATAGAAGTTGAAAACCACTGATTAGTTGAACTTCCTGTTCCACCAACAGAATATGGTGCGAGTACATAGGCATTTGTAGAAGTTAAAAAACTATTCCACGATTTTGCAAAAGGTGTTCCAGAAATTGAAGTAGAAAACCATTGGTTAGTTGTACTACCAGTACCGCCAACTGAGTAGGGCGCTAATACATAGGCATTACTACTTGTCATGAACGAAAGTGTGCTTACTTCATTTGGGTTGTTTTTAATATTATTGTAATCAACTTTTCCTGCAACCAATGCATAAGGAACACTCAACAATTGGGTAGTTCCAACCAAAACATAATTTGTTCCGCCAGTAGCATCCATTTCTACTTTTAGAAATTTAGAATTTGTTCCCCAATTTATAGTTGAAAATGTGCCAGTAGAAGGTGTTCCTTGTCCAATAACCAAATTGAATAATCCTTGCGCATTAGTGGTTTTAGTATGTGTTTCGGTATATAAAACGGTTCCATTAGCTGAATTATCAAGAACAGAAAGACGAATGCCAACATTAGAACTAACAACTGGATTTCCTGAAGAATTCAATGCAATTGCTTGATAAGAAATTCCTTGTGGAACTTGAGCAAATGTTAGAATCGAAATAAATAAAGCTAAAAGTGTAATTGTTTTTTTCATAATTATTTTTTTTATTGAAATTGTATTTTGCGATTGTCATTGCAATTGAACTCGTTATTTCTTAATAATTTTAAATGATTTTAATTGCTTGTTACTAAATTGAATCAAATAAATTCCACTTGATAATTCATATAAATCGATAGAATTTGATGTATCAATTATCTTTTCTGAGATAAGTTGTCCAGTTTCATTATAAATGACAATTTTTTCATTTGAAAGATTTTTTTGTGACTTAAAAAACAACTTTGCAACAGTTGGATTTGGATAAACCGTAACATTTTCGGCTATATCAAATTGTGAAACTTCTAATGTTTGCTGGTTAATTTGTGCCAAAACACCAATAATTCCCGAACTTGATTGAGATGTGTTTTCGGGATTTACAACAATTTCGCCAATAGTAATCATACTATTAGAAGTAATCATACTTCCTGAATTAAGAGTAGATTGTCCATTAATATGGTTAATAAATAAAACAAATAAGAATAAAATAGTTTTCTTCATAACAGTGATATTTTTCTTGTAAAGAAAGTGATTTTTTGCTATTTCTTTTGAGCTCATAAAAAAAAATAAAAATAGTAAAGTTTTTTATTTGATTTTAGAATATAATAACTATATTTGAAAACCCTCAATTTACTCACTTTTATGTTGATTATTTACAAATAATTAACGACATAATTAGATTTACTTTACTTTTTGACTGTTATTAATACTAATAGTCGAACATTTTTATGACGATTTGCTAAAAAACAAACCATCAAAAAAACTAAATCTAACTTATGAAAAAACTGACCTTCACTCTTGCATTTTCTCTTGCATTAGGCTTTACTGCATCTGCACAAACTAACGAAAAAGTTGTAGTAGATTTTCCACAAGAATATAAACTTAAATTAGAATTTAACGAAGAAGATCAACTTATAGATAGAATTGTTTACAACGCTTACGAAGAGAAACATGGTGACAATAACATCAATGTTGAAGAGTTGAGAATTAAGTATTCTAAAAATGTTACAAATGAAGAAGTGGTAAAAGAATATGTTTCTAACCTAAGAGATCCAAAACCAAAGTTGACAATTCTAGAACAAGACAAAGACGCAGCGCTTCCTTGGACAATTTACAGAATTGAATTAACAGATGAAAAATTCAATATAGAAGAAACGGGTTTGGTTTATGTTGTAAAAGGAAATTCAGATACACATCTAAAATTTGTTACAATGAAAAAACCAAAAATGCCATCTGATTTTGCAATGAAATGGGTTTCAACATTTAAAAGCAGTAGATACACTTCGGCAGTTGCTGCTGAATAAAATATATTTTTTTAATTTTATTTGAATCAAAAAATGTAATTCACGTAATTATATTTTTTGATTCTTTTTTTTGGTGTAACTTTTGCTATCTATTTTAAGTATGCCTAAATTTGAATAAATTATACAAAATGAAAACAAAACTTCTTTTTATCTATATCTTACTTCAATCTGTTTTTTCTTTTTCTCAAGAGCAATTTGTGGTCTATTTTGAAAGCAATAAGCATGAAATGGCAAAAAAAGAAAATAAAAAATTACAAGATTGGATGCTTGCCAACAAAGAGGTGAAAATTGTAGCTATAAATGGCTATACCGATGAAGACGGAACTTCAGGGTTTAATGATACATTAGCTAAGAAACGAGTGAATTTTATTTTCAATCAGATTAAAGATAAAATCAAAATTCGTGAAGATTTTAAAACTAGAAGTTTTGGAGAAAATTTCAAACAATCTACCAACAAAGCAGAAAATAGAAAAGTTACAATTTATTATTTACTAGAAAAAGATTTAGCAAAAGAGGACGAAATACTCGGAATTAAAAAAGAAGAAATTGCTGTTGAGCCCAAAAAAGAAATCAATTATCCAAAAGAATTAATAATCGAAAATCCAGATGGAAGTAGAGTAGAGTATAAGCTAAATGTTGAGTTTATGAAGCTGATAGGTAATTCAGCAGTTGGAGACAAGCTCAAAATTGATAATTTGAATTTTGTAATTAATACGTTTGCTGTTGTCAATGAATCGAGAAGTAAACTCTACGAATTGCTATTGGTTATGCAAAATAATCCTAAATTAAAAATAGAATTACAAGGACATTTATGTTGTATGACAAAAGATAGAGTTGATTTATCGACACAAAGATCCAAAGCCATTTCTAATTTTTTGCGTCAAAACGGAATTGAAAGCTCAAGAGTTGCCTACAAAGGTTTTGGAGTTTCGCAACCACTTTTTCCAATCCCAGAAAAAAATGAAGCTGAAAGAGCTGCCAATCGTAGAGTAGAAATCTTGATTTTAGAAAATTGAATTCAAAGTATGTAGCAAATTTTTATGAAAATTTTATTTTCTGAATTCTAAATTCTGCATTCTGAAATCTGCATTCTTTTATTATCTTTGCCAGACACAACAATAACTACACAATGAGTTCTGACAACAGCCAACGCTATAATTTGCGCGGAGTTTCTGCTTCCAAAGAAGACGTTCATAACGCTATCAAAAACATTGATAAAGGTTTATTTCCTAAAGCTTTTTGCAAAATTGTTCCCGATTATTTGACCAATGATGATGATTATTGCCTAATCATGCATGCTGATGGTGCTGGAACAAAATCGTCCTTAGCCTACATGTATTGGAAAGAAACGGGCGATTTGTCAGTTTGGAAAGGCATTGCTCAAGACGCACTAATAATGAATATTGACGATTTATTATGTGTTGGCGCAACTGACAATATTTTACTTTCTTCAACAATTGGGCGTAATAAAAATCTAATACCAGCCGAAGTTATTTCTGCTATTATCAATGGAACTGAAGAGTTAATTGCCGAATTGAAATCGTTTGGTGTAACAATTCATTCAACTGGTGGTGAAACTGCCGATGTTGGTGATTTGGTTAGAACAATCATAGTAGATTCTACAGTTACGGCCCGAATGAAACGTTCTAAAGTTGTTGATAATGCCAATATCAAACCAGGTGATGTAATAGTTGGATTGGCTTCTTTTGGGCAAGCTAACTATGAAAAAAGTTATAATGGTGGCATGGGGAGCAATGGTTTAACATCGGCAAGACATGATGTTTTTGCCAACTATTTAGCCGAAAAATTTCCCGAGAGTTTTGATGCGCAAGTGCCAAAAGAATTGGTTTATTCTGGAAAAGTAAAATTGACCGATACTGTAGAGAATTCTCCAATTGATGCTGGAAAATTAGTGCTTTCACCTACAAGAACGTATGCGCCAATTATAAAAAACATTCTAGATAAGTTCACACCAAATGAAATTCACGGAATGGTGCATTGCAGCGGTGGTGCGCAAACTAAAATTTTACATTTTGTGGACAATGTTCATGTAATAAAAGATAACTTATTTCCAGTTCCGCCACTTTTTAAATTGATTCAAGAACAATCGCAAACCGATTGGAAAGAAATGTACCAAGTTTTCAATTGTGGTCACCGAATGGAATTATACGTACCAGCCGAAATTGCGAATGATATAATTTCTATCTCAAAATCTTTTAGAGTTGATGCGCAAATTGTTGGTAGAGTAGAAGCAAGCGAAACAAAAAAACTCACTATAAAAAGCGAATTTGGAACCTTTGAATATTGATTAAATTTATTTCAAGCGTTCTAAAACGCCTTTTCGTTTTACAATATTTTTATAATCCCACTGAATTTCTCTCGATTTTTGAAGCCAACGCTCAATATCTTCTATGTTTATTTCATCTATTGATGTATAAGTTTTTGAGGCATCTTTAAATTTTCCATTTCCGATTTTTAGTTGACTTTCGTCAAAACTGGCACCGCTCCAAAACATCAATCTCAAACCATTTTTTAATTTGTCATAACCCACAATCGGATTTCCATCCAAAAACCAAACGGGATGTGAATGCCAAATTTTTTTTTCGGCTTCAGGTAGATTTTTCATGATAATTTCCGTCAATTTATTACAAATTTCCACGTATTCTGTAGAGTGAGAATTGTTATAGTTTTGAATTTCTGGAAGCATTTTTTTTGTTTAAAAAGTAAATATACAAAAAATCCCCAACGATGAATTGAGGATTGTTTTAGTTTAAAAGTCTGATTGCTGGCGGGAGCATCTTACTCGTGATTATTTAGTATTACTCTACATATTCCAATATATCACCTGGTTGGCAATCTAATGCTTTGCAGATGGCTTCAAGTGTGTTAAAGCGAATGGCTTTGGCTTTTCCTGTTTTTAGGATTGATAAGTTTGATAATGTCAAATCGACTTTTTCGGAAAGTTCGTTTAGTGACATTTTTCTCTTTGCCATCATTACGTCAAGGTTTACTACTATTGGCATATTTATATTGTTAATTCGTTTTCAGCTTGAATTTCGACTCCTTTTTTGATAATAAAAGAAATTATAAATAAAATAATTCCCATAAACAGCCATACATCTCCACCATCAAAACGCAAATCTTCTATTTTTGGTAACAAAATATTTTGGCTTTCTAACCAAGCAGCATAATTTTTTCCGTAGTTGCAAAAAAGACCTATTCCAAATGCTAAATAAGAACTAATTGATATAAATTTTTGTAAAGCATCATTAAAGGGTTTTGCTAAATCTAATTTTTTATCGTGCAACAATTTTATGATAAGGTAAAATAGTATTGCTTTTAGAACCGACACAATAATCATTAAAAATGTTAAAACCACAAAATTTCCCGAGTCGCGCATGAATAAGTTAGATAAGTCTAAACCGTTCCAATAGTTGCTAGCGTTGTTTGTTTTGGTTACAAATGGCAAAATGGTATTTACAATAAAGCCACCAGCTTCAATGCAAATGCCAATGAATATAATCCAAGCGATAAACAGCAATACATAAAGTAATTGTTTGGTGCTAATTTTGATTTCCATACATTTCATTATTTTAAGTTGATGAAGCAAAAATAATAAAAATTTATTGATAAACAATAAAAATATGTTAAATGATAAAATATTTTAGTTGATAATCATTTTAGGAAAATTAAATTATAGATTTATTTTGACTAAATACTTTCACCAAAAGTCAGCAAATTTTTGTCAGGATCTAACAAAGAAAATTCTTTTTGTCCCCAAGGTTTTGTTTCCAATAATCCGTTGGGATGAATCCTTACTTTGGCATCTAAAAGTGTTTGGTATAACGAATCAATTTTATCGGTTCTAATATAAACTTGACCGTAATTTTCGTCTGGATTGAGATCTTTGAATTCAAAAAAATGGAGTTCAATTGCGTCTTTTTCTACCATCAAATAACCATCATAATCTCCAATTTCGGAAAAGCCAAGTTGATTAACATAATAGTCTTTAGTAGCTTTTTTACTTCGCATTGGAAGTTTTGGGTTGATGTTGGTTAGCATGGATATATACTTATTTTTTTAACTTTTTAGTTGTGCTTTCAATTTGATTAATGAAGTCTTTTTCTACTTTAGAAAGTTCATTTTTGGTCAATTCTTTGAATTTTTCAAATTCTAATTTAGCTTTTTCAATGGCTTTATCATGACTAATTGTACCTAAATGATTTAAAATTTCTTGACCTGACATTTTTAGAAAATCATCCAAACGTTCTATCCAATCCTTCATGTACATTGGTTTTTGGTTTAATGCTTGTAATTCAGCAAATTCCAAATAAGCAGTTACAATTCGGTTTAATAGATTTAATTCTTTTTCGTTTAAATAGTTTTTGGCAATCTCAGTTTCTTGCTGAGTAGGCTTTTCTCCTTTAAAATTGGTTAAACCAAGATTTGGTTTTGTTGCATCTATACGCTTATAAATAATCTCGGCCGCTGTATTTCCATGAGCTGCCCAATGCATTTTGTTTTGTATGGTTTTGAAGAAATTTTGAGATGTTTCAACGGTTGGGTCATAATCTATGCTTGTTGAATAAATATCTAAAACCTTTCTCCAAAAAACTTTTTCAGAAGAACGAATGTCACGAATACGAGCTAATAATTCGTCAAAATAGTTTCCGCCTCCAACTTGCTTTAGCAAATCGTCATTCATGGTAAAACCTTTGATTAAATATTCTTTTAATCGTTGTGTTGCCCATATTCTAAACTGTGTACCACGATGCGATTTTACTCGATAACCAACCGAAATTATTACATCTAGGTTGTAGACTTCTATATCTCTTTCCACATTTCGTGTTCCTTCAGTTTGAACTGTTCGGAATTTCCGAACAGTTGAATTTTCATTTAATTCACCTTCAAGAAAAATATTTTTTAAATGTTCACTAATGGTAGATTTTGATTTTTGAAACAAGTCACCTAGTTGAGCCTGAGTAAGCCAAACGGTTTCATCCAAAAGACGTGTTTCTATTTTAGTAACGCCATCTTCGGTTTGATAAATTAAGATAGTAGATTGATTTTCGTGCATATAATAATAAATAGAATTGTAAATATACAAAAAATCCCCAATTCAGTTTTGAGGATATTTTACCTGTCACGCAGAATTTTCTCCATTTTGCGACCTTTGGCTAGTTCATCTACAAGTTTGTCTAAATAGCGGATTTGTTGCGTTAACTCGTTGGTGATTTCTTCTACGCGATAACCGCAGATTACACCTGTTATCAAATGCGCGTTTGGGTTTAGTTGGGCTTCTTTGAAAAACTGCTCGAAGGTAAGTTTGTTTTCTATGGTTTTTTGTAATGCTTTTTCATCGTAACTCGTTAGCCATTCTATCACTTGGTGGAGTTCTTCTTTAGTTCTGTTTTTCTTTTCTACTTTGGTTACATAGTGCGGATAAACCGATGCAAATGTCATTTTGGCCATGCGCTCATCGTGGTGGGCTGTGCTGCTCATGTTTAGAAAGTTAAATTTTCAACTATACAAAGTAAAAGAAATAGTTAGTCAGTACCAATTTTGCACAAAAAAAGTGCCAAAATTTCTTTTGGCAACTTTCTTAGTATTAACTCTTAAATTATGAATTACTCTGTAGTAACATTTATATAACGTGAAATTGGTTTTGGTATTGTGTTGTTAAAATTTCCATTTTTTGTAAGAATATTAAATTCAATATTATTGACTAACATAATTTTTTGTTTAGTTTGATATTTTCATGAGTTAGCCTAAAATACCACGCTTGTAATTCATGAACAAACTTAAGCCCAATTACTGGATTGTCTCCATATGGTGGTTCAACATATATTGATGTGTAGTATAAATTCCCTGTTGATTTTATTATCCAGTCTAAATCTGTAGTTTTATTTCTGATTTTTGACCCAACTTTTAAATTGAATCTATTGAGCCAGTCTTCATTTAATTCTATTGGACTCCAATCTTTATCAGAAATATTTTTTTTTCCTGAAATTTTATTTATTATAGTAATTTGATTTATATCCATATCAATTACTTCAAAAATTTCATTGTCATGGTATATAAATGCTCCTTCAACAATCTCAGGATTAACTAAACTCTCAATGTCAAAATTTTTCATTTTCATTTTTTTAATTCGTAATTAACTCTTCGCTTTGATTTCTAAACACCAATTGTCCGTCGAAGCTGTCTAGCAAAATGATGCTGTCGGTGGTGACTTTGCCAGCTAAAATCTCTTTGCTCAATTGGTTCAAAACTTCTCTTTGTATCACTCTTTTTACAGGGCGAGCACCATATTGTGGGTCGTAGCCTTTTTGTGCCAAATAATCGATGGCTTCGGGTGTTGCATCCATAGTGATGTTTTGATGTGCCAGCATTTTGACCACGCCTTTGAGTTGCAATCCGACGATTTCTCTAATGTTGGCGTTGGTTAATGGCGTGAACATTACAATTTCGTCAATACGGTTTATAAACTCTGGGCGAACGGTTTGTTTGAGCAATCCCAAAACTTCCACTTTCGCAGCTTCGGTTACGGCTTCGATGTTGCCTTTTAGATTATCAAATTTCTCTTGTATAATAGCGCTTCCCATGTTGGAAGTCATGATGATAATCGTGTTTTTGAAATCGGCCACACGACCCTTGTTGTCGGTCAATCGTCCTTCGTCTAAAACTTGCAACAAGATATTAAACGTGTCGGGATGCGCTTTTTCAATTTCGTCTAACAAAATCACAGAATACGGTTTTCTACGCACGGCTTCGGTCAATTGTCCGCCTTCGTCATAACCTACATATCCTGGAGGCGCACCAACCAAACGGCTAACACTGTGGCGTTCTTGGTATTCGCTCATGTCAATTCTGGTCATGGCGTTTTCATCATCGAACAAATATTCGGCTAACGCTTTTGCTAATTCGGTTTTACCAACTCCAGTGGTTCCTAAGAATAAGAACGAACCAATAGGTTTTTTCATGTCTTGCAATCCGGCACGACTTCTACGAACGGCATCACTCACAGCTTCAATAGCTTCTTCTTGACCAACTACTCTGTGGTGCAATTCGTCTTCTAGTTTCAAGAGTTTTTCTCTTTCGCCTTGCAGCATTTTCATTACTGGAATTCCGGTCCATTTGGCTACGACTTCGGCAATATCTTCGCGTGTTACTTCTTCTTTTATCAAGGAAGTGCCCGATTGATTTTCGGCTAATTGTGTTTGCAAAACATCCAAACGTTCTTGCGCTTCTTTGATTTTTCCGTAACGAATTTCGGCTACTTTTCCGTAATCACCATTACGTTCGGCTTGCTCGGCTTCGGTTTTGAAATCTTCAATTTCTTGTTTAACGTTTTGAATATTGTCAACGACATCTTTCTCTGATTTCCATTTGGCGAAAATCTCATTTCGATCTTCTTTTAGATTTGCCAAATCCATTCCCAAACCTTTCAATTTGGTTTCGTCATTCTCACGTTTGATAGCTTCCATTTCGATTTCCAACTGCATGATTTTTCTATCCAAAACATCCAATTCTTCGGGTTTTGAATTAATTTCCATACGCAATTTAGAAGCCGCTTCGTCCATCAAGTCAATAGCTTTATCTGGCAAAAAACGATTGGTAATATAACGTTGTGAAAGCTCAACAGCCGCAATAATAGCATCATCTTTGATACGCACTTTGTGGTGGGTTTCATATTTTTCTTTGATACCACGCAAAATCGAAATCGCACTTTCGGTATCAGGTTCATCGACCATTACTTTTTGGAAACGGCGTTCTAATGCTTTGTCTTTCTCGAAATATTTTTGGTATTCGTCTAAAGTTGTCGCACCAATCGCACGCAATTCTCCACGAGCCAAAGCAGGTTTTAAAATGTTAGCGGCATCCATTGCACCTTCGCCACCGCCAGCACCTACAAGCGTGTGAATTTCGTCAATGAAAAGCACGATATCGCCTTCGGCAGAAGTTACTTCTTTTACAACCGCTTTTAGACGTTCTTCAAATTCACCTTTGTATTTCGCACCTGCAATCAGCGCACCCATATCTAAAGAAAAAACGATTTTGTCTTTTAGATTTTCGGGAACATCGCCATCAACGATTCTATGTGCTAAACCTTCGGCAATGGCTGTTTTACCAACACCAGGTTCACCCACCAACATAGGATTGTTTTTGGTACGACGCGTTAAGATTTGCAATACACGACGAATTTCTTCATCACGACCAATTACAGGATCGAGTTTGCCACTTTTGGCTAATTCGTTGAGGTTTTTGGCGTATTTATTCAAAGCATTATACGTTTCTTCGGCAGAAGCAGAAGTAACGCGTTCGCCTTTTCTGATTTCGTTGATAGCGGCTTCAAGTCCTTTTTCGGTAACGCCTTGATCTTTCAGAATTTGAGCAACTTTGCTTCTAGATTTGAAAATAGCCAATATCAAATGTTCGATAGAAACGAATTCGTCGTTCATTTTTTTGGCAATGATTTCGGCTTCGTTCATAGCCGTTCCAGCATCACGTGAGAATTGTAATTCGCCACCCGAAACCTTTGGAAAACTTTGAATAGTGCTATCCAATACTTTTTTGAAAAGCTCCACATTGACGTTGAGTTTTTTCAAAATAAAAGGCGTCACGTTTTCATCGACTTCTAAAATACCTTTGAAAATGTGTTCGTTTTCAACTTGTTGTTGACCGAAACTTTGTGCAATTTGCTGTGCTTGTTGCAAAGCTTCTTGCGATTTGATTGTGAATTTAGTGATGTTCATAATTTATACTGTTGAGACAAGGCATTGCCTTGTCTGTATTTTTTTTAATTAATTCTATTTATTATTCTTTTAAAGAATTTCGTCAATATGTGTTCCAATCGTTATTTTCGGTCAAAATGGCTGATTTTGAGTGATAATTCTTTTAAAGTTACGACAAAATGGCTTTGTAGATGTCAATTTTTCTTCTTTTTTACATACTAAAATGAATTCTATTTAGTTAATAATAAAAAATAGAGTTATGAAAGTAGTAATTGTTTCTTTGGTTTTGTTGTTTTTTTGTTCTTGTCAAAATTCTTCTCAAAATAATCCTTTGGATAAACTTGCTGTTCTAGATGTAAAACTCGGAACGCCAGATTATGGTGAATGGCGATTTGAACATCCAGAATCGAAACAAAGTTTTGAAAAATATTGTGCTATAAAACCTGTTACAATTTCGAGTAAGCAAAAAGTGATTTACCTTCAACCTATTGGGAACTTTACTCCAGAAGAACATGAAATTGTTGTAAAAACTGTTGAATATGTTGGTTTGTTTTTTCAATTGGAAACAAAATTATTGCCAATTGTTACAGAAGATGCTATTCCGAGTAATAAAAAAAGAATGAATAGTGGAATTGAACAATTGGACGCGAGTTTTATAATAAATGAAATTTTGCCAAAGAAAATTCCTGATGATGGAATTGTAATTATGGCAATTACTGCTAAAGATTTATATCCAAATGAAAATTGGAATTATGTTTTTGGTTTGGCTAGTTATAAAAAAAGAACAGGTATTTCTTCTTTCAACAGATTTCTAACCGATAATGATTATACACTTTGTTTGAATAGAATTTCGAAAACGGCTGTTCATGAAATTGGACATATGTTTTCTATTAGTCATTGTCAAAATGCGGTTTGTTTGATGAATGGTGTCAATCATTTACCTGAATCAGACACCAAACCTAATGCTATGTGTTCAGAATGTTTAAAGAAATTATCATGGAATTTGAAATATGATGATGTTAAACGATTAAAAGAATTGGCAAATTTTTTAAAAGTGAATCATTTAGATAAAGATGCTTTAATTTTGCAAAAACAAGTAAAAGCTATAAATTAAAAATCCCAAGCTTTCACTCAGGATTTAGAAGATTCTATTTTGAGAAATTACATTTTAAAAGGATACCATTTGATATCTGAATTGGATGAATTCACAACATTTTCTATAAATGCCATTCCGCGAACACCGTCATTTTCATTTGGAAAATCTAGCATGATTTCGGTTGGTTTTTCACCTTTTAATTCAAATAATAAAGTTAGCGCGAAGTTTTTATAAATGTTAGCAAAAGCTTCTAAATAACCTTCAGGATGTCCGCCAGGTGTTCTGCAATTAGAAGTCATAAACGGACTAAGATTTTCGTAATTTCCACCAGCTCTTAGAATTTGTGTCGGAGCATCAAGCCATTTTAATAACAATGTATTTGGTTCCATTTGATGCCATTCTAGACCGCCTTTTTCTCCATAAACTCTAATTTTTAAAGCATTTTCTTCGCCAGCAGCTACTTGCGAAGCCATTAAAACTCCGTTGGCACCATTGTTAAAACGAAGCAATACATTTCCATCGTCGTCTAACATTCTACCCGCAACTTTTATTTGTAAATCAGCACACAATTCGGTGATTTGCAAACCAGTAATATATTCAGCCAAATGAGCCGCGTGTGTTCCAATATCGCCCATCGAGCCACTTTTTCCACTTTTAGAAGGATCTGTTCGCCAAGCAGCTTGCACATTTCCTTCGCGTTCAGATAATTTGGATAACCAACCTTGCGGATATTCCACCCAAACTTTTCTAATGGTGCCTAAATCACCATTTTTGAGCATTGCTTTGGCTTGTTTCACCATCGGATAACCCGAATAGGTATGCGTTAAACATAATCTTTTACCCGTTTCTTTAACTTTAGCTTGAAGCTGAATTGCTTGCTCGTAAGTTAACGTCATTGGTTTTTCTAAAACAACATGAAAACCTTTGTCTAATGCCATCATGGCTGGTTCAAAATGGGCAAAGTTCGGTGTTACTATGGTTACAAAATCTATTCGTTCATTTTCAGGAAGAGCTGCTTCTTTAGTTAGCATTTCTTCATAAGTAAGATAGATTCGGTTTTTATCCAAGAATAAATCTTCACCAGAGGCATTTGCAAGTTCGGGATCGACACTTAGCGCGCCACATTTTATTTCTATCAAACCATCCATCCATAATGCGTGTCTGTGAATTGCTCCGATGAAGGCGCCACGACCACCGCCAATCATTCCCATTCGTAATTTTCTTGCGTTCATAAAATTGTGTTTTAGGTAATTACAAATGCAAACTTGCGGAAAAAAAAGTAGGTTTCCAACAAAATAAAATTAAAAATTCTTTTATTGCTTGAAAATGAAGCATTTATTTTTTTTGTTAACTTTTTTAACTAATTTTATTTATGTTAAATGAAATTAATTTGTAAGTTTGATGAATTAAGTAAAAAAATAATCACTTTTTTTTACATATTGAATAAAAAATTATCAATTAAAAAGCAATTTATACAATGAAATTTACTACTAAAATTCAACTTTCGGTTATGATGTTTTTCAATTTCTTCATTTGGGGAATTTGGTTTGTAACTATGGGAACTTTTTTAACCAAAGGTGATATTGGGGCAACAGGAGCACAAACAGGAATGGCTTATGGAACACAATGTTTAGGCGCCATTGTAGCACCTTTTATAGTTGGAATGATTGCAGATAAATTTTTTGCGGCTCAAAAGATTTTGGGAATTTTACACTTAATTGGCGGTGTATTGCTTTATGTGATTTCAAGTAGCACCAATTTCGACTCGTTTTATTCGTTGTTGTTGATTTATATGATACTTTTTATGCCAACATTAGCGTTGGTAAATTCAATTTCATTAAACCAAATTAAAGATGCCGAGAAAGAATTCTCTAAAATTAGAGTTTGGGGAACAATTGGTTGGATTGCTTCAGGATTAATAATTGGTTGGATGGCTTGGGAAGCTTCTCCAAAAACATTAAATATTACTTTTTTGGTAGCTTCAATAGTATCGGTTGGTTTTGGAATTTATAGTTTCTTTTTACCAAATACGCCACCTCCAAAAGCAGGAAAATCAGTTAGTTTTTCTGAAACAATTGGTTTAGACGCCTTGAAAGTTTTAGCAGATAAAAATTATTTAGTTTTCTTTATTGCTTCTATTTTGATTTGTATTCCTTTAGCATTTTATTATGGACAAGCTAACCAATTTTTGAATGAAGTTGGAGTAGAAAGTGCCGCTGCAAAAATGACTATGGGTCAAATGTCGGAAACTTTATTTTTGTTCCTAATGCCACTTTTCTTTGTTCGTTTCGGAATCAAACAAATGTTGTTAATTGGAATGCTTGCATGGGTTTTACGTTATTTATTATTCGCTTACGGAAATGTAGATGATAGCCTTTGGATGCTTTATGCAGGTATTATTTTACACGGAATTTGTTACGATTTCTTCTTTGTAACAGGGCAAATTTATACCGACCAAAAAGCTGGCGAAAATGTTCGTTCATCAGCACAAGGTTTGATAACACTTGCAACTTATGGCGTTGGAATGTACATTGGTTTTTATGTAGCTGGAATGATTGTAGATCAAAACGCAATAGATGCTGGACATAACTGGAATAAAATCTGGATTTTCCCATGCATATTCGCCGCTGGAATTTCATTAATGTTCTTTGTTTTCTTTAGAGAAAAAGCTAAAGCTAAAATTGAGGCTTAATTATGAATAGGAGAAAACTCATCAAGAATTTGGCATTAGGAAGTTTAGTTTTTCCTAGTGTAGTTAATGCAGTTGCCAATATTGATGAGAAAGCTACTATTGAAACTAATAAAAAATTAAAAGGAAACATAAATCATTCCGTTTGCCGTTGGACTTTTGACCAACTTTCAATAGAAGAATTGTGTGTTTTGGTCAAAAAGATTGGTTTTTCAGCAATCGATTTGGTTGAGCCAAAAGATTTTCCAATTCTGAAAAAATACGGGATCGATTCTTCCATGTGTACTGGTGCTCACATAAGTTTGACCGAAGGATGGAACGAACCAAAATACCATGAAGTTTTAATCAATAACTATTTAAAATATATTGACTTAGTTGCCGATGCAGGTTATAAAAACCTAATTTGTTTTAGCGGAAATCGCAACGGAATGACCAACGAAAAAGGTTTGAAAAACTGTGTGGTGGGATTAAAACAAATTATGGCTAAAGCTGAAAAAAGAGGCGTTATAATTCAAATGGAATTGTTCAATAGCAAAGTCAATCATCCTGATTATATGGCAGATTCGTCAAGTTGGGGAATTGAATTGTGTAAACAGCTTGGAAGTGAAAATTTCAAATTGCTTTATGATATTTACCATATGCAAATTATGGAAGGCGATATCATAAGCACAATAAAGAAAAACCATCAGTATTTTGGACATTATCACACGGCTGGTGTTCCTGGTCGAAATGAAATTGATGATTCTCAAGAATTATACTATCCAGCTATTATGAAAGCTATTGCCGCTACTGGATACAAAGGCTATGTGGCACAAGAGTTTATGCCATTGGCTAAAGACAAAGAAGCGGCTTTGCAAAAAGCAGTTCAAACATGCGATATTTAAAAATAAGGTACTAATCATAACTAATTACTAAAAAAAATGGCAGAAAATCAATACGATGCGATTGTTGTAGGTTCCGGAATTTCGGGAGGCTGGGCAGCAAAAGAATTGACTGAAAAAGGATTGAAGGTACTACTTCTTGAAAGAGGTCATAACATTGAGCATATAAAAGATTATGTTGAGCAAAATAAGCCAGTTTGGGAATATCCACATCGTCATTACAGACCAACAAAACAGATGATTGAGGATTATCCTGTGCTAAAAAGAGATTATCCACTTAATGAGAGAAATCTTTCTTATTGGGCAAGTGATAAAGAAAATCCATATACCGAAACCAAACGTTTCGATTGGTTTAGAGGCTATCATGTTGGAGGGCGTTCACTTATGTGGGGAAGGCAAAGTTACCGTTGGAGCGATTTAGATTTTGAAGCTAATTTAAAAGATGGAGTTGCGGTAGATTGGCCAATTCGTTATAAAGATATTGCGCCTTGGTATTCTTATGTTGAAAAATTTATTGGTGTGAGTGGTTCAAAAGAAAACTTACCACAATTACCTGATAGTGAATTTCTACCGCCAATGGAATTGAATGTTATTGAGAAAACAGTAGCATCAAAAATTAAGGAGCATTATAAAAATACACGAACTTTAATTATTGGTCGTGTTGCTCACGTAACCAAAGCCATCAAAGACAGAACTCCATGTCAATTCCGAAATATGTGTTGGAATGGATGTCAGTTTGGAGGTTATTTTTCTACACAGTCTTCAACATTGCCAGCTGCTGTAAAAACAGGCAATTTGACTTTGAGACCTTTTTCGATTGTGAAAGAAGTTAATTATGATAAAACTACTAAAAAAGCAACAGGAGTAACTGTTATTGATGCCGAATCAAATGAAGAAATGGTTTTCAATAGCAAAATTGTTTTCTTGTGTGCGTCGGCTTTTAATTCTACTTGGATTTTAATGAATTCAGCTAAAGACGTATGGAAAGATGGATTAGGAAGCAGTAGTGGTGAGTTAGGTCATAATGCGATGGATCACCATTTTAGAGTAGGTGCTTCGGGCGATTTTGATGGACATGAAGATTCGTA
>NZ_JAPZSP010000005.1 GCF_027531705.1 Flavobacterium sp. | reverse complement strand
TCCTGTGTTGCCTGTGATTACAGAACTTGTTGTAATGTTTACCGTTGTTGGTGTACAAACTGATGGTGGATTTACTATCGTTAATACTGGTGTTGTATTTATTGTTACAACTACTGGTTTGATATCAACACAACTACCTGTGGTACTCTTAATATAATACGTTCCACTAGTTGCTATGGCTGTTGGAGTCGCTAATGAGCTAGTCGCTGCCGCATTTGTCCAATATGTCAATGCTCCCAAATTCGTACTTCCTGCTGTTACTGCTGCTGCTGTAATATCAACCGTGGTTGGGAAACATACCGAAGATGGATTGGTGATTACTAAAGAAGGGTTTGCATTAACCACAACCTCCGTATCATCAGTAGAAATAACATTTCCTAAAATATCATAAGCTGATAGTGTGTATAAATAAGGTGCTATAGCAGTTGCAGGGATAGTTAATCCAGTATTAGCCAATGTAGTTGAAGTATAGCCTCCTGGTCCAGTCCATCCATAATGGTGAGCTCCTAGAACAGTTGTTCCATTTAAATCAAAGGTGCTTCCTTCACAAATTGGTCCAGTGTTGGAAGCTGTTATATTCCCACAAGCTTTTATCTCAATTGTAGCAGAAACTGGTGCTGCAGTACATCCAAAAGCTGAAGGGAAAACATAATTTACATGATAAAATCCAACTGGTAAAGTTCCAAAAGATATTTGTCCTGTAATTGCATCAACTGTCAAACCATCTGGTGAAGAAAAGAATCCTCCTGATGTTAACGTAGAAGTAGGCAAATAGGAAGTTGTATCTCCAACACAATAAGGACTACCAGCGTAACTGAATGCCCCTGAAGCTGGTGTAACAACATCAATAGTAAAACTTCTTATGTTTGTACATCCAGTATTAAAATCTGTTATAGACACATAAATAGTTTTAGGAAAAACTGTTCCTAAAGCTGGTGTATAAGTAGTTGGTATTGCAGGTAAAGTAGCCAAAGCATCTGCATAAGTTTCATGATAACTGAAATCAAAATCTCCTGCACTTTGCCCATTTAGCATATAAACATTTTGATCTAAATTAAATGTATGAGAAGGACCCGCGCTACAAATAGTTAAAGGTTTAGGGTCAAGAGTAGGAATTAAAGGTTGCACATCCACAATATAAGAATCTTGCAAAACAAAATCTTGTGTTCCATCTGGATTCAGATAAGTAACTTCAGACGTATAAACATCATTTTGGTTAGCATTTATGTTTATAGTAGATGTAGCAACACCTCCAACAACTGTAATAGCAGGTGTTGGAAGGATTTCAACTCCATTTTTATACCATTTTAAAGTACTTAACGAAGTTCCATTTGGCTTAAATCTCCATGCTTCTCCTGTTAAACTTTCCCACGAACCTGAAAATCTATTTCTTCCAGGTGCTGTTATTGCATTAGATCCCGTGCTATTTATTAAACCAATTATACCAAATCCGCCCCAATTTCCAGTAGTGTTTTTTCTTCTTTTAACATAAACATCAATTATGTTTGAAGTTTCATACAAAACAATTTGATAAGATTGTTTTCCATTTGGATGAGTTGTACCATCTCCCCATAAGAAAACTTCATTCGTATTCATGACAAAAACCCTGTTATCCCCTGTTGGACAAGCATTTGCAACATAATAATTAATTGAAGCTGGTGGCGCAGGCGAATTTGTAAAATCAATATCTTGCCAAACTCCAAAAATTGCATTTTTTATAGTGACAGCTGTTGACGCACCTGAATTATTTAAATCAGCAGGATTTGTATAATCACAAATTGTTCCTAATCTACCTAGATCAAATGTTAATAATCCATTAGACCCAACCACCACTTTATCGTAATCATTTCCATAAAAATTAAAATTAAAAGGTAACGTAAAAGGTGATGTACTTGAGGTTCCAGCAAAAAAATCATCTTGATTTGCAGGAGATGGTGGAATCGGAATTTGATTTAAACTAGTAAAACTATAAGCTGGCGCATATGGTATAGATGTTACCGTATAACTAGTAGTCCTTTTTTTGTCCTGAAAAGTGGTTGTTAATGTAGTAACTTGTCCGCCATTACAAACTGTAGTTGGCCCTTGTAGTTTAACAAATGGTGGTCCTCCTCCAGATGTATCGTTAGAAAAAGTTAGAACATTTATAGTAACCGTTCCGCTTACATTATTAGTACAAGTTCCATCTGTACTATCTACTAAAAAATAAGAAGTTGTCACATTAATAGCCGGTGTTGTGTAGGTCCCAACTCCACTTGCTCCTAGCGCAACAGGTATTAATACCGTTGGAGAAAGACTTGAAGCTATGTGAACGGTAGTATTAGGTGTTCCGTTAATAGTTAAAGTCTCAATATCACCAGGACATACATTGTTAATTGTTGATACACTAAAACTAGCATCAAATTTCAAAACATTTACAGTAACTGTGCTTATAGGTTCTGTACTTGTAGAAGAAGCATTCTGAACACTAACAAGATTATAATTATAAACTCCAGCAACATTTGTAGGAACACTAACAGTTGCTGTATTACTGGTATTAGCATACACTGTTTGTAAAACTCCTCCATTAATATTATAATTAAACATGTAAGGAGGTGCACAATTGCTAGCCGTAAAAGTAATAATAGGTGAAGTACCGTTTAAACAAACCGTAGTATTACCAGAAATTGTTCCCTTTACATTTTCAACAACGACAGTTGCACTCGATGCTGGCAAAACATTTGTAAGGCCACCACTTTCAACGTTTACTAAATTATACGTATAACTAGTAGCAGTGTTTACGACTACTGGAACAGTAACAGAATTTGTTGTTGCAGTCGTTGAAACCGTTTGAGTTAATCCACCACCAATAGTATAGGCAAATGTATAGGGCGGCGTTCCGTTTGCTCCTGTAAAAGTTATAGCTGTATTTGCTCCTACGCAAACTGTTGCAGCACCAGAAATTGTAGCTGTTGGTAATAAATTTACCGAAAAATCATCAACTGCAAAATCATTGCCTGGAAAACCATTATTTGTATTCCATAATTCAATATTTACACAAGCATTTGAAGCTACAAAAGTGTAAGTTATTTTTTGCCAAGGACTATTTGGCACATCTATCAAAGTTGGACTTGGAACAGGAGTTACACTTGTAGCATTTGTAAACTGTACATTAATACTTGGTTGTGTGCTTCCTACAATTGTTGGATCATAAATAGATTTTGCCCAAAAACTAAATTCATATTTTTTTCCAACAGTTAACCCGCAAACACCACCGCCAGTATTACCTGCTTTCCAGAAACGTGGATTACCAACAGCATTATTTCCATCAATGACCATCATTTTTCCAGTTCCTGATGTATGATCTGTTGCAACAATAAAACTTGCAGTATTTAAAACTTGAGGATTGGTTACAAAAGCATAATTACCAGCCGATGTTGTTCCTGCAAAAGGAGCCGTTAATTCGGTATATCCCGTTCCATCAACTAAAAATCCGTTTCCGCTTCCGCCTAGTTCAAAACTACCATTCGTTAGCAGATTTTGAGCGACTAAAACATTGGCAAACAACATATTTAAAGCAATTAATAATAGTGTTTTTTTCATTGGTATAGTTTTTTTGAGGAGCGAAATTTACATAAAATTCACAAATAATTATCTTAAAATTATTTTTTTTTAAATATTCAATTTATCAGAAATAAATAAACTATTAATTATTTACCTTTGCAGTTCATTTTTAAAATTAGAAGCACATGAGTATTACATCAGATTATAATGATGAAATAGGCGAAAATCACATAGCAACTTCTGCACAAAATCCTGTAAGAAAGGACGCATTTGACATTTCTGATGAGCAAAAAATTGAACTTATCAAAAAAGATGTTGAGAGTATTCTGCAAACACTTGGCATGGATTTGGAAGATGACAGCATAAAAGGAACTCCAAATAGAGTAGCAAAAATGTTTGTGAAAGAACTTTTTGGTGGATTGAATCCAACCAAAAAACCGAGCTCTTCTACATTTGATAACAACTATAAGTATGGTGAAATGTTGGTTGAAAAAAACATAACACTTTACTCAACCTGCGAGCATCATTTGCTTCCTATTATTGGTAGAGCACATGTTGCTTATATTTCGAATGGAAAAGTGATTGGACTTTCTAAAATGAATAGAATTGTAGAGTATTTTGCCAAAAGACCTCAAGTGCAAGAAAGATTGACTATGCAAATTGTACAAGAAATGCAAAAGGTGCTTGGAACGGATGATGTTGCTTGTATAATTGATGCAAAACATTTGTGTGTGAATTCAAGAGGAATAAAAGATATTGAAAGTAGCACGGTTACCTCTGAATTTGGAGGAAAATTTAAAGATGAGAATACCAAAAGAGAATTTTTGGATTACATTAAGTTCGATACAAAATTTTAAGATAAAGTTGATTAACTAGCCCCGATAGCAGTGGAAATCCTTTTCTTTTTCATGCTGAGCGCAGTCGAAGTATAAAAAAGAAAAGATTGGAACGAATAGCGGGATTAGCTCCTAAAAAATAAAAAATGCAGTTATATACAACCAATAGTTTAAAAATATACAACACGCTTTCGGGCGAAAAGGAAGTTTTTGTGCCATTAAATGATGGAAATATTGGCATGTATGTATGTGGACCAACGGTTTATAGCAATGTTCACCTAGGAAATGTACGAACTTTTATGAGTTTTGACATGGTGTATCGATATTTACTTCATTTGGGATACAAAGTTCGTTATGTTCGAAATATTACCGATGCTGGGCATTTGACCGATGATGGAAATGTTGACAATGACCGTTTTGTGAAGCAAACACGTCTGGAAAAACTAGAACCAATGGAAGTCGTTCAGAAATATACGGTTGATTTTCATAGGGTTTTGGAAGTTTACAATTTGTTGCCACCAACTATTGAGCCAACTGCAACGGGTCATATTATTGAGCAAATTGAATTGATTGAGAAATTAATAGAAAAAGGTTTTGCTTATGAAAGCAATGGTTCGGTTTATTTTGATGTTTTTGAATACAACAAAAAGGGCTTGAATTATGGTGAATTAAGTAATCGAAATATAGAAGAATTGTTTGCCAATACAAGAGATTTGGACGGACAAAATGAAAAGAAAAACCCGCAAGATTTTGCTTTGTGGAAAAATGCGTCGCCAGCACATATCATGCGTTGGAATTCGCCTTGGGGTGAAGGTTTTCCTGGTTGGCATTTGGAATGTACTGCAATGAGTACGAAATATTTGGGTGAAAGATTTGATATTCACGGTGGCGGAATGGATTTGAAATTCCCGCATCATGAGTGTGAAGTGGCTCAAGGAAAAGCTTGTAACGATATAACTCCAGTAAATTATTGGATGCACACCAACATGCTTACCATGAATGGTTTGCGTATGAGTAAATCGACAGGAAATTATATTTTGCCAATGCAATTAGTAAATGGCGATAATGATTTTTTTGAAAAGAAATTCCAGTCAAGCGTGGTTCGTTTTTGCTTTATGCAAGCGCATTACAGAAGTGTTTTAGATATTTCTAACGAGGCCATGATTGCTGCCGAAAAAGGATATAACCGATTGGTTGAAGCTATCAAACAATTAGATTCGATAAAAGCTTCGACAATTTCTACTTTGAATGTTGCCGCATGGAAAAATTCTTGCTATGAAGCAATGAATGACGATTTAAACACGCCAATTTTAATTGCAAATTTATTTGAAGGTGTTCGTTTTGTGAATTTGTTGAAAGAGAATTCAGTAACACTTACTGCTACTGATTTGGAAGATTTTTCTAAAACGATAAAAGCATTTGTTTTTGATGTTTTAGGATTAGCAAGCGAAACTAGCTCTGAAGGCAATTTGGAAAAAGTTACTGGTTTGGTTGAATTGCTTATTGAAATGCGAAATACTGCCAGAGCCAACAAAGATTTTGCTATGTCTGACCAAATTAGAGATCAGTTATTAGCGCTTGGTATTCAGTTGAAAGATGGCAAAGACGGTACTGAGTTTAGTATGGTTTAGTTTTCAAAAAACAGATTTCAGAAGGCAGAATTAAGATTGTAACTATGTTGAAAAAAATTCTTATTTTTCCTTTACTTGTTCTTATTCGCTTTTATCAAGGTGCCATTTCGCCATTTACGCCAGCTGCTTGTCGTTTTGAGCCAACTTGTTCGCACTATTTTGTGGATGCCTTGAAAATTCATGGATTATTTTACGGAACTTATCTTGGTGTGAAACGAATACTGAGTTGTCATCCATGGGGAAAATCGGGTTATGATCCTGTTCCAAATAAGAAAGACTGATTTGTTTACCATATAAGGCATTTAAGGTCATATAAGTTTGGTAATTATTATAAAAAAAGAGAAAACTCATTGCGAATTTTCTCTTTTCTTTATTCTCTTTTCTTTATTCTAACTTCTTAATCCAACAGAAAACTTACTGTTACATTGGCAATAACTTCAATTTCACCAATTGCTAATGTTTCTCTTGGTGCTTCTGATCCATCTGCCATTGCCATCATTGCTCCTTTGTATATAGGTTGCGGATAGTAAGCTTGAGAATTATCATTGATTAAAAGTGCTTTTCCAATTTTTTGATTTAAAACAGAAACGTAATCTTCGGCTTTTTGTTTAGCATCTTTCATGGCTGCTTTACGAGCATCTGATTGTAGTTGTTCTAATTTAGATGATTTGAATTCTACATTTTCAATTCTGTTTACGCCATTATCTATTAACCCTTCTGATAATTCATCGTATTTTGATAAGTCTTTTAATAGAATTACGATTGTTTGATTGGCTAAATAATTATGTTTCTTTTTTTCGTAATCGTAATTTGGGTATAAATTCACTCGTTGTGTAAGTACATCTTCTTTTGGCAATTTCATTCTTTTTACAAATTGCAACACTTTTTCGACAGCGATGTCATTTTCTTTTTTTACATCAGCAGCTTTTGTGCCTTTGGTTTCTATTGAAACTGTTAACAAAGCTTGGTCTGGTGTAACTTTTATTTTTCCTTCGCCTGAAACTGTCACTTGTGGAATTTGCGGTTTGTACTCTTGTGCGTCCATCATAATTGTAAAAAATGTGATTAGAATTAGAATTGATTTTTTCATAATAAATTTGTTTTAGTTTGTATTCGTGATTTCAAAATGTGTGCCAAATTTTTAACTACAGACTGCGTTAGGGATAGAAATGGAAATCCTTTACTTTTTTTCTTTAAAAAAGTAAAGATTTGGAATGTATAGCCCGACCCGAAGGGAAACGCCCAAAAAATAAAAATTATAATTTTCCGAGTTTGGTCATTACAAATAAAATTACAATTGGAATTGCCAAAAGAAGCACCATTTGTGTATTATCGGTAAACATGTGTGGTTCTTTTATCAATGTTATCAAATAACCGCCGATTGCACCTCCAAAATGCGCTGTGTGACCAATGTTATCGTTCTTGGCTTTCATTCCGTAAATAGAATAGAGTAAATAACCTATTCCGAAAATGTAGGCTGGAATGGGAATTGGAATAAAGAACATATATAAACTCATATCTGGCTGAAACAAAATTGCCGAATACAAAACGCCTGTTACAGCTCCAGAAGCGCCTATGGCTCGGTAACTGTAATCGTTTTTGTGCATTAATAACGTTAGTAAACTTCCAAAAAGTAGGCTTCCGAAATACACTAGCAGAAAATTGGCGTTTCCTAAATAACTTATAACAGTTGGCGCAAAAAAGTACAATGTTAGCATATTAAATGCCAAATGCGCAATATCGGCATGAAGAAAGGCAGAAGTTATCATACGAAGTTGTTCGCCAGCGCGAATGCTTCCGATGTGGAATTCGTATTTTCTAAAAAAATGAATGTCATCAAATCCTTTGAAACTCACTATAACGTTGGCTGCGATAATAAAAATAAGTACTGCTGTCATAAATTAAATTGGTAAAATTTAGTTTGGTAAAAATAGAAATAGTTTCTTTAGCTTTTGTTAAAATAGATAGTCAAATTAACTTTTGCCTTATATTTGTAAAAAATAATTGATGCAGTTTTTAGTCTATCTTCTTATATATCCTATACTTTGGTGCGTTTCGATGCTGCCTTTTCGAGTATTATATTTTGTTTCTGATATAGTCTATTTCGTTGTCTATTATGTAATTGGCTACCGCAAAAAAACAGTTCGAGAAAATTTAAAATTAGCTTTTCCTGATAAAACCGAAGCTGAAAGATTGCAAATAGAAAAAGATTCGTTCAAGCATTTATGCGATATGTTTCTTGAAATGGCAAAAACGATGACTATTTCGAGAAAGCAAATAGATAAACGTTATAAAATTATAAATTTAGAATCGTATCTCGAATTTGAAAAAAAAGGGAAAAGCATTGCTCTTTTATGCGCGCATTATGCTAGTTATGAATGGGCTGTGTCATTAAATCATCATATCACTTTTAAAGGTTATGGTATTTACAAAAAAATTGCGAATCCTTATTTTGATAAACTTGTAAAAGACATTCGTTCGCGTTTCAAAGCTTATTTGATTACGACCAAAGAAACCAAAACTTGCATTGAAGAAAATAGTAAAAATGGCGTTTTAGGATTGTACGGATTTGCAAGCGATCAAACACCAAGAGCATCACATAATCTTCATTGGGATTCTTTTTTGGGAATTGAAACACCTATTCATATTGGTGCCGAAGTTTTGGCAAAACGATTTGATATGAATGTAGTTTTCCTAAAAACAACTAAAGTAAAAAGAGGTCATTACGAAGCAACTTTAGAACTAATGTCCGACGATATAAACTCGGTTCCTGATTATAAAATTTCGGAAGCTTTTATGCGAAAAGTAGAACAACAAATCTACGAAAACCCAAGTTTATATTTATGGACGCACAAACGTTGGAAACATAAGCGCGAACATTTTCAGTAGAAAGACACAAATTTCACGAATTTGCACGAATAGTTTTTGCTTTAAATTTCACGAATTTTTCTTTGATTGTGAATTTAATAGAAATAATTTCAACACAAATTTCACTAATTTTCACGAATTGTTTTTACTTGAAATTTCACAAATTTTAAAAATCTACTTGAAGTAACTTCAACACAAATTACACAAATTTGCACAGATTTTGCTTGCTTTAAGTTTCACGAATTTTTCTCTGATTGTTTGAATGCAAACTAAGTAAAAGTGACACAAATTTCACTAATTTGCACGAATTCTTTTTACTTGAAATTTCACAAATTTTAAAATCTACTTGAAGTAACTTCAACACAAATTATAGAAGTAAATCCAACACAAATTACACAAATTTGCACAAATTATTTTCACTTGAAATTTCACGAATCTTTGTGTAATTTTTTTCACATTTTGTTTAGTGTTAATTTGTGTAATTCGTGTAGAATCAATTTATTTTCTAAACCAATTGGATACTAATTCTTTCTCGTAATTGGTGGCGTCTTTGTGTGTAAACTCGTTGTTGGACGGATTGTAATTATATTCGTTTTCCCAAGTTTTGTGTTTTTCTGCTAACGATTTTATACTATCGCACACAAACTTAATTTCGCTTGAAGTTGTAGTTGGGTGAATTGACATTCTAATCCAGCCTGGTTTTCTTATCAAATCTCCAGAAGCTATTTGACAAACCAAATCGTGTGAAGTTTCTTGGTCAACATGAAGCAAATAATGTCCGTATGTTCCAGCGCAACTGCAACCACCACGCGTTTGAATTCCGAATTTATCGTTCAGCAATTTTACGCCTAAATTGTAGTGCAAATTGTCGATATAAAACGAAATCACTCCTAGCCTATCTTGATGTTCATTTGCCAAAATGTTCAAACCTTCCACATTTCCTAATTGTTCAAAAACGTAATCAACAATTTCGTGTTCACGGGCTAAAATGTTGTTTACGCCCATTTCTTCTTTTAGCTGAATCGCCAAAGCGGTTTTTATAACTTGCAAAAAACCTGGCGTTCCACCATCTTCTCTATCTTCAATATTGTCGATGTATTTGTGTTCGCCCCACGGATTTGTCCAACTTACAGTTCCGCCTCCTGGACAATCGGGAACATTGTTTTTGTACAAATTTTTATTAAAAACCAAAACGCCCGAAGTTCCTGGTCCGCCCAAAAACTTATGTGGCGAAAAGAAAATCGCATCTAAGTAACTTTCTTTATCTTCTGGATGCATATCGATGTTTACGTAAGGACCAGAACACGCAAAATCTACAAAACAGACACCATTATTTTGATGCATAATTTTGGCAACTTCATGATAGGGTGTTCTAATTCCGGTTACGTTGGAGCAAGAAGTTATAGAGGCAATTTTGAAACTTCTATCTTTGTATTTATCCAACACTTTTTTGAATTCTTCTAAACAAAACAAACCGTTTTCGTTGGCCGGAATTACTTCTACATCGGCAATTGTTTCTAGCCATGATGTTTGATTAGAATGATGTTCCATGTGCGAAATAAAAACGATAGGTTTTAGTTCTTTTGGCAAGTTGATAAACTCGCGCATATTTTCGGGAAGTTTTAATCCCAAAATACGTTGAAATTTGTTTACAACGCCTGTCATTCCGGTTCCTGTGTTTATTAGAACATCATCATCGTTGGCGTTTACATGGTGTTTTATAATGTGTTTGGCTTCGTGATACGCCATTGTCATTGCAGTTCCAGAAACAGTCGTTTCGGTGTGCGTGTTAGCAACAAAAGCACCAAACTCGTTCATTAGTTTTTCTTCAATTGGGCGATACAACCTGCCGCTTGCTGTCCAATCGGTGTAGATTATTTTTTGTTTTCCAAAAGGCGAATCAAATTCTTGGTCAATACCAATAATATTTTTTCTAAACTTTTGAAAATAAAGCTCTAATTCGGTGGTGGTTTCGGTTAGTGTCATGTTGTATCTAAAATTATGCTCAAAGATAGGAATTTTTATTTTTTGAAAAATAGTTGCTTTTGAAAACTTTGCTTTTGTCTAACCATTGCTAGAAAAAGCTGTTTAGCGTTCGGTTTTTTTTCTTTTTCAGTTGCTATAATTCTAAATTTTTATGAGCAAAGATTTAACTTCAGAAGTATAGTTTCAGAAGTATTTATTAAAAAAATAATTTAGAGTTTTTAAATTGTTAATTTTGTCATTGTTCCAACAAACTGACGCCCAACTTAAATACTATTTACGCTTTTTTTACAAAATTTACATTTTTATTTACAATCCAAATCGCTTAGTTCTAAAAATAGCACTTAGTTTCGCAGAACCAATTTAAAAAAAAGGAAACTTATGAAAAAAACCATTTATGTTCTGATCTTATTATTAGTTGTAGTAAGCGGACTAGTATTTGCTAATCGTGAAATTAAAAAGGAAACCAAACCATCCCAAAAGGTATTGGCTGTTGCAAACAAGAAAACCTACGTTGATGAAAGGAAAAAATGGGAAGCTTCTCCTGATGGTATAAAGTACAAAGAATGGCAAACTTCGGCAGAAGGCAAGAAAGTCTATGCTAGTTATGTTAACATAAAGAGATACATAAAGGCTTTCTCCGATATGGAAGCCGTGGTAACTTCTGTTACTTTTCAGCGCGAAAACGCGAATGCATCTGGTCCAAAATGGCTTATAGTTAGGATTGAAGGCCAAGATTACATGATGCAATTTACTCCTAAGGATTTTCAGCAATTAAGTAGCTTGAAAGTGAACGACAAAATAATTGTAAGAAGTCGCAACGCAAGCTTTTCAAACAATCATCCCTATTTGATTGTATCGGGCGATTACATTGCACATGATAAAAAAATACTTTTTAAACGTGAGTTCAAAAATGACGGTTGCTAAGGATTTGGGAGACGAAAAATATAAACCAAAACCCAACTCAACAACCCAAAACGCCAATACAAAGAGCGTTTTGGGTTTTATATCGTATTGACAATTCCTGAAATAGGTTTACAAAAAAAAACGCTTCAAAAAATAACTCTTGAAGCGGTTTTTTAGTTGTAGTACTACTTGTTTAGGATAGCATAAATTTCATCTTTTAGGTGTAGTAATTTTGCTTTTAGTTCGTGTGTGTACTCGTCTATAGCTACTTGTTCGCCTATGTTGATACGGTGCACTTCGTTTTCTACTTTGTGGTATTCATCAAAAAGATCTTTAAAATGTGTATCATTTTCTTTTAGTAGATCTAGTTTTTCCTGGTATTCAGGAAACTCGTGGAGCAAATCATGTCTTTCCATTTTATTTCTAATTTTTTGGTTACTAATTATGACAATTGGCTTCTGCTTGCACAAACAAATCTATGTTGCCTGGCGACAAATACGCAATGTCAAGTCCTAATCCTCTAAAAATAAATAACAAGCCAATTACAATGGTTACAATGGGTATTACTTTTTGCAAGTTGCTTCGTATCGGTACAGATAAAAAGTTGCTTATATAAATCACTGCGCTCATTAGTGGTATAGTTCCAAGTCCGTAAAGCAGCATATAGGAAACTCCTAAAAGGGCATTTTGCATAGCAATAGCGCCAAAAAGTGCTGCATAAACCAATCCGCATGGTAAAAATCCGTTGAGTAGTCCAATGGTAAACAAAGCATCGGGTGTTTTGCGTTTAAACTGGTTACCCAAGTTAGATTTAATATTAGAAATTAGTTTATAAATCGGTCTTGAAAAATTGTACTTAGCAAAAACTCTTTCGGGAATTAAAACTAACAAAATCATCATTATTCCCACAACTATCGACATGCGTTGTTGCATTCCTGCTAAGTACAATCCTTTTCCTATTAATCCAAAGAGCAAACCTAATGTTGCATAGGCTGTTAATCTTCCTAGATGGTATGTTAAAATCTGAATGGCTTTTTTACTCGGGTTTTTATGATCTACAGGTAGCATCATAGCGATTGGTCCGCACATCCCTATGCAATGCAAACTGCTAATCAAACCGAAAACCAAAGCTGAAATTAACATAATAAAGTTAGTAATTAGTAGTGATAAATAAGATGACAAATGTCATTTTACCCAGTATTTTTTAGTAATTTATTTTTTCTTTTTTTAGAAATTCTTTACCATCGTATGTCCAATCGACAGAAATGTCCCAAAGACCGCTAGCCAGATTACTTTTAGGTATGAGCAAATGTGGACTTGATAACGAAATAGGAACTTCGAAATCGAGCTTCTGGTTAGACGGTCTATATAAGGACACTTTTCCTTTTACTTTGGTAATATCTATTTCGTCAGGAAAGTCGATAGCAATGCCTTCATCTGTTCTGGAAACCAAAACATTTACAACCATATCATTTGCATTTTGCTCTTTTTCCATTTGTTTGGAATAAACCAACTCTTTTTTATAATATTCTTCGGTTACAAGCTCATTATCATATTTAGGATTAGACTGAACTTTGAAAACAAAGTATAAAATGAAAGTGATAAACAATGCAAACGCAATTACTATTGATGTTCCCCAATTAATTTTCATGTTTTCTATTTTTTAATTAAAGTTTCTTGGACCAACAAAGTTAGTTGTTGCTGATTCAATAAGCTTATTATTGTTATAAACTTCAATTTTCAATTCTACTTTTTCGCCTTTAAGGTTAGATTCAAGGATTTTTACAAACATAGTTCCTTGCGCCATTCCTTGTTTAGGAACTTTAACAAATGGACTTCCGACCAATTTTATTTCACCTTTAGGATCAACCAATTTGAAAGTTACATTGTCAAAAGCACCTTCGGTTTTATTAATAATTTTATAGTTGTAAATATTAGTAATATTTTTTCCTTCATGTTGAAACAATTGCCCAGGCATGTGCAAAATAGTAGCTTCTACATCGTTTCGCAAGAAAAGCATTCCGATAAAAACTCCAATTAATATTGCCAAAACAGCAATATAACCTTTCATTCTAAGCGTTAATTGGAATTTTTCTTTCTTAACGATTTCGTCTTCACTTGCATAGCGAATTAGTCCTTTAGGCAAACCAACTTTGTCCATAATAGTATCACACTCGTCGATACAAGCTGTACAGTTGATACACTCTAACTGCGTACCGTTTCTAATATCGATACCTGTTGGGCAAACGTGAACACATACTTTACAATCGATACAATCGCCTTTTCCAGATGCTGCTCTATCTTCATTTTTATTGAATTTAGCTCTACCTATTTCACCTTCACCACGAACATGGTCGTATGCAACGTTTATGGTTTTATTGTCCAACAAAACACCTTGCATTCTTCCGTAAGGACAAGCAATGATACAAACTTGTTCTCTAAACCAAGCATAAATAAAATAGAATACACCAGTAAAAATTAGCAAAGCAATAAGCGTACTTTGGTTTTGAGCTGGTCCTTCTTCGATGAATCGAATTAATTCGTCACTTCCGATTAAATAAGCTAAAAATACATTTGCTATTATAAATGAAATAATGAAAAAGATAATCCATTTGGTTAAACGTTTTCTAATTTTTTCGCCATCCCAAGATTGTTTCGCCAAACGCATTTGTTGCGCTCTGTCTCCGTCAATCCAAAATTCGATTCTACGAAAAACCATTTCCATAAAAATAGTTTGAGGACAAAACCAACCACAAAAAATTCGACCAAAAGCAACAGTAAAAAGAGCCAATCCCACTACTCCAATAATCATAGAGATTACAAAAAGGTGGAAATCTTGTGGCCAAAAAGGAAAACTAAAAATATTAAATTTTCTTTCCAGCACATTGAACATCAAAAATTGATTTCCATTGATTTTGATAAATGGAGCACTTACTAAAAAAGCTAATAATATGTAACTTAAGAGTTTTCTCTTATTATAGAACCTTCCAACTGGTATTTTAGAGAAAATAAATGCTCTTTTTCCACTTTTATCAATAGTTGAAATTGAATCTCTAAAACTTTCTTCTGGTAAATTATTTGATGCCATTTTAACTTATGTTTTACGGAAAATACCGTGTAAATTTTGAAAAGGTTTTGAGCAATCCCAAAACCTTTTCATTTTTTATTATTTTGCTGGAACTTCAGCTGTTTTTGTACTATCAGTGGCTGTCACTGCAGCGTCTGCTTTTGGAGCGGCATCTTCAACCCATTTTTCACCTTCAGCAGCTTTTCCGCCAGCTGGTTTACTACCTTGAAGACTTAAAACGTAACTAGCAATTTTTTGAATATCTGTTGGTTTCAAAGTGTTTTTCCAAGCTACCATTGAAGGGTTATTTGGACTACCATCTGTAATCACTTTGAAAACATTTTTGATTCCGCCACCGTTAATCCAAAATTCATCTGTTAAGTTTGGTCCTACTGATCCACCACCATCTGGTTTGTGACAAGCAGCACATGTGTTTGTAAAAATTTCTTTTCCTTTAGCTATGCTTTCTGCATCAGTTAACAATGTAACTTTATCGATATTCATATCATCAGGAGAAGCAGCAGCATTTTTAGCAATTTCGATGTTAGCCAATTCAACTTCTTTGTCAAACTCTTGTGCTTGTGTATAATCGCCCATAACATGGAAACGAATTAAGTAAACAGCAGCAAAGACAATTGTTGCATAGAAAAGATATACCCACCATGGTGGCAATACATTGTCTAACTCTCTAATACCGTCGTAATCATGATCTAACATTACATCTGCTTCTTGCTCAACAGCCTTAGAACGTGTAAGTTTACTCATAATACCTTGGTAGAATTTACCTTCAGTAAATGGTAATGATTGAGCATCGTCTAATTGTTTTTTCTGATCATCTGTTAATAAATGATAAGTAACTTTATCGACAGCATTAACTACAACTTCAATTGCAATTAATAAAAATAGGAAGACAAGTAAGAATAAAGAAACCATTGGGAACTTTATAAAGGCAGGTCTATCTCCTGAGTCGATGAAAAATTCCAATGCTGCAAATACAATTGCGAATATCAGTGGAACTCTTATGTATGATGGAATTATTTTTTTCATTATTTTAAACTTTTATATGTTGAAATTAATTAGTCGTTTAATGGAAGATTACTCATTTCTTTGATTCTGTCTTTGCTATATGTAAATGCCCAAACGGTGTATAGTACAAAAGCTGTAAAAAAGATTCCAAGTGATATGATAGGGTAAATAGATACACCATCAATCGTTTCCAAATTTTGTTTTACGAATTTTAACATGACTTATTTTTTATCTTTTACTTGAATATCAGTACCTAAACGTTGCATATAAGAAATAAGTGCAATAATCTCTCTGTCTTTTAATGGAACATCTGAGCCTTCAAAAGATTTTTTAATCTCAGCATTAGCCAATAATGTTTTTTCGATAGCACTTGCTTGCTCATCAATAGCTTTTGGAGCATTAGCTATATCTTCAGGAGAATATGGAACACCAAGTGTGACCATTGCTTCCATTTTAGCTTGAACTAATGAGTTATCCAATTTGTTTTGAACTAACCATTGGTATCTTGGCATCAATGAACCTGGAGAAATACTTTGTGGATCATAGAAGTGATTGAAATGCCATACATTATCTCTACCACCGTTGAAAGGTTTTCCTTTAACACCTTCTCTAGCCAAATCTGGACCAGTACGTTTAGAACCCCATAAGAATGGATGATCATAGACAAATTCACCCGCTTTAGAATATTCACCATAACGCTCAACTTCTGAACGGAAAGGACGAATCATTTGAGAGTGACAGCTTACACAACCTTCACGAATATATAAATCTCTACCTTGTAATTCAAGTGGTGAATATGGCTTAACAGCAGCGATAGTAGGAATATTTGATTTTACTAAAAGCGTTGGTAGTATTTGAATCAATCCTCCAATTAAGATAGCAACTGTAGATAATAACATGAACTGAACTGGTTTTCTTTCTAACCAAGCATGCCATTTCTCACCTTTCAATCTATTTTTACTTATATCTGCTAATGCTGGAGCTTCAGCTAATTCATTTTCAACAGTATCACCTTGTCTAACAGTCATAATAATATTGTAACATAATACTAATAAACCAGCTAAGAATAAAGTACCACCAATAGCTCTCATCCAATACATTGGCATTAATTGAGTAACTGTTTCTAAGAAGTTACCATATTGTAAGCTACCAGCGTCAGGTTTAAATTGTTTCCACATAGAAGCTTGAGTAAACCCAGCAACATACATTGGAAGTGCATATAAAATAATACCTAAAGTACCAATCCAGAAGTGGAAGTTCGCTAATTTTTCAGAGTATAATTTAGTTTTCATCATACGAGGAATCAACCAATAGATGATACCAAATGACATAAATCCGTTCCAAGCTAATGCACCAACGTGAACGTGAGCAATAATCCAGTCGGTATAGTGAGCTATAGCATTTACATTTTTAAGAGACAACATTGGTCCTTCAAAAGTTGCCATACCGTAACCCGTAATTGCTACTACGAAGAATTTTAATACTGAATCTGTACGAACTTTATCCCAAACACCACGAAGTGTTAATAAACCGTTGATCATACCACCCCAAGACGGAGCAATTAACATTACAGAGAATACAACTCCAAGATTCTGAGCCCAATCAGGTAATGCAGAATATAATAAGTGGTGAGGTCCAGCCCAAATGTATAAGAAAATTAATGACCAGAAGTGAATAATAGAAAGTCTATATGAATAAACAGGTCTGTTTGCCACTTTTGGAACAAAATAGTACATCATTCCTAAGAAAGGTGTTGTCAAGAAAAATGCAACCGCATTGTGGCCATACCACCATTGTACTAAAGCATCTTGAACACCAGCATAAACTGAGTAAGATTTTAGTCCAGCCACTGGTAATTCCAAACTATTAAAGATATGAAGAACTGCAACCGTAACGAAAGTAGCAATGTAGAACCAAATAGCTACATAAATGTGACGTTCTCTTCTTTTAATAATGGTTCCTATCATGTTGATACCAAATACAACCCAAATTAATGCGATGGCAATATCAATTGGCCATTCTAACTCCGCATATTCTTTAGATGTTGTAAATCCTAATGGTAAAGTAATAGCGGCAGCAACAATAATTAATTGCCAACCCCAAAAGTGGATTTTGCTTAATAAATCGCTAAACATTCTAGCTTTTAACAAACGTTGCATTGAGTAATAAACTCCTGCAAACATTGCGTTTCCAACAAAGGCAAAAATTACCGCATTGGTGTGTAAAGGTCTTAATCTACCAAAACTTAAAAACGAGATTCCACTCGTCATGTTTGGAAATAAAAACATGAAGGCTAGAATTAGCCCTACTAACATTCCTACCACACCAAAAACGATGCTAGCGTAGAGAAAGTTTCTTACAATTTTGTTGTCGTAATAAAATTGTTGCTTGTCCATAATTAAACTTGTTTTTCTTCTGTTATTTGTATTTGATTTTTGTTAGTTTCTTTGAGAAGTTCATCGTCAAAAAGCATTCTGACAGATGGCGTATAGTCATCATCAAACTGACCGCTTTTTACCATTCTTATAAAAACATACAAGAATGTAACAGCTAAGACTATACTTATTGAGATTAATAAATAAATGACACTCATACCTTAAATTTGTGTTAACAAAGTTACTTCTACCTATTTTTTTAAAATATGATATTTATCATACATTAAGATTTGCTTAAAATTTGAAAGCTAAATAATTTTTTAAATGATTGAATTTCAAATAAAAACAACCGTTTTTTATCGTAATCAGCTTAGTAAAATTATTTAACTCTTGCAAAAACATTACTCATGATTGTTACAAAACTAACTATGGTAATTGTGCTTAATGGCATAATGATAGCTGCCACAATTGGCAATAAATTTCCCGTAACAGCATAACTCAATCCAACAACATTATAGAGTAATGACAACCCAAAACTCATATAGATGGTTTTCATTGCGTTTTTGGAATATTTCAAAAAGAAAGCAATTCGTTCAAATTGAGATGCATCTAAAATTCCATCACAAGCTGGCGAAAAAACATTCACGTTTTCTGAAATTGAAATCCCAACATTACTTTGTGCCAATGCTCCAGAATCATTTAACCCATCACCTATCATCATAACATTTTTTCCTTGCTTTTGCAGACTATCTATATATTCAAGTTTTTGTTCTGGTTTTTGATTGAATACCAAATTCACAGAACTTGGCAACAACTTTTCCAAAATTTTTCGTTCTCCATCATTATCACCAGACAATACATATAAGTCGTATTTCTTGGCTAAATTTTCAAAGAGTTTTTCTATTCCAGGTCTGTACTGATTGGTAAAAACATAACTACCTTTATAGACACCATTAATTTCGACATGTACTTTTGTCTTTTTATGCGTGTTTTCAGTCATGGTTTTTAGATATTGAGAAGAACCCAACTTTACAGTATTACCATCAATTTCGGCAAAAACTCCTTTACCAATTACTTCTTCAAAACTAGAAGTCTCCATTTTATCCTGATTCGGAATATAATCGTACAATCTTCTGCTTAATGGATGATTGGAACCTCTTAGTACATTTTTTACTAATTTTAATTCAAAATAATTTAAAACTTCACCTTCATAAGTAATGGAAGTCTTTTTATTAGTGGTAATGGTTCCTGTTTTGTCAAAAACTATACTATCTACTTTGGCTAATTGTTCAACAACTATTGCATTTTTTAAATAAAATTTTCGATTTCCTAGAATTCGTAAAACGTTTCCAAGTGTGAAAGGTGCTGTCAATGCCAAAGCACATGGACAAGCCACAATTAGAATTGCAGTAAAAACATTAAAAGCAGTTGAAGTATCAATAAAAATCCAATATAAGAAAGAGACGATTGACAATCCTAATAAGGCTGGAGTAAAATAACGGCTGATTCTATCTGTAATCGATTTGTGTTTTTGATCAACTCTTTTTTGAAAAACATCATTACTCCATAATTGAGTTAAATAGCTATTTGAAACCGAAAACAAAACTTCCATTTCGATTACTTTACCTAATTGTTTTCCGCCTGCAAAAATTTTGTCGCCCGATTTTTTGGCAACAGCCACTTCTTCACCCGTTACAAAACTATAATCGATTGAAGCTTTTTCTGAAATCAAAATTCCATCAACCGGAATTAACTCTTGATTTCTTATCAATAATCTATCACCTTTTTCAATATCATAAACCTGAACGGCTTCTTCTGTGCCATTTGACAAAAGTTTGGTAATGGCAATCGGAAAATACGATTTATAATCTCTTTCAAAAGAAAGAAAATCGTATGTTTTTATTTGAAATAATTTCCCTAAAAGCATAAAGAAAATCAATCCGCACATGCTATCGAAAAAGCCTTGACCGTAATCGAAAATAATATCAACGGTACTTCTGACGAACATTACCACAATTCCTAGTGCAATCGGAATATCAATATTTAACATTCCCGATTTGATACTTTTCCAAGCCGAAACATAATAGCCGCTTGCCGAATAAATAAAGGCCGGCAATGACAAAGCAAAAATCAACCAACGGAAAAATCCACGGTATTGGTTAATCCAAAATTCGTTGACTTCAAAATATTCTGGAAATGATAGCAACATGATATTTCCAAAACAGAAAAAGGCTACTCCTATTTTATAGATTAAACTTCTATCGACATTTTTCTTTCCTTCGTCAAAATTTTCTAATGAAATATAAGGTTCATAACCTATAGAACTCAACATTTCAACGATTTTTCTCAAAGAAGTTTTCTCAGGATTGTAATTTACACGTACTTTCTTTTCGCCAAAATTAACCTGGGAAGTTCCAATACCTGCATCTAATCGTTGAAGATTTTCTAATATCCAAATGCACGAACTACAATGAATATGTGGAATATAAAGCGAAACAATATTAGTCGTTCCGTCTTCAAATTCTAATAATTTGCTGACAATATCATCATTGTCTAAAAACGTATATTTTCCTTGAATATCTTGTGGAGTAGCACCAGGTGCCGATTGAAAATCATAATAACAAGTCATATCATTTTGACTAAAAATCTCATAAACAGTTTTACAACCGTTGCAACAAAAACTTTTATCATCAAAAATAACCTCGTCTTTTTTTATTATTTCATTACCACAATGGAAACAATTTGTTGTGTCCATAAATTTGCTCATTTTACCTACTACAAAGATTAAACAATACTTAATTTTAAAATATGATATTTGTCATACAATTGGTATATTTGCAATGAAAAATCCAAAAACGATATGAGTAAGTGTGAACAATGTATTGTGAGACAATTTAGTTCGTTAAAAGCGTTGAAGAAAGATGATCTTTTAAAAATGGCTGATTGTAAGACTTCTTATACCATAAAAAAAGGCGAACCCATTTTTGAAGAAGGTGAAATTACCAAAGGTGTTTTTTGCATTAAAGATGGTATTTGCAAATTATCGAAGTTAAGTGCCAATGGAAAAGATCAAATTGTAAAATTGGTCAAACCAGGCGAATTATTAGGTCAACGTTCGATGATTAGCGAGGAACCAGCCAACTTGAGTGCTGTTGCTTTAGAAGATATGGAAGTTTGTTTTATTCCGAAGAGTGAAATTATGGGATTTTTTAATACCAATAATGAGTTTTCTATGAATGTTATGAAAACCATTTGTGGTGATTTGAAAGATGCCGACGATCATATGATTTCGTTAGCCCAAAAAAGTGTGAAAGAACGTTTGGCAGAAACCTTATTATATCTTGATGATAATTTTGGCAAAAACGAAGATGGTACTTTACACATTCAGTTATCACGTGAAGAATTAGCAGGTATGATTGGCACAGCAACCGAAAGCTGCATCCGATTACTTTCAGAATTTAACAAAAGTGGTTTAATTGAATTGGTTGGAAAAAAGATTGCTATTCTAGACAGAAATAAGTTGAGAAGACTTTCGGAATAGATTGCTATTTTTCAAAACTATATTCTTTTTCAACCAAAGCTATTCTTACTGTATATTTTTCATACCATTTTGAAACTCCCAATTGCTGAGCGTCAAGATGATCAAGATTTTGTTTCCAATTTTTGATAGCTTCAAGAGATTTCCAATAAGAAACTGTTATTCCTATCTCATTTCTAGCAGATTCAACTCCTAGAAAACCTTCTTGCAATTGAGCTAATTCAACCATTTTAGCAGCCATTTCGGAATAATTTTCGTCAACTTCTGTTCTTTTTGAAGTAAAAATTACAGCGTAATAAGGTAATTCCATAAATATCAAAGTTTCTTCGCTTCATTCCAAAAAACATCCATTTCGGCTAACGTCATATCCATTAATGGTTTTCCGAGTTCGCCTGCTTTGCTTTCTAGATATTGAAAACGCTTGATAAATTTTTTGTTAGTTCGTTCTAAAGCATCTTCTGGATTTACTTTCAAGAATCTTGCATAATTTATCATGGAGAATAAAACATCGCCAAATTCAGCTTCAATTTTATCTTGGTTTCCAGAAGCAACCTCAACTTGAAGTTCTTGCAATTCTTCCTGAACTTTATCCCAAACCTGATGTGGTTCTTCCCAATCAAATCCGACACCTTTTACTTTATCCTGAATTCTTGAAGCTTTAACTAGTGCAGGCAAACCTTTTGGAACACCTTCTAAAACGGATTTTTTTCCTTCTTTAAGTTTCAGTTTTTCCCAATTTCGCTTCACTTCTTCTTCATCGGCAACTTCAACATCACCATAAATATGTGGATGACGGTGAATCAATTTATCGCAAATTTCATTGCAAACATCGGCTATATCAAAATCGTTTGTTTCGCTTCCAATTTTGGCATAAAAAACAATGTGTAACAACAAATCACCCAATTCTTTTTTGATTTCTTGCAAATCATTATTCAAAATGGCATCGCCCAATTCGTATGTTTCTTCAATTGTTAAATGACGAAGACTTTCTAATGTTTGCTTTTTATCCCAAGGACATTTTTCGCGCAAATCGTTCATTATATCTAATAATCGATTGAAAGAGTCGAGTTGTTGTTGGCGTGAGTTCATGATTTTGATTTTTGTAAAAATAAAAAATCCTATTACTCAAATTGAGCAATAGGAATTCTATTTATAAAAAAGTAATTAACTATTTTTTAGTTTTAGCTTTCGGTTTTTCAACTTTCTCAGCTTTCTCTGTTTTAGCTTCTTTCTTTGGTTCTTTTTTGGCTTTAACTTCTTCTACCACTTGTTCTTTGATAGATTCTGCTTTTTCAATTTTTGGTTCTTCTTTAGAAACCATTCCTTTTGCTTGAAGCATATTGTACCAATTCAATACTTTTTTGATATCTGAAGCATATACTCTATCTTCATCATAATCTGGCACAATTTGTTTGAAATAAGCAATTAGTTTATCGTTATCTTCTTTATGAGAAATGGCTGGTCCTTCGTTTTCTTTTACTGCAATTGCTCGCATAATTTCAACTAAAGGTTTTTCTTCGCTATGAGTGTACATAGAAATTTCAGATAACAAACTTACGTTGCTTCTCATTCCAACCGTAATTTTTTTTCCATCAATCATTGATTCTGCAACGAATCCTGAACGGGTTTGAACTTTTAATTCGTATAAACCAGGTTTCCCTGAAATGGCTAATATTTTTTCTACATTCATTTTACTTGTATTTTTAAGCGGTGGCAAATATAACTAAATAAAATTCCAAATAACAAATTTGAAATTTCAATTAAAAAACTCAAATTTCATGCCATTTTAAGCTAAAAGCAATTGGGATTTGGGATTTTATTTTTTGGGATTTTAAGAATTTATCTTCCTTTTTTATTGCAAAAACGCATTCTATAATCTGGACGAGCTTTACCATCCATAATATTTTGCAGTTTATTTTTGATTAATTTTTTCTTTAAAGTAGAAATTAAATCGGTAAACAAAATTCCTTCAATATGGTCGTATTCATGTTGAATAACTCTGGCGATTAATCCATCAAAAACTTCAGTTTTCTTGTTGAAATTTTCATCATAATACTCTAAAGTGATTTTTTCATGACGAATTACATCTTCGCGCACATCAGGAATACTCAAGCAACCTTCGTTAAAACCCCATTCTTCGCCTTCTTCTTTTAGCATTTTAGCATTGATGAAAGTTCTTTTAAAAGTGCTCAACAGTACATGTTCTTCTGGAGTTAAATCTTTACTATCACTAAAAGGTTCGGTATCGATAACAAACAAACGAATAGCTAGTCCAATTTGAGGTGCTGCTAATCCAACACCATAAGCATTGTACATTGTTTCATACATATTATCGATAATTTCGGTAAGATTAGGATAATCAGCCGAAATTTCTTCACCTACTTTTCTTAAAACTGGATCGCCGTAGCCTATTATTGGTAGTATCATTTTGATTTCTGATTTTAGAATTCAGAATTTTGAATTCAGAATTTTGGCAAAAGTAATTATTTTTTAGATTAGTGAATCATCAACTTCACTGAAACTACTCATTTATAACAAGTATTTCTCAATTGTTTGCGTTACACCATTCGTATTATTATCAAAATCAGTCGTATAATTAGATATTTCGATGATGTCTTTATGTGCATTTTTCATGGCAAAACTAAATTCGGCGGTTTCCATCATTTCTAAATCATTAAGAAAATCGCCAAAAACCATTGTTTCACCTTTAGAAATCGCTAGTTTTTTTTGAATGATTTCAATAGCAACACCTTTATTGGCAGTAAAACTTGTTACGTCTAGCCAAATTAAACCCGAAATAGCCACTTTAAAGTCGTTTTCAAATTCTTTAAAATATTGATAACTGTTGGTTGGAACGTCATTAAAATCGCAAATAGTTACTTTCAAAACCACATCATCTACTTGCGTTAAATCATCCACAATTTGCAACTTTGTATAATATTTTCTGACTTCTGTCAAAAACCTTTCATCGGTATTTTCAACATAAGCAGATTCTTTTCCACATAAAATAACATACCCATCTTTTACTGTTCTTCCTATTTTTATAAACTCGATTGCATTTTCTTTAGGCAAATCATTTATGAATAACTCCTCACCTTTAAAATATGCAAAAGTTCCGTTTTCTGCTAAGAATAAAGTACGCTCTTTTATCCTGTCAAACAACGAAATAATATTGAACAATTGGCGTCCAGAAGCGATCGCAAAAAGTATATTTTTATCAGTTAATTGTTGCTCAACTTCCCAAAAATCTGTTGGTAAATTGTGATTGCTATCTAGTAAAGTTCCATCTAAATCTGAAACGATTAATTTTATTTTATCCTTCATTTGTAAGTTGCAATATTTTAGTAGTTTTAGTTCTTATTTCGTTTAATAATTGCTGATTATCGTTCAAATGCAATCCAAAAGATGGAATCATTTTTTTTAACTTTTCTTGCCAAAGTTTATCGTTCATTTCTTCTTTAAAACATCTAGTAAGCACATCAATCATTACAGAAACCGCAGTTGATGCGCCAGGCGAAGCACCAAGTAAACAAGCCAAAGTTCCATCGGTTGAAGTTATAATTTCGGTTCCAAATTCTAATGTTCCACCTTCTTCTTCGTCTTTTTTGATGACTTGTACACGCTGACCAGCATCGAGTAATTCCCAATCTTCCATTTTGGCGTTTGGAAAATAGTCTTGCAATGCTTCAATTCGTTTTTCGTCTGATTGCATTACTTGTTCAATCAGATATTTTGTCAACGGAAAATTGTTCCAACCAGCATAAAGCAAAGGTTTTATATTATCCAATTCGATTGAATCTAACAAATCTAAATAGGAACCGTTCTTTAAAAATTTGGTTGAAAATCCAGCAAATGGTCCAAAAAGTAATTCTTTTTTGCCATTAATAATTCTAGTGTCTAAATGTGGAACCGACATTGGTGGTGCTCCAACAGAAGCTTTTCCGTAAACTTTAGCTTGGTGCTTTTGAATGATTTCTTCGTTTTTACATTTTAACCATTGTCCGCCAACAGGAAAACCGCCATAACCTTCGGCTTCGTTAATATTGGCTTCTTGCAAAAGTAATAAAGAAGCACCGCCAGCGCCAATAAAAACAAATTTGGCTTTCGATTTTATTTTTTCATCATTCGTCAAATCTTTGATTTTCAAACGCCATGTTTTATCTTCATTTTGCTTTATTCGTCTAACTTCGTGGTTGTAATATATTGAAACGCCTTCTTGTTTTGCTAAATAGTCTAACATTCTCTTAGTCAATTCGCCAAAATCAACATCTGTTCCAAGCATAATTTTTGTAGCAGCAACAGCTTCTTCTTTGCTTCTATTTTGCATTACCAATGGCATCCAATTTTTTAATACTTCAAAATCAGCACTAAATTCCATTTGAGAAAAAAGTGGATTTTTGGTTAACGATTCATGTCTTTTTCTAAGATAATCGACATTTTCATTTCCCCAAACAAAACTCAAATGAGGAATAGAATGAATAAAACTTTCAGGATTTGTTAGTTTTCCATTTTCAACCAAATAACTCCAAAACTGGCGAGTTAATTCAAATTGTTCGGCAATTTTGATTGCTTTTTTAGCATCGATTGTGCCATCTGAATTTTGTGGTGTGTAATTCAATTCACAAAAAGCGGAATGTCCCGTTCCGGCATTATTCCAAGCAGAAGAACTTTCTTGAGCAGGTTTATCGAGCCTTTCGTATATTTCAATTGTTATTTCGGGTTGCAATTCTTTCAGGAAAATGCCTAATGTAGCACTCATTATTCCTGTTCCGATAAGGATTACGTCGGGTTGATTCATAATTTTGGTTGCGAGTTTCGAGTTACGGTTTTAAAAGTTTTATGTGATTTTAAATCGCAATAAATAATCTTGAAGCATAATTGTAGCGGCGATTTCGTCGACTAGTGCTTTGTTTTGACGCTGTTTTTTTTTCAATCCACTATCAATCATAGTTTGGAAAGCCATTTTAGATGTAAAACGTTCGTCAACACGTTCTAATTTCATTTCGGGAAATTCTTTTTGAAATTTAGAAACAAACTTCTCAATCACTTCGGTACTTTCAGAAGGTTGACCGTTCATCTGTTTGGGTTCTCCGATGATAACTTTGACAACATTTTCTTTGGAAAAATAATCTTTAAGAAAAGTAATCGCTGTTTCTGAAGGAATTGTGGTCAATCCAGAAGCAATTATTTGAAAATCGTCGGTTACGGCAATTCCTGTTCGTTTTATTCCGTAATCTATGGATAGGATTCTTGGCATTTGGAGAGATTTTGATTTGTTATAATGCTATTTTATGTTTAAGAATACCAATAACATATACAATTTCGTTCAACTCATCAACTCTAACAACTGTTGTATAACCTTTGTAAATATAATCTCTATAATTATTGTGATCAAAATATATTGACTTTTTATAATTGAATGGATTTACAAGGTCTCTTTTTATGTTTTGCAATAATTTATTTTTAAATTTTTGAGCAGCAATTGGTTTATCTCTAGAAATAAAAAAAACGATTTCCTTCAAATCAGCTTTGAAATCAATAGTCAATTTAATCTTCATGATTAGAAATGACGTTGTCTAAATATGAATCTAATTCTTCAAAACTACAAAACTCAGCAGTTCCATTAGAAATTTTTGCATCTACTAAATGAAGTTTTCTTTTATTTTCAATAAAACTAGAATCTTCAGTAACAACTTTACATTCTTTTTCTGAAAAAGAACTCAAAAACTCTAAAATTTTAGTTCTAACGTTTGGCTGACATTCAATTTTTATTGTTTCCATAATGAAATTGTTTATACAAATATAGGAAAAAAACTTTACTTTCTTATCAATTCAAATCTTGCTAATGGTGTCATTCTTCCCTTGTTTAGAGAAAGAATTTTTCCGTCAACAATAAAATTATCGGTCATTTCGAGCACTTTAGAAAATTCTTGTTCAGTTTTCATATCTTCACAAGCCATCCTAGTTGAAATAACTTTAGAGAAAGTGATTTTGAAAGTATTCTCAACTTTGTATTCACCACCCAAATTATTACAACCGGCAAATGCTGCAAATCTATTTTCTTCAAAAAAATCAAGAGTGAATTTAGTATTCTCAATTTTATTTCCTCTTAATTCAATCAATTTCCATTTGGTTTTAAACAAATTTTTCGAATCAATTTTGGTTGCCACTTCTTTAGAGTTTTCGTTTTTATTAATTGTTTTATTACTGCAACTTACCATAATTAGAGTTAATAGTAACATCAAAATATTTTTCATTTTCTGTACATTTGATTTTAAACAAAAGTAATTATTTCGATTCTGAAATGACAAAAACCATACCTGTTTCTTTATAAAATAAATTATCTTTGCATTTCAAAAACATAACAATCATGGACAATTTACAATCGACGATAGAAAAAGCTTGGGAAAACCGAGAATTATTGAAAGAAGAAATTACAATAAACACTATAAAAGAAGTAATTTATTTACTAGACAACGGAAAACTTAGAGTAGCTGAACCAACTACTTCTGGTTGGCAAGTGAACGAATGGGTTAAAAAAGCAGTAGTTATGTATTTTCCAATTCAAAAAATGGAAACACATGAAGTTGGTATTTTTGAATATCACGACAAAATGCTTTTGAAAACAGGTTATGCCGAAAAAGGAATTCGTGTTGTACCACCAGCTGTTGCTCGTTATGGCGCTTACATTTCAAAAGGTGTAATTATGATGCCTAGTTATGTAAATATTGGTGCTTATGTAGATGAAGGCACGATGGTCGATACTTGGGCAACTGTTGGAAGTTGTGCACAGATTGGAAAAAATGTTCACCTTTCTGGTGGTGTTGGAATTGGTGGTGTTTTAGAACCATTGCAAGCCGCGCCAGTTATTATTGAAGATGGCGCTTTCATTGGTTCAAGATGTATTGTTGTAGAAGGTGTTCGTGTTGAAAAAGAAGCCGTTCTAGGAGCTAATGTTTGTTTAACAGCTTCAACCAAAATTATTGATGTTACAGGAAATGAACCTGTTGAGTATAAAGGCTACGTTCCTGCTCGTTCGGTTGTGATTCCTGGAAGTTATACTAAGAAATTTGCTGCTGGAGACTTTCAAGTTCCGTGTGCATTGATAATTGGTCAACGTAAACCTTCAACCGATTTGAAAACTTCGTTGAATGATGCTTTGAGAGAATATGATGTAGCTGTTTAGGCAATTTGATTAACTTTAAATTATCAAAATTCAAATAAAAAAGCTCCGATTATAAATTCGGAGCTTATTTTTTTAGTTTGCGTTTTAAGTATTTCTTTTTGGTAATTCTTCTTTTGAATTTTGTTGTTTTTTCAAGAAGAATTTTATGCAATTTTACTTCTGATTCGCCTGAAAGTTCTGCATATTTTTTGGCTACAACTTTTATCATTTGTTTAGAAAGCCACATTTTTTTGAAATTATCCATTCGTTGTTGAATTGAAAGATTTTCAAATTTCATTCTGTTTAAATCAATCAAATAGAATTCATAATCACCTTTTCCATTTTTTACAATCAATGTATTACCAGGTGAATGGTCTAAGAAATTCACCTTTGCCTGATGCATCTTAAAAGTAAACTCGGTAAATTTTTCTAAAATAAGGTTACGCTCTTCAAATAATGGATCATGTATAAGTTCGCGAATAGTAAAATCGTAATTAATGTGATGGCTTATATAATAGCTATCTTGAAGCAATCCAAAACTATTTTGATTCTCGATATAAGCAATTGGAAATGGTGTTTGGATGGAATTTTCTAATAAATAATTGGCGTATTCATAAGACCTTCTTGCTTTTGTAGTTCTAAAAAAAGAATAAATTATCGATTTCAGCAAACTTGGTTTTTGAAAAAACTTAATGGAAACCTTTTCATTTTCTAAAAAATTCGATTTAATACTATTACGTGAACCTTTTACAATCCATTCACCTTTTTCAGAAAAATCAGTAACCAACTGATATATAGCATCTTCAAGACTTTTGTATTTGGTATGTATAGATGTTTGCACAATTGTAAATTATAGTTGGGTAAATGTATAAAAAAATAGTAATTTGCACTTGCAAAAGCTTTACATATTATTTAATGTTGGGCATTTTCAAATTTAAAAAATTAATTTTAAAAATTTAACTTGTAAAGCTTCGACTGTAAAAGTGACTGAAAATGAAGAAAATTTTAATTATTCAAAATAAACGTATTGGTGATGTGCTAATAAGTTCGGTTATTGCCAATAACTTCAAAAAAAAATACCCAACTAGTATTGTTCATTTAATGGCTTATGAGTTTACACATGGTGTTATTCAAAATAATCCCAACATTGATAAAATAATTTCAATAAATGAAAAAGAGCTTAAAAAGTTTAAAAATTTAATAAAAACGATAAAAGAAGTTCGTAAAGAAAAATATGATATCATTTTTGATCCCTATTCTAAATTACAAAGCCGATTGATATGTAAGTTTGGAGGAGCAATTCAAACTGTTGGTCACAAAAGCCGCAAAAAAATTGGAAATTTAGGCTATTACACTAACCCAGTCGGAATTCTTAAAGAAAAAAGCCATGTTTGTGGAAAAGCGATTGAAGATAGAATTCACTTATTACAACAAGTAGAAACCTTAACGGATATAGATTATGAACCAAAGATTTTTTTAACAGAAAAAGAAAAGCAATTTGAAGTTCCGGAAAAATACCAAGACAAAAAAATCGTAATGCTTGGAATTTTAGGAAGCACACCTCAAAAATCTATGCCATACGAATATATAGCAACTATTGTTGATTATATAGCTTTTAACTTCAATTGCTATTTATTGTTTAACTATGCACCAAATCAGAAAGAAGAAGCTAATAAAATTTATAATATGTGCCAGCAAAAATCAAATATTATTCTTGATATTTACGCTCCTAGTATTAGAGATTTTGCCGTATTAATGAATAAATGTACTGTATTAGTTTCTAATGAAGGAGGAACGGTTCATATTGCAAAAGCATTAAACAAGCCAACTTTCACTATTTTTTCACCTTATATAAATAAAGATGATTGGAGTAGTTTTGAAGATGGTAAATTTCATAAATCTGTTCATTTATTAGATTTTCTTCCCAATGCTATTTCTGAATTGTCTTACGAACAAAACAAAGAAATAGAAAAAAATCCGAGGGAATTGTACTTAAAATTAACTCCTGAAATGATTATTTCAGAATTAAAACCATTTTTAGGTGATTATTTAAAATAATTATTCCTTTTTAATTCCAAACTCAGTCCACACCTTTTTATTCGCTTTAGTTTCTTTTCTAATTTGAAGATTTTTTTCAAGCATCTCTGGCTTTACATAACTACGAGCATGATCCAAATGAATACAGACAGTTGAATATCTTATTTGTTTAGCTTTAATACCTTTATTTATTAATCGTTCACCAAATTCTCTATCTTCTCCACCATATTGCATTCGCTCATCAAAACCATTAACTTCTAAAAAATCAGATTTCCATCCCGAAGAATTATGTCCATTCCAACTTGGCGTTGTAGGTGTAATCAAATTAAAAAACCAACTCTTAATACCAACGGCAATTAACTTATAGCTTTTGAAAGAAACTTTAATTCCATTCTTTTTTAACCAATTTATATCAAAACATTTTCCTAAATAAATGTCTTCTTTAGAGATTTGTTTAGATATTTTCATTGGTAATTTATAATATCCTCCAGATAAAAAGTAACCTTCCTCTCTATTCTTTATGTGCTGCTCTATAAAATCTTCTCTTGGAATACAATCACCATCTGTCATCAAAATGTAATCAGTAGTAGTAGCAAAAATTGACTTATTCAAGATAATTGTTTTTTGAAAACCATTGTCTTCGTGCCAAACATGATAAATGGGAAAAAAAACTTCTTTTTGAATTTCTGATATAAATTTTTTTGTTCTTTCGTCAGAACCATCATCAGCAATTACAACCTCAAAGTTCCTGAAAGTCTGTGCATTATACCCATAAAGAACTTTTGCTAACCACTCTGGCGAATTATAAGTGCTTATTATGATGGAAATATCTTTATTCATTACGTTGCAAAGATAAAAAAAAAATTCTATGTTTGAACTCAAGTAAATTCATTATGTCAACTATAACAGTCATTATTCCAACTCAAAATGAAGCAAAGTATATCTTCGATTGTTTGCATTCTGTTTCTTTTGCTAATCAAATTATTGTTATAGATTCATTTAGTACTGATGATACAATTTCTATTGCTAAACAGTTTGATTGTGAAATTATTCAACGAGAATTTGATAATTTTTCAAATCAAAAAAATGAAGCTATTAAAATTGCTAAAGGCGATTGGATTCTCTTTGTTGATGCGGACGAAAGAGTTACTGAAAAGCTTAAGAATGAAATTGCCAAAACTATAAATAACCCTAAACATAATGCATATAAAATAAGGTTTCCTCACTATTATATGAATAGATTTTTATATCACACCGAAAACAAAGTAATCCGATTGGTTAAAAATGATTCTGTTTATTTTAAAGGTGATGTACATGAAAAATTGATTCATAAAGGAACAGTAGGTCTGCTATCCAATTTTATGATTCATTATACTTATAAAGGATTATTTCATTACTTAAAAAAGAAAAATTCGTATGCATGGTTTCAAGCAAAAATGGAAGTTGAAAAAAATAAAAAAGCTTCATATTTTCATTTAATTTTTAAGCCTTTTTATCGTTTTTTCCATACCTACATAATTAGAAAAGGATTTCTTGATGGCATACCAGGATTAGCAGTTGCAACAATTGATGCATATGGTGTTTTTTCAAGATATGTAAAAATGATTTTAATCAAAAAAGAACTAGAATAATCCTAATTTCCCAATTTTAATTTTCATTTTAAACTCGAGTAAACTGTCTTCGCCTTTAATGTCTATGCGTTGTATTTCATAAATATTTTCTAGTGGTAATTTATTTCTTCTATTCCCTATTCTAAAGCCCATTTGAATATTGTTTTTTTCTAAAACTTTAAAAAAATCTTCTTTTTCAGTTTTCTTTTTAGGATATTTTCCAAAAGGATAAGCAATTGATGGAAAAACAGTTAGGTTATTTTCATTAATAAAAGCATAACTTTTATCTAAATCTTCCTGGATTTCTTGCAATGATAATTTTGTAAAAGGTTTATGAAAAAAAGAATGATGTCCAAATTCAATAATTGAATTATCTATGCTTTTTAGCTGATCAATTGTCATTATTTTTTCAGGATCGCTATCTAATCCTTCATTCCATAAATCAGATTTTCCAATATAATTAAATGGGATGAAAAAAGTAGCTTTAGCATTATATTTTTTCAAAACAGGAATCGCATAAAGCAATTGATTTTCAGTCACATCATCAAAAGTAAGAGCAATAGATTTTTTTGGGAATGTTGTTTTTTTAATAATTTCAGAAGCAAAAAAGAAAGTATATTGTTTATCTACTAAATACTTTATCTGTTCTTCAAATTTTTCATTGGAAATAGTTAGTCCTTTACTCACACTAGAAGAAGTACTCAAATTATGATACATTAAAACAGTAAATTTTGACACAAATAGAAAAATTGAAAATAGAATTGGCGTAAAAATATTATATTTGTAGCATATAGCAACGAATTATGTCCAAAAATAACGAAAAAATCAAGATAAGCGCCTTGGCAATTTCTTATAATGAAGTTCACAATGTTAAAAGATATATTGAAAGTCTGTCTTTTGCAGATGAAATCATCTTTATCGATTCTGAGAGTACAGATGGTACTGCTTCGTTAGCAAAAAGTTTAGGGGCAACGGTTATTGAAAAAAAATTTGAGAATTTTTCGTCTCAGCGAAATTTTGGAATCAACTTAGCTAAAAATGATTGGATTGTTTTTTTTGATTTAGATGAAATTATAACAAAATCTTTGGAAGATGAGATTGTTAAAAAAGTAAGTAACCCTCATTCGATAGTGGCTTTTTTTGTGAAAAGAAACTTCTATTTTATGAATAAACACATTCGATATGGAGGTTGGCAATCAGACAAAGCCATTCGTTTATTCAATAAAAACTATTGCACTTATAACGGAAACTTAGTCCATGAAGAAGTAAAAGCTGATGGCAAAATAGGTGTTTTAAAAAACTGCTTGAATCACTATAGTTACAAAAATTTTGATAATTATAATGATAAACTAAATCTGTATAGCAAACTTCAAGCTGAGAATCTTTATAATAAAAAAATAAAACCAAATGGTTACCATTTTTTCTTTCGCCCAATGTATCGTTTTATGTGGCAGTATATTTTTAGATTAGGCATATTAGATGGTAAAGAAGGTTTTATTCTAGCTTACATACATTCATTTTCCGTTTTTAAGCGTTATTTACAGTTATGGATGCGTTATAGAAAAATAGATTAATTATGAGTAACATGCCTAAATGCACATTGGTCACACCAACTTATAATTGGCCAGAAGCGCTTGATTTACTATTGTCTAGCGTACTAAATCAATCTGTTTTACCTAACGAAGTTATTATTGCTGATGACGGTTCTTCTAATGAAACAGAAGAATTGATAAAAAAATATCAACAAAAATTTCCAGTTCCGCTTATTCATGTTTGGCACGAAGATATGAAAAACAGAAAGCCCGCCATAATGAATAAAGCTATTGCAAAAGCAAAATATGAATATATTATTGAGATTGATGGAGATATAATAATGAACAAACATTTTGTTGAAGACCATTTAACTTTTGCCGAAAAAGGCACCTATCTATTTGGGTCAAGAGTAAATATTCAGGAAAATATTTTAGGTTCAATTTTTAGCAAAAAAACTGTTCATTTTGACATTTTTTCAAAAGGGATTAAAAAAAGAACTCGAACAATACGAATCCCTTTTTTAATGAATTTTTCAAAAAAAACTGATATCCGTTCACCAAAGTTGAGAGGATGCAATATGTCATTTTGGAAAGAAGATTTTATTAAAGTAAATGGTTTCAACGAAAATTTAGTTGGTTGGGGAATAGATGATTCTGAAATGATTCAACGATTGCATAATATTGGAATATTAGGGAAACGATTGAAATTTGCTGGTCTTGCCTATCACATTTATCATAAAGAACAGTCGAAAAGTCATATCGAAATCAATAACGAAATAGAGAAACAAACAACAGAAAGAAAAATAACTTTTATAGAAAAAGGAATAAATCAATATTTATGATTGGTCAAAAAAAATATGATATTGCAGCTATTTTAATAAACTATAATTCTAACAGCTATACTAAGAATTGTATAGAAAGTATTATTGCTAAAACAGCTAGTTCCTTAAATTATCAAATTGTTATTATTGATAATGCATCCGAAAAAGAGGATTTTTCCAGTCTAGAATCATATATTGAAAATAAAAAATATTATAATGTTCAATTAGTAAGAAGTGCCATAAATTTGGGGTTTGGAGCTGGTAATATGCTTGGTGTACATTATAGTAATGCAAATTATCTGGCATTCATAAACAATGACTCATTACTATCAAACGACTGTTTGTCAATTATATATTCAAAAATAACCAATAATCCTGACTTTGGAATATGCGGTCCACTTGCCTATAAAGAAGATGGAAGTCTATTACCTACTTTAGATCACTTCGCTTCGCCAGCCAAAGAAATTTTAGGTCGCAAATTATTAGAAAAACTAAATCCTGAAAAATATCCAAATCGTAAAATAATATATTCTGAACCAAAAAGAGGTCAATTTATATCGGGAAGTTTTATGATAGTTAAATCGGAGGATTTTAATACTGTTGGAGGATTTGACACCAACCTTTTCCTTTATTTTGAAGAAACTGATTTATGCAAAAGACTATCAAAAATAAAAAAATATGCATATCTAATTCCTGAAGCAAAATACGTTCATTTTCACGGTGTTAGCACGCCAAGTTCAATTACCATAAAAACGGAACACAAAATTTCCTATTTATATGTAATTAGAAAACATTATGGGTATTTTTGGCATCAAGTAATTTTGAATAAACTGCGTTTTCATTTCTTTTTCAAAAGTCTTTTCAAACCAAGTTATTGGAAAATATTTAGAGTACTACTCGTTGGTGCACCGTTAAGTGAGTCATTAAAATTGAAACAGAAGATAACAAGTTAGTATGAAAATTTCAGTAGCATTATGCACCTATAATGGTGAAAAATACATACAAAAACAGCTAGATAGTATTTTGCATCAAAATAAATTTAGTGTTGATGAAATTGTAATTTGTGATGACTGTTCTAATGATACTACTGTAGAAATTATAAAAGAATATATAAAATATCATCCAGAAACTATAAAGTTATTTGACAATGAAACTAATCAAGGAAGCACTAAGAATTTTGAAAAAGCAATAGCTATTTGCCAAGGTGATTACATTTTTTTGTCCGATCAAGATGATATTTGGAATGAAAACAAAATAGTTGAAACACTAAAAATTTTTAATGAAAACCCAAAATGCGAAGGTGTATTTACAAATGCCAGCTTAATCAATGAAGATGACAAAATAATAACTCCACTCACTTTATGGGATTCTATTTTTTTCCTAGAAAATGAATTACAAAAACCAATTGATTTATTTGATATTATTACAAAAAATGGAAATATTGCAACTGGAGCAACTTTATGTATAAAAAATGAAGTAAAAGAATTTATTTTTCCATTTTCAGATGAAGTTTTACACGATGAATGGATAGCAATACTTTTAGCAATCAAAAAAACATTGTACTATTCGACACAAAATTTACTATACTACAGAATTCATGGTAATCAACAAGTAGGTGTAAAAAGTGATGCTAAACTAAAAAAAATAAAGCATAAAAAAAGAATACTTTTAGGACTTGATGAACCAAAAAAATATAAGGATTATCTAATTTTATCTAAAAAAAAATGGTTAAAATTTAATGAGTTAGAAAAATTATCGAACACGCTTACAGATAAATATGGTATTCAAAATATGAAAAAAGATTGCTATGAAGAATATCTTCAACTGCAAAAAAAAATAAAAATAAAGTTTCCAGTAAAATACCAATTAACAAAATGGATTGATACATTTCTAGGAAAAAGAAAAATTAAAAATTTATGAGTTTTAATATCGCAGCATGTGTAATACTTTATAATCCAAATATAGAGGATTTACAAAACATAACAAGTTATTTACCTAAGATAAGTAAATTGTATGTTTACGATAATTCCGCAACTAAACTTGAAAGTTCCTTTATTAATGAAAATGAAAAAATTAATTATTTTTGGGATGGAGAAAATCATGGTATTTCAATTCGCTTAAATCAAGCATCAAGATTGGCAATCTATGAAGGATATGACAAACTCTTAACAATGGATCAAGACTCATCTTTTCTAGAAGAAAACATTGAAAAATATTTTAGAGACATTGAAAATTTTAAAGATTCCGAAAATGTTGCTAATTTTGGCTTAGAATATAACAAAGAAGCCATCTGTTGTGATTCAAACGAAATTATTTTTGAAGAAGTTGATCATTTAATTACGTCATGCTCTGTAATTAATTTAAATTTATTTGAAAAAATTGGTGGTTTTGATGAAAACCTTTTTATAGATGGCGTAGATATAGATTATTGCTACGCTGCAATGAAAAATGGATATAAAAATATTCAATTTAAAAATAATTATTTCAAACATTCACTTGGAGAACCAGTTAGGAGAGCTTCAATAGTCTCATTTTATTTAATCAAAAAAAATAGAATAGTTCACTCGAACTTAAGAGTGTATTACATGTACAGAAATATCTTATATCTTGAAAAAAAGTATTCCACAATTTTTCCTGAAATAACAAAAAAATTGGTCAAAAATTATATTCATCATATAAAAAGATCCATTAGATATTCTGAAAATATAATTACAGCTTATAAATATATACTCAAAGCAAATAGAGATTTTAAGAATCATAAAATGGGAAAAATACAACTATGAAAAACATCTCAAAATTATCTGTAGCACTATGTACCTACAACGGAGAAAAATTTTTAAAAGAACAAATTGATTCTATTTTGAATCAAACTATATCAGTTGATGAAATTATTATCTGTGACGATTGCTCATCTGACTCAACAATTATAATTCTTAATGAGTACAATCAAAAGCATCCTAATCTATTCAAAATTTATATCAACGAGTTCAACTTACGAAGCACTAAAAATTTTGAAAAAGCAATTAGCCTTGCAACTGGAGATTATATTTTTCTTTCAGATCAAGATGACGTATGGAGAAAAGATAAAGTAGAAAAAACATTGGAAATTTTTTCTAAAAATCCAATTGTAGAAGGCGTCTTTTCAAATGCAAATTTAATTGATGATAATAGCAATCCAATATATAATGAAATTTCTCTTTGGGAAAGTTTTTGTTTCTTTCATGAATCAATAAAAGAACCGTCTGATTTGAGAAGATCACTAATACACATAGGTAATTTTTTAACTGGTGCCACTTTGTGTATAAAAAAAGAAGTGAAGGATTTCTCAATTCCATTTTTAACATCTGACAATTTTATACATGACGAATGGTTAGCATATATTTTAACTGAAAGAAATACTTTGATGTTTAGTACCGAAAAATTAATTTCGTACAGATTACATCAAAACCAACAATTAGGAGTTGGAAAATTATCAAATCCAGAAAAAACACTAAAAAATAATAGAGAATATAACCATGTTCTGATGGATATATATAAACCTAAGAGATTTAAAGATTGTAAAGCAAAAGTACGTTTTCATTATTCACAATATGAAAAGTATTACACCTTATATGAAAAACATAGAATACCCTTATTCAAAAATATATTAGATGATTTGAAAACAAAATTCATTGAGTCAAACTTAGAAATGAAAAAAAAGTATCCAATACGATATTTTTTCAGAATATATAGTGACAAAAGAAAAGGTAAAAGACAACTAAAAGAATCCTAAAACGCAAATTATCATGCTAAAAAAGCTAGTCCTATTCAAACTATTAAAAAAACATTTCGCTTTTAGAGATTCAATAGCTCTTTTTAAAGGAATAAAAAATAACAAAGAAGAAATTTATCTTCCCAAACTAAATCGTAAAATTTATCTTAGGAACAATACCAAAGATCTTGAAACTTTTGAAGAAATTTTTCTAACAAATCTTTATGACACTACTTTGCCAATAATACCAAAAACAATAGTTGATGCTGGTGCCAATGTGGGTTTAGCCTCATTATTTTTTCATTTAAAATATCCTGAAGCTTCAATTGTAGCACTTGAAATTGAAAGTAAAAACTCTAAAGTAATTAAAAAAAATACATCAGGTATCAATAATTTTGAACTAATAGAAAAAGGGTTATTCAATAAAAAATCTTTTTTTAAAATTGAAGATCCATATAATGCTAGCAATAGTTTTCAAATAAGAGAAGTTACAGAACAAGAAGAGTATGATGTTGAATCAACTACATTAGATGAAATACTATCTCAGAAAAAATGGGATACAATAGACATACTCAAAATAGATATTGAAGGAGCTGAAAAAGATTTATTTAGCAGTAATTATGAAAACTGGTTGCCAAAAACAAAAGTAATTATGATAGAAACTCACGATAGAATGATACCTAAATGTTCATATACTGTGATGAATACCATTAACAAATACAACTTTATTCTATATACAACTACTGAAGGTACTCTTGTATACTATAATTTATCGCTTTTGTCAATTAATATCTAATTTTAAACTAAAAACTTTGATAACAGACATCAACATCGAAATACAAAAAGCTTACGAAGTAATTCAAAATGGCGGAATCATTCTCTACCCTACCGATACCGTTTGGGGAATTGGTTGTGATGCAACCAATGCAGAAGCTGTTGCCAAAATATATGCACTCAAGAAAAGAGAAGAATCTAAAAGCATGATTGTACTAATGAATGGAGAAAAAATGATGTACAACGTCTTCAAAGATATTCCAGACGTAGCTTGGGAAATTATTGATTTATCCGAAAAACCAACAACTTTAATTCTAGACAACCCAAAAAATGTAGCTTCAAATATTATAGCTGAAGACAAAACATTGGGAATTAGAATTGTAAAAGAGCCTTTTTGTTTCAAACTAATGGAACGCATGAAAAAACCTTTGGTATCAACTTCAGCCAATATCTCAGGAATGTTTACTCCAAAATCGTTCAAAGAAATAGATCCCGAAATTATAAAAGGTGTTGACTATGTAGTAAATTTGCACCAAGATAAAATTTGTGACAAACCATCAACAATCATTAAACTTTCTCTGGATCATCAGGTTAAAATCATACGTAAATAGTTTGCAGTCGCAGTCACAGTTTTAAGTTGATTAAACTGAAATTGAAATCAATACAATGAATTACTCAAAAGCACTTAATAATCCTATTTTTAAAATAATTGCACAGGCAAGTCAAGAACTTAATGTTGATAGTTATGTTATTGGCGGTTTTGTTCGTGATTTTTTACTTCAAAGAGATTTTAAAAAAGATATTGACATAGTTGCTGTAGGTTCGGGAATTGACTTGGCTTTGAAAGTTTCTGAACTATTACCTAACAAACCCAAAGTTCAAGTTTTCAAAAACTACGGAACAGCAATGCTTCGCTACAAAGAAATTGATATTGAATTTGTTGGCGCAAGAAAAGAAAGTTACAATCAAGACAGTAGAAATCCAATTGTAGAAAATGGAACATTGGAAGACGACCAAAATCGACGTGATTTTACCATAAATGCTCTAGCCTTTTCTTTGAATGAAATAAATTATGGCGAACTAGTTGATCCATTCAATGGATTGATAGATTTGCAAAATAAAACCATCAAAACGCCTTTAAATCCTGATATAACTTATTCAGACGATCCGTTACGTATGTTACGCGGAATTCGTTTTGCAACGCAATTAAATTTTGAAATTGAAGCCGAATCATTAGAAGCTATTTCTAGAAATAAAGATAGAATCAAGATTATTTCAGGCGAACGAATTGTGGATGAGTTAAACAAAATTCTTTCAACCGAAAAACCATCAATCGGATTTTTACTATTATACAAAACCGGACTTTTAGACATTATTTTACCTGAATTAACAGCGTTAAATAATGTGGAAGAAATAGAAGGTCATACACATAAAAACAACTTTTACCATACGTTAGAAGTAGTTGACAATATTTGCCCAAATACTGATGATGTTTGGCTTCGTTGGGCAGCTCTATTGCACGATATTGGAAAAGCTCCAACAAAACGCTTTACCAAAAAACAAGGTTGGACATTTCACGGACACGAATTTTTAGGCGGAAAAATGGTGAAAAAAATCTTTGAAAGATTACACATGCCATTAAACCAAAAAATGAAGTTTGTTCAAAAAATGGTAATAATGAGTTCGCGACCAATAGTTCTAGCTGATGATATTGTAACCGATTCTGCAGTGCGTCGATTGGTTTTTGATGCAGGCGAAGATGTAGATAATTTAATGACGCTTTGTGAAGCTGATATCACCACCAAAAACCCAGCAAAATTTAAAAAATACCACAATAATTTTGACCTTGTTCGCAAAAAAATTGTTGAAGTAGAAGAACGAGATCATGTGCGTCAATTTCAACCACCAATTTCGGGGGAAGAAATTATGGAGCTATTCAATCTAAAACCTTCAAGAGAAATCGGAATGCTAAAAGAAGCAGTTAAAGAAGCCATTTTGGACGGAAAAATTCCAAACGAATACCAAGCTGCATATGATTTTGTGGTGAAAAGAGCAGAAAAATTAGGATTGAAAAAAATTGAAAACAATAAGTAAAGATTAACTTTTGTTGAATAGATTTATCAAAGGAATAAAAATAATTTTGTACAAAATATACTTCTAAAAATGAAGACAAATAAATCAGTCATTTACTGGCTACTTTCAGGTTGTATCTTACTTTTTATCATGGTTACTGTTGGTGGAATTACACGTTTGACCAATTCTGGACTTTCAATGACCGATTGGCATTTGGTAACAGACACTTTTCCTCCTTTAACAGAAGAAAAATGGCAAGCAGCATTTGATGAATACAAGAAATTCCCTGAGTATCAAAAAATCAATATTCACAATGATTTTCAACTTTCAGATTATAAATTTATTTATTTCTGGGAATGGTTTCACCGATTTATTGGAAGAATAATTGGATTGGTTTTCATTATTCCGTTCGTGTACTTTTTAATCAAGAAAAAACTCGATTCTTCTACAATAAAAAAATGCATAATTCTTTTAGGAATGGGAGCATTTCAAGGATTTTTGGGTTGGTTTATGGTGAAAAGTGGTTTGATTGATAATCCAGATGTGAGTCATTTTAGACTTTCATTACACTTAACTTTTGCATTTATAACTTTTGCCTACACACTTTGGGTTGCGTTAGATTTAATTTATCCCGACAAAAAAGAAGTCAACACAACTTTAAGAAAATATGCTCGAATTGCAATAGTTTTTCTAATTATTCAAATTATCTATGGCGGATTTGTTGCTGGTTTAAATGCAGGTTTAATTCACAACCATTGGCCATTAATGAGTGACGGACAACTATTTCACGATAGTATAGTTTTAGAAAAAGACTCTTGGCTTTTACGATTAACCGAAGGTAAAAGTGGTGTTCAGTTTGTTCATAGAACTATGGCTTATGTTGTAGTTGGATTGATACTATTTTTATACTTTAAAAGTAAAAAGTATACGTTATCATCACAACAAAAAAACGGATTGAATGGCTTACTATTTATTGTATTTTTACAATTTGCATTAGGTGTTTTAACCTTGTTGTATAGCGTTCCAATGTGGTTGGGATTGACGCATCAAATTATGGCTTTTATATTATTAGCAACCATGACGTATACATTGCATAGATTATCAAAATAAATTTCAGACTATATTGTCGCAGTTCTATTTACAAACCTTAAATGTCAAAACTTGCAGCTCAAGATAAATTTCTTGACTTATCAGATTACGGAAGACCATTTGGAAAATTCCTCGCTAATCAATTAAAAAACACACGCTTTACTCCTATACACGTTACCATTTTATTCGGAATTTCGGGTTTAATTGCAATTTATTGTATTCTAACACATCAGTATTTTTGGGCTGGTTTTTTTATTATTCTAAAATCTGGAATTGATGCAGCCGATGGAGAATTGGCAAGACTTAAAATTAAACCTTCTTATTTTGGAAGATATTTAGACAGTGTATTTGATATTATTCTGAATTTCTTATTTCTAATGACTATTTGCTATGTTTCTAAAACTACAATTTGGTTTACACTACTAGCTTTTATCGGAATTCAATTGCAAGGAACTTTGTATAATTATTACTATGTCATTTTAAGAAATAAATCGGTTGGTGGCGATTCTACAAGTAAAGTTTTTGAATATAAAACACCCAAAGCATTGCCTGGAGAATCTCAAAAATCAGTCAATATTTTATTCGGAATTTACACGGTTGTTTATGGTGCTTTTGATAAAATAATTCATGCTTTAGATAAAGATGCTTACAAAGTAAAAACGTTTCCTAATTGGTTCATGACGCTACTTTCGATTTATGGATTGGGCTTTCAATTATTGATTATTGCTTTAATGTTACCTTTTGGTTGGATTGAATTTATTATTCCTTTTTTTATAGCTTATAGTTCGATTATAATTATCCTAATTTCTATTCGCAAAATAGTAATAAAGTAATTATGTAACTTAATTACTAAAATGTAAAACAATTTTAATCTTTATTTTCTGAAATTTGATTTAATAAAAAATAGTAATTTTAAAAAAAATCGCAATGCCAAATTCAAAAGAAATTAAAGGAAACTGGGAACAGTTAAAAGGAAAAATGAAACAAAAATTTGCAGTATTAACTGATGATGATTTGTTATTTGAAGAAGGAAAAGAACAAGAAATGTGAGGAAAACTTAAAGAAAAATTAGGTAAGACCGAAAAAGAAATTAGGTCATTATTTGAATAATCTCTAGTAATAAAAAAAAACCATTCAATACTAAGTAAAGAATGGTTTTTTTATATTTGAAAATTTGAAAATCTTAGCTTAAAGCAGCTTGAACTTGGTCAGCAGCTTCTTGAAATTGAACCGCAGATAAAATTGGCATTCCTGAATTATCAATTAATTCTTTAGCAATTTCAGCATTTGTTCCTTGTAATCTTACGATGATTGGCACTTTGATTGCGTCACCCATATTTTTGTAAGCATCCACAACACCTTGAGCAACACGGTCGCAACGAACGATTCCACCAAAAATGTTAATCAAAATTGCTTTTACGTTTGGATCTTTTAAGATAATTCTAAAAGCCAATTCCACACGTTTTGCATCAGCTGTTCCACCAACGTCTAAGAAGTTAGCTGGTTCAAAACCTGCATATTTAATCAAATCCATTGTAGCCATTGCTAATCCTGCACCGTTAACCATACAACCTACAGTTCCGTCAAGGTCAACATAGTTCAATCCAGCTTCTTTAGCTTCAACTTCAATTGGATTTTCTTCTCTAACGTCACGCATTTCAGCATAAACTGGCTGACGGTATAAAGCGTTATCATCAATATTTACTTTGGCATCAACTGCCATAATTTTATTGTCAGATGTTTTTAAAACTGGGTTAATTTCAAACATTGATGAATCAGAACCAATGTAAGCATTGTATAATGAGTCAACAAATTTAACCATTTCTTTAAAAGCATTTCCAGAAAGTCCTAAGTTAAAAGCAACTCTTCTTGCTTGAAAACCTTGTAAACCAACTTGAGGATCGATTTCTTCAGTAAAAATCAAATGTGGTGTGTGTTCTGCTACTTCTTCGATATCCATTCCACCTTCAGTAGAATACATGATCATATTTCTTCCTGTAGCTCTATTCAATAAAATTGACATATAGAATTCAGAAGTTTCACTTTCACCAGGATAATATACATCTTCAGCAATTAAAACTTTGTGAACTGTTTTTCCTTCTGGTGGAGTTTGTGGAGTGATTAATTGCATTCCAATAATTTGCTCAGAAATTTCAGTTACTTGTTCTAAGTTTTTAGCCAACTTAACACCGCCACCTTTTCCTCTTCCACCTGCGTGAATTTGAGCTTTGATAACATACCATTGCGTACCAGTTTCAGTAGTCAATTGTTTTGCAGCAGCCACAGCTTCTACAGGATTATTAGCAACAATTCCACGTTGAACGCGTACACCGTATTTTGCTAGAATTTCTTTCCCTTGATATTCGTGTATATTCATAAGTATTAGTTTGTCATTTAAAAAGTTCCACAAAAGTAATTAAATAGAATGAAACCAAAAAGAAATGTATATCAATTTAGTAACTTTATTTTGAGTTTTTTTGGAGCGAATGGTTTGGGCTTTTTCAGTAATCCATTTTCCTGCTATCCGCTATATTTTTACACCTGTCAGGTTTTAAAAACCTGACAGGTGTAAAAGATACCGCTCCTATCAGGGCTAAATAGTTATGGCATTGAGAAAAAATCAGTTCAAAAAATAACAATTTCGTAGAAATAACAAACCAGTTTGAAATCCATTTTTGATAAACTATCTTTGCAAAAGTTACGAATTAAAACTTTTAAACTCCTAACCATTTAAACTTTTAAACTCATAAACTCATAAACTTTTAAACTAAAAAAATCATGCAACCAAAAGAGTTACTTACGCTTGCCGAAGAATTTGGCAGTCCGTTGTACGTTTATGACGCTACAACCATTGAGCAACAGTATAACCGTTTGACAGCTGCATTTTCTAAGGTGGAAAACCTTCGAATTAATTATGCAATGAAAGCTTTGTCAAACATTACGATTTTGAAGTTGCTAAAGAAGTGTGGTTCTGGTTTAGACACGGTTTCTTTTCAAGAAGTGCAATTAGGTTTACATGCAGGTTTTACACCAGACAAAATTATATTTACACCCAACGGTGTTTCCTTTGAAGAAATTGAAGAAGTTGCCAAATTAGGTGTTCAAATCAACATCGATAATCTTTCTGTTTTAGAACATTTTGGAGCAAAATATCCAAAAATTCCGGTTTGTATTCGCATCAACCCTCACGTTATGGCTGGTGGAAATGAGAATATTTCTGTTGGTCATATTGATAGTAAATTTGGAATTTCAATTTATCAAATTCCTCACGTTTTACGAATCGTAGAAAATACAGGAATGCATATCAACGGAATTCACATGCACACAGGTTCAGATATTTTAGATATTGAAGTGTTCTTATATGCTGCCGAAATTCTATTTGATGCTGCTAAACAATTCAAAGAATTGGATTTTCTTGATTTTGGTTCAGGATTCAAAGTTCCTTACAAAAAAGGCGACATCGAAACCAACATCGAAGAACTCGGAAAAAAATTAACAAAACGCTTTCTAGCTTTCGAAAAAGAATATGGAAGAACATTAACTTTAGCTTTCGAACCTGGAAAATTTTTGGTTAGTGAAGCTGGTTTTTTCTTGGCTAAAGTTAACGTAGTAAAACAAACAACCTCAACAGTTTTCGCAGGAATTGACAGTGGTTTTAATCATTTAATACGACCAATGTTTTACGGTTCGCAACACCAAATTGAAAACATTTCTAATCCAAAAGGAAAAGAACGTTTTTACACGGTTGTGGGTTACATCTGCGAAACCGATACTTTTGCCAATAACAGAAGAATTGCCGAAATAAAAGAAGGTGATGTTTTATGTTTCAAAAATGCTGGAGCTTATTGTTTCTCAATGGCATCCAACTACAACTCACGTTTCAAACCAGCCGAAGTTTTGTGGAAAGACGGAAAAGGTCACTTGATAAGTAAAAGAGAAACCTTTGAAGATTTGATAAAAAATCAAATTATGATTGAGGTATAGTTTTTGATAATCTAATGGAAAAGTTAAAATTAATGTAGCTTTTCCATTTTTTTATATTTTTAACCAAAAAATAGGCTGTGAAAATTTTTAGTGCTTTCTTTTTTCTAATAATAATTTGCGCATCGAGTAATGCTCAAGTTGAATTTTCGAATAAATCTTTTTCCATTCCACCGTCTATAAAAGATGATGGAAATAAAACTATTGCGCCTACTACTCCAAAAACAAATCCTTTTTCAAATCCTGCACCAGTTAGTCCGACCAAAAAAATTGAAAACCTCAATCCTTTAAGTATGACTAAAAAAAATCAATTTGTCAATCCCGGCGACTTGATTGTAGAAGATTTAAACAAAAAAATAGCCATTGGTGAAGGCAATCCTGATATCGATTATGGCGCATTTAGAAAAGATGAATACTTTGGTGATTTTGTTACAAAAGGAGAATTCTTAACCATCAACGTTCGAGATAATCAAATGGTGGATGGCGATATGCTAAGTCTGTACGTAAACGGAAAGCTAGAAGTTCCTCAAATAAGGTTAGATTTTAATTTACAGAAATTCATAATCAATCTGCAAATGGGTTTCAATACAATAGAGTTTGTTACCCTAAATGAAGGCGAATATTACCCTAATACAACTCAGTATTTAGTTATTGATTACCAAGATGTTTTGAAAAAAAATGTAATTTTTTCGCAAGCAAAAGGTTTCAAAGCTAAACTTATCGTAATTAGAGAAAAATAATTATTTCTTAGTAAAAACTTCGGTTAACACTTCACTTTTGGTGCTATTTGGCATCGTAATTTTCAACAATTGAGAAACCGTTGGTGCAATTTGAGTAATCACTTTTTTATCATGCGACTCGCCTTTTTTGATATTCCAACCGTAAAACAATAACGGAACATGCGTATCGTAACTATAAGGTGAACCGTGCGAAGTTCCAGTTGCCATATATTCGATATAACCAGGTTTGTATATAAAATACAATTCGCCATTTTGCGTCGGGTCATAACCATTAGCAACAAAATCAATTAAATCATCTGTTCCTGAAGATGCCAGAATTTCTTCTTCAGTAAAGACACGTTTCACATACTCTTTGGTATAAAGAAAATCTTTAAAAGCTTGTTTCACTTTTGACAATTCCAATCCTTTAGTTTTGATTAAATCTTTATCAAAAAACACATTAAAACTATCGTATTTCAATAGTAAATCTTCTCCAAAAGTGGCCTTAGAAAACTCTTTCAAATCAGATTCGACATTTTTATAATTAATGTTGTCAACTTTGTATTTATTATCTTTCAAATACGTAACATTTTCTGCACCAGCATGATCTGCCGTTAAGAACACCAAATATTGATTTTTACCAACAGTTTTATCCAAATAATTCAAAAAATCGGCAATTGTTTCATCTAACCTTAAATAAGTATCTTGAATTTCGATAGAACGCGGTCCAAAAGTATGTCCAATATAATCAGTTGACGAAAAACTTATTGCTAAAAAATCGGTAATGGCATCTTTTCCTAACGATTCTTTTTCGATGGCTCGTTTGGCAAAATCTACCACCAAATTATTTCCATACGGACTAACACGTAAAACACCAGCATCGTTATTATCTAGCATTTCTTTCATATTATAAGGGAAAAATGGTGTTTTTTTATACAACTTCCCTTCATACGGATTGTCATCTGGAAGACTTTCGTTATACGTTTCTTTCGCTTTTAATAATCCCCAACCTTTTTCGGCATATTTACTATAATTTTTTTCTTTGTTAAAATCGTTAGCCCAAGTTGGCAAAGCAGTTCCATAATAAGAACTCGAAATAAACTCACCTGTTTTAGTGTACCAAAAAGCCCAATCGGCAAAATGTCCAGCTGGCAAAATTGCACCTCTATCTTTAATACTAATTCCAATAACTTTTCCTTTAAAATTGGTTGCCATTTTCAATTCATCCGTAATCGTTGAACTTTGCAAGTTTCTTGGCGACATTTTTCCTTCGGTTTCTGTTCCGGGAACTAATGTTGTTACAGTAGCATCGTCTGTACAATACACCTCTTTTTTTAAAGTTCGGTGAAACCACTCGTTGCTTACAATTCCATGAACAGATGGCGTTGTTCCTGTATAAACCGAAGCATGACCTGGTGCCGTATAAGTTGGCATATAATTGTAATGCATATTATGAAAAGTATAGCCTTTATTCATCAATCGCTTGAATCCATTTTCTGAAAAATCATTCGAAAAACGGTACAAATACTCCATCTTCATTTGGTCAACAACAATTCCAACCACCAATTTTGGACGTTCTTGTGCCAGAACATTTGAAAATAAAACAATAACGAATAACAATAGGATTTTTTTCATAACAAAAATAATTTTGACAAAAATACATATTTGAAAACAAATGAAGATGAAGAAATTGGTAAGAAATCGCCATTAACAACATGTTGCATACGCAAACACCTATATATAAAAAGGCGATAACATATATGACCACTAAAAAATAAATTCTACATATATGAAACTAAGAATTTGAAGATTTAATTTTTTCCACTTGCACAACTCATTTCTTATTGTTAATTTTAGAAATTCAACTACTAGAATAGACCAATGACTGAGATTGACATAGAAAAAGAAAACAAAGCAATTGCCCAAGAATACAAAGAATTGCTGCGTATTAGTTATCAAACACTTAGTGAAGCTGATAAAAAACTAATCCGAAAAGCATTTGACTTGGCAGTAGATGCTCACAAAGACCAACGACGCAAATCGGGAGAAGCCTATATCTTCCATCCTATTGCTGTTGCCAAAATTGTCGCGTCAGAAATCGGACTTGGAGCTACTTCTATTGCGGCTGCTTTAATGCATGATGTTGTTGAAGATACTGATATTACTGTTGAAGACATAGAAAAAATGTTTAACAAAAAAGTAGCGCAGTTAGTCGAAGGTTTAACCAAAATTTCTCAGGTTAAGAAAGATTTAAATGTGTCGATGCAAGCGGAAAATTTCCGTAAAATGCTATTAACACTCAACGATGATGTTAGGGTAATCCTAATAAAACTAGCTGATAGATTGCACAATATGCAAACTATGGGTTCAATGCCCGAATACAAACAAGTGAAAATTGCTTCTGAAACCTTATATATTTACGCACCATTAGCGCACAGATTGGGTTTGTATAACATCAAAACGCAATTGGAAGATTTAGGTTTAAAATACACTGAACCAGCTATTTATAATGATATTGTTAGCAAAATAAAAGAAACCAAAGAAGAACAAGACCAATATATAGAAGACATTTCGCAAGTGCTAAAAAAAGCTTTAGACGAAGAAAGTGTTGATTATATAATCAAAGGTCGTCCAAAATCAATTTATTCTATTCGTAGAAAAATGGCGGCGCAAAATGTCAGCTTTGATGAAGTTTACGACAAATTCGCGCTTAGAATTGTTTACAAATCAAATCCACATGATGAAAAATTTCTTGCTTGGAAAATTTATTCAATTGTAACCGATCATTATCGTCCGAGTCCGAGTCGTTTGCGTGATTGGATTTCATCACCAAAATCAACCGGATATGAAGCTTTGCACATAACCGTTATGGGACCAAAAGGTCGTTGGGTTGAAATACAGGTAAGAAGCGAACGAATGGACGAAATTGCCGAAAAAGGTTATGCAGCACATTACAAATACAAGCAAGGTGCTACCGAAGAAAGTGGACTTGATATCTGGCTAAATTTACTAAAAGAAGCACTCGAAAATTCCGAAACCAATGCGGTTGATTTTGTCGAAGATTTCAAAATGAATTTGTACGCCAAAGAGATTTTTGTGTTCACTCCAAAAGGTGAAATCAAATCATTACCAAAAGGTGCCACTTCGTTAGATTTTGCTTTCAGTATTCACTCTGAATTGGGAATCAAAACCCTTGGAACACGTGTAAATGGTAAACTTGTTCAACTAAATCATGAATTAAAAAGTGGCGATCAAATAGAAATTATCACTTCTCAAAACCAAAAACCAACTGCCCATTGGCTTGATTATGTAACAACTTCTCGTGCCAAAAACAAAATTAGAAATATATTAAATGATAATAATAAAAAAATTGCCGAAGAAGGCAAAGAATTATTAACTCGTAAATTAAAACATTTAAAAATTACACTTAACGAAAGTGTAGTCAATGAATTAGTTAACTTTTTCAAACTAAAAACCAGTTTAGATTTATTTTACCGTGTTGGTATTGGCAGCATAGAAAACCAACAACTAAAAGATTACGCAGCGCAGAAAAGCAATACGTTGATGAATTTTTTCAAAAACAAAATCAAGCGTTCTCCAAGCACTGCCGACAAGGATATTCATAAACCTGTAATCAACAACAATTATGATATGTTGGTTTTTGGTTCAGAACAAGATAAATTAGATTATAAACTTTCCACTTGTTGCAATCCGATTCCTGGCGATGATGTGTTTGGATTTGTTACTATAAATGAAGGAATTAAAGTGCATAAAAAAGATTGTCCAAATGCTATTAGCTTGCAATCAAATTATGCTTACCGAATTTTGCAAACCAAATGGATAGATTCATCCCAACAAGAATTTAGAGCCGTTTTAGACATCACCGGAATGGATTCATTAGGATTAACAAACGAATTAACCAAAGTGATTTCTAACAATATGCACGTAAATATTCAAAGTATTTCGTTGAGTGGACAAGCAGGGATTTTCAATGGTCAAGTTACCGTAATCGTTCAGAATAACACCATTTTGAAAAAATTAATTGAAAATATTAGAAAAATAGACGGAATTGAAAAAGTTACACGAGTAAATAAAAACTAGCTTTATTAACAATTAGTTTATAACTTTAAACTGCTAAACTTTTATACTTCTAAACTTAAATTTATCTTTGCCAGATATGACACAAATTGCAACTGACAATACTAAAAATCAAGAAACTGTAAAAAATGTTTTTACGGCATATCTTGAAAATAATGGACACCGAAAAACGCCTGAACGCTACGCTATTCTTCAAGAAATTTACAATAGTGAAGAACATTTTGACATTGAGAATTTGTATATCAAAATGAAAAACAAGAACTACCGCGTTTCTCGTGCAACTTTGTATAATACTATCGAATTGCTACTTGACTGCGGATTGGTTCGCAAGCATCAATTTGGTCAAAATCAGGCACATTATGAGAAATCGTATTTCGACAAACAACACGATCATATCATTATGACCGATACTGGCGAAGTAATCGAGTTTTGTGATCCAAGAATACAAACAATCAAACAAACCATCGAAGATATTTTTGGAATAGAAATACACAATCATTCGTTGTATTTTTATGCTAATAAGAAGAAAGATTAAGTAAAGACAAGGCAATGCCTTGTCTCAACAATAAACAACAAAAAAATGACCGTAGATTTACTACTAGGATTACAATGGGGCGACGAAGGAAAAGGAAAAATCGTTGACGTACTAACTTCCAAATATGATATAATTGCACGCTTCCAAGGCGGACCAAATGCTGGACACACGTTAGAATTTGACGGAATAAAACATGTTTTAAGAACCATTCCGTCTGGAATTTTTCACAAAAACAATATCAATATTATTGGAAATGGTGTAGTAATCGACCCAGTTGTTTTCAAAAGCGAAATTGACGGTTTAGCCAAATTCAATTTGGACATCAAATCTAAATTGATTATTTCAAGAAAAGCACATTTAATTCTTCCAACACACCGATTGCTTGATGCTGCTTCTGAAGCCTCTAAAGGTAAAGCCAAAATTGGTTCTACACTCAAAGGAATTGGTCCAACTTACATGGACAAAACAGGACGAAACGGAATTCGTGTTGGCGATATTGAATTAGCTGATTTCAAAGAACGATACAGAGCTTTGGCAGACAAACATGAAGCTATGATTAAGTTTTATGATGTTTCTATTCAATACAATTTACCAGAACTTGAAAAAGAGTTTTTTGAAGCGATCGAAGATTTAAAAAAACTAGATTTTATAGACAGCGAAGAATATTTGGCGCAAGCACAAAAAGCAGGAAAATCAATTCTTTGTGAAGGTGCTCAAGGTTCATTATTAGATGTCGATTTTGGAACTTATCCATTTGTAACATCATCCAACACAACAGCAGCTGGCGCATGCACAGGATTGGGAATTGCTCCTAACAAAATCAAAGAAGTCTTCGGAATTTTTAAAGCCTATACAACTCGTGTTGGTTCTGGTCCATTTCCAACAGAAGATTTTGGTGATGCTGGCGATGTTATGGCAAAAGTAGGAAACGAATTTGGATCGGTAACTGGAAGAAAAAGACGTTGCGGTTGGCTGGATTTGGTTGCCTTAAAATATGCTATCCAAGTGAACGGCGTAACACAATTAATGATGATGAAAGGTGATGTTCTATCAGGATTTGAAACCTTGAAAGTTTGTACATCTTACAACTATAAAGGACAAGTTATTCAACATTTACCATACAACATCGAAGAAGAAAACGTAACACCAATTTACACCGAATTCAAAGGTTGGCAAGCCGATTTAACAGGTTTAACAACATTTGACAGTTTACCAAAAGAACTAAAAGACTACATCGAATTTATTGAAAAAGAAGTCGAAGTTCCAATAAAAATAGTTTCGGTTGGTCCTGATAGAAAACAGACTATTTTGAAATAGAATTTATAAAAAATTAATTGATTAAATAATTTTTAGTTTAAAATTTGATAATTAAAATTATTGATCAATTATTTAAAATTCGCCTTAAATGATAAAACAAAAACTAAATGACATCTTATCTTTAAATGGTATCTCAATTTTAATTGGAATCGTTGGAGGTCTATTTGGAATAATTTCAATTTTCATTGATTGGGATACTCGTCTTAGCATTAAATGGTTTGCTGCGGTTTTGATATTATGTTCATTCATTTCAATTATCTTAATAAAATTAACTTATGACATATATAAAAGTCATACACAAAGAATAGTAAAAAACAGTAAAGTTTTTCAATTTTCAAGAAAGGATAATCTACTTCTCGTTGAAAATAATAATAATCTTGAATTTTCTCAACTGGTATCAATTTACTATATTAAAAATAATTTTCAACAGTTATTTGCAAATGGTTATGTTCAGAATATTCAAGAAGAATTTGTACAAATCAAAGTTCTATCATTTGAAGAAAATTTTAAAACTGTTTATGAAGATGATTTCGATAAAATACTGAACAACGAAAACAATGCTTTATTATCAATATTAATCAAAAATTACCTCAGCTATAATGGATAACAAAACTTCAAATATTTTAGTAGCAAGTAAAATAGATGATTTTCAAATTGTCATAAACAAAGGTTATGATGATTTCATTGATTCTTATATGAGATTTCTTGTTTATGAGGAAGGTCAAGAGATTTTTGACCCTATTACCAAAAAAAGTTTAGGTAAATTAGAAATTCCAAAAGGCTTTTTTAAAGTGCAACATATTCAAGATAAAATGACCATTTTGGTATCTGAATTAAAAAAAGATAAAAACATGTTTCAAATTACTTTATTAGTTAAAGAACTTGATGTAGAAAAAGAATTATTAACCAAAATAAAAATTGGTGACAGAGTAAAAATTGTTAATGTATTATAATTAACATTATATTTTTCTGTGTCAATAAAATGAAAATACCCTTTCAAATATAAAATAAAGAAAGGGTTTTCTATTTTAATTCACTTTTAACTACAATTTAAAAATAAAAACCCTCACTTTTTAGAATACAACTTTCAACACTCCAACTCCATTTTTAAACTTTAAAAATTAAAAAACTACAAAATAAAATTGTCATTGAAATGAGTAAAATTAAAAATCCCAAATTCCAATGCGTTAAATTGAAATTTGGGATTTTTTTATTTTTAGCAAAAATCTAACCTTTCATAAATTTCATTTGTGAAACATCTATATCTCTATAAATTTTCAAAAAATATATTCCGGATTGCAAAGCTTGCATATCAACAACATCACTTACATTTTCGGAAGTCATTATTAACAATCCATTGCTTCCGAAAACTTCAACTTTATTTATTTTTTCAGCAGAATCCAAATGCAACATATCTTTTACAGGATTAGGAAACATAGTAACCGTTTTGAGAGTAATTTGTGGTTGCGCACAATCACTTACAACAGTATTATCATAACCTAGAAAATTACATTGGTTTTGAATATATACAATTTCGTTAGGATCGCAACAAATAGTTTCTAAATTTGGATTTCCAGCAAATGACATTCCAGAATTATCACCAAAAATTAAACCATTATTTTTTACAGATAGATAGTTTAAATCATTATTATCACAGTTTAAATTTTGCAAATTAAATAAGAAACTTGTGTCTAAAGATGTGAGTTTATTTTCTTGAACGAAAAGATATCTAATATGTTTTATTGAGCCTAAATTTAAGGTTTCCATTTCTGTTTTGTTAATATAAACAATTTCTAAATTAGGACAAGAACTTAAATTTATTGTTGTAAAGTCAGAATTTGCAATATTTAAATTTACAAGTTTGGTATTACTAGATAGATTTAATTCAGTTAAAGGCGCAGTTAAATACAACTCAAGCAAATTTATACAGTCCGATAAATCAATCTCTGTAAACGTTCCAAAAATCGATAAGCTTTTCAAATTAGTCAAGTTATTTAGATTTATATTACCATAGACCGAACAACTAACTTTTTTTAAATTTATATTACTTGATAAATCTAAACTGGTTAAATTGCTTAGTCCACTTACAGCGTCAGAAAGAGTAAGATTTTCCAAATTAACCAATGTGGGAAAATTGAAACTTGAAGAATTAAAATATAGTGAATTAAAACCCTCAAGATTTGTAAAATATTCAAGGCCTGACAAGTCATTTATTTCTGCATAACCCATATCTAACCTAATAACAAGTAAGGCTTCTGCTTGTGAAATTTCACCATCGTTGTTGCTGTCAATGCTCGGATAATTGATAAATTCACCTGTAAAATAGGGATCGTTATAATCAATTTTAGAAGCTAATAATAAGTTTTTAAAATTTGTATCTGCAAAAGTTATATTCTGAGCAACAGCAAACTGAATTAACAGTAAACTAAATAAAAGTAATATTTTTTTCATAGTCGATTTGTTTTAAGTTTAGTTGTACAAATTTGTTAAACAGCAACTTAGCTGTTATTTGCAAATACTAAATTAGAACAAAGCAACTTGTTTTAAGTAAATTTTAACATTTACAACTCATTAAATAACAACTGTTTAAGTCAAATATAAAAAAAGACGCAATTTGACCTTTTTACTTAAACAAATTATAATTTATAAATGAAACTTTCACTTTTCCCCAAAGCTACTTTCACAACTCCTACTCCATTTTCTACTTTCAAAATAGCGGAGCTTCCGTATAATTGGTCATTTATGGTATAACTTCCGTCTTTTAATTTCCAGTTTGAAATTACATCAGCTGGGATTTTCAAATCAAAATTTTCAGTATAATCAGGCGATAAATTAGAAACAATTATTAGTTTTTCGGTAGCTGACCAACGCACAAATGAATACACATTATGTCCGTAATTTGCGGTTTCATTTCTGTTAACGGTTTGAATTTCTTGGAATTTGCCCATCAAAGCATCACTTTTTATAGAAAAATTCAAAAGTCGTTTGTAAAAATCTCTCAATTCTTTCTCAGATTCTGACAATTGTCCACCATCAAACTTTCCATCATTCATCCATCTTTGGTGACTTGGAACTCCGATATAATCAAAAATTGATGTTCGTGAACGCTTACCAAAACCAGCATCTTCGTTTCCTGCTTCGCCTACTTCTTGCCCAAAATAGACCATTGTTGGTGCCGAGCTCAAAGTTGTTGAAATGACCATCAAAGGTTTTCCACGTTCGCCACTTCCAGCAAATTCAGGACTTGCCAATCGTTGTTCGTCATGATTATCTAAAAAATGTAGCATATGATGTTCTATATCACTCAAATGATTTTGAATAGCTGTCAATCCATCTGGCCACGTTTTTCCGTGAATTACGGCTTTCAAATGGTCATAGGTTTCCACTTTGTCATACAGATAATCCATTTTTCCGAAGTGAATATAGTTTCTGTATTCATTAGGATTATAAACTTCTGCCAACAAAAACGCATTAGGATTTTTCATTTTGATGGCCGAATTCATATAACTCCAAAACTCATAAGGCACCATTTCAGCCATATCATATCTAAAACCATCAACACCTTTTGCTGTCCAATACAAAGCAATATCTCTAAATTTTTTCCATGAATTAGGAACGTCTTTATCTTTCCAAAAATTGAAATGTTCTTTGTATGATTTTTTAGCATATTCGGCTGGCAATTCAGGAAAATCTTTTGAACCATTTGGTTTTATTCCATAATTTACTTTTACCGTTTCGTACCAATCATTTATATCGGGTTTTGCCAAACGAGAACCATTTCCTGTCCATTTTGCTGGATTTTCATCAAATTTTCCATCAATAAGTGGATTCTTTTCTCCATTCAAAGGTTGGTAATTATCCGACGTTGGCACCTGAAATGCTTGTCCGGGAATATAGTAGAAGTTATTATTTCTGTCATATTCAACATTTTTATTATCATCTGCACCAAAATCTCGAACGCCTTTCGGATTATTTTTTCCTTCATATTTTCGTGCAATATGATTGGGAACAATGTCTATAAGCAATTGCAAACCGTTTTTGTGCGTTCGAGCAATCAAAGCTTCAAATTCTTCCAATCTTTTTGCTGGATTTACAGCCAAATCTGGATTAACATTATAATAATCTTTCACAGCATAAGGCGAACCTGCACGACCTTTTACAACTTCTGGATCATCATTTGAAATGCCAATATTAGTGTAATCTCTAACCAAAGCATGATGCGGAACACCTGTGTACCAAATATGCGTTACACCTAAATTTTTAATTTCTTGTAATGCTTTATCTGTAAAATCGTTGAATTTTCCAACACCATTTTCTTCTAAAGTTGCCCAAGGTTTGTTGTTTGTGTTTTGATTTCCGAACAATCTTGTAAAAACTTGGTAAACTACTTTCTTTTTTTCCACAACGGTAACTTTTTTATGTTTTTTGGTGTTTGACTTATGTTTTTTGTATTGTGCATTGACAGAGAAAGTTAAACTTATCAAAGCCAGAAGTATTATTTTTTTCATTGTATCTTTATTTTAAAAAGCATCATTTGACAAATATAAAAATTGAAATCGACTTTTCAGTCAACTTATAAATTATTCGTAAATTGAAAAAAAACACAAATTACACGAATTAACACAAATTAATTCAATTTAAAGTCATATTTCACAAATCAAACTGACTAGAAAAAATTAGTGAAATATTGAATCCCAACCTTTCGTGCGAATATGTGCAATTTGTGTTGAAAAAGCTGTAAATAGTTTTCTTTTAAAATAGAAATAGTTGCGCCGTTTTTCCTAATTTTGCCTCATCAAAAAAAGACTCATTTTATAATGAATAACGACTTTCTAAAATACCAAGCACAAACTTCGCCTTATCCACTCGGAATGGAAGTTTCACATGCAATTGGTTCTTATATTTACGATACAAATAACAAAAAATATTTAGATTTTGTAGCTGGTGTTTCGGCTTGTTCTCTTGGTCATCAGCATCCGCGTGTAAATCAAGCCATAAAAGATCAGTTGGATAAATATTCTCATGTAATGGTTTATGGCGAATATTCGCAAAGTCCAGCCGTTCAATATTGTAAATTATTGGTTGAAAATTTACCTGAAAGTTTGAATAAAGTTTATTTGGTAAATTCTGGAACCGAAGCTACAGAAGGTGCATTGAAGTTGGTTCGTAGGGTAACCGGAAGAAGTCAATTGATTTCGTGTCACAATGCCTATCACGGAAATACAATGGGTTCAATGAGTGTTATGGGTTTTGAAGAACGCAAACAAGTTTTTCGTCCGTTGATTCCCGATGTTGATTTTATAACGTTCAATAACGAAGCCGATTTAGAAAAAATAACTACCAAAACAGCAGGAATAATTTTAGAAAGTATTCAAGGTGGCGCAGGTTTTATAGAACCTCAAAATGGTTTTTTGACCAAAGTAAAAAAGCGTTGTGACGAAGTTGGTGCTTTACTAATTATTGACGAAATCCAACCAGGTTTTGGCAGAACAGGAAAACTATTTGGTTTTGAAAATTATAATGTCATTCCTGATGTAATTGTTATCGGAAAAGGAATGGGTGGCGGAATGCCAGTTGGCGCATTTGTTGCCCATGAAAAATACATGGACTTACTAAGTCACGATCCAAAACTTGGTCATATTACCACTTTTGGCGGACATCCTGTCATAGCTGCTGCTTGCTTGGCTACACTACAAGAAGTGATTGAAACCAACCTTATGCAAGCCGCTTTAGAAAAAGAAAAACTTTTTAGAACACTTTTGGTACATCCTTTGATACAAGAAATTAGAGGAAAAGGGTTAATGCTTGCCGCCATGACTAGCGATACCGAAATAACAAATCAAGTTATTTTGCGTTGTCAAGATAAAGGTTTGATTTTATTTTGGTTGCTGTTTGAAGGTTGCGCTATCAGAATAACTCCACCGTTAACAATTTCTGAAGACGAAATTCGTGAAGGTTGCGCGATTATTTTAGAAGTGATGGATGAAATTCAAAGCAAGTTATAATACCAAAAACTTGTTAATTAAATTGTTCAAAACAAAAAACCAATTTTTCCCTATCACAAAGATTTTGCTTACTTTTATTTAAGCTAATCTAAATACAAAAAGTATGCAATTAAGCGACGAAGAAGAAGACTATAACTTGTCATTATCAAAGTTCGAATCGATGTTGAAAACCAATAAGGTGCTCTTCTTTGATTCGGAAGAATTTGAAGAAATCATTCTTCATTATCTTGATATGGGTAAAGCCAATTTGGCCAAAAAAGCGCTAAAATTGGCTCTTGAACAACATCCAAAATCTACTGGATTAAAGTTGGTTCAGGTTGAAATGCTAGTGTACGAAGACAAACTCGATGTTGCCGAAAAATTGCTAAACGAATTATACGCAATCGAGCCAACTAACGAAGAAATTTACATTCAAAAAGCCAATATCTATTCTAAACGTGATAATCACGAAAAAGCAGTAGAGTTGCTTCAAGAAGCTTTAAAATATACCGATGATTTTGCCGATGTTTATAACTTGATAGGTATGGAATATCTTTTTATGGATAGTTTAGAATTGGCAAAAGAAAACTTTACCAAATGTTTGGAAGAAGATTTTGACGATCAATCAGCGTTATATAACGTTGTTTATTGTTATGAATTTTTAGATCAAAATGAAGAAGCAATCGCTTTTTTAGAAAAATACATTGACAAAAATCCCTATAGTGAAATTGCTTGGCACCAAATTGGTCGCTTGAGTTATGGTTTGAAAAAATACGAAGAAGCCATTCGTGCTTTTGACTATGCAACCCTTATAGACGAGGATTTTATGGGTGCATTCATGGAAAAAGCAAAAGCTTATGAAAGATTAAAACGCTACGAAGATGCTATCGAAAGTTATCAACGTACAATCGAATTGGAAGACGCCACTTCTTATGCGCTTTTACGCATTGGAAAATGTTTTGAAAAATTAGGAAATAAAGTAGAAGCCTTAAAATATTTTAATCAAACGGTTCACGAAGATCCTCTATTAGACAAGGGTTGGATTGCTATTACTGATTTTTATGTTCGCCAAAAAAACTTTGACAAAGCGCTTTATTATGTAAACAAAGCATTAGCAATTGATAACGAAAATAGATTGTACTGGAAACGTTTTGCTACCATAAATAAATCATTGAATTTATTTGAAGAAGCTGAATTTGGATACAGAAAAGCCGTTGAAAATGGTGATTATCAATTAGATACATGGTTGTTTTGGGTTGACATTTTACAATATTTAGGTGAATTTGAAACAGCAGCTTTCACTTTATTACAAGCGTGTGAATATTTCCCTGAACAATTCGAAATTGAATACCGTTTAGCTGGTATTTATTTTATGCTAAATGAAGAAGAAAAAGCAACTTTCCATTTAAGCAACGGATTGCGTTTGAATTCAAATAACATAACAGTTTTGGAAGAATTATTCCCTGTTGTTTGGGCTAGAAAAAACGTTCAGAATTTTATAAAGAAACATAAGAAGTAACTATTTCATCACGAATTACACTGATTTACACAAATTATTTTTCGCTTTAATTTCACAAAAATTCAGCAAAACAGAAAATTCGTGAAATATATATTTAAGACACGAATTGGTGCAAATTAGTGCAATTCGTGTCTATTTTTTTAATAATTAATAACTACAAATTGGAAACCAATCATAAAAAATTCGGATTACTAGGAAAAGACATTTCGTATTCATTTTCAAAAAAATATTTTACTGAAAAATTTTCTGATCCATTATTTGAAGATTGCAAATATGAAAATTTTGATATTCCTTCAATTGATGAATTTCCAACAGTTTTGAAGAATAATCCAACTTTGAAAGGATTGAACGTTACCATTCCCTACAAGGAAGCAGTAATTCCATTTTTAGATTTGCTTTCGGATAAAGCCTTTAAAATTGGAGCTGTAAATGTTATTCGATTCACTAAAAAAGGAAACCTAAAAGGGTACAATTCTGATTGGTACGGTTTTAAAAAATCGCTTGAACCACTTTTGCAACCGCATCATAAAAAGGCTTTAATTCTCGGAACTGGTGGTGCTGCTAAAGCGGTTGCATTTGCATTGGAAGATTTAGATATCAATTTTGCTTTTGTTTCGAGAGAAGCTTCAGAAAAAACTATTGATTATAATCATGTTAATGCGACTACTTTTGATAATTACCAAATCATAATCAACTGTACGCCACTTGGAACGCATCCTAATATCAAAGACTTTCCTCCTATTCCATATGAGTTTTTTACCGAAAAACACATTGCTTTTGACTTGATTTACAATCCAGAAGAAACGCAATTTCTTAAAAAAGCTAAAAAGAAAGGCGCAACCATAAAAAACGGTTACGAAATGCTAGTTTTTCAGGCGGAAAAAGCTTGGAAAATTTGGAATAAATAAGTTTTTAAAGACTATAATTAAAACAAAACCCTTCGACTGCGCTCAGGGTGACAATGCAGTACTTAATGAAAATTAGAGTTTATGCTTTTTTATTTTTTCCGTTTTTGAATTGTACTTTTTCTACCACTTGCACTTTTGGTGTTCCTTTTTTGTCAAATGATTTTGCTTTGGAAGCTGGTTTTTTCTTAAAATCAACTTTGGGAGTTGCTTTAAATTCTGGTCTAGGTTTAGTGGTTTCTTTCTTAGGAATTTCCGCTTTAAGTTTAGCCAAAACTTCATTTGGATTTTTAGGATTTTCCTTTGTTCCACGCAAGTGAATAATTAATCCGTTCAAAAAATTGCGCAAAACCTGATCGCCACATTCCATGAAATTCTCATGTTTTTCATCACGAAAAAAGGCACCCAATTCTGATTTTGTAATTCTGAAATCGACTAATTGCAAAATATCAACTATTTGGTCATCTCGAAGCATTAAAGCCACACGTAGTTTTTTGAAAATATCGTTGTTGTTCATTTTTTTATTGATTACTGTATTGTTGTATAATGTATTATTGTAATTTACACTTTTCAGTATACAACATACAATGTTACATTATACCGTTTTAAAACAGCCAAAGGTACGCTTTTTTGAAACCTTCACGCCATAATTTTTCGTTGTGTTGACCATTTTTTACAATTACTTTTTTGTTCAACTTCTTGCATTCACATCGTTTGGAATTTACCCAACTTTCAACATTATTAATATCTTTTACAATATCATCATCGCCTTCGTTGTCTCCACATAAAAAATAGACTTTAGTTTTGAACTCGTTTGTGTTTTCCATTAAAGCCAACATTTCGTTTCTATTAAACCAAAAAGCTGGCGAAAAACATCCAATTTTACCAAAAACTTCAGGATATTTAATAGCACCATAAAATGAAACCAATCCGCCAAGTGAACTTCCGAAAAGACAGGTATTGTTGGCATTTGCTTTGGTTCTGTAGTTTTTATCGATATGTGACTTTAATGTGTTTACTATAAAATCAAGGTAATTATCAGCATTGCCACCGCCGTATTTTTCATTTTTATAAGCTGATAATTCTTCCATTCTTTTTTCGCCACCATGCTCAATTCCAACTACAATTACTTGTGCATTTAAACTGTCTAGTGTTTCATCAACATTCCATTCGCCAACATAGGAAGTTTTGGCATCAAATAAATTTTGTCCATCGTGCATATAAATCACAGGATATTTTTTCTTTGAAGTGGCGTAATTCTTAGGCAAATACAGCCAAATTTTCTTAGAAGCTTTTAGTTGTGGTGCTTCTATCGTAAAAGATGAAACTTGCTTGCTAGCAGTGCTTTCTTGAGCCATTGATGAACCAAAAAAAGTAAATAGTAAAAGTGATAAAATGAATTTCAAGCGAATAAATTTTTAAAAATTAACAAAAAATTATATTTTAGCTAAAAATAATCATTTTGATGCATACAAAAGAAGAAAAAATAAGTTTATTATCGGACATGATTGCATTTGCAATTGTAGATGGTGAATTACACGAAAGAGAATATATGTTTTTATCAATTGTTGCTGTGGAATTAGGCATTAGCAATGATGAACTAAAACAACTTTTTCATGAAGAACATCGAAGTGAAATTATAAAAAGTGAGTTTGAACGAATTCAGCAATTTTACCGTTTGGCATTATTGATGCATTGTGATGGTGTTTTACATGAACGTGAAGAAATCAAGATTAACGAAATCGGAATCAATATGGGATTAAACCCATTTGCTATAAAACGTGTTTTAAAAGCAATGGAGAATTCACCAACTAGAATGGTTCATCCTGACTTTCTATTGGAAGTTTTTCAGGAACAATACAACTGAAAATTAGTCAGTTAACAAATTGTTAAAGTGGTCAAAATTTCATTTTTCAAGTTTAAATTCTATTCTAAAAATGTCAATTTGACTTAAAAATTGCATTGGTACATAATTTGTTTTTGGGTAGTTGTAATTAAAAAAATGTTTAATTTAAATAATCACAACTATGAACTTAATAAAAAGAAACACAGTACCATTTCCATCAATTATTGATGAATTATTAAAACCTGATTGGTTAGGCGGAATGCAAAATTTCAATGCAAATGTTCCTGCTGTTAACATCAAAGAAACCGATACAAATTTCGGAATCGAACTAGCTGCACCAGGAAAAGTAAAAGAAGATTTTAATATTGAAATTGACCACAATGTCTTGACCATTTCTTCTGAAGAAAAAACTGAAAAAGAAGAGAAAGACAATCAAGGAAAATACACTCGCAGAGAATTTAGTTATTCTTCTTTTAGAAGAGCTTTTACTTTGCCTGAAAGCGTAAATGCTGATTCTATCAATGCAACATACGAAAATGGTGTTTTACACGTAACGCTACCAAAAAGAGAAGAAGCATTGCCTAAACCAAAACGTTTGATTGAGATTGCTTAAATTTCAAAGTTTCTTAAAATCAAAAAACGCATTCGATTAAAACCGGATGCGTTTTTCTTTATAAAAAACAAACTAACTAAAATATTTCGATTAAGGATTAACAGTAACCCTTTTAAAACTGCCCGAAACTGAGTTAATACCCAAATCACTATCACCAGCAGTTAAATTAAAAGTTCCTGATATTTTATTACCATTGACTTCAAGAATAGTGATTCTTCCCGATATTGCTGTCCATACACTAGTTTGACCAGGTCTTGTGTATTTGAAAGTGTTTAGACTGCCAATTTCATAAACACCCACAACTAGTGTATTTAGTTTTATTTCAACAACATTTGTACTACCATTATTTCCAAATATTGTTTGGGTTGAAGCATTTGCAAACGGATTTGTAACCGTGCTCATTGACGGTTCGCCACCTTCGGCATATTCAAAAATGGCAGGTTCGACAACTGGTGCTGGTGTATCATCATCTCTATCACAAGATGTTAGACTTACTGAAAGCATAAAAAATGCTAAAATTGGTTTTAAAATTGATTTTTTCATATTAATTTATTTCTTTTTAAAAGTTGTTTTTTTTATCAAAATGTTTTTATGCACAATATTCAATTCATAGTTTCCTTCTTTCATATTATTTACATTTATATAAATTTTATTAGAAGGAAGTTCTTCTATTTTTGATTCATATTTTATTGGCTTTTTACACATATCTTACAATTTGAAACAATTACTGAATTACCACAAATTCTACTCTTCGATTTTGTTTTTTATCTTCTTCCGAATTAGTATCGGTTAATGGTTCAGATTCACCTTTTCCGCTAGTTTCAAATCTGGATTTTGCGATTCCATAATTTGAAGCAAAATAATTGGCAACAGCTTCAGCTCTTTTTTCAGATAATTTTTGATTATCTTTTTCGCTTCCATCACTATCAGTATGGCCAGTAATGTTTATTCTGACCGATGGATTTTCTGTTAGAGCTTTACCTAATTCATCCAAAACTTTTTTACTTGATGCTTTTATCGTTGCTTTGTTAGTATCAAATAAAATTTCATTTGTTGTAAAACTTCCAGTTTCAATCAATTTATGTCTTGTATCTGCTCCAGCTTCTGCAAGTTTAAGATTTGAAATAAAAAACTTGTCGGTTGTTTTTTTGTAGGTTCCAATAAAAAAGATGATTTGGTTGTAATTGGCGTCACCAAATGCAGTTGGTAAATCCCAATATTTCTTGCCATCAACATACATTCTGAAACGATTTTTCTGACGCCAAACTTGAACTCTAACTGAATTATTATTTTTGTTAAAATTGGAAACTTCTACTTTATTTTTCATAATTTCTTTCTTTTCAGAAATTACCGAAATACTGCTGCCACCAACTGTTCCTGCTAATGAATTTGCTGGATGAATACTAAAAATCATTGCTTCTTTTCGTTTAAAAACGGTGTTCCAAACATTGTCAACTTTGGAAGTTTTTTCAGTAAAAACAACATTTAGAGCTGTTGAATAAAAATTGAAATTGTCGGTTGTGGCTACATCAAACTCAAAAGTGAAATTTTCTGGCAATTTTGACACATTCAATGGTGAAAAACTTCCTTTGTCAGAAACTTGAAGCCATTTTTTTGAATCGCCCTCAAAAGTTACAATTTCGCCACTGCTGTTGGTAAACCAATTTACAGGAAAATCGCCAATTGCATCGTTATTAAATTTTTCTTCAAAAAGTACTTTTGAACCTGCACTAAAATCGGAATCTTTCTTTGAAACCTTTGTTTTAGAATTTGATTCATTTGATGAAGAAGTAGTTGTTTTAGAAGTTTTCTTTTTATTGTTCAAAACTTCATCCATACCATCATTAGTGGTTTTGGTTGCCTTTTGTTCGATTTTTCTTTCTACTGCTCTTTCAGAAGCTTTTTCAGCTTTTTTTGCTAATTTTTCTAAGAATTGTGCGTTTCCATTTAGAGAAAAGAAAACAGAAAAAAGAAAAAATACATTTTTTAAAGATGTTTTCATTATTATTGAGTTATTCCAGATTTAAAAGATCCTTCAGTTATTAGTTTAGCAGGATCTGAACAAAATGAAGTTCTTTTTCCTGTAAATGAAAAATTCCCTGAAACTTCAGTAGCAGATAATGCTGTAATTGTCAAAGTTCCTGTTGTTCCTGAGCAAGCACCTGTTCTCCAAAGTGCAGTTGCAGAAGTTGCATCGCCATACTCCATTCTTAAAACATAATCTACCCCTGAAGGCATAGGATAAGTATAAGTGCCTATTCCTGTTGGACTATCTATTTCTAATTCAAAATTTCTATTATCTGATAAAACTGAAGTGATCTTAATTCTATCAGCGTTGCTACTAGATAAAACTCTAAATGCAGCATCCGTTTCATATTGAACTCCGTCAATTTTTGCTTTGAAAAAATAGTTTGGTGTTGGTGTTGGAGTTCCTGAATTATCATCGTCATTACTGCACGAAATTGTTACTATTGAAATGAATAGAATTGCGAATATTTTTTTTAATGTTTTCATGATTTTCTTTTTTATAAAGTTATTTTTCTAAAGTGTAAACAACATTTGTAGAAACAGAAGCAGCAATAGTCTGAATTAACCTCATCTTCATGCGGTTGCTAGTTAGCTCTTCAATGGTCATATTAAATGCTGTTCCGCTACTTGGTGTTGTAACTAATGATGTGTTGTTTCGGGTATATGTTCCAGAATTTGCCGCAATAGCAAGTGGTAAATCAAGTTTTCCGCTTTGACATGCTGAACTTACATTTGACATAGAATAAGTTAGATTAGCGTTGAGCGTAATGGTACCAGTAGTATTAATACAAGTCATAGGAAATGTTCCTGCTGGTGATGTGAATGATCCAGAAACCGATTTGTATTGCCAAGTACCTATTAAATTGTCTGCTACTGGTGTGCCTGAATTGTCATCATCATTATTATTACAAGAAAATGTTAGTAATGAAATAAATAGGATTGCGAATATTTTTAAAAGTGTTTTCATAATTTTTTTAATTAATTAGTTATAAAAGTGTAATTCTAAAAGTTCCTTCTGTAATCACTTTTGCAGGTTCGCCACAAAGAGCTATTTTTTTTCCTGAAAAGTTGAAAGTTCCTTCAATGGTGTTTCCATTTTTGGATGTAATAATCAATGTTCCGTTTGAACCAGCGCAAACACCAGTGGAATAAATATCTGGACTTCTGTATTGCAAACGTCCAACTGAAGTTAAATTTGATGGATTAACGGTGTATGTTCCAACGGCTGCTTGTCCGAAAAAAGAAAAATCCATCCCGATTCCTCCGCTTCTTACATCACTATTCATGTTGAAAGCAATTTCATTTTGGTCTGCTATTATATTTGCTCCAGTTGCTTCAAAAGCGACACCATCAATTTTGCATCTAATAAAATCAGTGCTTGTGCTTGGTATTTGGTTTGTTGAATTATCATCATCGTCATTATTACAAGAAGTTGTTACTAATGAAATGAATAAAATTGCGAATGTTTTTAAAAGTGTTTTCATGTTTTTGTTATTTTTAATTAATTATTGAGAAATATTAAACATTGTGCAGATTTCTTGGTAAGACATTTTTGAAAAATCAGGTTTTGCAATTCCACGACCTGCACCACCTTCAGGAATTATTACATATCTAAATCGATTTCCTCTATACGCATCAGCCTGATATTCAGTTAACGCAACTCCATCAGTAGAAATAATTTCTAAAATAATACCTTGTACTGCTACACCATTATTACCAAAAGAATAATTATACTTAACATTTGACCATCTACCTGAAGAAGGCAGTGTGTATATAGATGATGTACCCCATTGTTTAGCATATACCATTACTAAACAATTGTTGGATAGGACTGTATTTGAAACTTCAGGAACTGGTATTACCATTTCTTTCCAAGTTGATTCATTACGCAATCCCCAATTTGCATCTATCCAGTTAGAAGCTATTACATTTGCATTACCGTTTGTACCATTTGTGCCGTTTGTACCATTTGTGCCGTTTGTGCCATTTGTGCCGTTAGTACCATCAATTCCATTTATACCGTTTGTACCGTCTTTACCATTAGTTCCATCTTTACCATCGTCTGGCGCACAAGAAGTGGTTACAGAAATTGAGAAAATTGTGAATGTTACTAGCATTACTTTTGCGATTGTGTTTTTTAAATTTTTCATAATTTTTATTTCTATTGTTTAATGAATTTAGTTTGACTTGTTCTGCCTTCAGATGTGATTTGCAAAAAGTACAATCCGGCTTGAAGATTTTGAATATTTATTGAAGTTGTATTTTGGTTTTCTTCAAGAATTTTTTTACCAGAAATATCATAAATGGTGAGATTATCAATTTTCAAATTGTCATCATTTTGAATAGTAATAAAATCATCAGCTGGATTTGGATAAATTGTGAATTTAGTTTTGTCAAAACTTTCGTTTGCAAGAATTAATGGGTTGCAGCTATTTATTAATGTTGGCACCGATTTATTGACCAAAGTTCCATCTCCTAGTTGTCCATCATCGTTCAATCCCCATGTTCTGATATAATTCCAAAAAAAAGAACCCGTTGATTTTGCAAGGGAATAATAACCACCTGCCATAATAAATGACCAATTGGTTGCTGTTCCTAGTTGAGTTGGAATACTCTTAGATACTAAAGTTCCATCGCCAAGTTGCCCATATCCATTTGCTCCCCAAGTCCAAATTGTAGCAGTACCTTTTTGAGCAACCGAATGAAAACCACCAGCAGAAATGTCATACCAGTTTATATCGGATCCAATTTGGGTTGGAGTATTTCTTGTTATTGTTGTATTATCACCAAGTTGTTTTTGACTATTATCTCCCCATGCCCATAATGATCCATCAGTTTTAATTGCAAGTGTATGTAATCTTCCGGCTTTAACTTTCAGAAAAGGAAGAGAAGAATTAATAAGAGTTGGAACATACTTAATAATAAAGGTACCATCACCTAATTGTCCGACATCATTTTTACCCCAAGCTCGTATTGAACCATCTGATTTTATACCAATTGAATGAACATATCCAGCAGTAGCTGCTAACCAATCATTATCAGTTCCAATTCTTGTGGGTACCAACTTACTTACTGCGCTACCATCACCTAATTGTCCTTGCACGTTGTTGCCCCATGCCCAAAGTGTTCCATCAGTTTGAATTCCTAATGAGTGTATTCCGCCAGTTGAAACACTTTCCCAATTAGTTGCAGTCCCTATTTGTATTGGTACATAGCTAGCGATCAGTGAATTATTTCCTAGTTGACCAAATGCATTATCGCCCCAAGCCCACAATGTACCATTGGTTTTTATGCCAAAAGAATGTGTATCGCCGGCTGCAACATATGTCCAATCAGTATCAGTTCCAATTTGAATTGCGTTTGGGCTGTTGATTGTATTCCCGTTTCCAAGAGTTCCATAGTTATTATCGCCCCAAGCCCATAATGTTCCGTTAGATTTAATCGCAAGAACATGCTTAAATCCAGCAGAAATACTTGTGTAACATTGTGCATTGCTTTTTATAAAAAACAAAGCAAAAACCAATAGTGTAATTATTTTTTTCATAGTATTATTTTTTTAGATTTATTTTTTTAGTTTCCAAATAAGACTTAGCTAACTATAACCAAGTCTTATTTTCATAAAAACTAAACAAAACTCAATTATATTTATTCCGTACGTAAAAATGTAAAACTGAAATCTCCGTAGTAATATCCTGGGTTATTTGTGTTTACTGACGTATTAATATCAGTTTCTGAAAATCCCCAAAGTTTGATGTTACCCACTTGAATAGGATATGCTACATCAGCAGAATTACTTCTTTTTCTTTCATAAGTGCTTTTGGAAACCATTCCTATTCTGTATTTTTTATCTTTTGTTAATTCAATAGCTGGAGATACTGTAACCGTTTTAATCGTTCCGGCTGTATAATCACTCGAACTTGTAGAAATTTCTTTAACAAGTGAACCTGTTTCAGCATCAACAATTCTTAGAATTACAGAGTTTAGAGTAGTTGTAGCAGGGACTTTAAAAGATAAACTGGTAATTTTTCCTTTTTGAGTTGCAGAAAACTCTAAGTATTCTATTAAACTGTAATTCTCATCAGATATAGTTTGAACAACTTGATCTAATCCTGAAGTTGATAAGAAGGTGTTCAAGAAATTTTCTTCTTGGTAAACTACTGGTGTAGGATTTGGTGTTAAGTTGTCATCATCTTTGCTACAAGAAATTGCTAGTAATGAGATAAATAAAATTGCGATTTTTTTTAATTGTGTTTTCATATTATTTTTTTTAATTATTATTTTTTAAAATTGATATTGTAACCCTATATTTAACCCAAAACTGCTGAATGAAAAATCAATTAATGGGTTTTTAGAAGGTTCATTTGGATTAGATGGTGCACCGGTTTCGGTAAAAGAGGCAATAAATTCAATCTCTTTTTGTTCAACAGTCAATGATGGTAATTGGTCAACTCCGTTTTCTGTTGCTTCTGTAATATGTCCTTTCTTTGGAGCATAATGAAGGCTGATTAAATTCAATTCTCCAAACAAGGATAGTTTATCGGTTAATTTATAAAGTGTACCTAAACTTGCGTGAAAACCAATTGGCATGCCGCCATCAAGCTCTACTGTTTGGGTTGAAAAATTCGCACCGTTTTTATCATCTTGAGTGTTAGTAATTTTACCAGAACCAATGACCATTCCGACTTTTGCATACGGATTAAGTTTGTCAAAACCGCTTCTAAAAACAAGTGTTGGTTTTATTTGAATCATTTTTGCAGAAATTTCACTGTTACTATAATTACCTGTATAACTAGTATTTGAAGCCTTAATTTCTCCACCCAAAAGGTAATTTCCGCCCAATTCAAACCCCATGTTTTTAGTAAACATATAACCAAAATTGACGCCTACATTCAATCCTTTTCCCAAATTTGCTTTTACAAGTTCTGTTGTATTAGTTGTAGCAGAAGTTTCGTTTGAACTAACCATTCCTACTATCATAGCCTGATAATAATCTACATTTCCTATGCCTATATTGTAGCCAGAATTGATACTTGCGTAAAACCCTTTTTCAGATTGTGCATTAGACATTAGTGAAAAGAAAATAGAAAATAGAACTGAGATTGTTTTTAAGTTTTTCATTTTATGATTGTTATTTTTAATAAATTTTGTAACCTGTGAAATAAACTCTTTGCGGGTTATTAGCTAGTGTAGCATTTGATCCTGAATTTTGATAAATTTGAATTGTAACTTTGTCGTTTGCAAATAATCTGAGGTCGGCTGATATATCAATACTTTCGTCACTTGATAATGATGATTTTGAAATTTTATTTATAATTCCGTTTACGGTGATAAGTATTTCAACTCTATTTGCTGTTAGAAAAGTTGAAATAAAACTAGCAGTAGCATAAATATGATAAAATCCATCTGATGAAATTGTCCATTCATCGGGTGCTATATCAAATGCATTGCCATCATCTGTTACTTCGTTATTAAAGTCGATTTTGGTATCAGTACCATTTGATATAACCTGAATAGCTGTTTTAGTAACATGTACTCCGGTATTTTTATTTGAATTTTGCCAAGTTGCATTTCCAGTAGCATCAGATGTTAATACTTTATTTATTCCAGCACCAGCAGTTACTTGCAAATTGGTAGTTTTGGTTTTCCCATCAACTTCCAATCTTTCAGTTGGAACTGGCACACCAATTCCAATTGTACCGGTTGCAGTAGTTCCCATATTGGTACCGTAAATAACGTTTCCTATTGACAATTGGTTATTTGTCGTTGATGATGGAACATTTGTCAATTTTCCAATGGCAATGTTACCGCCACCAGTTGTAAGGTTTTCTAAAGCACTCCAACCAATTGCAGTGTTTTGTCCACCAGTTGTATTTCTTAGTGCTTGATATCCAATAGCAGTGTTATAACTCTCTGTGCTATTGTTTCTTAAAGAACCATGCCCGTAGCTTGAATTACCTTGTCCAATAGAATTCACGTATTGCGATTCGAAACCAGTTGCTATGTTAAAACTTCCGGTATTAAATGCTAAGGCATCAGGTCCAAGAGCCACATTAAAATTGCCTGAATTTAATCCTAACGCACCTCGTCCTAATGCGATTTTATTTTGCCCAATCAGTCCAGATTTTATATTATTTCTTTTAAAAACCACATCAACATCATTGGTAGATCCTATAAAATCGGTGTTCAAATCGACTGTGTTTCCCGTTTTTCTCCATGAATCGCCACTGTAAGAAGCATAAAGCGCATTTTCGGCAAATTGCGAATACGGAACAGTGTTTAATTGACTTGTGTTGGTAATAGTATAGTTCGCACCACCAGTTGGATCAGTATCTGTTTTGATATAATGCAATCCAGAAAGCCAATCAATAGTAAAAAATGTACCAAGTAAAGGCGTTCCAGTTCCTATTACTATAGTTGCTAAACCATTAGCATTGGTTGTTGTTGTATGACTTTCTGAAAAAACAATTGCACCAGATGCGCTGCCTTGCAGAATACTAATTTTTACTCCAACTGTTGCATTTGCCACCAGTGCATTGCTAGAATTTCTGATAACTGCTTGATAATTCATTCCTGAAACTACTTGCGCGTTAGAACATATAGAACTGAAAAAAGAGAATAGAAAAATGACGAGTAATTTTGTATTTGTTTTCATATTTATTAATTTTTAATGATTTTGAAAGTTTTGATTATTTTGTTTTGGTTGTTTATGATCAAGAAATAAATGGCAGAATTCAAATTGTCCATATTAATTTCAGTAACAGAGTTAGCAACTTGTTCGCTTAAAATTTGTTTCCCTGCAATATCAAATAGTTGATAACTCAAATTTTCAGTCGAAAAATCAGAAATTTTTAAGGTTACATTATTTGCTGTTGGATTTGGATAAACACTCATTTCCAAAACAATGTTTGGAAAATTGTCGTTTCCAAGTGTAGAGATTTCAAAAGGTTGTTGCACACCTTGATTTACAGAACCATTTGTACCACTAGCATAAGTATAAGCAATTTGCCCTACTGAATAACTGACCTTCCCACCTGTTCCTGTTGCATCACCACCAGAAGCAACAACTGCATTTTGCGAATGCACATTTGGAATAAGAAAACAAGAAAGTAAAAAAAGTAAAAGATTTAATTTACTCACAAGGAGTCGTTTTTTTTTGTATTCGTGAATCTTCGATTTCATAATTATTGTTTTTAATTGTTCAACAAGGCAAAGTTGCATAGAACCAAAAACAATCATTGTGAGTATTGTAACAACAGTTATAACTATTGTAACATGATGTTACAAGCCAGTAAAATCAATGGCTTAGAACCAAAAAAAAATCAAAGCTTTTGGCTTTGATTTTAAAATTTGAAAAAATTGAGTTTATTTTTCTATGTATTCAGTTGGACTACAACCATGAACTTCTTTAAAACATTTAGAAAAATACGATACATCATTAAATCCGACTGCATAAGCAACATCTGAAATATTTCCATTTCCTTTTTTGAGTAATTCGGTGGCAACTTTCAATCGTTCGTTTCTTAAAAATTCTGTTGATGAAACACCAAGTAATGATTTTAGTTTGCGGTGCAATTGCATACGGCTCATGCCAACAGCTGCTGCAAAATCTTCTGAACTAAACTCGGAATTTGATAATTCTTTGTCTAATATAACTTGTAATTTTTCTATAAATTTTTCGTCAACCGAATTGATTACAATATCAACAGGTCGCAAAACTAGTTCTTGACTATAACGTTGATGCAGTTTTTTTCGTTCAGCAATCAACTGATTTACTGTTTCTTTTACAATTTCGTTGTTAAATGGTTTGGTCAAATAGGCATCTGCTGTACTTTTCAAACCTTCCAAATGTGCTTCATCTGTTGTTCTTGCTGTTAGTAATATTACTGGAATAAACGATGTTAATTCGTTGTTTTTTATTTGTTTAGTAAATTCAAATCCGTCCATTTTTGGCATCATTACATCACTAATTATGCAATCTGGAATTTCTTTTTTGGCAATTTTTAGCGCTTGTTCGCCATCTTCGGCTTCTAGAATTTGATAATTGCTTTTAAAAATATCTTTCAAAACCATTCTAACATCTTGATTGTCATCAACTATCAATAGAATTGGAAGTTCGTTTTCGTTTTTATTTTCTTCCGAAATAATTGCCTTTGGAACTTCTTTGGTGACTACAATCGCATTTTCATTTGCTTTTTCTAATGGTAATGAAACCGCAAAACTCAAAATACCATTTTCAACATTGGTTTCAATTTTTCCTTTATATAATTCGACCAATTCTTTTACCAAAGCTAATCCGATACCAACACCTTGATGGTTTTCTTTTTTCTGATAAAAACGTTCAAAAAGTTTTGGCAAATCTTCTTTTTTTATTTCAGAACCCGAATTGGAAACCACCAACTGCAATTGATTGTTTTCTATTTTAGAATCAAAACTAACTTTTTCATTTTCATCTGTATATTTAATAGCATTTGAAAGTAAATTGGTGACTATTTTTTCAATCACATCTTTATCAAAATGATGGTTTTCTGTATTTTTTTCGATTGTCGAAGTAAATGAAAGTTTGTTTTCTTTGGCTTGAAAAGTAAATGAATCAACCAAAGAGTTCAAGAAAGTAGCTATGTTTCCTTCTTTTAAAATAAGCTGCAATTTTCCACTATCTAGTTTGGAAAGTTCCAAAAGTTGATCGACTAAATCTAACATTCTATTAGAATTTTTATCAATCAAATCTAATTTACTTTTCTGACTTTCATTAGTAATTTCGGATTGTAAACTTTGCACCGGACTTTTTATCAAAGTTAACGGTGTTCTGAATTCGTGTGAAATATTAGCAAAAAATCTTGATTTTAGTTCGTTTAGTTCATTTAGTTTTTGTGCTGTTTTTATTTTGTTGCGATAGCCGTAAAATAAACTTCCTCCAATAATGGCTAATAAACCTAATAAAGCAATGTAAATGTATTTTTGTTTAGCAGCAAGTTCGTTTTGTGCAGATAAAAGTTTGATTTGTTGTTCTTTTTGTTTTGTTTGGTATTTAGCTTCAACTTCGTTCAGACTGTTTTTATTTGATTTAGACTCTTTAACTTGAACTAATGAATCCCTCAAATCAATAAACTTTATTGCATCATTTATATTATTAGTCTTTTTGAAATAATCAATTTCGGCATCGAGAACTTCTATATAATCTTTAGAATCAGGCTTTATTAATGACTTTGCTATATTAATATCTTGTCTAGCACTTTCAAGATTATTATTGTTTATCATCACTTTTGCTCGATTAACTATTGCTCTCGCGTAATCACTATTTTGATTATTTTTTGAAAAAAAATCAATTGCAATATTTGAATACGTTAACGACTTAGGATAATCTTTTAATTGATAATACACTTTTCCTAAAAATTGAGCCGAAGAACTTTCATACATTTTATTACCATTTTCTTTATAAAAGTCATAAGCTTTTTGGAGGTGTTTTTGAGCAATTGCATAATTCTTAGCAGATGTTTCCAAAAAACCTCTATAAAGATTTACTTTGGTTATTTCATAAACATCCTTTGTTTCATTAGCAATAATCAAGGCTTTGTTATTATATTCTCTAGCTTTATCGAAACTTTTAAGATTTGCATACATTGTACAAATCATGGTATTGTTAGTAATTTTAAAAGCAAGGTCTTTAGACTTATTCTCAATCATCTTCTTCTCTGCTAGTAAAAAATATTCTATAGCTGTGTTATTAAATGACTTAATAATATTCAACTGACCTAAAAGATAATAAACATATTCTGTGTTTTTTTTTAAATTATTTACTTTTTTAAAGTCTAAAAGATCATTCAACTCTTTCTCACCATTTACAATATCGCTTGTATTTAAAAATGTCTGTATAAGTTGCATTTTTGCAGCCTCATAGTTTTCAAAATCTTTAATCTTTAACGCTTTTTTTGCAGACTTTTCATAGAATAAAATTGAGTTTTTATTTTCATTATTTAAATAATAAAAATAACCTTGATTCAAATCTCCTAAAACTTCACATTTTGGGCAAGAATTATCATTATTTAGGGCGTAAAGTTCTTTAATATACTTTTTTGATATTTCAAAATCGGTATTCAAAGTTATTTGAAGCAAAGTATGGTAAGCAACCGCTTTTTCATCCTTAGAAATTTTAGAAGAAATGACTTTTTTCAAAGAATCAATGTTTTTTTCGTTTTGCCCATAAGAAAAACGAAAAACGAAAAAAAGGAAAAGTAAAATGGCTTTTTTCATAATGTAAAGTATTGGTAAGTAAATCTATACAATTTTACTCAATTTCAAACACTTTAATTATAAAATTTGTAACATTTTTTTGTTACATGTTTCATTAAACCAAAACTACAACTCCTTAAGCACTAGCAAAATAAATGTTTCCCCGGATTTTTAGACAATTTATTCATGAAAGTATTGCATTAGAAAAAGATTCGTGGTTACTCCGATTTACAATAGGAAAAAGTGGCGTACAATTTATTCACAGAACAATGACGTATGTTGTTGGTTTACTATTACTTTTATTTTTAAAAAGCAAAAAATACTCACTTACATCACAACAAAAAAATGGATTGAATAGTTTGATTTTACTAGTTTTTATTCAATTCACTTTGGGGTGTTTTAACTTTACAGGTCTAACGCATCAAATAGTTGTATCCATTCTATTAACAGCAATGAATTAAACACTTCACAGATTTAGCAAATAAAAATATATTAATCTAAAAAAAATCCCAAGCTACAAACTTGGGATTTTTAGTATTTTAAAATTTCTTTTTAGAAAACAAACATAGCCCTTTCGCTCATCATTTCGTTTACCTCGGTTGCCACTTCTTCAATTATGGTTTCGTCTGTGTGATTCATAAGTACTCTATCGATAAATGCTACGATGGTTTCCATATCTTCTTCAACCAAACCACGTGTTGTGATAGCAGGTGTTCCAACTCTAATTCCTGATGTAACAAATGGAGATTTATCGTCAAAAGGCACCATGTTTTTATTTACTGTAATTTCGGCTTTAACCAAAGCATTTTCGGCTTCTTTACCAGAAATATTTTTGTTTCTCAAATCAATTAGCATCATGTGGTTATCAGTTCCGCCAGAAATGATATTGTAGCCTCTTTTTACGAAAGCTTCCGCCATTGCTTTTGCATTTTTCTGCACTTGAACAGCATATCTAAAAAACTCATCGCTTAGACATTCTCCAAATGCGACTGCTTTAGCAGCAATAATATGCATCAATGGACCACCTTGATTACCTGGGAAAACCGACATATCTAAAATATGTGACATCATTCTGATTTCGCCTTTTGGTGTGGTTAAACCCCAAGGATTTTCAAAATCTTTGCCCATCATAATCATTCCACCACGTGGTCCACGAAGGGTTTTATGAGTAGTTGTTGTAACAATATGACAATGCGGAATTGGATCGTTCATCAAGCCTTTAGCAATCAATCCTGCTGGATGCGAAATATCAGCTAATAACAATGCTCCTACTGAATCGGCAATCTCTCTAAAACGTTTAAAATCCATATCGCGTGAATAGGCAGAAGCTCCAGCAATAATCATTTTTGGTTGCTCTTTGGTAGCAATTGCTTGAATTTTGTCATAGTCAAATTGTCCAGTTTCAGGCTCAACACCATAAAAACTTGGTGTGTACAATTTACCAGAAAAGTTTACTGGAGAACCGTGTGTTAAATGTCCACCATGAGACAAATCAAATCCTAAAATCTTGTCACCAGGTTTTAAACAAGCTGCAAAAACAGCTGTATTGGCTTGCGAACCAGAATGTGGTTGTACGTTTACATACTCAGCACCAAATAAAGCTTTTGCTCTATCAATAGCGATTTGTTCTACAATATCAACTACTTCACAGCCACCATAATATCTTTTTCCAGGATAACCTTCGGCATATTTATTAGTTAGGCATGAACCTGCTGCTTCCATTACTTGGTCGCTTACAAAGTTCTCTGAAGCAATAAGCTCAATACCATGAATTTGTCTGTCTTGTTCGTCAAGAATTAAATCAAAAATTTGTTCGTCGCGTTGCATTTTTATAGATTTTCGTTAAAAACTTTTCAAAATTACGAAATATGTTTGTCAAATAAATTCTAAATGATATATTTGATTACTAATTTTTCAACAACAAATCAACAATAAAAAATATGCCAAATCTAGCCAATGACCCTAACAGAAAATCGTGGATACATGTACCTGAAAATAGTGATTTCCCTATACAGAATATTCCTTTTGGAGTTTTTATAACCAAAGATGATGTTATCACAATAGGAACAAGAATTGGAGATTGCGCCATTGATATGGGAGCATTGCAACAATTAGGTTACTTTGAAGGAATCGAATTGACCGACGATATGTTTATGCAAGACACGTTAAATGATTTTATTTCTGACGGAAAAAAAACATGGCGTTTGGTTAGAAATCGATTGTCGGAGCTTTTTGAAGAGAATAACCCAAAACTTAGAGATAACAAAGCACATCGAGACGTTGTAATCTTTAATGTGAAGTTAATAGAGATGCTTTTGCCTGTTCAAATTGGCGATTACACCGATTTTTATAGTAGTAAAGAACATGCAACCAATGTTGGAAAAATGTTCCGTGATCCTGAAAATGCTTTGTTACCGAATTGGCTTCACATTCCGGTTGGCTATCATGGCAGAAGTTCTACAATTGTTCCTAGCGGAATTCCTGTGCATCGTCCAATGGGACAAACCTTGCCAAATGGACAATCGACACCTGTTTTTGGGCCTTCACAATCTATAGATTTTGAACTAGAAACTGCTTTTATAACAACTGATGCAAATATTATGGGAGAAAACATTCCTATAAATGAAGCAGAAGATTATATTTTTGGAATGGTTTTGCTAAACGATTGGAGCGCAAGAGATATCCAAAAATGGGAATATGTGCCACTTGGACCGTTCTTAGCAAAAAACTTCGCTTCTTCAATTTCTCCATGGATAGTTACGATGGATGCTTTAGAACCATTTAGAACTAAAGGGCCAAATCAAGAGCCAACACCGCTTCCTTACCTACAACAAAAAGGGAAACATGCTTTTGATATTAATTTAGAAGTTTATATTGAGCCTGAAAATGTGGAACCAACTTTGGTCAGTAAATCAAACTTTAAATATATGTATTGGTCTATGTGTCAGCAATTGGCGCATCATACTTCTAATGGATGTAGAGTGAATTCTGGTGATATGATGGGTTCGGGAACGATTTCTGGACCAACAGAAGACAGTTATGGTTCGATGCTAGAACTTACTTGGAGTGGCAAAAATCCTATAAAGATGAAAGATGGTAGCGAACGTAAATTTATAAATGATAACGATACGGTAATCATGAAAGGATATTGTCAAAATAGTTCGGTACGAATTGGTTTTGGTGATGTTGTGAGTAAATTGTTGCCGCCGTTTGTTAGGAAATAGTATATTAACTTGATAAGATTCCTCTGGAATGACTAGTTACCGTAAAGCCCTAGCCCAGATAGTAGCGGCATCCTTTGTCTTTTTTCTTTAAAAAGACAAAGATAGAGCGGATAGCTGGAAATAGCTCCTAAATAAAAATTAAAAAATCTATGAAAAAAACGTTACTTTTTATTACTCTTACTTTGTTTATTCTTTCGTGTGGTGTTCGCCAGACTAGAGAATCATTGACTTCTGGTGATTATGATGCTGCTATTGAAACAGCTGTCGAAAACTTGAAAAATAGAAAAGACGCCAAAGGAAAACAAGACTATATTTATTTATTAGAAGAAGCATTTGCTAAGGTGAAAGAACGCGATTTGCAAAATATAAACATGTGGTTTAAAGATGCGAGTCCAAGTAATACTGAGAAGATTTACAATGCTTATTTGCAGCTCAATAGTCGTCAGGAATTGATAAAACCATTATTGCCATTGAAATTGTTAAAAGAAGGCAGAAATGCAATTTTTCCATTTGAAGATTATTCCGATCAAATTGTTAGTAGCAAAAATGCATTAGCCAAACATTTATATGATAATTCAAAAGGACTTTTGGCAACAAAAGACAAAATGAATTTCCGTCGTGCTTATGACGATCTGGTATATCTGAATAGCTTGAATCCGAATTATAAAGATGTTGCTTCTTTGATAGACCAAGCCAAACAAAAAGGAACTGACTACGTAAGTGTTTATACCAAAAACGAGACCAACATGGTAATTCCTGTAAGATTGGAAAACGATTTGTTAGATTTTAGCACTTATGGTTTGAATGACAAATGGACGGTTTATCAAAGTAATAAAGTTAAAGGTATTGTTTATGATTATGGTTTGATTGTGAATTTTAGACAAATCAATATTTCTCCTGAACAAATAAAAGAGAAAGAAATCATCAAAGAAAAGCAAGTAAAAGACGGAACCAAACCTCTTTTAAACGCTCAAGGTCAACAAGTAAAAGACGACAAAGGAAATGTGGTTATGGTTGACAACATGAAAACAATTAGAGCTACAATTTACGAATCAAGACAATTCAAATCGGCTCAAGTTACTGCCAAAGTAGATTATATTGATTTCAAGTCAAACCAATTAATCGATACTTATCCTTTAGCAAGTGAATTTGTTTTTGAGAATATTTATTCTAAATATAACGGTGATAGAAATGCTTGTGACGCAGATTATATGTCTTATTTTGATAAAAGAGCTGTTCCGTTTCCTAGTAATGAACAAATGGTTTATGATTGTGGAGAAGATTTGAAACTGAAACTAAAAGATATTTTGGGAAGAAATAAGTTTAGAAGATAGATTTCAGAATTTAGAATTAAGAAGTAAGAAGTAAACGCATTTGAAATTTCAGATGCGTTTTTTTATTTTTTAAAAGTTGAACAAGTAAACTGGTTTTGGAATGCTGATTTCGCTCGAAGTTGGCGATAATAATCCTGATTTTGTGTCTCTATCAAAAACGGTTATTTTATCTGAATTTTGATTGGCAATTAGAATATTTTTTTGGTCATTTGTCAAAATAAAATTACGTGGTGCTTTTCCTGTTGCAATACTTTGGATAACTTCTAAATCTTTATCTTGATTTGTTTTCATTACAACCAATTGATTATCGTTTCCTCTAACGGTCGCGTACAAATAATTTCCGTCGTCGCTCAATCGCAATTCAGCTGCGGAACCGCTTTTTGTAGGTGTTTTGGTTAATGCTATTGTTTGTTGGTGTTGCAATTGGTTATCTTCAAATTTGAAAACACCTATTTCATTTGTCAATTCGTAGGTTACATAAAGTGTATTTCCTGCTTTGTTAAAAAGCAAATGTCTTGGTCCAGAACCACTTGACACTTTGGTCGAAATTGCATTTTCTATTTGTAAAAATGTTTTTGAATTGGCATCAAAAGGAACCATTTCGATTGCATCGCGACCTAAATCGGCTACGAAAAGAAAACTATCTTTAGGATGAAAAACAACTGAATGCACATGCGGTTTTTCTTGGCGCTCAGCATTCACACTTTTGCCTTCATATTGAATAAATTGAGTGTTTTCAGAAAGATTTCCTTGTTGGTCGATAGGAAAAACAGCTAAATTTCCGCCTGAATAATTTCCAACAATAACATACTTTTCATCTGGACTGAAAGTCACTGTACAAGGGTGATTTCCTTTGGTAAAAAGGGAATTTAGCTTTTTAAATTTATTTGAAGTAGAATCATACGAATACGAAGTTACTTTTCCACCAGTTTCACTCGCAGTTTCTTCAACAGCGACCAGAATTGTCTTACCTTTATTAGTTATTACAAATGAAGGATTTTCTATTCCTGGAATGAGATTTTGAATAGAAATTGCTTTTGAATTAGTGTCAAATTGAATAACATTTATTCCTTGAGATGCATTTGCTGTATAAGTTCCAACCAAAAAAGTAGCTTGTTTTGAAGTTGAACAACTTGCAATCAAAAAAGAAAGCATCAACCCTAAAATATTTTTTTTCATTTTATAAATAGTTTTTTAAAATGGCAGCTTCGATATCGCTGTGAGAATCGTGGTAAATGGCTTTTCCGTTTTTAATCAAAAGAATTTGTGGCGATTGATGCATTACATTGAAACGGTTGGCAATTTCATTTGAAATTTCTCGGTAATTCAATAAATCTAAGAAATAAATAGCTATTTTATCTTGTAAATCAAACTCGTTTTCAAACTGTTTGAGAGCCATTCTGCTAATACTACATCTTGTACTATGTTTGAAAATAGCAACAGGTTTTTCATTAGACAAATCCACAATTTCATCAAGTTGACCTAAATCAGTTAATGGTTTCCAATCTAATTTTGAATTGGTTGTTTCTTCATCAGAACTTCCAAATATATTTTTAAATAAACTCATACTTTTCTTTTTAATAAAATAAAATCCGAATGTGACTTCGGATTTTATTTCTTATTTCAATTCTTTAATTTTTATGTTTCTGAACCAAATCTTATCACCATGATCTTGCAAACATAATTTACCCGATTTATAGGTGCCGAATCCAGGAAATTCATGGAATTTAGAGCCTGCTATCATTTTTTTCCAAGCATCATCCCACATGGTTGTTTCTAGAACTTTTTCATCATTTAGATAAAATTCAAGTTTGCCTTTGTTTGAAATGATTTCAGCATGATTCCATTCTTCGGCTGGTTTTACAGTTTCTTTTGAAGTTATTAAATCGTATAAATCACCTGCTCTGTGTTTAATAATTTTAGAATCAGGATGTCCGTTATTATCTAAAACTTGCATTTCTGGACCAGTCATCCAAGGGAATTCATATTTTTTTGGATCTTCGTGCACATAAAAAATAATACCACTATTTCCATTTTTGGCTACTTTCCAATCTAATTTTAAATGAAAATTACTATACTCTTTTGCTGAAATAATATCACCACCATTAGCTGCTTGCCAATCTTTTTTATCTGAAACATTCAAATGGATAGATTGATCATTAACTTCCCAAGCTTTTCCTATTGAATCAGTTCCGTATTTGTGCCAACCCTCAATTGATTTTCCATCAAATAATAATTCCCATCCTTCTGCTTTTTCGGAATCAGACAATGAATTAAAAGCTAACGAATCTTTTTGAACTGTTTCATTTGAGACAGCAACTTCAGCTGTTTTTTCTTTTTTACAAGCAATAAAAGTTGAAGCAAAAAGAGCAATTATAAGTAGTTTTTTCATCATTACATTATTTTAAAGTAAGTATATAGTTTACCATTTCAGTAGCATCCTCTGTTGAAACTGTTGGATGTGGTGTCATTGGAACTTCACCCCAAACTCCTTGTCCGCCTTTTATTATTTTTTCTGTAAGCATAGCAACATCTTTCTCTGTATACTTAGCTGCAACTTCTTTATATGATGGACCAACTACTTTTTCATCAACTTTATGACAAGCCAAACAATCACTTGCAGCAATCAATTCCTCACCTCTTGAAATTTTAGTTTCTTCGGCAACTGGTTTTTCAGTTGTAAATTCTTCTTCGGTTACTTCTTTTTTCTTTTCACCACATGATGTAAGCATCGTTGCAACCACAGCAACTAAAACTATTTTTTTCATAAAATCTATTATTCTATTTTTAAATTCCTAAAACTCTTCTATTAAACTCTTTGTCTTGTTCAACACTTGCAAAATCATCAAATGCTTTATCAGTTACTCTGATAATATGATTTTTTATGAACTCTACTCCTTCTTTGGCACCGTCTTCTTGGTTTTTGTAACAACATTCCCATTCTAAAACGGCCCAACCCGGAAAATCGTAGTGTGCTAATTTACTAAAAACTTTTTTAAAATCAACTTGACCATCACCCAACGAGCGGAATCTTCCAGCTCTATCGGTCCAATTTTGAAATCCACCATAAACACCTTGTTTTCCTGTTGGATTAAACTCAGCGTCTTTGATATGGCATGCTCTAATTCGTTCATGATAATGGTCGATATAAGTCACATAATCCAAACACTGTAAAACGAAATGTGATGGATCATACAACAAACACGCTCTTGGATGTTGCTTAACTTTGTCTAGAAACATTTCATACGAAATACCGTCGCACAAATCTTCGCCAGCATGAACTTCGTAACATAAATCAACTCCACATGCATCAAATTCATTCAAAATAGGTGTCCAGCGTTTTGCCAATTCTGTGAACCCTTCGTCAACCAAACCAGCTGGTCGTTGTGGCCATGGATAAACGGTGTGCCAAAGTAACGAACCGCTAAAAGTAGCATGAGCACTTAAACCCAAATTTTCAGAAGCCTTTGCTGCCCATTTAAGTTGTTGAACAGCCCAATCGTAACGAGCTTTTGGATTATTCTTGCAATAATCAGGAGCAAAACCATCAAAAAGTTGGTCATAAGCAGGATTAACAGCAATTAATTGCCCTTGTAAATGCGTTGATAATTCGGTTATTTCTAAACCATAACTATTTATTTTAGCCTTGTATTCTTGGGCAAAAACTTTATCGGTTGCTACTTTTTCTAAATTGAAATACTTTGCATCCCAAGTCGGAATTTGAACACCTTTGTATCCTAAATTAGCTGCCCATTGACAGATGTTGTCAATAGTATCAAACGGCGCATTATCCCCGTAAAATTGTGCTAAAAATATAGCAGGTCCTTTTATTGTTTTCATTTAAAAACTTAAATTAACGTTGCAGTTTTTTCAAATATTCGGCACTTTCTTTAGCATTAGCTAAAACGCCTTTGTCGTTGTATTTTTCTTGCTCGTATATGAAATATTCCATCCCATATTCTTTGGCTTTTACCAAAATTTCTGGATAATTTATAAATCCATCACCGAGCGTACAAGAATCAAACGGTTCTTTTGAATCTTTGTTTCTATCTTTAATATGACACAATTTGAAACGATTTTTATATTTTGCCATATACTCAACTGGATCAACTCCGGCCGTTACAACCCAATACATATCCATTTCAAAATCGACTAAATCTGCATTAGTTCTATCCATAAAAAGTTGTTGCGGAATTACACCATCCATTTCTTTGAATGAATAATCGTGATTGTGATAAGCAAATTTCACACCTTCTTTATTACAAATTTCTCCAGCTTTATTGAATTCGTCAGCATACTTTTTATAATCGTCTAATGTCTTTTGTGGTCCAAGCCAAGGACAAATAAGATATTTTCCACCAATACTTGCTACATCAGCCGCTTTTTGTTGTAAATCTTTTGTCCAATTACAATGTGCGCTTACTAGTTTTAAGTTTTCGCCATCTAAAAACGATTTGAACTCTTTAGGTTTCATTCCCCAAAAAATTCCTTTTTCGCCTTCAAAACTTTCAATTTGGGTATAGCCCATTTTTCCTACTTGTCGAATGGTTTCTTGTGGATTAGCATTGATAATGTCTCTTAATGTCCATAATTGAATACCAAATTCAGTATAAATTCCATTAGCCGAAACCAACTTATTTGAACAAGCAATATTGGGAAGCACAGCTAATAGAGCGGCTGCTTGTGCCGATTTGATTACAAATTTTCTTCTATCCATGGTTGGTTATTATTTTTTGGTTATTTTATATTTTTGAGTTCTTGCATCAGAAATTTTTCCTTTCCAATTTAATCCAAATCCAAAATCGTAAACATTTTTTGTACAATCAACATATGGAATCATGTCGTGTGGAACATCTTCAAACTGCTTTTCGACTGTTTCCATATCATTAGGCATTTGTAGAGGTAATAATCCTGAAGGCTCAACTTTTCCTGAAATAATGTCTAATAAAGCTTCCGTTTGAACACCAAACTCACAAACGATGGCATCTACTTGTTTTTCAAATTCTGAAAAAACCATTGGATTAGAAACATTTACAGAAACAATTACAGGTTTTCCTTTCATTGCTTTTTTGGTTTCTAAAATAGTATTCAAATCAGGATAAGAATTTGATTTTGATACTTTATTCAGATAACTTCTGTTGGTTATTGTTGGGTCAACAACTGGATCACCTGCAGCAATACTTGATGCTCTAGCGGTTGTCGCTTTATAATCTTTCAATTGTAAACTAATTGGAACATAACCATTACCTCCTTCTTTTCTATCTTGAGCGCTATAACCGTTACTAATTGGACTCTTAATGAAAACCAAAGCAAAATCAGCTTTTGATGGAACATCGGTTACATCATAATATTTTTTAATTAAATCTAAATTCACAGGATACTCTGTCTTTTCTGGAACTGGCATTCCGAAAAAATTGACAGTAGCTGGTGTTGTTCTTTTTGGAACATAAACAGTTTTTCTTTCTTGAATTGGCAAGGTTTTTTTCTGATTTTTTATCATTACAATTGACTTCAATTGAGCTTCATAACCCGCTTTCATGTATTCAGGTTTTCCAACAATAGCATTTGTTGTGACAGCATCCAAATAGGGATTTTCAAACAATCCAACTCTGAAAATATTGAGAAGTAAACGAACTGCAGATTGTTCAAAACGAGTTCGCATAAAAGTCTCTCCATACTCTTTTACACCCATTTGATAAGCTTCAATTACAGGTTTAACGTCATTATTCCCACCAAACTGATCAACTCCTGCCATTAACACTTTGTAGTGTCTTTCGGCTACACTCATTTTTTCAACACCCCATGATTTTCCTGCAAAAACGTCTGGTGTTTTACCTTCATCTGCTGTTATAAGCCAATCGGTGCACACGACACCATCATATTTATATTTATCTCGTAATAAATCAGTTATAATATATTTACTAAAACCATTTCCAACATTTTCATTATTTTTTTTATCTTGATTGAAAGATATTGTATAATAAGGCATAACTGCAGAAGCCTTTTGGGTTTTACCAGAAAGATTAAAAGCACCATCAAGAAAAGGTTTAAGATGAGTTTCAAAATTATTTCCTGGATATACGGCAAATTTTCCGTAGGCAAAATGTGCATCTCGACCTGCTTCTTCTGGTCCACCACTTGGCCAATGTTTAATCATTGCATTCACACTTTGGTTTCCCCAACCGTTATAAGTATCAACTTCGTTGGATGAAGTTTGAAAACCATCAACATAAGCTCTAGCCATATCGGTTGCGAGTTTAGGATCTTCACCAAAAGTTCCAATAAAACGGTTCCATCTTGGTTCGGTGGCCAAATCAATTTGAGGTGATAAAGCAGTTGCAATTCCTAATGCTCTGTATTCTTTAGCCGCAATTGAACCAAATTGTTGAGTTATTGCAGGGTCAAAAGTGGCAGATAAACCCAATTCTTCGGGCCATTGCGAAATTGTTCCGCCAGAACCAGCATTATATTCAGTATCTTTATTAGCACCATGTCTTGGATCAGAGCTATTGTTGGCTGGAATTCCGAGTCCTATTCCTTCTGATAATTTTTGTACATTATTATTCCATTGTGCTGCAATTGTTGGACTTTGAACCGATGTTAACAAAATATGTCTTAAGTTGTCTTTAGTTAAAAACTCAATTTGTTGATCGGATAAATCAGTTTCTTTTGCACCGCTTTTAGAAAAGGGTTTTCCATTATAAGTTCCAGTTGTCCAGCCTTGTTCAGGTGCAGGAATTGCTTGATGACGACTGTATAACATCAAACCAGCAATTTGTTCAACTGACATTAAAGACGCTAAATTTTTGGCTCTTTCATTTACATTTAATCGCCAATCTTCATAAGGATCTAAAACATTGTTTTTGTTTAAATCTTTGAAAGCAAAACCATCAACTGTTAGGATTTTCACGCCAGAATCGGTTGCGTAACCAAGAGATAAACCGTTTTCATTAGTAATGATAGCGTAATTATCTTTGGGAATTTCTTTCCACTTTTTTTGAGCATTTACGGTTGTTCCTAAACTAATTATTACTAAACCTAAAACAATATTTTTTTTCATTTTCTAAAATTTATCCCGCCAAACCAACAAACATTTTATCTCCTTTTTTATAAGGTATATCGCCTTCTTGCTTCCCAGGAACTGGAACATATCTGAAAGTTGCTTTCATTCCTTTTTCTGATGTAAGATAAGAATATAAAACCATTTGATACATCGCTAAGAAGCCTTTGTCTTTTGGGCTCTTGATTTCGCTAAACAATTGTGCTTTTTTATCGGCTGAAAGATTTACGAAATCATCACCCATTTTTTCTTTAGCTTTATCATTTATCATTTTTAAAGCTGCAATAAACTCTTTCTGTTCTTCGTCGGTATAAATATCTTGGAAAATTTTATTGATAAATTCAGCAACTTTGGTAGTTTTTGCTCCAGCAGTTTCTGTTTCAGGAATGATAGTCTCGGCAACTTCGTCTAATAATTTCAACAAATCTTCGCTTATTACTTGCGAACCAGCTTCGGAATTTTTACAACTAGTTAAAAGAAAATTAGAACCGATAAACAAACCACCACTAATTATAGCTATATTTTTAATTAAATCTCTTCTGTTCATGATAGTAATTTTTTAAAGGTTACCTTTTTTTAATTCTTCAGTTGCAAAATTTGCCGCTCTTGCTGTTAAAGCCATGTAAGTTAATGATGGATTCACACAACTTGCAGAAGTCATACAAGCACCGTCAGTTACAAACACATTTAAGCAATCCCACACTTGATTATTTCCATTTAGAACAGAAGATTTTGGATCTCTACCCATTCTTGCAGTTCCCATTTCGTGAATTCCCATTCCTGGTGCATAATCAGCTTCAAAAATATTTACATTTTTAGCACCAGCAATTTCCAACATTTCTTTCATGTCGTTTTTCATGTCTTCACGCATCTTCTTTTCATTTTCTTTAATTTCGACATCAAAATTTAAGACTGGTAAACCCCATTTGTCTTTTTTCTCGGCGTCTAAAGAAATTCTATTTTCATGATATGGAAGCATTTCTCCGAAAGCAGTTGCTCCAATATTCCATTTTCCTGGTTCGCCCATCATGTCTTTCAAGTCTTTTCCAAAACTCATTTCGGCAACTTGCGATTCCCAACCGTTTCTTGATGCTCCACCTTGGTAACCAAAACCTCTTAAGTAATTTTTCTTTTCACCATTCAAATTTTGGTATCTTGGAATATAAAATCC
>NZ_JAPZSP010000046.1 GCF_027531705.1 Flavobacterium sp. | reverse complement strand
TACTCAGATGGTAATGTTCGCTATGGAAAATAGAATAGTATTAAAAAAAAACTCCATCAAACGATAGAGAATTTATTTATAGTAATTTTGAAATCACATGTTCTGGTATATACAATAATGCGTGAGTGATAGGAGCGGCTCCTTTTATTTTCTTTTAAAAAGAAAAGATATAGCGGATAGCACGTCCCTTTGGGCACGCCATAATGATATTAATTTGTATTCTAATTAAATATCTTTAATAAATTCGTCATATTGCTCATAGAAAAGTTCTAGAGCATTCATTTTGTCATTAAAAAAGTCAAAAATATCATCCCAATAGCTTTTATTGCTAATGGATACGCCTGATTTTTCAACCCAAACTCGACTTATTACTTTGCCGTTCTCTAAATAATAATTTTTTTCATAAACTAAATCTTTTATAAACTCTTCATCAATAATATTTTTTAAGGATTCAAGCTTTTCAAAATAAGCAATTCTTTTGATGTCATCCTTTGGTTCAATGTCGATTGTAACTTGCGCTTTTTTGTTGTCTACAAAAAACTTGAAAGTAAAGTCTTTTATTTTTGTATTATAGAGAAGCCATTTTCTTGGGTGTTTTTCGGCAAATGCTATCCAAAAGGCTCTTTTAAGTTCTTGTGTTTCTTCTCGACTATACATATTTGTTTTTGGAGATTTAGTTTTGTATTTTTATAATATCTAAATTGATTGTATGGATTTTGATGCTTTTTTAAAAATTATTCCAAATGTAGTAAAAGAAATACTACCAGCCGAAAATGCGCATAATAAAATGGCACCACCTGAGCGAATTCAGCTTATGAAGCATTTTAATCTTGAAAATTTGAACCCAAGAGAAGCAGCCGTTATGATGCTTTTTTATCCAAAAAATAATCAAACACATTTAGTATTGATTAAAAGAACTTCTTACAATGGAGTTCATTCTTCTCAAATTGCTTTTCCTGGTGGCAAAGTTGAACATAGTGATGCAGATTATTCGGCAACAGCTTTGAGAGAAACGTTTGAGGAAATTGGGATTGAACCAAACGCTATTGATGTTATTAGGTCTTTTACGAGCGTTTATATTCCGCCAAGTAATTTTATGGTTTATCCTTTTTTTGCTATTTCAAATCAAGAACTTGATTTTGTTTTAGATGCTCATGAAGTTGCTGGAATAATTGAATTTCCATTGGTGAACTTTCTTGATGATGCTATTTTGGTAAATAAGATTATGGATACTTCTTATTCTAAATCTATTGAAGTTCCTGCTTTTAAAATTGAAGATTATTATGTTTGGGGTGCTACTGCAATGATGTTAAGCGAATTAAAAGATGTTATAAAAAGAGTAATTTGAAAGATAAGTTTTTTGTAAGTTTGCCATTCAAATTTCTTAAAGAATCATGAGTTTGTTGAAACGAAATCCATTTGGTCATATTCTATTTATTAAAAAGTGGTTAATCCGTGTTTTTGGAGTAATTACACACCGACGTTATAGAGGTTTTAACCAATTGAACATTGAAGGTTCCGAAATTATAAAACAATTACCAGATAAAAATGTTTTATTTATTTCAAATCATCAAACCTATTTTGCTGATGTTGTAGCAATGTTTCATGTTTTTAATGCAAGTTTATCAGGAAGAACAGATTCTATAAAAAACGTTGGGTATTTGTGGCAACCCAAAATGAATATTTATTATGTAGCAGCTAGCGAAACTATGAAAGCTGGACTATTGCCAAGAATCCTTGCCTATGTTGGTGCAATAACTGTTGAAAGAACATGGAGAGCGAAAGGTAAAGACATTACAGAAAAACGAGAAATAAACCCTAATGATACCGAAAACATCAGAATTGCACTTGAAGATGGGTGGGTAATTACTTTTCCGCAAGGAACTACAAAATCATTCAAACCTGTAAGAAAAGGTACAGCCCATATCATTAAACAACATAAACCTATTGTAGTCCCAATTGTGATTGATGGCTTCAGACGTTCATTTGATAAAAAAGGTTTGCGAATGAAAAAGAAAGGAATCTTACAATCTTTTATAATTAAAAAACCTTTAGAAATTGATTATGAAAATGAAACAATTGAAGAGATTGTTGAAAAAGTAGAATATGCAATTGAGCAACATCCATCATTTTTAAAAGTAATCCCAGCTGAAGAACTTGAAGAACAAGAAAAAATGAATAGACTTCGTAAATGGGATTATTAATTAGTAAATAAGAATATTATAAAGAGCGGGTAACTATTTTTAGATACCCGCTTTTATTTTAATTATCTCTTTAATGTAAAGTGTGATTTAAATTCTTTAGATAGACCATCTTCTGTATAATTTACAGCAAACCAATAATCTGATGCTGGCAATGCTACACCATTGAAATTACCATCCCAGCCTAAACCAGATGTGCTAATTTGTTTAATTAGTTTTCCTTCTCTATTAAAGATAGAAATTTTGGCTGTATCAAGTAGATTTAAGTCAGAAATATTCCAATAATCATTAAAGCCATCTCCATTTGGCGTAAAGAATTTCGGATAATTTACAACCAGAACATCAAAAGGGGCAGAATCTCCACAGCCATATTTATCCCTAACTATAACTGTGTGTTGTCCTGAAGCAACATTTTCAAAAATATTACTTTCTTGAAATAACCCACCATCTAGCTGATATAAAAACGCATCGTTAGCTCCTCCATATCCACTTGCAACAACAGTTATAACTTGATTGTCAACAAAATTTTCTGTTACAGAATATCCAGTAATTGCTATTGATGAAGGTAAAACAGAAACAAAGACTTCTTTAGAAACACATCCAGTTGTAGAGTTTGTAGCTATTAATGAATAGTCACCCGGTACAGTTGCTGTAAATGTACTTGCAGCCCCTACAACTGCCCCAAGTTCATCTTTCCATTCAAAAGTATGGTTTGAATTTAATTGACTGTCAATTGTATAAGTTGATATTGGTAAGCCAGAAATGTTATTCATACAAATATAACCATCAATAAGATTTGTTTCTGGTAGTTTGTTGATTGTCAAAATAATTTCTAACGGTACACTGCTACAGTTTGGAAAAGTTGAATTATGAACAACAGCATATACCTTAGCTAATTTTGTATTTAAAATCGAATTGACATTGTTGTTAGCATCATCTATTGTTTCATGATAGGTTACACTAAATTCTGTTCCTGTTTGACTTCCTAATATCGTAGGTGTATATTGAGTTAAATCAACTTCTAATACACCATCATTCTCAGTATCATTATCACAAAAAACAAGATCACTTGGTAAAATTGGATTTGCTGTTGGTATTGGAGTGATTGTAATATCAAAAAAAGTTTCATCATGATCACATTGACCGCTTGGAAATCCACTAGCTTTATAAATGTAAATTCTTTTAGTTAAAATTGTTGTTCCTGTATTAGTAATTGTCGTATTTGTTATTTGATTCGGGCTATTAGTATAAGTGTCGTCATAATAATCTCCTACTGTTAAAGCAGGAAGAGTTATACTACCACAGCCCGTTAAGTCACTAACAGTATCAACTTTTAAAATATTTACAGTAAAACTTTTTTCATCATCACAACCAGAAAATGTGGATCCAGGAACAATAGATGGATTATTTTCATAAACATATATTTTTTGGGTTGAAGTAATAGGTGTAGTTGCTGTTATCTCCGTACCACCAGTACCGCCACCTAAATGACTTTCTGTATAATATTTACCTGTTGTTGTAGGTAAGACACTTCCAGTTATTGGTGTTTGACCGCAAAAGTACATGTCGCTAAAAGTACCAAGATTTGGTTTTTTATAAAGAATTATTCTTGAAGGATATTCTTTAATACAACTTTCTCTTATCGGTCCATCTAATGTTGAAGCATAGACATAAACTGTGTCATCATAATAAGGAAGTGTATTTGATGCTGGAACCGTTCTTGTCATAGCAGCGCCTGTTATTTCAACTCCAATAGGAGGAGATGGTTGAGGGTTATTTGGACCTTGAAGACCACCCGGATCTTCATAATATTTTCCATTAGTTAATGGTGGTAGTTGATAGCTATTTGCGCACAATTCTACTAAACTTGTTGGGATATCACAAAGAGTCCTTGGGAAAGTTATTCGTATTTCTGACTGTGCATAGCAACCAGTTACTGAATCAGCCTTGTAAACATAAAATGTTTTAGAGTCTGGAGCAAAAATTCTTAAATCGGAACTAGTTAATAATTGTCCTGTGCCTAATGGTCCCGTATAATAATTTCCGTTTACCAATGGAGGTAAATCATAAAAATCATTCGTACATTCATCATTATCACTTACTGCATCAATTATTGGTCTAGAGTTAATTACAAAATCAAATTTCTTTTCAAATGCACAGACATTTCCTGATGAATCCATCATTGAATTATAAACATACACTGTTTGCACATTTGGACTAGGATTTAGCACTGTGCCGAAAGGAATAATATTTCCTCCACCAGTTCCGTCAGTTAAGTTATGAGGTTCAGTGTAATATTTTCCATTTGTGATAGCATTTAATGTAAATGGATCACATCTTGGAGAAACAAAATTTGGAATATCATCTACAGGAGGATGCGATACATTTATAAAATAACTTACTTCATTTGTATAACCAGCAGCACAAGTTGTAACACCCGTTGGAAGTGGTACATATAAATATACAGTTAAACTCTGTTCTATTTGGTCTCCTGGGAATAGTTGGGTTCCATAAGAGCCATCAAGAGGATAATGTGAATCTGTCCAATATTCGCCAACATCTGGAACAGGTAGTGTATGAGTACATTGATTTATATTTGCTTGCGGTGATAAACCAACAACAACTTTAAATTTCTTTTCATTATAACACTGTAATGTTCCTGTTCCTTCTACATATATATAAATATCTTGTGTTGAAAAAATTTGTGCACCATCAGCAAGGACAGTGCCAGTTTTTATTGGGCCAGTGTAATATTTAGCGCCCGGATAAGCAGCCAAAGATGGCAAAATATAGGGTGGATTACATGTAAAAACATTTGGTCTATCGGGACCTAAATCTGGTTTGTACTCAAAAGATATAGTAACAGGACCAGCATTGACATTACATGAAGGATTAGCTGTAGTATTTATTGTTGATTGGAAACTATAATAAACTGTCGTAGTTGTTGTCAACGGCACATCATCAGGAATAATTGTTCCTGTTCCATTAGGACCTGTCCAATAATCGCCATAGGCAAGTTTTGGTAGTGTATACTCATCACATACAGTTTTACTTGTTTCTGTAAATGAGGTAGGTTGAATTAGCGTTATTTTCAAAGGCCATTCTTGCGAGCATGGGTTCGCAGTTGTGATTAAATTTGATACATAAATAGTTTTTGTAAATGTGCCAATATACCCAGCAGGAGGCTCAATCAATGTGCCAGCGGGGATTTCGGTACCTTGGCTATTAGGTATTGTAGAGTCATATTTGTTTGGGAAATAATGACCATTTGCTAACGGTGGTAAAATATATCCTGGAGTTGCACAATAAGCGACATCTGATTCTGGTTTATCAGCTGCTAGTAATGGGCTTACAATCACATTGAAACTTGTAACTGCAAAACAGTCAGGATTGCTTTTAACGTAAACTCTTACATGTATTGTGGATGTCGCAAGAGATGCCGATCCACTTGTTGTTGGAATTATATTAGTTCCTGTTGCTGCCCCATTTGCAGTACTGTGATATGAAACTCCATAAATTGAAGGTAATTGACCATTTAGCACTTGTCCATCTAATGAACTTAAATTAAATGGAAACGTCTGTATTGCTGTTGATCTTCCACAAAGCTCTAATGTTGATGGTGCAGTAGCTGTAACAGGCACAGTAAGTGTACTTAAATTAAATTGCTTAATAGCTGGACACGGGTTTCCTGGTTGAGCTATTCTAACAAAAATAGGAGAAACAGTACCGCTATAACTTATTGGTAATGCCCCTGCATTATTTGTTGCGTCGCTTAAGCTTGTATGATAGCTAATGATAGGAGTGTAAGTTAGCCCTTGACTAATAATAGATGAATTTACACCAAAATCATAGTTGGAACTTCCACCGCTACATTTATATAAATCTATAGGATTGGGAGTTGTAACTGGTGGGACAAATTCAATTTTAATTATATCAGTAACAGCATCATAAGTGTTGCATACATTTGTGACGCTTATAACATTATAGTCGTGTGTTCCATTTGCTTCAGATGACGGTATAGTATAGGATGGACCACTTTGTCCTGGAATTACGATTCCGTCTTTTTTCCACACATAATTGAATGAGGGACTTAGTGCTGTGTTTAATGTATAGGGAATGCCTTCGCATAATGCAGAGTTGTTTGTCGTAACTAAGTTTGGACCAAATAAATCTTGATTAGACACTACTTTAGTGTAATTACCAATAAATATTGCTGAATCATATTGAAAATCTGATCGATCAGCAATAACGATTTTTATTTTATAAGTATGAGTAGGATCAACAGTTGCTGAAGCCGTTAAAGGTATTGTTCTTCCAAAGTAGTTGATAGGTGAATTAAAAGCTGCAGAACCTCCATAAAAAGAACCAAAACTAGTTGGATTTGCATCTAAACAATTTGTGTTATAAATATTTTTTCTAATATTGGTAGGAGTTATTAATGCAGGAGTTGATGCAATATTGGTAATAACTCCAGTCGACATATCCTTTAACAAAATAACTACAACATCTGATAAAGCATCACATTGATTATTTCCATATTCTTCGGATGCAAATATATAGTTAAGTTTAAATGTGTTTGATGTCGTAGTAAAATCAAATTGCAAGGATGAAGCATTAACAAAGCTCGATTCCCCTAAAAATGAATTCATGTCAGAATCACCTTGCCAACTGATGTCTCCATCTCCAATATAATTTGGTAGAATTTTTGGGCCTGGTGCATTTGTCAAACTGCCTGTAGTTAAGACTATTCCATCTGAAAGAGGGAAAGTGTTTGTAGCTGTATTGGAAAATGTTCCAATACTATTTGGATTACCAGCATAATCTGAACCTGACTTAACTATCCAATTGCTAGTTGTTATACAATTTGTATTTACTATTCTATTGGCTAATTGTTGAGGAGTACTACCTGTGCCTGATACTGTTATGTATTGCGAATAAAAATTCGTACAAAATAAAGTCGAAATTATAAATAAAAATCTTTTCATATGATAGAGATATAGTATCTAAATAAATTTGGTAACAGCAAATGTTGTAATAAAATCGTTAAAATGCAAATAAATGTCGTTAAAAAGTAAATATTTATCAAATAAAAGGTATTTTTCTTACAACAAAAAAAGCAATTTAACTCAAAGCAAATAAACGAAAAAAATCTAAATAAAGTATCAACTTTTTGAAATTCAGTTGCTTTTTTGTCAAGCTTCAAAAATTTTTAAATTCGTTCTTATTGATTACCTTTGCAAACTCATTAAAAATACGAAAATGTCTTTACAAGAAATTCTTAGTCCAAGTATCAAAAAAGCAATTCAAGAATTGTTTGAAGTTTCAATCGAAAAAATTGAATTTCAAGCTACAAGGAAAGATTTTGAGGGTGACATAACTGTAGTGATTTTTCCATTATTGAAAGTTATTAAAGGAAATCCCGTTGAAATCGGAACTAAAATTGGTAATTACTTGACAGAAAATCTAAATGAAGTTGAAAAATTTAATGTGGTTGCAGGTTTTCTGAACATTGTTATTTCAGATGTTTATTTTGTGAATTTTTTCAATGAAATTCTACCAAATAAAACCTTCGGATTTGGTTCTGTAACTGAAAATGACAAGGCTGTTATGGTTGAATATTCTTCGCCAAACACCAACAAACCTTTGCACCTAGGACATGTTCGTAACAATTTATTAGGTTATTCGGTTGCCGAAATTATAAAAGCTTCTGGCAAAAAAGTTTACAAAACCCAAATCATCAACGATAGAGGAATTCACATTTGTAAATCAATGTTGGCTTGGCAAAAATTCGGACAAGGTGAAACTCCAGAAACTTCGGGTTTGAAAGGTGATCATTTGGTTGGGAAATATTATGTGAGATTTGATCAAGAATATAAATTGCAAATAAGTGATTTAATTTCAAAAGGAATTACCGAAGAAGAAGCAAAAAAATTAGCTCCAATTATTTTAGAAGCTCAACAAATGCTACTAGATTGGGAAGCTGGAAAACCTGAAGTAATTCAACTTTGGAAAACCATGAACCAATGGGTTTATGATGGTTTTGCTCAAACGTATAAGAATTTAGGAGTTGATTTTGATAGTTATTATTACGAATCTAATACGTATTTGCTAGGTAAAGAGGTTGTGCAATTTGGACTTGAAAAAGGAATTTTCGAAAAAGATCCTGATGGTTCTGTTTGGATAGATTTGACCGAAGACGGTTTAGATAGAAAAATCGTGCTTCGTTCTGACGGAACAGCAGTTTATATGACGCAAGATATTGGTACAGCAATTCAACGTGTAAAAGATTTTCCTGATGTTGGCGGAATGGTTTATACGGTTGGAAATGAGCAAGATTATCACTTCAAAGTATTGTTTTTAATTTTGAAAAAACTCGGATTCGATTGGGCAGCTAACCTATTTCATTTATCTTATGGAATGGTAGAATTACCTTCTGGAAAAATGAAATCGCGTGAAGGAACTGTTGTAGATGCTGACGATTTGATGCAAGAAATGACCGCGACAGCACAATCTATTTCGGAAGCATTAGGAAAACTGGAAGGATATTCAAGCGAAGAAAAAGCTAAATTGTATAAAACTATTGGACTTGGTGCTCTAAAATATTACATTCTTAAAGTTGATCCTAAAAAATCAATGACTTTTAATCCTGAAGAATCGGTTGATTTTGCTGGAAATACTGGACCTTTTATTCAATATACGTATGCTCGAATACAATCGATTTTGCGTAAAGCTAATTTTGATTTTGTCACACCAAGCGAAGTCAAGGTGCTTCACGAAAAAGAAAAAGAATTAGTAAAACAACTAGCACTTTTTCCAGAAATTATTCAGAATGCGGCACAAAATCACAGTCCAGCATTACTAGCTAATTATACGTATGATTTGGTTAAAGAATTCAATTCATTCTATCAAAATGTTTCAATTCTTGGCGAAGAAAACCTAGATAAAAAAGTTTTCAGAGTTCAGTTATCACAAAAAGTGGCTGATACTATTAAATTGGCATTCAGATTATTAGGGATTGATGTTCCTGAGCGTATGTAAAATAATTTGGGCGTTTCCCTGCGGGTCGGGCTTTACGCTCCAATCTTTTTCTCGTTTTGAAAAAAAACGAGAAAAAGGATTTCCACTGCAATCCCTAACGCATAATTGCTAACTAAGATTTTTATCTTAAAATCCACGTTGTCTTTTCGCTTCAAATAATATAATGGCAGCTGCAACAGAAACATTCATCGAATCTATTTCGCCTTGCATAGGTATTATAATGTTTTGTGTGGCTTCATCTCGCCAAGGTTGTGTTAGTCCTGTAGCTTCTGTTCCAACAACAATAGCTGTTGATTTTGTATAATTTTGTGTGTGATAACTTGTTGAATTTTGGAGAGTTGCACTATAAAAGTTTATTTTATTTTTTTTCAAAAAAGCAATAACTTCTTCTGTTGTTCCAGTAGCAATTTGATTTGTAAACAAACAACCAACACTTGACCGAACAACATTAGGATTGTACATGTCCGTTTTTGGATTGGCAATAATTACTGCATCTAATCTTGCGGCATCTGCAGTTCGAAGCATTGCACCAAGATTGCCAGGTTTTTCAATTCCTTCAGCTACTAAAATTAGCGGATTATTTCCTAATTTTAAATCTGATAAATTCAACGATTTTGTTTTAGCTATAACGATAATTCCTTCGGTTGTATCGCGGTACGCTATTTTTTGATATACGTCTTTTGTTATTTCAATAACTTCTATTCCTTGTTTAATAAAAGCATTTACTTCTTTTTCGGAAATTAATTCTGGTAAAAAAAGAACTGTTTCCAATTCATATTTTCCTTTTTGTGCTAATTCAATTTCGCGTTTCCCTTCAATTATAAAAGTGCCAGATTGTTTTCGGGCTTTCGCTTTTTCTTGCAATTGCACCAACGTTTTTATCAATGGATTTTGTATAGAAGTAATTTGTTTCAAAAGTTTTGATTTATAATTTTATGCAAATGTAGTTAATAAAAAAATGCCTTATCAAGAGTAATAAGGCATTTTTTAAATAGATGTTATTGTTATTTTTTAATAATTTTCACTGTATTTACATTTGAATCCGTTTCAACTTTAAAGAAAAAGCTTCCTGATGGTAAAGTAGAAATATCAATTGAAGTTTCTTTTGCATTTACTTTTTCCGTTTTAACCAATTGACCTAAAACGGTATAAATTGAAATTGAATTTATAGTTTCATTTCCTTTAAAATTTACTTCTGTAGAAGCTGGATTTGGATAATAAGTGAAATTAGTTTTGTTGTAAGACGTAGTAGCTAAATTTGCACATGTTACTGTAGCATTCCATCCAGGCGCTGTGTTTGCTCCATCAGAATAAAACACAAAAGTTAATTTTCCAGTTGGATGCGTTGATGTAACCGTTCCAGGATTATTTGTTCCAGTAAAACCATATTGCTCAACAATAAAAGGAGAATTAGTGTCTGGCCCATTATATATTTTTAAATTATCTGCTCCATTTTCTAAATTGAATGAAGTAAATGTAACCGAAACTTCGTCACCACTATTCACTGGACTCATAACAGTTGTAACATATTCACTATTTGTATAATTTCCAGTTAAACCTCCTGAATCTCTGAAATAGCCATCAACACAATGGTTTACTAGAGTTGTAAAGTTTTTATTTAACAAAGTTGTAAAAGTATTTCCACTACATGCAGAACGTAAATATATTGTATAGTTGGATGCAGAATTTAAACTTGTAACTGTATATGAATTTGTAAAAACAGTTGTGTAAATTCCGGTTGGTGCAGCTCCTTGAGGAACTACTTCAATTTGATATGTATCTGAATCATTAGGATTTGTCCATGTAAAAGTTGCACCTTCAATAGTTTCATTGGTAACAGTAATCACAATATCATTATTACAAGAAGTTGAAAAACTATTTATGGTTGAAAAAGGCGAGGAATTACAAATATTATTAGCTTTAACTCTCCAATAATAAGTAGAACCAAAATCTAAATTATCTAAATCAATTTGATTTGTTACCGAATTTAAAGTTTGTAGTTCATCAGTAAAGTTGGCATCTTTAGCAATTTCTATTGTGTAATTCGTAGCATTTACACCACTATTTGTCCATGTTATTGTAGGATTGACATCTATTTGAATCGCATTATTAACAGGAGAAACCAAAGTTGGTGAAGTTACTAATGCTTCTTGTACATTTATTGTAAAAAATAGAGTAGAAGTAGATGCACCTGATGTCGCCGTTACGGTTATTGGATAGGCTCCAATTGGAACTAAGTTGAGATTTGAAATATATATAACATTAGCAGATGCTATTGCTAAACTTGTTGAATCAAAAGAAGCATTTGAGCCTGCTGGTAATCCCGAAACTGAAAAAGTTGTTACGCCAGAAAAAGTTGGTAACGTTTCTAATTGAAATTCAAAAAATGTCGAATCTGAACCTTGACAAATGTTGTTTTTTAAAGGTTTTGTAGTAGAAAGTAAAATGGGTCTATTTACAACGTTACTCATAATCAAAGAATAATTCTGTAAATCGTTTGTTAAATTTCCCTTATGACTAACAGTAACAGTGTATGTTCCTGTTGGATTTGAAATATCAACTCTTTCAATATTATCAACCAAATTGTCACCTTTGGTAGCAGCATCTTCCATAAATACTGGATTAAGTTTCCATGGAAAATTTGTTACATTATTTTTTACAATTCGTATATCTAAATCATTAACTAATGAAGGTGTGAAAAAGTCTATTTCACCACTAACAGTAACTGCACCTGCTGGATCAGTCCAACAAATTGAACCAATTAGTTGTTCAGTTGAATTAATAGGTTGAATATTAAATGAATAACTATCACCTTGGTTTAATGTAATTTCTCTAATTCTTGAGCTTACTCCTTCATTAGTAATTAAGTTTGCAGCTTTTTCAGCATTTAATAATCCCCAACCAAAGCGGTAATCAGGACCAGGATCACTACCTGCTTCATCTGCAGTATGCAAAGCAAGACCACGAAGAGTTGAAGCTCGCATATAATTACTTTTTACATTATTATAATGTTGTTGTAATAATAATAATGTTCCGGCAACATTTGGGGATGCCATTGAAGTTCCATCATAAAAATCATAAGAACTATTTGAAGTTGAAATTGATGATCTTACATTAACACCTTTTCCACAAATATCTGGTTTAATTCGACCATCATCAGTTGGTCCCCAGCTACTAAATCCAGACATTACAACACTTGAAGCAGATGTGTAATTTGAAACTTGATTAACTGCTGCAACAATAATTCCATTTTTTGAAGTGCTTTTTCCAGAAAGTAAGTCATAACCATCTTTATTAGGATTATATCCTGCATTTCTTGAGTTTCCAGCTGAATTAACAAATTGATAATAAGGAGCATTGAACATTATTCTGTCATAAGCTCTTGCATCTCCGTCATATTTCCCCCATTCATTAATTGGAACAAAATCGGGATCAGCTCCATAAGAATGATTTGAAACTAACAAACCATTGTTTGCAGCAAGAGTTGCTTCACTAGTATCACTATTCCAATCATATGCTCTTAAGTTTGCTTGTGATGCCATACCTTTAGCACTTGGACTTGCAGTTGCATTTCCCATCATTGTACCTGAAACATGAGTAGCGTGGTCTGATAAAGCAGTGGCATTGTCAACTTGAGTAACCCTTCCAACTAATAATAAGTGGGTGTTTCTAACTTTTCCTCCATCCCAAACGCCAATATTCATGTTCTGTCCGTCTAGACTTAGTCCCAAACTTCCACCTGAATTTAACTTGTTTGCTCTAGTTGTTACTGCAGCTCCTTTATTGTCGGTTGTGTAATAAACAGGATTCCCGTTTTTATTAACTCGCATTAATTCTGAAAAACCTCCTTTTTCTCTTGATTTGAAAATATCCCAACCTTTTATTCTTGCCTTTTCCAATGCCTCCGCTTTTTGAACTCTAAAGATGGAATCATATTCTAAAGCCATTCTATTTAGTTCAATAGAATTATTGGCTTCCATTATTTTTTTTCTTTGCAATTCAGTTTGAGCAAAAATTGAAATGGTAGAGAAAAATGCTAAAAAAAGTGATATTTTAATTTTCATTGTAGGTTTTTTACAAATTTTTGGCTAAAATAGTAAAAAAGCTATGATGTTTATAAAATACCTCTAGCTTTAACTTCTAAATATTTGTTAATTGTATCTAAAGTAAGATTTTCTGGTTGGGTTAAAACCGAGTAGATACCATATTTTTTGAGTTCATTAACAATTAATCGCTTTTCAAAATTGAATTTTTCGGCAATTACTTTATCATAAACTTCATGAATGGTTTCTGCTTTTTTATGAATAATCTGATTTAATTCGGTATTTTGAAAAAAGACTACTACTAACAAATGATTTTTTGCAATTCCTTTTAAATAAGGAAGTTGTCGGTTTAATCCGTCTAAAGTTTCAAAGTTGGTATATAAAATAATCAAACTTCTGTGATTGATATTTTTCTTGATGTCAACATACAATCGACTGTAATCGCTTTCAAAAAAATCGGTTTTGATGTTGTATAAATTTTCAAGAATCTTTTGCATTTGCGAAGAACGTTTTTCGGCAAAAACTCTATTTTCAACCTTTTTTGAAAAAGAAAACATACCTGCTTTGTCTTGTTTTTTCAAAATCACATTTGATAAAACTAGAGTAGCATTAATGGCATAATCTAGTAAACTCAATCCGTTGAATGGCATTTTCATTACACGACCAGTATCAATTGCCATATAAACTGATTGCGATTTTTCATCTTGAAACTGATTTACCATTAAGGAATTTTTCTTCGCAGTTGCTTTCCAATTAAGCGTTCGAATATCATCGCCTTGAACGTATTCTTTTATTTGTTCAAACTCCATTGTATGACCAATTCGACGAATTTTTTTCACACCATATTGAAACAAATTATTTGAAAAAGCAATTAAATCATATTTTCGCAATTGGATATAAGATGGATAAGTTGGCACCATTTCATTTTGAGCAAATCGGTATCTTCTTGCAACTAATTTTAAAGGTGAAGAAACATAAACATTTAATGTTCCAAAAAAATACACACCACGTTCTGTTGGACGCAAGTTATAATTGAAATCATCCTGAGAAGCCGTTTTGATTTTTCGTTTAATTTCAAAATTCCTAATTTGGAATTGATACGGAATTTCATCAATAACTTTGGTTAAAATAGAAAAATTATAGTAGTTTTTTATTGAAACAGAAATCTGATTTTCATCACCATTTGACAATTTTTCTGGAGTTGTTCTTGTTGCTTCAATTCCATTTTTGGTTACAAAAAGAATTAAAATGTCTATCGCCAAAAAGGTTAAAACAATAAAAAATAAATACCAAACTGCATTATATAAAACTGGAAAAATAAAGGTACAAACAAACATCGCTACAATTCCGATAAGAATGTAGAAGAAGAAATTGTTTAAGTATAAATCTTTAAAAAATTGTTTCAATGTTTTTCAGTTTACAGTTTACAGTCTTAGTTACTTTTATTGTAACTGAAAACTGAGACTGATAATTCAGTATTATCTTGGAATCTCTACCGATTCAATAATTTGTTTGATTATTTCAATGCTCGAAATTCCTTCCATTTCTCTTTCAGGCGTTACAATTACTCTGTGTTGTAAAACCGGAATTGTAGCTTCTTTAATGTCTTCGGGTGTAACAAAATCTCTACCACGAATAGCCGCAAAACCTTTGGCAGCATTCAATATTGCAATCGATGCTCTTGGCGATGCTCCTAAATATAAGAAAGCATTTTCACGAGTATTTACTACAATTTTAGCAATATATTCAATCAATTGTGGCTCGATAATAATTTGTTTTACCAAAGATTGATAATTTTTAATATCTAAACCAGAAAGAATGGTTTTGATGTTTTCTAATTTACCATTATTTTGCAGCGAATGTTCACGTTGAATAATGGTAATTTCATCTTCTAAAATTGGATAATCTATCGAAATTTTGAACAAAAATCGATCTAACTGCGCTTCTGGCAAACGATAAGTTCCTTCTTGCTCAATTGGGTTTTGTGTTGCGATTACCAAAAACGGTGTGTCCAAAATATATTGCGTTCCATCCATAGTAATTTGGCGTTCTTCCATAACTTCAAAAAGAGCAGCTTGTGTTTTGGCAGGAGCACGATTTATCTCATCAATCAAAATCAAATTAGAAAAAATCGGGCCTTTTTTGAATTCAAATTCAGATTTTTTCAAATCATATACCGAAGTTCCTAAAATATCTGAAGGCATCAAATCGGGTGTGAATTGAATTCGGCTGAAACCAACGTTTAGTGTTTTAGCTAACAATTTGGCAGTAATCGTTTTGGCAACACCTGGAACACCTTCTAGCAAAACGTGACCGTTAGAAAGTATTGCAACGAGCATTTGATCAATCATTTTGCTTTGTCCAACAATTACAGTTCCAAGTTCAGCTTTTATAGCTGTTATGCTTAGTAAAAGTGGTGCTAAATTTATTCTCGACTTAAAATTTACATTCTCGTTTGTCGCTTCTTGATTGTTAAATTCTTCCATATTTTTTCAATTTATCTTTCTTATTTTTTTGTTGTCAGTTTTCATTTTTTTTATTCAAAAACTTTCTCTAATGCTTTATTAATTTCTACCAAATCATCTTCAATACTATTATGCGGACTTTTTCGATGATTGTTGATTAAGAACACAGCTCTTTCAATTATAAAGTAATCTTTCCCAGATTTTTGATGCAATTTTTTTACGAAATCAGCATCTAATTTGGTTGTATCCATCAAATATTCATTCCTTACTCTTTCCAGGAAATAAATTATTTTTTTATCAATTATAGTAGTGTGATCGCCTTCTTGATAATATAAATTCCCAATAGTTTTAGTAAAATCAACAGTTGTATTGGGTAATGGTTTTATAATTGGAACAATTCGCTGTTTTCTTTTAGCATTGAAAATCATAAAAACGCCCATTCCAATTAGGAATAAAAGCCAAGCCGATTTTAGAGCAGGATGTTTAAAAATAAAACCTAATTGAGAATCAGAGATAGTTGAACCTGAACTTTTTCCAGAAAGCCAATGAATGTCTCTTTTTGGAAGATAGGATAAAACTTTCTCAGCATATTCCTTATGATTGTCTTTTAGTAAATGAAAATTGGTAAAAGCAGCAGGCTGTGTATGAAGGTAAATTTCACCACCATTATAATTTACTTTTATAAAATTCACTCTATTTTCAACACCATTTTGATAGCCTAAGACAGTTGTGTTGATGGTATCAAATTTTGCGAAATAGTCAGGGCCAACTTCTTCACTAAAGGTGTATTTATTATTTCCTAATTTTGGATTTGCTAACCAAAGCTTTTGAATACTATCTGATAATTTTAGCTCAAAATCAGTTTCAATATGAAGCGAATCTAAAATTACTTTAGGGAATTCTTTCATACTAAAGAAGGCTGCATTTTTATGCGATATAAAATACAAGATTTCTTGAGCAGATTCAGAATCAATTATTTTATTATCAGATATATATATAAATGTTCCTTTTACTTTGTAATTGTTTACTAAAGTGTCATAATCATATTGAGATTCAAAATATTCATAAGGCGATTGTTCAATTTTGGTAACCTTTTGACCAGTCATTTCCCCTAACTCTTGATTAAGAATATATAATCCAAACGGAATTTTATCATTAACGCCATATGTTGGTTCCCAATTGATAGGCTTTGGTTTAGAAACATCCATAGCAATGACAAGCGCTAAAATTAGCACCAAAATCACAATGTATATTTTCAAACTTTTATTCATTATATAGAACGAATGGTTTTTTCAAACGCTGTTTTTGCTTTTTCAAAAGTAGCTTCATCTAGTTCAAATTCGCCATACCAAATATAGTTGTACAAATAAGAAAGATAGGCAAATTCGTCTCGACGGTTTTCATTTTTAATCTCGTATAAATAGTCCGAATTGGTTTTTTCAATATCCCATTCGATTATCCCTTTTTCAGACATTTTTTTCAATAACCATAAATAATAGTAACGAATACTAATTCTTTTTTGTCCAGCCGAAAGTGTTTCTTTAAGAAGTTTTTCAAAATCTGTTTCATGCAAATTTCTTTCAATCTCATCTGTCGAAACAATTTTTTTACTCGAATTTTTACCAAAAATCCATTGTCCTTCTTTGTTCAAAATGGCTTTTACAATTAAATAAACAACAAAAATTACAACCAGAATTGCAATGGTTTTTAGTATAAACATAACAACACTCATCGAAGTTCTTTCGCTAGAAAACTTGAAAATATTTTGAACAATTCTCGCTAACCATTCTTTGAATCTATCCCAAGCATTTTTTTCGGGCGTTTTTATTTCATAGACAAACTCTTCGGAGTTGTATTTCTTTTTTAAATTGGTTTTGAATTTTATTTCCTGAATAGAATCGTTGCTATCAACTTTAATATCTTTTTCGGTAAAAGTGATTTTTTCGTTTTCAGGCGCAGTTAATGTGTCTTGAGCTTCAAGATGCAAACAAAAAAGCAACGATATAAAAAGCAACAATTTACCCATTAGAAGCAAAAACTTTTCGATGAACAATAAATGGATAAACTAAATAATAAAAAGCAATAATTGAAAGCGTAAACAGAATAATAAAACTGCTTAACCAATTAGGCATATCAATAGAATAACGTGTAATAAAACCTTCAAGAAAACCTGCCGAAATGGTAAACGGAAATGTACTCAAAAAGATTTTCATACTATTTTTAAAACCAATTTTGAAAGAATTCATTCTCGAATATGTTCTAGGAAATAGGATAGAAGCACCCAAAATAAAACCAGCACTAGCTTCTATGACAATAGCGAAAATTTCCATTGAACCGTGAATCCAAATACCGCGAACACTTTGCCAAAAAACACCTTGTTGGTAAAAAAAATATTGAAAAGAACCCAGCATAATGCAGTTTTGCAAGAAAACTATAAAAGTTCCAATACCAGCAAAAAGGCCATATAAATAACATTTTGCACCCACAAAAAGGTTGTTGAAAGTAATACCAACAAAACTTCCCCAATTACTGCCAGATTTGTAAACAGCAACAGGATTTCCGTCTTTTATGTTTTCCAAAGTCATGTTTACATATTCATCACCTAAAATAAGACGAACAAAATCTGCATCATATTTAGCCGAGAAAATGCCAATTGAAACAGTTACAAAAAACAAAACAAAAGCATAAAGCAAATAGCGTTTGTATTCGTAAACAACTAATGGAACTTCTGTTTTAAAAAAATAAAGGAATCGATTTTTTTCAGTGCGTTTGGTTTTATAAATTTTTTGGTAAATCTGTGAAGCTAAATGATTTAAGTAAACAACCGTTTTGCTTTTTGGATAATATGTTTGCGCATACGACAAATCATTCATTAATTGAATGTATAAATTTGCCATTTCATCAGGATTTTTTTTAGATTTACCAAAAATTGCTTGCTCAAATTCAAGCCATTTTTCTTTATTTTGTTTTATAAACGCAACTTCTCTCATTGAAGGCTAAAATATAAAATATGACGCAAATAGCAATCAATACTACACAAAATGTTCAAATCAATTTTACCGCTGCAGGTGTTGGCGATAGAATTTTGGCGTATCTATTGGATTTATTAATAAAAATCGCTTATGGAATTGTAATTTACGGCATCTTTTTTTATCTATTAGGAATAAATAATTACCTAGATTCTACCGATCAGTGGTCAATGATGGCAACAATTCTCTTTTTTGCGTTACCAATTATTTTCTATACAATCGTTCTCGAAAGCATTTTTGAAGGTCAAACAGTTGGGAAAAAATTACTCAAAATTAAAGTTGTAAAAATAGATGGCTACCAAGCAACTTTTGCAGAATACCTAATTCGTTGGTTCATGCGAATAATTGACATTTCGTTATTCAACGGAATCATTGCGCTAATAGTAGTTTCATCTAGCAAAAATGGACAACGATTGGGCGATATGGTGGCAGGAACATCTGTAATTACTCTAAAAAACAATGTGACAATTAGTAGTACAATTTTAGAAGACATTGGAAATGAATATGTTCCGATTTATCCTTTGGTTATCAAACTTTCAGATAACGATGTTAGGATTATTAAAGAAGCCTTTTTGAAAGCTGAAAAAAGAGATGATTTTGAAACGATAGATAAAATAAAAGCCAAGATTGAAACCGTTACAGGAATAAAAAACCAATCAGGGCGTCATATCGATTTTATACGAACAATTCTGAAAGACTATAATTATTACACACAGTCTATGTAACTTTTGGAGCGAATGGCTTGGGCTTTTTCAGTTATGGTAATTCCCGCTACTGGAACTCGTCTCGTTCCAAAAAAACGAGACTCAAACAATTCCAGTATCGGGGCTAGTTAGTGAATCATTTTTGTGAAATCAAAATAAAAAATCCGTCAAGTTTTTCAACAAGACGGATTTTTTTAAGTAAAAAGATTTAATCTATTTTTTTATAACTTTTCCACTAAAAGTTCCATTTTCAGAAGTTATTGATAAGAAATACATACCAGTTGGTTGTTGTGTTAAATCAATTTTTTCACTTTGAAAACCAGTTGATTTATCCATTTTTTGTTCTGACACTAATTGCCCTTGTATGTTAGTTAATTTGATTGAAACATCTCCAGCATTTTCTAAAGTATAGTCAACTGTTACATAATCAGCAGTTGGATTTGGATAAATAGTTGCTTCAATTTTGTTTAGCGAAATACTTTCTGTTGCTAATGAGCCACCACAATTTACAAACTGTAAAGTTGTATAGGAGAAAATAAAGTTTCCAACACCAACTTGTCCTTCCCAATCTCTACCAGCAGCATAAATAGAAGCTGATGTATCCATTGTTAAAGAATGATTATTTCCTGCCGAAATAGAATTCCAGTTATTGTTAGTTCCAACTTGAGTTAATGTTACCAATGCTGCGTTGTTTCCTTGTGCTAATTGTCCAAAAACATTGTAACCACAAGAGTGAAGCGTTCCGTCATTTCTAATTGCTAATGAAAAGTTATTTCCAGCTGAAATTGCAATGTAAAAATCAATTGCACCATTAACAATAACTACAGTCAAAGGTATGTTTGAAGAAGTATTGTTTCCATAACCAAGTTGACCACTTGTGTTATCACCAAAAGTATAAAGAACTCCATTTGTATCTAACGCCATGCTATGATTTAAACCAGCAGAAACTAATGACCAGTTTGAAGAAGTACCCACTAGAGTTGGAACCAAACTAGTTGTAAATGTTCCGTTTCCTAATTGTCCACTAGCATTATTTCCCCAAGAGTATAAAAAACCATTTGAATCTACAGCTAATGAATGTTGATCACCAGCGTCTATTTGAACCCAGTTAGATGCAATTCCAACTTGTACTGGCACATTTTGATTTACAACATTATTTAGACCAAGTTGCCCAGTATTATTCACACCCCAAGACCAAAGAGTTCCAGTATTTTTGATAGCCAAGCTAAATCCATTTCCAGCTGATACTTTTAACCAGTCAGTTGCAGTTCCCATTTGAGTTACTGTCCAAGTTGCGCTATTAAAAACACCATTTCCTAGTTGACCAAAAGTTCCGTTGCCCCAAGCCCAAAGTGTTCCGTTGGTTTTTACTGCAAGCGAATGACTTGCACCTGCAGAAACTGTCATCCAATCATTAGCTGTTCCAATTTGGATTGGCAAGCTTTGATTGGCCATATTCCCGTTTAATCCTAATAAATTTCCATTTTGTCCCCAACCCCAAAGTGTTCCATCCATTTTTATGGCAAGACAAAAGTTAGTTCCTGCTGACATTTCACGCCAACATCCAGTTCCTGTTTGAGAAAATACATTTGAAGTAAAAAATAATGTAATAACGAATAATAGTAATTTAGTTTTACTCACTTGTAAAACATTGTTTTTTTGGTGTTCGTGAATCGTTGATTTCATGATAATAAGTTTTAAAGGTTAATTCAATTATATATCAATCAACTTATTAATTTGTTACCCATTGAATGAAAAAAAGTTTTTATAGAAACAAAACTTGTATAATAGCCCCGATTGCAGAGGAAATCCTTTTCTTTTTTTTCTTTAAAAAAAGAAAAGATTACTTCACATTGTTTTTATTTTTTATTTGAGTTCAGTGAACTTTGTTTGCAACGGAAAGCGGGACAACTGTTCTTTTGAAACCAGTATTTATGCTACAAAAAAATCCCACTCTTTCGAATGGGATTCTTTATTTGTAAGTAAGTTAAACGGGTTGTACAAACGTTTTTTATTTCACTTTTTTCACAACAGCTTTGAAAGCTTCTGGGTGATTCATTGCTAAATCGGCTAATACTTTACGGTTCAATTCGATACCGTTTTTCTTAACCATTCCCATAAATTGAGAATATGACATTCCTTCTAAACGAGCTCCAGCGTTGATACGTTGAATCCATAAAGCACGGAAATTTCTCTTGTTTTGCTTTCTATCGCGATAAGCGTAAACCATCGCTTTTTCAACTGCGTTTTTAGCAACAGTCCAAACGTTTTTACGACGACCAAAGAAACCTTTGGCTTGCTTCATTATCTTTTTTCTTCTTGCTCTTTTAGCAACTGAATTTACTGATCTTGGCATAATTTTCTTGTTTTTTTGTAGCAGGCGTCCCGAATTTAATCAAGGGAACTTAAGGCCATACTCCAAGGTTATTTAAAATTGATTTTTAACCTAAAGAATTATTTTTTTAAGATTTAAGTCTTAATCCTTAATACTCAAATCTTAATACTAATTATATAATTCTTAATTGTTGTTTGATGCTTTTCATATCTGTACTGTGAACCAATGCAGAGTGAGTCAAAGCTAATTTACGCTTCTTAGACTTTTTAGTCAAGATGTGGCTTTTGAAAGCGTGTTTTCTTTTAATCTTTCCAGAACCAGTAACTTTGAATCGTTTCTTAGCACTAGATTTTGTTTTCATTTTAGGCATAATTTCCCTAATTTATTTATATTTAACTTACTTACTTATTTTTGTAATTCATTCTCTTTTTACTGAGACTGAAAACTGCTTACTTCTTTTTCTTAGGAGCAATGAACATAATCATTCTTTTTCCCTCAAGAACTGGCATAGCTTCTACTTTACCATGTTCTTCAAGATCTGTAGCCAAACGTAATAATAAAATCTGACCTTGATCTTTATAGATAATTGAACGACCTTTGAAGAATACAAATGCTTTCAATTTAGAACCTTCTTTTAGAAATTTTTCAGCATTTTTTCTTTTAAATTCATAATCGTGCTCATCTGTTTGAGGACCAAAACGAATTTCTTTAACCACAATTTGCGTAGACTTAGCTTTCAGTTCTTTGTCACGTTTTTTCTGCATGTAAACAAACTTTTTATAGTCTATAATTTTACATACTGGTGGTTCAGCATTTGGAGAAATTTCTACCAAATCTAATTCTAATTGATCCGCAAGACGCAAAGCATCTGCTGTTTTGAAAATACCTGGTTCTACATTGTCTCCAACAAGACGTACTTCAGGCACACGAATAAAATTATTTATTCTGTGTTCATCTTTTTTTTCTACTCGAGGTTGATAACCTCTGTTGTTTCTAATTGCTATGGCTTTATTATTTTAATTAAACTTCAAATGTTTTTAACGTTTTGGCAATCTCATCGTTCACAATTTTAGCAAATTCTTCAATTGTAACCGATATATTTCCTTTTCCTTCTTGTCCATGACGACGTACAGAAATGGTTCCGTTTTTCTCTTCTTCCTCACCAACTATCAGCATAAACGGCATTTTTTGAACTTCTGCATCTCTAATTTTCTTACCAATTGTCTCGTTGCGGTTGTCAATTAGGGCGCGAATTTCGTGATTTTCTAGCAATTCTAAAACTTTTTTCGCATAATTTTCATATTTCTCACTCAAAGACAGTATAATAGCCTGTTCAGGCATTAGCCAAAGTGGGAAATTTCCAGCAGTATGTTCTAATAAAATGGCTATAAAACGTTCCATCGAGCCAAATGGTGCGCGGTGAATCATAACCGGACGATGTAATTTGTCATCTGCTCCTTTATAGGTTAATTCAAAACGCTCTGGTAAATTATAATCAACCTGAATAGTTCCAAGTTGCCAACTTCTGCCTAAAGCATCTTTAACCATAAAATCCAATTTTGGACCATAGAAAGCAGCTTCACCATACTCAACAACTGTATTCAAACCTTTATCGGCTGCAGCATTGATAATAGCATTTTCTGCTTTTTCCCAATTTTCGTCGCTACCTATATATTTATCTCTATTTTCTTGATCACGTAACGAAATTTGAGCCGTAAAGTTTTCAAATCCTAATGAACCGAATACATATAATACAAGGTCAATTACTTTTTTGAACTCACTATCCAATTGATCTGGAGTACAGAAGATATGCGCATCATCTTGCGTAAACCCTCTCACACGAGTTAATCCGTGTAATTCACCACTTTGCTCATATCTATATACAGTTCCAAATTCTGCATAACGTTTTGGTAAATCTTTATACGACCAAGGCTTTGTATTATAAATTTCACAGTGATGTGGACAGTTCATAGGTTTCAATAAAAACTCTTCGCCTTCAGCAGGAGTTGTTATTGGTTGAAAACTATCAGCGCCATATTTTGCATAATGTCCAGAGGTTACATAAAGTTCTTTCTGTCCAATATGTGGAGTCACAACTTGTTCATAACCAGCTTTCTTTTGAGCTTTTTTCAAAAACTGTTCTAATCTATCTCTCAAAGCAGCTCCTTTTGGTAACCACAACGGCAAACCTTGACCTACTTTTTGTGAAAATGCAAACAAATCAAGTTCTTTACCAAGTTTTCTATGATCACGACGTTTTGCTTCTTCTAATAGTTCTAAATATTCAGTTAAATCTTTTTGTTTTGGAAATGAAATTCCATAAACACGGGTTAACTGTTTGTTTTTCTCATCACCACGCCAATACGCACCAGCAACGCTCATGATTTTCATGGCTTTGATAATTCCAGTATTTGGAATGTGTCCACCACGACATAAATCAAAGAAATTTGAATGATCACAAAAAGTAATCGTTCCGTCTTCTAAATTTGATATTAATTCTGTTTTGTATTCGTTACCTTTATATACTTCCAATGCTTCAGCTTTAGAAACTGGTCGCATTTTGAATTCATGTTTTTCTCTCGAAATCTCTAAAACTCTTTCTTCAATTGCTTTAAAGTCCGCGTCAGTTATTTTGTTATCACCAAAATCAACATCATAATAAAACCCATTATCAATCGCTGGTCCAAGAGTCAATTTAATACCATTGTATTTTTCTTCCAAAACCTGAGCCATAACGTGTGAAGTCGAATGCCAAAAAGCTTTTTTTCCTTCTTTATCATTCCACGTATATAATATAAGTGAACCGTCGGTTGTCAATTCCGTCGAAGTTTCTATAGTTGTACCATTAAAAGCTGCCGAAATCACATTTCGCGCTAATCCTTCACTGATGCTTTTTGCAACATCCATCGGAGTTGTATCTTTTGCAAACTCCTTAACCGAACCGTCAGGTAAAGTAATCTTTATCATTCCTAAAATTTTATGGACTGCAAATATATAAGATTAACAAAACACATACAATATATATAGGAATAATATAAATTGTTTTTTAGTAGCTCCTCGCGCTTTACGTTCCAATCTTGCCCGAAATTGGCAATTTTTCTACGTTTTGCAAGGAGCTTGCGTTGGTCGCTCTTTCAAAAACGAGAAAAATAAGCCAAATTTGGGCAAGGATTTCCACTACAATCACGGCTATTGGGATCTATTTTCAAAAGAAACTCATGCTAAACC
>NZ_JAPZSP010000025.1 GCF_027531705.1 Flavobacterium sp. | reverse complement strand
CTTGTAATTTTAGACCTGACAGGTTTTTAAAACCTGTCAGGTCTTTTGACGATAAGAATTCATCAATCTACCACTACCGTCAATTCGAGTGGTTTTTGTGTAATTGCGCCAGCTATTACACTAAAATTGTATCGAGAACTTAGAAGCAATAAATCATAAAGAGTTCTCAAATTTCTTCAACCTGCCTGTCGGCAGACAGGTCCGTGCTCCAAAAAAATCCGTGCAAATCCGCGTTTGCGAAGCATCCGTTTCATCCGCGTTCCCATCCCAATCGCAGCGCCAAAAACTATGTAACCCATCCCAAGCGCAGCGCCTAGAAATAGAACTATAAAAACTATGTTTCTATGTGGTTAAAAAAAGCCTTCGTGTCCTTCGCGCCTTCTTCGTGTCCCTCGTGGTTAAGCCCTACAAAACCCTACTAACCGTCAACCCATCCCGAATAGGCAACAAAACCGTTTCCACTCTCGCATCCGTATTCAATAGCGTATTATACTCAAGCAAGATAGTAGTCGAAACATCATTCGGATTTACTTCTTCCACAACTTTTCCACTCCATAAAACATTATCCGAAAGAATAATACCACCCTTATTCATTTTGGGAACAATCAGATGAAAATAATTAATATAATTCTCCTTATCGGCATCAATAAAAACCAAATCAAACGTAGTATCAATAGCTGGAATAATATCTAAAGCCTCACCCAAATGTTGCACAATCTGTGAACCCCAAGGCGACTTATCAAAATACTTTCTTTGAAAATCAATCAATTCCTCCTTAATATCAATAGTATGCAAAACACCATTTTCTTGCATACCTTCACACAAACACAAAGCCGAATAACCCGTATAAGTACCAATTTCAAGAATAGTCACAGGACGAATCAACTTAGAAAGCATACTCAAAACACGCCCTTGAAAATGCCCACTCAACATACGTGGTAACAATATCTTTTGATACGTTTCCTTATTCAATTGCGCCAAAAGCTCAGGCTCTTTTTGTGAGTGTTTCTCAATATAATGTTCTAAATCGTCGGAAAGAAAATGCATAATAATAAATTTAAGAAGCAAAAGTACAAAGAACAAATAACAAAAGGAAAATCCCAAAAAGCAAATAACAAATTCCAAAAACGAATACATCAAGCTACCACAGCCGTCACTTCGAGTTTCCGCCGCGGCGGATGTATCGAGAGCTTTGAAGCAATAAAAAGATTATCAAAATTTTTCTAATTTCTTAAACCCTCCTGTCGGCAGACAGGTCTGTGTTCCAAAAAACCTTTGTGACCTTGGTGCCTTCTTCGTGCTCTTTGTGGTTAGACCGCAAGTCACACAACTTCCAAAAAATAACTATCTTTGCCCCATGATGGAGAAAAAAGACATTCGAAGCCTCACTAAAGAACAACTCAGAGACTTTTTTGTAGCCAATGGAGACAAAGCCTTTAGAGGCAATCAGGTATATGAATGGTTGTGGAGCAAAGGCGCACATAAATTTGAAGACATGACCAACGTCTCCAAAGAAACCCGTGCTATGCTCGAAGCTAATTTTGTCATCAATCACATCAAAGTTGATACCATGCAGCGTAGTGACGACGGAACCGTAAAAAATGCCGTAAGACTTCACGATGGTTTAGTTGTTGAAAGCGTTCTAATTCCAACAGAAACCCGAACAACCGCCTGCGTTTCTTCACAAGTAGGTTGCAGTTTAGATTGTAATTTCTGTGCAACAGCGCGCCTCAAAAGAATGCGCAACCTTGAACCAGCCGAAATTTATGATCAAGTAGTGGCAATCGATAAAGAAAGTCGTTTATATTACAACCATCCGTTGTCCAACATCGTTTTTATGGGAATGGGTGAACCACTTATGAATTACCCCAACGTAATGAAAGCCATCGACATGATAACCTCCAACGAAGGATTAGGTATGTCACCCAAAAGAATCACAGTTTCCACATCGGGAATTCCGAAGATGATTAAGAAAATGGCAGACGATGAGGTAAAAGTCAAATTAGCCGTTTCGCTACATTCTGCAATAGATGAGGTTCGTAATAGAATTATGCCGTTTACTGTCAACTTTCCACTAAAAGATTTAAGAGAAAGCTTGGACTATTGGTATAGAAAAACCAAAAGCAAAATTACCTACGAATATGTTGTATGGAAAGGAATCAATGACAACAAAGAAGCCGTTGATGCTCTAGTAAAATTCTGCAAATACGTTCCCTGCAAAGTCAATCTAATAGAATACAATCCAATAGACGACGGTGAATTCCAACAAGCATCCGACGAAGCCATCAATTTATACATAACTGAATTATCCAAACACGATATAGTAGCCAAAGTCCGCCGAAGCAGAGGAAAAGACATAGACGCTGCTTGTGGTCAACTAGCCAACAAATCATAAAAGGGACGAGGTACGAAATACGAGGTACGAAGTGGTGATATGATGAATAGATGAAGTAAAAAGATTATAAAGATTTCTCTAATTTCTTTAATCTGTGTTCCAAAAAACCTTCGCGCCCTTCGTGCCTTCTTCGTGTCCTTTGTGGTTAAAAACCAAACAAAAAAAGGCCCCAAAAAACTGGAACCTTTCTTCTGAAAATAAAAATCAATATTAATTACCAAATGTAATTTGATAGGCGACACCATTTAAAGTAAAAGTAGCAAGATTATCACAAGTACCATCACCATAATCTAGTGTGGCAACATTATTATTTCTAGTAATAGTTATAACACCAGACACAAGCAACGGTTTATTAACCGACATACAGCTCATCTTTACATTAAGAGGCGTTGTAATAGTGCTCGTTTGAACTGTTGTGTTAGGAAAAGTTGTAGTCCAACTTCCAGTAATTTTATAGATATTATCAATTAAAACGGCTGGAGTATTCATACCCTCTATAATCTCTCTAACTCTAGTTCCCACTCTTGTATAAACATTTCCGTTAGGGAAAGTAGCATTCAAGTCCATATTCATTGTTACAATAGGATGCCCATCAACTGCAGCGCTCATGGTTCTTGAAAAAGTTTTAGTTCCGTCAAACTTGATAGCATTATGATAGAAATTTACAAACTGATAAGTGATAGTATGAGTAGTAGCATTTGGTAAATAAGGAATGGTAATTATGATAACACCTTTAAGTACATTCCTATTTGGCATTTCGCAACCAGTAGTGCCAAAATTAATAGTTTTAACAATATTCTGACCAACAGCAGGAACACCTGTTTCTGGAACTCTAGTCACTACTGCACAAGCAGGCAAAAATTGTACGGCAGATGTTGTACCTCTGCCAACAATGCCATCATCTACGGTAAGTTGTTCTTCCACAATATTTGACACATCATCACTAGCAATGTCAATTTTTGCATTTAATTGCATTTCCTCCGATGTGATAGTTCCTCTATCTTCATAGTCATCTCTGTTACAGCTAAAAAAAGTAATAGCTAAAGCTAATCCTAAAATAAATTGAGTAGTTTTCATATTCTATATTTTTTTACGGTTTAATAATAAGACAATTACAACTCAAAAAGGTTTAATTGAAAATTATTTTTTTTGATAAAAGTTTAAAACGCATCAGGAACTTTAAGATAATAGTGTCAGTTTTCCATAGGTTCTCGATACAATTTTACATTTCAAAAACTAGTGTTTTCGAAACATAAAATCACTCGAAGTGACGATAGGAAAAAGAACGAGTATAGTTTTTCTAGGGCTTATAGATTTATATTTCTTAAAAGCAAGTCATATCAAATTATTACTACCGTCACTTCGAGTGTTTTATAAAATGCGCTAGCTTTTTATAAAATGTATCGAGAACTTAGAAACAAAAACCAGTTTTCCATAGGTTCTCGATACAATTTTACATTTCAAAAACTAGCGTTTTCGAAACACAAAATTACTCGAAGTGACGATTGGGGAAATTACAAGTTTAGTTCTTATAGGACCTATAGGTTTATTTTCTTAAAAAAACGAATTCGTCAACCCAAAACTAACGTCACTTCGATTGGTTTTTGTGTAATTGCGCCAGCTATTATACAAAAATTGTATCGAGAACTTAGAAGCAATAAATTATAAAGATTTCTCTAATTTCTTCAATCAGTACTCCAAAAAAAATCAGTGTAAACCCGCGTTTGCGAAGCATCCGTTTCATCCGCGTTCTATCAAACCTTTGCGAACTTTGTGCCTTCTTCGTGCTCTTTGTGGTTAAAGCTTCAAGCAAAGCGCCAAAAAATAGAACTATATTTCTATGTGGTTTTAAAAGAAAGAACCGTTTCATCGGCGAGTTAATTTTTTTATATTGTCTAAAAGTTAAGTTTACTATAACAACATCATTTGTAAATACAAAATCCTTATTTTTGCTTTCAATAATGAATATAACTTCGCAAATAAAACAACCCATTAATGTAGAGATGGAACTTTTCGAGAAGAAGTTCTTCGAATCCATGTCCTCCAAAGTGGCGTTGCTTAACAGAATTACCTATTATATTGTAAATCGTAAGGGAAAACAAATGCGACCAATGTTCGTGTTTCTAACCGCCAAAATGATTTCAGGTGGAACTGTAAACGAACGAACCTATCGAGGTGCTTCGGTTATTGAGTTAATTCATACCGCTACTTTAGTTCACGATGATGTGGTTGATGATAGTAACAGAAGAAGAGGTTTTTTCTCTATAAATGCTCTTTGGAAAAATAAAATTGCCGTACTTGTTGGAGATTATTTACTTTCAAAAGGATTGTTGCTTTCAATAGACAACGGCGATTTTGACTTACTTAGAATCATTTCAGTAGCGGTACGTGAAATGAGTGAAGGCGAATTACTTCAAATAGAAAAAGCACGAAGATTAGATATTGATGAATCGGTTTACTACGAAATCATCCGCCAAAAAACAGCCACACTTATTGCCGCTTGTTGTGCACTTGGAGCCAAATCTGTTTCGGAAGATGAAGTACAAGTTGAAACCATGCGAAAGTTTGGTGAACTCATCGGAATGGCGTTTCAGATAAAAGATGATTTATTCGACTACACCGACGATGCTATAGGGAAACCAACAGGAATTGACATCAAAGAGCAAAAGATGACGTTGCCACTGATTTATGCATTAAATAATTGTACTTCAAAAGAAAAGAGTTGGTGCATCAATTCTATCAAAAATCATAACAAAGACAAAAAGCGAGTGAAAGAAGTAATCCAATTTGTAAAAGACAAAAACGGATTATCCTACGCCGAAGAAAAAATGGTGCAATTCCAACAAGAAGCACTAGCGCTTATTCAAAACTTTCCCAACTCCGAATATAAAGAAAGCTTAACCTTGATGGTTAACTATGTAATTGAAAGAAAGAAATAAACAATGTCAAAGTCAATATCAATTGCAATGTCAAAAATGAAGTTGTTTTGATTTGATATTGGAATTTGGAATTTATTTTTTTGGAATTTTAAAATTCACATGCAACCTTTTTACAACCAAAAGCGTCTATGCTAATAGAACCATCATCAATCAATTAAATCTATAGCATTATGAACAAAGTAATACAGTTTGGAGAAGAAGTAGAAGGATACAACATTCGAGTTTTGAACGAAAGAGAAATTAGAGCAGCAGCTGGTATGTTGTTTTTTGCCGTTTTTCTTTCCTTAATGTTTATTCTATTTGAAGGAAATTTTGTGCCAGTAAAATATGTGTTAACCGTTTTCTTAACCGATTTTATCATTAGAATTTTCATCAATCCGAAGTTTGCACCAACGCTAATAGTAGCAAGACTTATTGTTAGAAACCAAAACCCTGAATATGTTGGCGCACAACAAAAAAAAGTCGCATGGCTAATTGGTCTTGTGCTTTCGGCAACTATGTTCGTGTTACTGGTAATTGTAAACGCATACGGTATAATAACGGGATTAGTTTGTTTAGTCTGTCTTATATTTATGTTTTTTGAAACAGCATTTGGCATTTGCATAGGCTGTAAACTATACGGACTTTTTTATAAAGATAAAGCACAATATTGTCCAGGTGAAATATGCGATGTTAAAACAAAAGCCGAAATTCAAAAGACATCAATAGTTCAAATTGCAATTGTATTGATATTTGTCGCATTTTTGTTAACAATAGCGCAATTTTTTGATACAAAGTTTCACGAAAAACCGTATGATCTGTTTGGAAAACAAACTGTTGAGAAAATAAAATAAAAAATTTTTAATCATCATGCAACCATTTTGCAACGAGAATCGTCTATGTAAATAGAAGTCTAATTCAATATCAAAAATCAATTGCAATAGCAATGACAAATATTGAGTTTGAAATTGAATTTTGAAATTGCCTTTGAACAATGAAAGTAATCAACTTACATCAAGAAGAAAAAGAACTAATCGAGTTGGCTGTCGAGAACAATCGTCATGCGCAACATCAGATTTATTCAAAATTTTCTCCAAAAATGTTAAGTGTTTGCCGACAATATATAAAAGATTTACAACAAGCAGAAGATGTAATGATTACGGCCTTTATGAAAGTGTTTACCAACTTAAAGCATTTTGAACACAAAGGCAGTTTTGAAGGTTGGATTAGACGAATCATGATAAACGAATGTATATCGTATATAAGAGTTCAGAAAAAAGTTAAGTTCATTGAAGATGAGAATTATTACGAGGAAAGTTTCAACAATATAGAAAGTAAATTCTCGGTTGATGACATTCAGTTTCTCATAGATAGTTTGCCCGATGGTTATAGAATGGTTTTTAATCTCTACGCAATTGAAGGTTACAAACACCAAGAAATAGCCGAATTACTCGGAATAAACGAAGGAACATCCAAATCGCAATTATCACATGCACGCAAAATGTTGCAAACCAACATTACCAAATTAAAAAATTACAACAATGGCACCGAATAAAGTAGAAAATCAAATAAAAGAGCAACTAAACGCTCGAGAAATCCAACCAACCGAAATGGCTTGGGATAGATTAGACTCGATGCTATCAGTGGCCGAAGCAAAGAGTGCAAAACGTTCCCCTTTTTTCTCATTCCGATTCATTGGAATTGCAGCAAGTTTTTTGGTTTTTCTTTCTATTGGAATACTTTATTTCAATCAAAAAAGCACAGAAATTAAACCCGAAAACAATGTGGTGGTTACTGAAAAGGAGAGCAATATCAATGGCAATGACAATAGCAATGACAATGGCAATATCAATGGCAATGACAATAGCAATGACAATGAAGAAAATGTAAATGGCATCAAGGTAGAAAGTCAAGTTGCTCAAGCCACCAACAATGAACCATCAACAATAAGCAATGAACCACAAACAGTAAATAACAAATCATCAAAAGGTTTCAATCAAAATCAAAAAACACCAATCAACTCAATCAACAACAAAGAAAAAATTATTCCATTTAAAAGTTCTGAAGCAGTGGCTCAAAACGAACAACCAAAACAAGTTACTCAAGAAAAAGTGGTCAATCCAAAACCAACTTATGTAAACGTAGACGATTTATTAGCATCGGTAGAAAAGCAACCAAAAACAAACACTAAAGTTGCAGCCATAAAAGTAGATGCCAATAGTTTGCTAACAGAAGTAGATGGAGAATTAGAACAAACATTCAGAGAAAAAGTAATTTCCAGAATTGGCAAAAGCTATCAAAATGCCAAATCAGCATTAGCCAATAGAAATCAGGAATAATAATTTCAATGTCAATTTCAATGTCAATCACAATTTCAATATCAATGTCAATTTCAATATCAAAGTTTAAGATTTCTCAAATTTCTTAAACCTGAGTTCCAAAAAAAGTAGAATCAAAATTCAATCATCAATAATCATTTAAAAATCAAAACATTATGTACAAAATTATCACTTACGTAGTTATCTCATTGTTTTTGTTTGTTTCAAAAGCAATCGCACAAGACACTTTTGAAGTTAGAGCCAAAAAAGTAGCCGATAAAATCGAATCGGTAACCAAAGAAGAAAAAGAAGCACTAAAAAAAGAAGTAGAAGAAGTTAATGTTCAGCTCGAAAATGGTTCAATTACCAAAGAACAAGCTGACGAAAAGAAGAAAAAGTTAGCCGAGGCCAGAGCCGTAATTATAGGAAATAAAGTAGATGCAGCCTATGACGAACTAAAAGTTTTGGTACAAGACAAAGTTGAAAATAGAAACATGGAAACGCCACAAGACAGTGTCAAAGTTGCTATTGGTAACAAAATTATTATTAAGTTTGAAAAAGACAGTTTAAAATTTAAAAAAGAAGACGTTGGAGAAAAAAGAACGACTTCACAATTTGTCTTCGCAATGGGATTGAACAATCTTGCTACCGATGGCGATTTTGAAAATTCGGATTACCGTTTCTTAGGTTCGCATTTTTACGAATGGGGAATGTCCTATAACACCCGAATTGCCAAAGAAAGTAATTTACTGCATTTCAAATATGGTTGGTCAGTAATGTATAACAATTTGCGTCCGACTGAAAACCGTTTTTTTCTTAAAGATGGTGACAAAACAACTTTAGAAAAAAGCCCATACGATTTAGACGAATCAAGGTTTAGAAACGTATATTTAGTAGCGCCTTTGCATTTAGAATTTGACTTTTCTGGCAAAAAACAAAAAGACGGAAAACCTTATTTCAAAACACACGAAAGTTTCCGTTTCGGATTAGGTGGTTACGGAGGAATTCGCCTAAAAACTAAGCAAATTCTAAAATATGAAGACGAGTTTGGTGACGATGTAAAACAAAAAACCAAAAAAGATTATAATGTAAGCAATTTCATTTATGGAGTAAGTGCTTACATTGGATACAAAGAAACTAGTTTGTATGTAAAATATGATTTGAATCCTTTATTTCAAGATAATTTGGTGAAACAAAACAATGTTTCATTGGGAGTTCGCTGGGATTTTAATTAAAAAATTGAGTTAGATTTGTTTTTAACCCTTTCAGTTTTTTAAATTCTGAAAGGGTTTTGTTTAGAAAATAATTCTTAATTTTGAAAAAAATAAAGTTATGATTACCAATATTAATGACTTAGATTTAGAAAAAACCTATTCTTATGCCGATTATCTTACCTGGAAATTTCAGGAAAGATTAGAGCTAATAAGAGGAAAAATTTTCAAGATGAGTCCAGCACCAAGCACTTTTCATCAAAAAATTGCTAGTAACTTGCATGGGCTTTTATGGTATGAATACAAAAATCATTCTTGCAAATTATTTTCCGCACCATTTGATGTTAGATTAGTTGATAAAAAAAAATCTACCGCCGATAAAGAGGTTTTTACAGTTGTACAACCTGATTTGTGTGTGTTTTGTGATGAAGATAAATTAGACGAAAGAGGTGCTATTGGTGCGCCAGACTTAGTAATCGAAATTTTGTCTCCAGGAAATTCTTCAAAAGAAATGAAATATAAATATGATTTGTATCAAGAAGCAGGCGTATTAGAATATTGGATTGTAAATCCTGCTGATAAAACATTATTTATTTACGCACTAGAAAACGGAATTTTTATTGGTAAACATCCTCTTATTGAAGAAGATACAATTCAAAGCCCACTTTTTCCTCAACTAGATTTTGTTCTCGAGGAAATTTTCAAATAACATTAAATTTATACCTAATAAGCCTGCGAGACTTTCTGTTTTTGTAGGCTTTTTTTATTTTTTAATTATGTATTTTTACAAACTTAAAAATTTAGAAGTAGTAAAATAAACTAGTAAACTCTAAACTTTTTTAAAAAATTGATATCAAGAGAAACCATAGACAAAGTTTTTGAAGCGGCTCGAGTAGAAGAAGTCATTGGCGATTTTGTACAATTAAAACGCGCTGGAAGTAACTTCAAAGGGCTAAGTCCATTTTCTGATGAGCGTTCACCATCGTTCATGGTTTCGCCAGTAAAGCAAATTTGGAAAGATTTTAGTTCTGGAAAAGGCGGAAATTCAGTGGCTTTCTTGATGGAGCACGAGCATTTTACCTATCCAGAAGCCATTCGTTATTTGGCCAAAAAATACAATATCGAAATAGAAGAAACCGAGTTAACCGACGAAGAAAAGGCAAATACAGATGCAAGAGAAAGTTTATACCTGGTTTCAGAATTTGCCAAAAACTATTTTCAAGATACACTACATAACACAGAACAAGGAAAAGCCATTGGACTTTCGTATTTCAAAGAAAGAGGTTTTACAACCGAAACGATTAAGAAATTTGGGTTAGGTTATTCACCCGAAGTTTGGGATGCTTTTTCCAAAGAAGCATTAGGCAAAGGCTACAAATTAGAATTCCTAGAAAGCACAGGATTAACAATTGTAAGAGAAGACAAAAGCGTTTTGGACCGTTTTAGAGGGCGTGTAATGTTTCCAATCCAATCCATGTCGGGACGCGTTTTAGGCTTTGGTGGAAGAATTTTAACGCAAGATAAAAAAGCAGCCAAATACCTCAATTCACCTGAAAGTGATTTGTATCACAAGAGTAAAGTTCTCTACGGAATTTTTCATGCCAAACAAGCAATTGCGAAGCAAAACAATTGTTATTTGGTCGAAGGTTATACCGATGTAATTCAATTTAACCAAGCCGGAATTGAAAATGTGGTGGCTTCGTCTGGAACGGCTTTGACACCTGAACAAATCAGGTTGATTAATCGTTTGACCAAAAATATAACAGTGCTGTATGATGGTGATGCAGCCGGACTTAGAGCTTCCATTCGTGGAATCGATTTGATTTTGGAAGAAGGCATGAACGTTCGTGTATGTACTTTTCCTGAAGGTGAAGATCCAGATAGTTTTGCCAAAAAAGCCACGCACGAAGAATTGATTAAATATTTGGATGAAAATGCCAAGGATTTTATTCAGTTCAAAGCATCACTTTTGATGGATGAAGCTAAGAACGATCCTATCAAAAAAGCCGATTTGATTAGAGATATGGTAGTTAGTATTTCTAAAATAAAAGACAGAATTCAACGTGAAATCTATATTCAGGAATGTTCTCGAATCATGGACATTTCAGAGCAAGTGTTACTAAACACCTTGGCGCAATTAGTTCAAAAAGATATTTCTGAAGCTGGAAAAAAACTCAAACAAGACCAAAAATCTTTTGAAGTTGTAAAAAATGAAGAAACAATTTCAACCGAAAAAATAGATGTTCTAAATTTACTTGAAAAAAAAATATTAGAAATTTTACTTATCTATGGGAATATTGAAATAGAATTTGAAAATGTTTTTATCAAATATGAAGACGAAAAAGAAGTTCAAGTAACAGAGAAAGTTATATCTAAAATTTTCAATCGTATTTATTTAAATCTTCAAGAAGACGAAATTCAATTTGCCAATCCAATTTTTAAAGACATATATGACGATTTAATTGCTAACTATTTAAATAATGACATTTTTGATAGTGAAAATTATTTAAACAACCTGAAGCCAGAGTTTTTACCTGTTGTTACTGATATTTATATGGATGATGAAAAGCACCAACTTCATGGCTGGTTAGAAAAAAAACAGGTGTTTGTGAAAGATAAATTTAATTCAGAAGTATTAAAGTCATTAGTTGTTGATGTAATAATCTCATATAGAGAATATCTAATCAATAAACTTAACTCTGAGCAAATGATAGAAATATTAAAACCAGAAATTGAAGATAAAACAGAAATTTTATCTTCAATTAATGATTATAACAAGTTGAAAGTTGTGATTTCTAGAAGTATAGGGCGTATTCGACCTTCTTCATTTTTACTAAACGATTTCTAACGTCTTAGCTTTGTTTACCAAGTCAACAAGATTAGTTACATTTAATTTTTGCAACAATCTTAGTTTGTAGGTACTAATTGTCTTTTCGTTCAAAGTTAAGATTTGTGCAATCTCATTGTTTTTCTTACCATCACTTAGGTAACGAAGCACTTCAATTTCTCTGTTAGAAAGTTTACGGTACAAACGCTCTGATTTGTTTTGTTTTGCAATGGCAGCCAAGTTTTTCTTTAGCGTCTCATTCATTACAATACTACCTTGACTAACACGCATAATAGCATTTCCTAAACCTTCTAATTTTGAAGTTTTATGTACATAACCAGAAACTCCTGCTTTTATAGCGTTTGGAGCATATAGCTGTTCTGCATAATTACTAAAAATTAGTATTTTAGTTTTTGGGAAATTTTTTATGAGTGCTTTTACTTCATAAATACTTGATAATCCATCTAAATCTAAGTCAAGTATTAAAATATCAATCTCTTTGTCTGATAAAACATCCTTTACCATCGAAAAATTACCAACATTAGCCACAATGCTAATGCTTGAATGATCTTTGAAATAAGATTTTATTCCAAAATGGACAACAGGGTAATTGTCCGCCAAACATACTTTTATCATAATATCAATTTTAAAAAATTGTTAGCTACAAATTTAATTAAATGTAAAATTAATCAAAAAAAATTACATTTTAAAAATTAACACTAACTTTCGTTTATTTTTTTTCTATAACACAAACAGGTATCGGGTTCATTTTGTGCTTATTAGATTTATTTAATCGTGTGTAAATTTCAAAAACTTGAGCCTCTCTATCAGAAAAATCTGTAGTATTTTTCTCTTTTTCAGCTTCTAACATAGCCCATTCCAATTCGTCATAACTGGCACCTAATTGATCTTCATCGGTTCTATCATCGCCAAAAAGTCCATCGGTTGGCGCAGCATTCAAAATTGATTCTGGAATCTTCAAATAACGACCTAATTCATATACTTCCGACTTCATCAAATCGGCTATCGGACTCAAATCTACGCCGCCATCACCATATTTGGTATAAAACCCTACGCCAAAATCTTCTACTTTATTTCCAGTACCAGCTACTAGCAATCCATATATTCCAGCATAATAATATAATGTAGTCATTCGCAAACGCGCTCTAGTATTGGCTAAAGACAAATTCACTTTATCAATCGATGCATCATTGGGAACTTCTTTCTTGAAAGTTTCAAAAACTTCAGTCAAATCTGCCGATGCATTGCTTACATTCTCAAATCGTTTTTTTAACTGTTCAATATGTTCTCTACCACGACTTACTTGACTTGCTGCTTGATGTATCGGCATTTCAACACACAAAACTTTCATGCCCGTTTGTGCACATAATGTAGAAGTTACTGCCGAGTCAACACCGCCCGAAATTCCAATTACAAAACCGTTCACTTTTGCATTTGTAGCATATTCTTTCAGCCAATTTACTATTTGAGCATTCACTTTTTCAGGATTTATGCCAGTATTTTTTTGCATATTATTTAAGAAAATTAAATTTTGGAAAATGTATATTTGCAAAAATAATATAAATTAACGTAATATCAATATTGTCATCCTGAGCGTAGTCAAAGGGTAAAGCCAATCCAGCTATTCGGTACAATCTTTTCGCCTTATTCTTTTTTTTGCTAAGCACAAAAGGAGCTCCCGTTGGTCGCTCTTTTGCACTAACCAAAAAATAAAAACAAGCCAAAAAGGATTTCCCCTACTATCTGGGCTAAAATAGACCAATCTATGAGAAAAATATTTGTGGTTATTGCAGTAACAATCTTTCTGTTTTCGTGCGAACAAAAATCTAAAGTAGAAAAAGCTGTCGAAGAAATTCCGCTAGAAATAAAAGTAGAACGTTTTGATAAAGCATTCTTCGAAACCGCTCCAGCCGATTTGCCTAAACTTAAACAAAAATATCCTTTTTTCTTTCCAGCAGGAAACGAAGATGCTGTTTGGTTAGAAAAAATGCAACATCCGCAATGGAGAGAATTGTACAAAGAAGTACAAAAAAAATACGGCAATTTCGAAACCGAAACTACTCAAATTGAAGATTTATTCAAACATATCAAATATTATTTTCCAGAAACCAAAACACCCAAAGTAATTACCATCATTTCCGAAATGGATTACCAAAACAAAGCTATATATGCGGATAGTTTAGTGATTGTTTCATTAGAATTATATTTAGGTAAAGACCATAAATTCTACGAATTTCCAGACTACATAAAACAAAATTTCGAGCAAAGTCAAATACTTTCAGACATTGTTTCTAGTTTTGCACCTCGAAAAATTGCGCCGCCAGTAGAAGGAACATTCTTGTCATTTATGCTTTATGCAGGAAAAGAAATGTACTTAAAAGATATTTTACTTCCAGAAGCAACCGACGATGTAAAAATGGGCTATACACCTGAACAAATCAAATTCTGTCAAGAAAACGAAAGTTATATGTGGCGTTTTTTTATAGACAACCAAATGCTATACGACACTGATCAAAAATTAGTACCACGATTTATAAATCCAGCACCGTTTTCTAAATTTTATCTTGAGATAGATAACGATACACCAGGAAGAGTAGGCGCGTGGCTAGGCTGGCAAATAGTGCGTTCGTACATGGAAAACAACAAAACATCCTTGCAAGACATGCTAAAAATGGATGCCAAAACAATATTCGAAAACTCAAAATATAAACCGAAGAAAGAGTAATTAGTGAAGAGTGATTAGTAAATAGTAATTGAGCTCTTCCATCTTCCAACTTCCATCTTCTAACTTAAAAAAAAATGACTTCAGAAATAAAATTCACAATAGATCTAGACGAAAACCGTGTTCCCGAAAAACTATCTTGGACAGCTCAAGATGGCGGTATTGAAAAAGAAGAGGCAAAAGCCATAATGCTTTCTATTTGGGATAGCAAAGCAAAAGAAACCATGCGTATCGATTTATGGACCAAAGACATGCCTGTTGACGAAATGAAGATTTTTTACCACCAAACTTTAGTTGCAATGGCTGATAGTTTCGAGCGTGCCACTGCCGACGAGAAAATGGCAGGAACAATGAGAGATTTTTGTGACTATTTTGCCGAAAAATTGGAATTGAAGAAGTAGTTAAAACTCATTTTCACTCTTAAAAACCTCTTGATTTATTTCGTCAATATAATTCAGTAAAAATTCTTTACCTATACCTTCTGTAGAAGAAGTCACGAAGTATTGTGGCATTTCTTCCCAGTTGTTTTGAATCATTTGTTTTTTGTAGGCTGCAATATGTGAGTCAATTTTGGTTTTACTTATTTTATCGGCTTTGGTGAAAATAATGCAAAAAGGAATTTCACTTTCGCCCATATATTCCATAAACTCTAAGTCAATATTTTGCGCTTCATGACGAATGTCTATTAATACAAAAGCACAAACCAATTGCTCTCTTTTTTCAAAATAATCGGTAATAAATTGCTGAAAAACAGATTTAGTCTTCTTAGAAACTTTAGCATAACCATAACCTGGTAAATCGACCAAAAACCAATTGTTGTTTATCTTAAAGTGATTAATCAACTGTGTTTTTCCTGGTCTTCCAGATGTTTTTGCCAGATTTTTATGATTGGTCAACATATTTATCAATGAAGACTTTCCAACATTAGAACGACCAATAAAAGCATATTCTGGCAAACGTTCTAACGGACATTTGCTAACTTCGGAGTTGCTAATTATAAATTCGGCTGTGTTAATTTTCATTTATTGTGATTGCTATAAAAAGCAACTTATTTTAAGGTTTCACTTTTTTCTACCAACCAGTTTTCCATAACTTTATTAAACTCATCTGGATGTTCCATCATAGCAGCATGACCGCATTTGTCAATCCAATACAAAGACGAATTGGGAAGAAGTTTGTGAAATTCTTCGGCTACTTCTGGTGGTGTAACTTTGTCATTTTTTCCCCAAATAATACAAGTTGGAACATGCATTTTTGGTAAATCTTTAGCCATATTATGACGAATGGCACTTTTGGCAATGGTTAATGTTTTTATCAATTTGATACGGTCATTCGCCATTTCGTATACCTCGTCAACAATTTCTTTTGTAGCAACTTTAGGATCATAAAAAACATCTTCCGCTTTTTTCTGAATGTAATCATAATCACCACGTCTTGGGTAACTATCACCCATAGCACTTTCGTAAAGTCCTGAACTTCCTGTTATTATAAGTCCAAGCATTTTTTCAGGATACATTTTGGTATGGTACAATGCAATATGCCCGCCAAGTGAATTTCCTAACAGAATTACTCTTTCAAATCCTTTATAAGTAATAAAATCTTTTACATATTTTGCAAAAGCTTTTACGTTGGTTTTCAGTATGTTTTGGGTGTAAATTGGCAATTCGGGAATCACCACTTTATATCCTTTTTTTGGAAAATAATCAGCCACACCGCCAAAATTACTTAATCCACCCATCAATCCGTGTAAAATGATGATTGGCGTTCCTTCGCCAGCTTCGTAATATTTATATTTTCCTTCTTTTTTTAATTCGTTTTCCATTATTTCTTTCGGCACTACAGATTTTCACAAATATAAGATTTAATAGTTAAAAAGGAATAGTCAACAGTTTTTTTTAAAATATTTTTTCTCGCTTCTTTTTGTAATTAGTTCACTTTCAATTCAATGATTTTTCGGGTTGTTTTGCTTAAAATCTCTTTCAATTTTCCAATCTTAACAATTTGTTAAATAAGTTTTTATGCCCATTCTTGGCGGTTTTTGAGTGTTTTTGTTTCAAAAGTGGTAAAACTTATCAACAAAGTGGTAGTTTGTGGTAAAATGTGGTAATATTTTTTATAATTTTGCTTTCAATCATAAATAGCACTTAGTTGAACTCAATAATTGGAACATACGAATGTAAAGTTGACGCTAAAGGAAGGCTTCTTTTGCCTGCGCCTTTAAAAAAGCAACTCAATGCTTCTCTTCAAGACGGTTTTGTTTTGAAGCGTTCTGTTTTTCAACCTTGTTTAGAATTGTATCCTATGCAAGAATGGACTATTATGATGGAAAAAATCAATAAGCTCAACCGATTTGTAAAGAAAAATAACGACTTCATTCGTCGTTTTACAGCAGGCGTGAAAGTGGTTGAAATTGACAATTTAGGAAGATTATTAATTCCGAAAGATTTAACGGTATTCTCTCAAATTACTAAAGATGTTGTCTTGTCATCGGCAGTGAACATTGTTGAAATTTGGGATAAAGATTTATACGAAAAAGCAATTGATGATTCGGTTGTAGATTTTGCAGATTTAGCCGAAGATGTAATGGGAAATGTAAATGATGACAATGGAATATCATAATCCAGTTTTGCTCAAAGAAACCGTAGATGGTTTGAATATAAAACCAGACGGCGTTTATGTTGACGTAACCTTTGGTGGCGGTGGACATTCAAGAGAGATTATGAGTCGATTAGGCCCAAATGGAAAATTGTTTGGTTTTGACCAAGATTTGGATGCTTTAGAAAATGTGATTAAAGATGAAAGATTTGTTCTAATCAACGAAAATTTCAGGTATATAAAAAGGTTCTTACGTTTTCACGGAATAAAAGAAGTTGATGGAATTCTGGCCGATTTAGGTGTTTCATCACATCAGTTTGATGTTGCCGAAAGAGGTTTTTCAACACGTTTTGAAGCGGGATTGGATATGCGAATGAATCAAAACAGCGAGTTGAGTGCCTACCATGTTGTGAATGAATATGATGAAGCGAATTTGAGACGTGTTTTTTTAGATTATGGCGAATTGAAAAATGCTCCTGCAATCGCAAGAACAATTCTTGAAGCTAGAGAAGATGGACCAATCAAAACTACCGATGATTTGAAATTTGTTTTAAGCCGTTTTTTGCCAGCACATATTAGTAATAAGATTTTGGCTCAAATGTATCAGGCAATCCGAATTGAAGTAAATCAAGAAATGGATGTTTTGAAAGAATTTCTATCACAATCATTAGAGATTCTAAAACCTGAAGGACGATTAAGCGTTATATCGTATCATTCATTAGAAGACAGGTTGGTAAAACGATTCATGAAAAACGGATTGTTTGAAGGTGAACCAGAACGTGATTTCTACGGAAATTTTTCAGTGCCATTCAAGTTAGTTGGAAAGTTAATAGTTCCATCTAATGAAGAAATAAAAATAAACAACAGAGCAAGAAGTGCTAAGTTAAGAATTGCAGAAAAGAAATGAAAAGCGGCATCTACGATATATTAAAAGCAAGGTTTCTTATAAATGAAGAAGCTAATGCAGCCAAAAATTGGCGGTTTATTGTGTTTATCATTTTTCTAGCAATACTAATGATAGCCAATACACAGCGTTACGAGCAAAAAGTTTTCAGAATCGTAGCCTTGACAAATGAAGTAAAAGAGTTGCGTTCAAAATTTGTAGACAAACGTTCGCAATTAATGAAATTAAAAATGGAATCGACGGTTTCTCAAAAGATGGAAACAAAAGGAATTTTTCCAGCATCGGTTCCACCAGTAAAAATTAAAGTAGATAAAGAAGAAGAAAAAAGTTTTTTCAATAAAATATGGCATTAGAAGATAAAAATATTTCCTATCGTATTTACCTAGTGGCGTTTGTCATCTTTTTGATGGCAATTGCTGTTAGTGTGAAACTCACTAATATACAGTGGGTAGAAGGTGATTATTATCGAAAATTAGCGAAAGACAGAACGGTAAAACGCGTGCCAATTCCAGCCAACAAAGGGAATATTTATTCGTCTGATGGAAGTTTGTTAGCAACCTCTATTCCTAATTACATCATTCGTTTTGATGCATTAGCGCCAAAAGCAGAAGTTTTTGAAAAAAATGTAAAAGCGCTTTCAGACTCATTATCTAAAATGACGGGTAAACCTTCAAGTGAATACCAAGCTGAATTCAGAAAAGCAAGAGCAAGTAAAAACAGGTATTTATTGGTTGTAAAAGATTTGAGTTTTACCAAATACATGAAAGTGAAAAAGTTTCCACTATTCGAATTGGGAGCTTATAAAGGTGGAATTATTATCGAACAAGAAACAGTAAGAGAACATCCAATTGGAAAAATTGCTGAAAGAACAATTGGTTACGAAAGAGTTGATCCCAAAACTGGCGTTCTAACTGGTAAAGGAATTGAATGGGCTTTTAGAAAATATATCAATGGAAAAGATGGTGAAATTCTAAAACAAAAAATCGCAAAAGGGCAATGGAAACCTATTCGTGATGTAAATGAGTTAGAACCTCAAGATGGTTACGATATTATTTCAACGATAGATGTTTATATTCAAGACATTGCGCATCATGCTTTGCTAAAACAACTTGAACTTTACAATGCACATCATGGTTGTGTAGTTGTAATGGAAACCAAAACAGGTCAAGTTAAAGCAATTTCTAATTTAGGAAGAGCATCAGATGGGTCGTATTATGAAACTGAAAATTATGCTGTAGCCGAATCACATGAGCCAGGTTCAACGTATAAATTAGCTGATTTAATTGCCCTTTTAGAAGATAAAAAAGTTGATACAAGTCAAGTTTATAATACGTTTGGTGGAACAGTAATGTATTCTGGAAAAAAAGTTAGGGATTCTAATGATAAAGGTTACGGAAAAATCTCGTTGGCGCGCGGTTTTGAACTTTCATCCAATACAGTTATGGTTCAAGCGGTTTATGAAAATTACAAATCAAATCCGTCGCAATTTGTAAATCATCTTACCAATTTCGGACTAAACAAACCACTCGGATTACAGCTTAAAGGCGAAGGTATTCCTTATGTTCCAAATCCTAAAGACAAAACTTGGAGTAATATTTCGCTTCCATGGATGGCTTTTGGTTACGGTGTTTCCTTAACACCTTTGCAAACATTGTCATTTTACAATGCGGTTGCCAATAATGGTATGATGGTTCGTCCGCAATTTGTTTCTGAAATAAAAGAATGGAACAAAACAATCAAGAAATACGATACAGAGATTATCAATCCAAAAATATGTTCACAAGAAACAATTGATAAAGTAAAAGCGGTTTTAGAAAATGTTGTAAAAAGAGGAACAGGATCTAAGTTGTATTCAAAAGATTTTTCAATGGCAGGAAAAACAGGAACAGCGCAGGCAAATTACGGTTCGAATGGTGGTGCGAATAAGCACTATATTTCCTCATTTGTGGGTTATTTCCCAGCTGATTATCCTAAATATTCTTGCATTGTGGTAGTTCATGAACCTGACACTTCTTTGAATAATTATTATGGAGCTGATGTAGCTGGACCGGTTTTCAAAAGAATTGCGCAAAAAATATTTACCGATTCGCCATCAACAAATGAGATTAAAAATCTAAACAAGAAAAACGGCAAACAAGAAATCAATTACGCTGATTATTCTGTAAAGATTTCTAAAACACAAGAAAACAAAAAAACAGTACCTAACCTAAAAGGAATGCCGGGAATGGATGCCGTGGCAATTTTAGGAAATATGGGTGTAAAAGTAAAAATAAAAGGAACGGGCAAGGTTAAATCGCAATCGTTACAACCTGGTGAAGCTCTAACAAGAAACACAACAATAGTATTAGAATTATCGTGAACTTACTAAAAGACATATTATATAAAGTTGCTATTGAAGCCGTAAATGGTTCAACAGAAATTCCTGTGAATAAAATCGAATTCGATTCGAGAAAAATTCAGGAAAACGATGTCTTTGTAGCTATTCGAGGAACGGTTTCTGACGGTCATGATTTTATTGAAAAAGCCATCAATCTTGGTGCTACGACCGTTGTTTGCGATACATTTCCAACCATTATTGTTACTGGAATTACCTATGTAAAAGTGAAAGACACAAACGCTGCTTTGGCTTTTATGGCAACAAATTTCTATGATAATCCTTCGGCAAAATTAAAGTTAGTCGGAATTACAGGGACCAACGGAAAAACAACAGTTGCTTCTTTATTGTACCAATTATTCAAAAAAGCGGGTTACAAAGTTGGGCTGCTTTCAACAGTGAAGATAATGGTTGATGATGATGAACATAAAGCAACACACACAACGCCAGATTCATTGGCAATAAATCATTATCTAAACCAAATGATTGACGCTGGTTGCGATTATTGTTTTATGGAAGTGAGTTCGCATGGTGTGCATCAAAAACGTACGGAAGGTTTGCATTTTGCAGGTGGCGTTTTTACCAATTTATCGCATGATCATTTAGATTATCATCCAACTTTTGCTGAATATAGAGATGTAAAAAAACAGTTTTTTGATGGTTTGACTAAAACGGCTTTTGCATTAACCAATATCGATGACAAAAACGGTTTGGTAATGCTCCAAAATACAAATGCAAAAAAACTGACGTATGCACTAAAATCGTATGCCGATTACAAAGCACAAATTCTAGAAAATCAGTTATCAGGTTTGTTGTTAAAAATCAATGATCACGAAGTTTGGGTTAGACTAATAGGAACATTCAACGCCTACAATCTACTAGCAATTTATGGAACTGCGGTTGAATTGGGATTAGAAAATCTTGAAGTTCTTAGATTATTATCAGAATTAGAAAGTGTTTCAGGTCGTTTTCAATTTATTGTTTCTAACGAAAAAATAACGGCTATTGTTGATTATGCACACACACCAGATGCTCTTGAAAATGTTTTGAAAACCATCAATGATATTCGAACCAAAAATGAGCAACTAATTACAGTTGTTGGTTGTGGTGGTGATAGAGATAAAACAAAACGTCCAATTATGGCAAATATCGCTTCAACAATGAGCGACAAAATAATCATCACGTCAGATAATCCAAGAACAGAAGATCCAAAAGTGATTATTGCCGAAATGGAAGCTGGTGTTGAACCTCAAAATTATAAAAAATCGCTTTCTATTGAAGATAGAAAACAAGCTATAAAAACCGCATGTCAACTAGCCAATCCGAACGATATTATTTTGATTGCTGGAAAAGGACATGAAACCTATCAAGAAATTCAAGGCGTTCGCCACGATTTTGATGATATGAAAATTGTAAAAGAAATTTTAGAACAACTAAACAAGTAAAAGTAATTGAGATTACAAGCTAAACTTTTAAACTCATAAACTCATAAACTTCTAAACTATGTTATACTACTTATTTGAATATTTAGATAAAACATTCGACCTTCCAGGCGCTGGAGTGTTTCAATATATTACGTTTCGCTCTGCAATGGCGCTAATTCTTTCGTTGATGCTTTCTACTATTTATGGTAAAAAAGTAATCACTTTTCTAAGAAATCAGCAGGTAGGAGAAACCGTAAGAGAGCTTGGTCTTGAAGGGCAAACACAAAAAGCTGGAACGCCAACAATGGGTGGGCTTATCATCATTTTTGCAACTTTAATTCCAGTATTGCTTTTTACCAAATTGGATAACATTTACATCATTTTGCTAATTGTTACAACACTTTGGATGGGAACTATCGGTTTTATCGACGATTATATCAAAATATTCAAAAAAGACAAACAAGGTTTAAAAGGAATTTTCAAAGTTATTGGTCAAGTCGGATTGGGGTTAATAGTTGGTTCGGTTTTGTATTTCAGTCCAGCCGTAACTATCAGAGAAAAATCGGCAAAACCTATTACTTTCAATCAAACGGAAAACGTGATTGCTCCAGTTGCAAAAGATATAAAATCGACTACAACGTCAATTCCGTTTACTAAAAATAACGAACTTGATTATGCTCAAATTCTAAAACCATTTACAGATGATTATGAGAACTGGGCTTGGTTAGTTTTTATTCCAATTGTAATTTTTATCATTACAGCTGTGTCAAACGGTGCCAACCTAACAGATGGAATTGATGGATTAGCAGCAGGAACTTCAGCTATATCGGTGCTCGCTCTCGGAATTTTCACATTCGTTTCGGGTAACTTGATTTTGTCTAGCTATCTCAACATCATGTTTATTCCCAATTCGGGTGAAATGACCGTGTTTATAGCAGCTTTTGTTGGTTCGCTGATTGGGTTTCTTTGGTACAACTCGTATCCAGCGTCTGTATTTATGGGTGATACAGGTAGTTTGACTATTGGTGGAATTATAGCAGTATTAGCTATTTCGGTTAGAAAAGAAATGTTGTTGCCGCTTTTCTGCGCCATTTTCTTTGCCGAAAGTGCTTCTGTAATTATTCAGGTAACGTATTTTAAGTACACAAAGAAACGTTTTGGCGAAGGCAGAAGAATTTTCCTCATGTCGCCATTACACCATCATTACCAGAAAAAAGGGTATCACGAAAGTAAAATTGTAACCCGTTTTTGGGTAGTAACGATATTATTTACAATCGTTTCGATAGTAACATTGAAACTACGCTAATTAAATTCTTAATGAAACTTAACTTTCTTAATGGTTTAAAAAAAGAAAAATGAAAAGATTAATCGTTTTAGGTGGTGGTGAAAGTGGAGTCGGAACAGCCATTTTGGGAAAGAAAAAAGGATACGATGTTTTTGTGTCTGATTTCGGAAAAATAAAAGAAAACTACAGACAAGTTCTTATAGATTATGAGATAAAATGGGAAGACGAACAGCATACGGAATCATTAATTCTAAATGCTGATGTGGTAATGAAAAGTCCAGGAATTCCAGATAAAGCACCAATGGTAAAAAAACTGTTGGAAAAAGGAATACCAGTAATTTCAGAAATAGAGTTTGCTTCTGAATTTACAAATGCCATTACCATCGGAATCACAGGAAGTAATGGTAAAACGACAACGACAATGTTGACATATCATTTGCTAAAAGAAGGTGGATTGAATGTAGGTTTAGGCGGTAACATTGGAAAAAGTTTCGCTTGGCAAGTAGCAGAGGAAGAATACGATTATTATGTATTGGAGTTAAGCAGTTTTCAGCTAGATGGCATTGTGAAGTACAAACCACACATTGCAATTTTAGCCAACATAAGTCCAGACCATTTAGATAGATACGATTACAAATATGAAAATTATATAGAATCAAAATTTAGAATAACATTAAACCAAACCGAAGACGATTATTTTATTTATGACGCAGATGATGAAGCAATCAATAATTGGTTAACAAACAACAAAACTAAAGCACAACTAATTCCTTTTTCAATTACCAAACAGGTTGAAAACGGAGCATTTTTAAAAAACAATACTATGGAAATCAACATTAATCAAGAAGAGTTTTTAATGGAAACAACTCAAATTGCACTTGAGGGAAAACACAACATGAAAAACGCAATGGCAGCAACATCAGTGGCACAATTGATGCGCATCAGAAAGCAAACTATTAGAGAAAGTTTGTCAAATTTTCAAGGTGTAGAACACCGTTTAGAAAAAGTGCTAAAAATTCAAAATGTGCAATATATCAATGATAGTAAAGCTACCAATGTAAATGCTACTTTTTTTGCATTAGATAGTATGACTACACCAACTGTTTGGATTGTTGGAGGTGTTGACAAAGGAAATGATTATACCGAATTAATGGCTTTAGTACACGAAAAAGTAAAAGCAATTATCTGTCTTGGTGTTGATAACAAGAAAATAATTGATGCTTTCGGAAATGTGGTTGATGTAATGATTGAAGTTTCAAGTATGAATGATGCGGTAAAAATGAGCCAACGTCTTGCCGAAAAAGGAGATACGGTTTTATTATCACCAGCTTGCGCAAGTTTCGATTTATTCGAAAACTACGAAGATAGAGGAAGACAATTTAAACAAGCAGTTAAAAATTTATAAAATTGGTTTAGAAGTTTAAAACCTTAAAAGGTCTAGTTCAGAACTTTTAAACTCTTAAACTTTTAAACTCTTAAACCAAAAAATGAAAGAACTAGTAAACAGATTAAAAGGAGATAAAGGCATTTGGTCATTCGTGGCCTTGCTTGGCTTGTTCTCATTTATGCCTGTTTTTAGTGCGAGTAGTAATTTAGCTTATATCGGTCTAGGAACCGGAAATACATTAGGCTATTTAGCAAAACATTTAGTTCATATTTCCATCGGTTTCTTAATGATTTATTGGGTTCATAAAGTGCCGTATCATTATTTTAGAGCGATTTCTTTGATTGGTTTGCCTTTTGTGTGGATACTTTTAGCCTACACATTAATCAAAGGAACTGTTATCGCTGGTGCCAATGCAAGTCGATGGATTCAAGTGCCATTTATTGGTGTTTCGTTTCAAACATCTACTTTGGCGTTTATCGTTTTAATGGTTTTTGTGGCACGATATTTATCTAAGAAAAGAGAAGTTGCTATAAGTTTTCAAAATTCTTTATGGGAATTATGGACGCCAGTTTTTGTGACATTAATGTTCATCTTGCCTGCCAATTTCTCAACTGCTGCTTTGATGTTTTCAATGGTGTTGATGTTGGTTTTTGTGGGTAAATATCCGCTCAAATATATTGGCTTTATTCTAGGAATGGGCGTCGCAGCATTGATGGTTTTTGTTTTGTTGAGTAAAGCATTTCCAGACAATAAACTCTTTAGTAGGGTAGGGACTTGGGAAAGCCGATTTGAAAATTTCACAACCGATAAGCCTGGCGAAGATGATTATCAAATAGAAAAAGCTAAAATAGCAATAGCAACGGGTGGAATTCAAGGCGTTGGTCCTGGAAAAAGTGTTCAGAAAAACTTTTTACCGCAATCATCTTCGGATTTTATTTATGCCATTATTGTCGAAGAATATGGTTTAATAGGCGGAATCGCAATTCTAGCTTTGTATTTATTGTTGTTTTTTAGATTCGTAATTGCATCGCACAAAGCCAATACATTGTTTGGAAAATTAGTAGTTGTTGGACTCGGATTTCCAATCATTTTTCAGGCACTTATCAATATGGCGGTTGCAGTCGAATTGCTTCCGGTAACCGGGCAAACATTACCATTAATAAGTAGTGGAGGAAGTTCTATCTGGATGACTTGCATTGCACTAGGAATTATAATTAGTGTGACCAAAAAAGACGAAGAAATTGCCGAAGAAAAAGCTGAAAAAGATAGAAGAGAAGAAACATTACGTCGAATGATAGACGAACAAATTGCAAAAGAGGAAAGAGCAGAAGCACAATTGCTAGAAGATTTTTCAATTGAAGATAATGCTGAAAACCCAATGAATGTAGTTGTTAATAAGTAAATAATAAAATAAAATCTGTGCTAATCTGTGTAATCAGTGGCAAAAAATATAAAAGTGAGAAACTATAAATTCATATTAAGTGGCGGCGGAACAGGAGGACATATCTATCCTGCGATTGCGATTGCTAATGAATTAAAATCTCGTTTCCCAAATGCAGAAATCCTTTTTGTTGGTGCTCAAGACAAAATGGAAATGCAAAAAGTGCCTCAAGCAGGCTACAAAATTGAAGGTCTTTGGATTGCTGGTTTACAACGAAAATTGACATTGCAAAACACCATGTTTCCATTAAAACTAATGAGTAGTTTGTGGAAATCAAGAAAGATTATTAGAGGTTTTAAACCAGATGCTGTAATCGGAACTGGTGGTTTCGCAAGTGGTCCATTATTGCAAGCGGCTAATAGTTTTGGTATTCCAACCGTAATTCAGGAACAAAATTCGTATCCTGGCATTACTAACAAATTGTTGAGCAAAAAAGCAAACGCCATTTGTGTGGCTTATGAAAATTTAGAACGATTTTTTCCAAAAGAGAAAATTGTTTTCACCGGAAATCCAGTTCGTCAAGATTTAGTTGAAGTTGATTCTAAACGACAAGAAGGAATTGATTATTTCAAATTAGATTCAAACAAAAAAACACTTTTAGTTCTTGGTGGAAGTCTTGGAGCAAGAAGAGTCAATCAACTAATTGAAAAAGAATTAGATTTTTTACTCGAAAAAGGAATTCAAGTTTTTTGGCAATGTGGCAAATTGTATTTTGAAGATTATAAAAAATACAACGACATACAAAACGTGCAAGTTGTATCGTTTATTGATAGAATGGATTTGATATATGCAGCTGCCGATTTCGTGATTTCGCGTGCTGGAGCATCATCGGTTTCAGAATTATGTTTGGTTGGAAAACCAACTATTTTTATTCCATCACCAAATGTAGCCGAAGACCATCAAACCAAAAACGCAAAAGCAATTGTAGATAAAAATGGAGCAATTCTTCTAAAAGAAAATGAATTGGATGTAAAGTTTGAAACTACTTTTTCAGATTTAATTTCAAATGAAAAATGGCAAAACGAAATAAGTAACAATATCAAAAGTTTGGCAAAACCAAATGCAACAAAAGATATAGTTGAAGAGATAATAAAACTAATACAATAACAATAACAATAGCAATGGCAATGACAATTTCAATAGTAAAGTTTGAAATTGATATTGAAGTTGAATTTTGAAATTTAAAATGAATTTAAACCAAATACATAACGTCTATTTCATCGGAATTGGAGGCATCGGAATGAGTGCTCTGGCTCGTTATTTTCAAAACATTGGAAAAAATGTTTCGGGTTACGACAAAACACCAACCATGCTAACCAACGAGCTAATCGCTGGCGGAATGGAAATTCATTTTGAAGATAAAATCAGTTTAATTCCAACCGATTATTATCCAGAAAACACATTGGTGATTGTAACTCCAGCTGTTCCATCATCGCATTCGGAATGGAATTATTTTATCGAAAGAGAATTTACTATAAAAAAACGTGCGGAAGTTCTAGGTATCATAACCAAAGACACTTTCTGTTTTGCAGTAGCCGGAACTCATGGTAAAACTACAACATCTAGTATTCTTGGGCATATTTTATATGAAAGTGGTGAAGATGTAACGGCGTTTTTAGGTGGAATTGTAGAAAATTACCATTCTAATTTGATTGGAAGCGGAAAAACTATCACGGTTGTCGAAGCAGATGAATTTGATCGTTCGTTCTTGCATTTGCATCCAAATATCGCTTGTGTAACTTCTATGGATGCGGATCATTTAGATATTTATGGAGATAAAAATGCAATTGAAGATTCTTTTAGAGAATTTGCCGATAAAGTAGTTGATAAAACCAAATTGTTTGTTCCAAAAGGATTGCCGCTTGAAGGTTTGACAATAGCCATAAATGAAGAAGCAACTTTCAAAGCTTTCAATATCAGAATTGAAAATAGTAGTTATGTTTTTGATGTGCAAACACCATCAGAAACTATCAAAGATATTTCGTTCGGTTTGCCTGGACATCATAATTTAATGAATGCTTTAATGGCTTTAGCGATGGCTAAAACGTACGGTTCCCCAACCGAATCCATTGCTAAAGCTTTAGCATCATTTAAAGGAGTTCAACGTAGATTTTCGTATCAAATAAAATCAGAAAATCTCGTTTATATTGATGATTATGCACATCATCCAACCGAAATAAATGCTGTGCATCAAGCGGTGCGTGAATTGTATCCAAACCAAAAAGTCTTGGCTATTTTTCAACCGCATTTGTTTAGTAGAACTAAAGATTTTGCTGATGACTTTGCCAAAAGTCTTAGTCAATTCGACGAAATTTTGTTGTTAGATATTTATCCAGCACGCGAACTGCCAATGGAAGGAATAACATCAACTTGGTTGCTTTCTAAAATAGAAAACGTTAACAAATGTTTAATCTCTAAAGAAGATTTAATTCCAGCCATTTTAAAAAATGATGCAACGGTAATTGTAACTATTGGAGCAGGCGATATTGGTGAGTTAGTACCGTCAATTAAAAAAGCATTGTCATGAAAAAGCACTTTAATTGGACAAATGTTAGAATCGTGTTACTTCTTGGAGTAATGGTGTTTTTGTATGCTTTTACGTCATACAGAAATAGCAATCGAAATTTGACCAAATCCGAAGTGGTTTTTGTCGATGAAAACGGTGCTTTTATCGAGCAAGAAACGGTTAATAAATTGTTAATAGAAAATAATACAGATGTAAAAAGCATCAAAAAAGTCGAAGTAAATTTGAACAAATTGGAAAAATCTGTGAACAGTAATCCTATGATCGAAAAATCAGAGGTTTATCTGAGTATAGATGGTGTGCTTAAAGCAAAGGTTAAACAAAAAAATCCTATTGCGAGAGTGTTTAATGAGGAAGGCTCGTTTTATATTGACTACCAAGGAAATAAAATGCCTTTGTCGGATAAGTTTACAGCTCGTGTTCCAATTGTTTCGGGGGAAATTAACAAAGAATTTAAAGACGATTTTCACAAGTTATTGCAATTTGTGTACGACGACGATTTTTTAAAAAAAAATATAATTGGGATACAAATTTATCCTAACGGAAGTATAAGAATGCAAAATAGAAGTTATGATTTTGTAATTGAATTTGGAAAAGCACAAAATATGGAAACAAAGTTTAATAATTATAAAGCTTTTTTTCAAAAGACAACAGCCGACAATTCGATTAGTAAATACAAAAACATAAATCTGATTTTTACGCAACAAGTAGTTTGCACAAAATAATAGAATATGGAAAAAGAAACAATTGCAGTTGGACTAGATATAGGAACTACCAAAATCGTTGCCATGATTGGTAAAAAAAACGAATACGGTAAATTGGAAATTCTAGGCGTTGGAAAATCCAAAAGTCTTGGAGTGGCTCGTGGTGTTGTAAATAATATTACACAAACGATTCAATCTATACAGCAAGCAATTCTGGAGGCAGAAGAAAATTCAGGTTATCAAATTAAAGATGTTGTAGTTGGAATTGCTGGTCAGCATATTCGTAGTATTCAACACAGTGATTATATAAGTCGAAGTAATCCTGAAGAAGTAATCGGTGGAAAAGATATCGATTTGTTGATTAATCAAGTACATAAATTAGCCATGCTTCCAGGTGAAGAAATTATACACGTTTTGCCACAAGAATTCAAAATCGATGGGCAATCGGATATAAAAGAACCAATAGGAATGTACGGTGGAAGATTAGAAAGCAGTTTTCACGTAGTAGTAGGACAAGCTTCATCTATTCGTAATGTTGGACGTTGTGTTCAAAGTTCTGGAATTGAATTATCAGGACTAACATTAGAACCATTAGCGTCATCAGATGCGGTTTTGAGTCAAGAAGAAAAAGAAGCAGGTGTTGCTTTAATAGATATTGGTGGTGGAACAACAGATTTAGCGATTTTTAAAGACGGAATCATTCGTCACACAGCAGTAATTCCTTTTGGAGGAAATGTGATTACCGAAGATATCAAAGAAGGTTGTTCTATTATAGAAAAACAAGCAGAATTGTTGAAAGTGAAATTCGGTTCGGCATGGCCAGGCGAAAACAAAGACAATGAAATTGTTTCTATACCAGGATTAAGAGGTCGTGAACCAAAAGAAATTTCGCTTAAAAATTTATCCAAAATAATTCATGCTCGTGTAGTGGAAATTATTGAACAAGTTTTTACAGAAATCAAACTTTACGGACACGAAGATCCAAGAAAAAAGCTAATTGCAGGTATTGTATTAACAGGTGGTGGAGCACAATTGCAACACATCAAACAATTGGTTGAATACATCACCGGAATGGATACAAGAATTGGTTATCCTAACGAGCATTTGGCAGGAAATTCAAGCGAAGAACTTTCAAGTCCATTATACGCCACTGCTGTTGGATTAATGATGAATAGCATCGAAAACCAAACGCAAAGCGCGGTTAGATTTGAAAAAGCAGTTCCAGAAAAAGTTTCTTTTCAAAGAGAAAAAGTAATAGAACCAGTTCAAGAAGTTGAGCCAGAAGTTGAAAAAGTGGAACAAAAAGTGGAACAAAAAGTTGAAGTAGAATCTACTGAAACCAAAATAAGAAGATCTTTTTTTGATAAATATGTAGATAAGATAAAAGACTTCTTAGATAACGCAGAATAAAGAAAATAGTAATAGCATAATTAATATCCTTTCGATGTTTTACAAAAAATAGACGAAAGACAAAAACCAAAAAGTATGACAAGCAACTCAGATTTTGGAAACATTACATTTGATTTACCAAAAAATCAATCAAATGTTATTAAAGTAATCGGTGTAGGTGGCGGCGGTAGTAACGCAATAAACCACATGTTTAAACAAGGTATCAAAGGTGTAGATTTCATCGTTTGTAATACCGATGCTCAGGCTCTTGATAATAGTCCTGTTCCTAACAAAATTCAATTAGGTGTAAACCTTACTGAAGGTCTTGGAGCTGGTGCTAATCCTGAAGTTGGGCAACAATCAGCAATTGAAAGTGTTGCTGATATCGAAAAAATGTTGGATAGCAATACCAAAATGGTCTTTATCACCGCAGGAATGGGTGGTGGAACGGGAACTGGTGCTGCACCAGTAATCGCTCAATTGGCTAAGGAAAGAGATATTCTTACCGTTGGTATCGTAACAATTCCGTTTCAATTTGAAGGAAAAGCACGTCAAGAACAAGCATTAGCGGGTGTTGAACGTTTAAGAAAACAAGTTGACTCATTAATTGTTATCAATAATAACAAGCTTAGAGAAGTTTATGGAAATCTTGGTTTCAAAGCGGGTTTTTCTAAAGCTGATGAAGTTTTAGCTACTGCTTCTCGTGGAATTGCAGAAGTTATTACGCATCACTACACGCAAAATATCGACTTAAAAGATGCTAAAACCGTATTGTCAAATAGTGGAACTGCTATTATGGGATCGGCAACAGCTATCGGTGAAAACAGAGCTAAAGAAGCAATTATCGCTGCTTTAGATTCGCCATTGTTGAATGATAATAAAATTTCAGGCGCCAAAAACGTATTGTTGCTTATCGTTTCTGGAACTAATGAAATCACAATTGACGAAATTGGAGAAATCAATGATCATATCCAAGCCGAAGCTGGTTTCAATGCTAATATTATTATGGGTGTTGGTGAAGACGAAACACTTGGAGATTCTATCGCTGTTACCATTATCGCTACAGGTTTTAATCCAGAACAACAAAGCGAAATTGTAAACACAGAACCAAAAAAAATCATTCATGCTCTTGAAGATAATCAAAAAATTGAAAGAGATTTAATCGCTACCAACTTTGTTGCTGCAACTCCAGTTGTTGAAAATGTAGTTGTTGAAGAAAAAGTAGTTTTCGAACTAGTTGAAGACGTTGTAGAAGCGCCACAACCTGTAATTTCAGAAAACGAATTGGTTTTTATAACCGATTTAATTAGAAATATCGATGTTGACTTTGAAATCGTTTCGCCTGTAAAAGAAATCGATTTTACTTTTACTAAACCAGCTGTCGAAATCAATGATATTCCTGTTGTTGATTACAAAGAAGTGGAACAAGTTGCTTTCTCTTTCGATTTGCCAATAAGCGAAACTAAACCAGTTGAAGAAAACAAAATTGTATTCGATTTATCGCCTGAAGCAAAAAACATTGATGTAAAAGAAGCAATCGAATTTGTTCCAGTTACCGAAGTACAAGAAAACGGAATAATCAAATATTCGTTAGAAGAGTATATGGAAATGGAATCAGATTTAATTGGCTCAAAACCTGTTGCGGTTGTTGAAGAACCAGTTAATGAAGAGCTAAATATCACAATGAAGCAAGTAGAAACAAATCCGGTTGCTCCAACGTATGAATCAATTTCGCCAATGGAAATGTCAATCGAAGAAACATTGCGATTCCGTGCCGAAGAAAGAAGACGTAAATTAAAAGAGTTCAATTACAAATTCCACAACAATCCATCACGTATTGAAGAATTTGAAAAAGAACCAGCTTACAAACGCTCAGGTATTGATATCACTACCAATCAAGCGTTAAATAACAATTCACGCATGTCGTTGGGAACAGACAGTAATGACGATGTTCAATTGCGTTCTAATAATTCTTTTCTACACGATAATGTAGACTAAGAACTAAACATCCCAAACCTAAGTAACCCGAATTTTCTTCTGAATTTTCGGGTTATTTGTTTTTGTTAGGGTCAAAGCAATCTCCAAATTATTAATAAAAATTTCACTAAATTTGCAAAGCTTATGAGCGAGTGGTTTGGGCTTTTTCGACAATCCATTTTCCTGCTTTCCGCAGTATCTTTTTTTTGTCACGCCGAGCGCAGTCGAGGTGCTTTTCTATTAAAAAAAAAGGATACTTGCTCCAAACGAAGTTCACTGAACTCCAATGGAAATAAAAAATATGTGAAGTAATCAGGGCTAATTAGCAAATTATAAGTACAAAATCTAAAATTTAATATAAAAATGAGTTTATCAGCAAAAATAATGGAAGTAATGAAAGATGCCATGCGTTCAAAAGACACCATAGCATTAGAAGCATTAAGAGCAATCAAATCGGAGTTACTATTGGCACAAACAGCATCGGGAAGCAAAGAAGAAATTTCAGAAGCAGATGAAATCAAGATTTTACAACGATTAGTAAAAATGAGAAAAGATAGCTTCGAAATTTTTACAGCTCAAAACCGTCCAGACTTAGCCGAACCAGAATTAGCACAAATCGCTGTAATCGAAAAATTCCTTCCAGCCCAACTTTCAGAAGCTGAAGTTGAAGCAATTGTTTCCAAAATCATTTCCGAAACAGGCGCATCAGGCATAGCTTCAATGGGAAAAGTGATGGGATTAGCATCAGCGCAAATAGGTGGTCAAGCAGAAGGCAAAACAATTTCGGCAATAGTGAAAAAACTTTTAGTATAATTTTAGAGTAAAGAAAATAGAATATAGAGAATAGACTAAGTCTTTATTCTATTCTCTATATTCTTTACTCTTATTTGGCTGCGTAGTTCAACTGGATAGAATATCAGATTTCGGCTCTGAGGGTTGAGGGTTCGAATCCTTCCGCGGTCACAATTAAATAAAATAAAGAAACATGAAAAAAATTATTTTAGGATTACTTACACTAACTGTTTTTGCAGGTTACTCGCAAGCAATTACAGTAAATACAACAACAAGCGCAACGACACTTGTAAACACTATTTTTAATGGAACTGCCTCAAATATTAGTAGAAGTTCTGGCAATGGACTAGGTTCTTTTCAAAATACAAATCCTGCCTTTCCACTTTCTAGCGGAATTGTTATTTGTGGTGGAAATTCAAATTCTATTTCGGGTACATCTACAATGTCAACTACAGGAAGTGGTGTTAGTGATTCAGATTTGCAAGCTTTTTCAAATGCATCAGGTTCAACAGGTTTTATACAAGATGCGTCTTTTCTATCCTTTAATTTTGTGGCAGCAACGTCAAGTTTAAGTATGGATTATGTTTTTGCATCCGAAGAGTATGGTGCATATCAATGTGGATTTTCCGATAAAGTGGCTTTTTTGTTAACTAATTTAACAACTGGTGTGACTACCAATATTGCTGTTGTTCCACAAACTACAACTCCCGTTTCAGTAAATACAATTAGAAGCAACGTTTACAATAGCGGTTGTCCTTCGGTTAATGCTCAATATTTTGGAGCCTATGATGCGTCCAATAATTCTTCCTTGAGCGGAACTTGTTTTAATGGTCGTACTGTATTGCTAAATGCTTCATCAAATCTTGTAATAGGAGATACATATAAACTCAAAATTGTAATTGGTGATTGGCAAGACTCTTTATTTGATTCTGCTATTTTTATGAAATCTTCTTTGCTAGATACCAATATTTTAGGTGCTGATTTAACAATAGCAAATAATACAGCAGTTTGTCAAGGAAACAGCGTAACGCTTACAACAGGTTTGAGTACTTCAAATTATACTTTCTTATGGAAAAAAGATGGTGTTGTAATTCCAAGTCAAACTAATTCTTCATTAGTCGTAACGCAGCCTGGAACTTATGAAGTGATTTACACCAATATAGCAACAACTTTAGTAAGCTTAGATTCTATAATTGTTGAATATAATGTTGCTCCTCAATTATTAATTATAAATCCTCCGTCAGTTTGTTCTCCACAAACGGTTGACATCACTTCGCCAAATGTTGTCATTGAAAGTGATGCGGAAGGAATAATCACTTATTGGACTAATGCAGCATGTACAACACCATTAGTTAATCCATCGTCAATCGCTCAAAGTGGTACTTATTATGTAAAAAGCAGTAATAGTTGTGGTTTTGATGTTGAACCTGTGGTTGTGAGTATTAATCAAGCACCAGTTTTGTATTCATCTGGCGATATTGCTACGTGTACATTTTTTGTGTTGCCTGTATTACTAGTGGGCGAATACTATACTGGTCCAAATGGAACAGGTGTGCAAATTCCAGCTGGAACTGCAATTACGAGTAATCAACTTATTTATGTATATGCAAGTAATGGAAACTGTAGTAATCAAACTTTTTTTATGGTTTATGTTTACTCAACTGATAATTCAACAACTCTAAATGGTAATACAATAACAGCAAATCAGAATGGAGCTACTTATCAATGGTATCTTTGTGGAGGAGTTCCATCTACACCTATTATTGGAGCGAATTCCCAAAGTTATACAGCTATATCAAATGGTTTGTATTCTGTCCTTGTTACATCATTTGATGGATGTAGTGAAATGAGTTCGTGTGTAGAAATATCTTCTTTAAAATCTACTGCTTTTGAAATGTCAAATGTTAGTGTAAGTCCAAATCCAATTATCGATTTTATGACTGTTTCTGCTAAAGAAAATATTAATTCAATTGCTATTTTCAATACGTTAGGACAATTGGTTTTTGAAAAGAAAGTAAATACTAGTGAAGAAAAAATAGATTTGACAGCATTAACTTCTGGTAATTATATTGTCAAAATAACTTCTGAAACATCAAGTAAAGTTTTAAAAATAATTAAGCAATAAGTTTACTAGAAATAAAAATTTCAAAAAGAGTAAGGCTAAATCTTACTCTTTTTTTTGTGTATAAATTAGCGTAAAAAATCAAATTAATTATTGATATAAGTCATGATTTTTGTTTTAAAAGCAAACTAAATTTGTGTATTGTTAAAATACTGAAATCATGAAAGCAGTTGTTCCGGTGTCAACTATAATGACGCAAAATGTTGTTAAATTAAATTTGAATGATGATTTAACAAAGGCTGAAACGCTTTTTAAAAAGCATCATATTCGCCATATTCCAGTTGTAAAAGGAAATGTTATATTAGGAATGTTGAGTTATACAGATTTGCTAAGAATCTCTTTTGTTGATGCTGTCGATGATGACGATGAAGTTGTTGATGCAACCGTTTACAATATGTTTACAGTTGAGCAAGTAATGGCAAAAAAACTAATAACAGTAACACCTGAAACGACAATTAAAGAAACGGCAGAGATTTTATCTAAAAATGAATTTCATGCGTTGCCAGTTTGCCAAGGTGATTTACTAGTTGGAATTGTAACTACAACAGATTTGATAAAATATTTGATTAGTCAGTATTAGATTACTTAATTTTTTATGAATTAATTTTTTTTGTATTTTTGACATTTAGTAAATGATCAAAATGTTAAAAGTTAAGTATATAATTAGCAGTATTTTAGTGGTTTTTTGTGTTGTATGTAATGGACAAATCTATACTAATGGAACACTTTCTACTGGAGTGAATTCAATAAGTGGTAGTACTGCTCCGTCAGGTTATACTTGGAGCGAGATGCAAAATAACACTGGGAATTTTTTACAAGCTAATGCTACGGCTGGTCTTCCTGCTTATTATACAACAGATGGAACTACTAGCTACAGAATAGCTGATGATTTTATTGTTCCTGTGGGTGAAGAATGGGAAGTTTCAAGTATTGATTTTTTTGGTTATCAAGGCGAATACAATAATCTTATTACATCTCCAGTTGATCAGTTGAAAGTGCAGATTTTTAATACTGATCCTTCGACTATAGGAGCTACACCTATAGTTGGTGATATGACAGCAAATGTGATCGATATCCCCAATTGCAGCAATGCATTTATATACAGAATATTTAACTCTTCATATCCTTCTGGTGGACAACCCATCAATTTTTCTAGAAGAGTTTGGCGTTTACGAGGAACTTTAACAGCAACATTACCATCGGGTCATTATTGGGTTGAATTTCAGGTGCATCCAACAAACAATACCAATTTCTTTTTTCCTCCTGCGACTGTTATTGGTAGCAGAGGAGTTGCAGGGGCTAATGCTAAAATACATGTTGTAGCTTCAACTTACCCTTCTGATGTTATAGGTTGGTCAACAAATATTATTGATAGTGGAACACCTTCATCAGCACCTGATGTTGCTCAGGATTTTCCTTTTGTACTAAATGGTTCAGTTACTTTAGGTGTTAACCAATCGGTTGTTGAAAATTCTATTTTTATTGCTCCAAATCCTGTTAATGATGTTGTTTCTATTTCAGTAAATAATGCAACTATTCAAGGAATTGAAATTTATGATGTTAATTCTAGATTGATAAAAAATGTAATTTCAGATACAAATACTTCCAATTTAGAAGTCAATGTTCAAGAGCTTTTACAAGGAATTTACATCACGAAACTACTTACGGATAAAGGCAATTTTACTAAAAAAATTGTAAAAGAATAAGTTAAGAATTCACAGATTTTTTTAATGCACTTATAGTTTCAGTTGGATTTTTTGCTTTAAAAACAAAACTTCCAGCCACTAAAACATCTGCGCCAGCATTTGCTAATTTTTCCGCATTTTTATCAGTTACACCACCGTCAATTTCTATTAATGTTGAAGCGTTTTTTCTAGTAATTAATGCTTTTAGCTTTTCAATTTTAGAATAGGTGTTTTCTATAAATGATTGTCCGCCAAAACCAGGATTGACACTCATTATCAAAACCACATCGATATCATTAATTACATCTTCTAGTAAATCTACATTAGTGTGTGGATTTAAGGCAACTCCAGCTTTCATTCCTTCTGCTTTTATAGCCTGTAAAGTTCTGTGAAGATGCGTACAAGCTTCGTAATGTACCGTTAGTATGTTAGAACCTAACTGTGCAAAAGTTTTTATATATCTATCAGGATCAACAATCATTAAGTGCACATCAATAGTTTTAGTTGCATGTTTCGTAATTGCTTCTAAAACGGGCATTCCGTATGAAATATTTGGAACAAAAACGCCATCCATAATGTCGATATGAAACCAATCGGCCTCTGAATTGTTAATCATTTCGATATCGCGTTGCAAATTGGCAAAATCAGCTGCTAGTAAAGATGGAGCAATAAGTGTATTCTTCATTGTGTAGTTATGTTGTTTTGACAAAGGTAAAATTTTAACCGCAAAGTTCACAAAGATTTATTCAAAGTTCATAAGGTTGTCATTTTTGAAAAAAATAAAACCTCGGTAATCAGCCGAGGTTTCAATCATCAATCAAAAAACGAACAGTTAATCAGACTGTTTGTTACTTTTATAAAATTCCAACATTTGGGATTTGGAATTTGTCATTTGGAATTTACCCAAGATATGTTTTCAAGATTTTACTTCTTGATGTATGTTTTAATCTGCGAATCGCTTTTTCTTTTATTTGACGTACACGCTCACGAGTTAAATCGAAAGTTTCACCAATTTCTTCTAAAGTCATTGGGTGTTGGTCACCTAATCCAAAATACAAGCGAACTACGTCTGCTTCTCTTGGAGTTAAAGTTTCTAACGAACGCTCAATTTCTGTACGCAAACTTTCGTGAATCAATTCTCTATCAGGATTTGGAGATTCACCAGAACGTAAAACGTCATAAAGGTTTGAATCTTCACCTTCTACAAGTGGCGCATCCATTGATAAATGACGACCAGAGTTTTTCATAGACTCTTTTACATCATTTACTGTCATATCTAGCTCTTTTGCAATTTCCTCAGCACTTGGCGGACGTTCGTTAGATTGCTCTAATAATGCGTACATTTTGTTGATTTTATTGATAGAACCAATTTTGTTTAATGGCAAACGAACGATACGAGATTGTTCTGCTAACGCTTGAAGAATCGATTGACGAATCCACCAAACCGCATAAGAAATGAATTTGAAACCACGAGTTTCGTCAAAACGCTGTGCTGCTTTTATCAAACCTAAATTTCCTTCGTTAATCAAATCGGGAAGGGTTAGACCTTGATTTTGGTATTGTTTAGCAACAGAAACCACGAAACGTAAGTTAGCTTTAGTCAATTTCTCCAAAGCGCGTTGATCGCCAGCTTTGATTCGTTGCGCCAATTCTACCTCTTCGTCAGCAGTAATAAGGTCAACTTTTCCAATTTCTTGAAGGTATTTGTCTAAAGAAGCAGTTTCACGATTGGTTACCTGCTTGGTGATTTTAAGTTGTCTCATGTATATTTTTCTCCTTTACTTTAAAGTGTTCATGTTGTTATACGTAAAGGGTTGCAAAAAAGTTACAAAAAGGAATAAAAAAAACAAAACCCCAATTCATTAGTTTGAATTAGGGCTAAGCAAATTAACCAAAATTTATTAAATTAATTATAGTAAGTAAATATTTCTGAACTAATATAGCTTCCGCTATTTCGAGTAATGGTTGTTTTCGAATATGTTTCATAGTTATTAGAATTAAACTGTTTTTCAAAATCGGTTACAAACGTAGTTCCTGATATTTTTTTTAAAAAATTATTGCATGATAGATAGATATGCTCTAATTGTAAGTTGATTAAAGCAGTATTGTTAATCTCATAATTATTATTCTGAATATTTGAAGGTTTTAGAGTTGAATAATATTCGTAATTGGTGTTGTTTGGCGTTCCTAATAATTCGATGGGATTATTGTTTGAATAAACTAAAGTTCTAGTTTCGTTTGTAATTAGATTTTTTTCGTAAAAAAGTAGGTTGTCAGAATTAGTTTTATAGTGAAATTTTAGAGTTGATGTCCCATCAGCAATTGTTGTTACAAAAATATTTTCGTTTTGGTATTCGTATGATTTTGAGAATATAATCTGATTTGAAATGTTATAACTGTTAATGCTAGTTATTCTATTTAGATTATCATAGTTACGAATATTTTTTACTACAAAATCATTTGTGTTATTATAGACAATTTGTTGCCTATTATTACTGCCATATTCATACATTGCTTTTCTTGCAAATATATTGTTGTTAAATGTACTGTCAGTAATTACTTTATTGTTTTCAAAGTAACTTATGACTTTTTCCGTGGTACTAGTATTGACATAATAATTGTACGTAATAGTTTTTTTAATAGTCATTAAGTTCTCAGAGTTTGATGCTTCCTCGTTATTGTCATTCGAACATGAAAATAATAATAGGAAAAAAATGCTTTTGATTATTAATTTAAATAATTTCATTTTGATTGTTTTTTTACTAATTAGTTTTAAATAAATCGAATTCAATTCCAGTTAAGATGTTAAAGATATAAGAGTCTGACTTTCTATTTTCAATATCTTTGAAATGATATTTAATCATTGGTTCAACATTTATTTTTATTCTTTTAGAAATTTTATAATCAAGACCTAAGCCTATGTTTGCCCCAAAACTTTGTTTCAAAAGATTTCCAGTTTTTCCAATTTTATATTTTAAACCGTTTTCAGTTACTATTGAAACTTCATTTTTTTCTAGTAGCAGAAAATTAACACCAAAAATTGCATTAAAACCTACTTTTTTCTTTAATATCTTATATTTTATTTCAAATGGAATATCGGTATAAGATAACTCTTGAAAAACAGACATTGATTTTGAGTTGTTAGACTGGCTATATATGAATTGATTTGAAACCCCTGAATCATAATCTATATTTGAAAAGTTAGAAGTATTTATTGTTACATTTTGAGTGCTATATTTTATGTTATTTTTTCCGTATCCAAGTCTAATACTAAGATTGTCGGTTCCTTGAAAACATAAGTAAGCTCCATAGCTTAGTTGTGTTTTTGATGTTGTAGGGTTGTTTTTTAAGCTGTTATCTAGTATGAAATTTTCATTCAGTGGTTTATAAAAAGTTGGTGTTCCATATATAAAAACAGTTACATATCTTTCTTTCTCTATAATTTTGCTGACAGAATCTTTTTTTGTTTTTAGAGCTTCATTTTTCTTTTTGATACTGTCTTTACTAATTTGATTTAGCTTTTCTTTTTCAAGTTTATTTCCAGTTTTCTGGATTGATAATTTTTCGTCAGAAATTAACTTGTCTTTTATAATAACATTAGAATCTTTGTTCTCATTTGAACTTGATGTTGAAAATTTAGTATTTCCCTTTTCGCTGTTCTTTGATGAACTATCATTTTGAAAAATGTTAGTGCCAAAGTTATTTTTTTCAAGAATACTACTAGATTTTTTCTTTTTTAATTTTCTTTTTGAAACTGATCCTATTTTTTTTGATTTGAATGTAGATTTATCTTCTTTACTTTTTAAAGCACTTATCCTTTTGTTTGAAGTAGATTTTTTGTTATACGCATGTTTTTCATTTACTGGATTAGAGTTGTTTAGCGTTGTTTTTGAAACCTTGTTGTTCTTTGTAGTAATATTTATTTTATTGTTTTCTTCAATTTTTTCTGATGCTTCATTAGTGAGATTAGTATGTTTTGATTTAGCTTCAATTTTAATTTGATTAGAATCTTTAGATTTATTATTGGTGTTATTTCGGTTTTCTTTTATTTTATTTAATCTATTTTCTAAGTGGATTGTGTCATTATTCTTAGGTTGATTTAATAAAAGTTTGCTCGTTATGAGAATGCCTAATGAAATTATCAAAAGACTTGAAAGCCAATATAGTAAAAAAACTTTTTTAGACTTTTTTTTGTCTAATTCAGTTTGAATAGCATTCCAACCATTTTCATTTGGAGATTTGTCCAAACGATTGATTTTTTCTTTCAAAATCGTTCCTATATCTTTTCTATTTCCCATTTTCTATTGAGTAATTATGGAATGAATTTTTTGACTTTATTTTTTCTTTCAAAATAACTTTTGCTCTATGCAAGTTTGATTTTGAAGTACTTTCAGATATTGAAAGCATTTGAGCAATTTCTTGATGTGAATAATCATCTAACTCGTATAAGCTAAAAACTAATCGATATTGATGCGGTAATTCTTGAATAATTGATAAGATATAATCTAGTGAATATTCTAGTTCATCTTCATCTATTGTCGTATCTTGGATATTGTCATCTTTTAAAGTAATATGTTGGAGTTTCTTTTTATAGCTATCAATAGCTTTATTTATGGTAATTCGTTTCATCCAACCTTCAAACGAACCTTTGTTATCAAATTTTTTAATGTTGGTGAAAATCTCAATAAAAGAATTATGAAGGTTATCTTCAGCTTCAGTTTCGTTTGCGCAATATTTAAGACTCAACACGAAAAGAGTTTTTTTATACAAATGGTATAACTCTTCTTGTGCTTGCCTATTTTGCTTTATGCAAGATTTTATGAGGTTTTCTAGATTCAAGAATTTTTTTTGTTTTAAATATACGTTTCTTTTTTTGAATTTAGAAATATCTAATAACCCTAGCTTTTGTAGGTATTATTTCAATTTTTAATTGAGTAATTACTGCTCCGTTTGAGAAATCTATTGCTATTGCGTTATTTTCATCAACTTGTGTTGAACTCCAATAATGAGAGTTTGTTAATGATCCTAAATTTTCATTTTTTAAATTTTGATACATTAAGGCAAGTTCTTCTTCTGAAGGTAAAAACCAATCTTTTATATTGTTTATTTCAAAAATGAGAGCCTCTCTACTAGCGACAGTTCCATTATTTGCTGAGTTACAAATGCTTGGGTTCAAATAGTAATTGAATAAATTGTCATGATAATTTGTCGTTAAAATTGAGTTTAATAATCCTTTGCCAATTTCAGGACTATTTGTGTTTTCAATTAATGTTCCAAAGCAACCCCATTCTGTCGAATTAGTGTCTAAAGGTGCTGCTTCCATGTATCTCCAACCTTCGCTATAGCTTCCTTTGTCATAAAAAACAATTCCTCCAGCTGGACCTGTATCGCCTATTTGATATTCTATTATTGACTCACATGATTTTCTTAAAATAATATCTTTCAATTCGTTTTTTATTACTATATCTTCATTAATCAATTCTATTTCCCTGTCAATATTCCAATCTTGAGCAACTTGGGATGAGCCTTCTAGATTTATATTTATATGTAGTTTATTGTCAACATACAAGAATATCCATGTTCCTGAATAAGTAGTTCCATTGTAAGTGTATTCTAAAGAACCATTACTGTTTGTGTTAAAATACCCGCTGGAGTATTTGTTGTCGTTTTCTATTGTATAGGGTATTTTCCAAATACAAACTGATTGTTCTCCACCAAATGTATTGTTGCAATGGTTTATTATGTCTTCTTTTGAACAGCTTTCTATTGCTAATTTTAATTCAGAATTGTTATTTACAGAAAAAATTTCGCCATCTTCCAATATTGTATTTATTGGATAACTTATGCTTATTTTTTGGTCTATAGGAAGGTTTTCTAAAAACAAACTAAATTGCTGGTCGCTTGTTAGTAATACATTTCCAATTTGAGCTGAAGTAGTATCATAAACTAAAACTTTAAAAGGATAAATAAAATCTAGGCATACAATATTTTCAGTTGGGTTGCCTTTATCATTTGTTACGTTTTCTAACAATGTGTATAATTCAGAATTCTTTTCAATCTTTTCAGAATTACTAGAGTTGTTAGCACTGTTGTTTAACAAGCTTTCATCCAGAGGTTCTACTTGGCATGATATAAATAAGGACGTTAAGATTATGACAATTTTTTTAATAGATCTCATGACTTTTTGTTTTATATTTAATAGTCTTCAAAACAAAAAAAGGTTGCGTGAAGAATAAAATAAAACCAAAAACCCCAACTCAACTAAATGAATTCGGGTTTTATCTAGTACTACTATTAAACTTTTATAAAGTTAAATTTTAAAAAATCAATCAGTTTTCAAAATCAAAATCATCCCAATTTATAGGGTCATTGTAGTCATCATCACTTGGAGGAATTGCACCTGGTGGATTGAACAATTCCCATTCGTCCCATAAATAATCTGATTTGTCAAAACTAGCTACCCAGTCTATAAAGAGTAATCTAAATTCTTCAATTTCTTTGCGAATTAGTTCTACATAATCGTTAGATGTAAAACCTTCATGGTAGCGTAATCCGCCAACAAAAACGTATAAATCCATGACGCATTGTCTTATGATTGCTGCGTTTTGCATTCTTATACTATACAAGCCAACACTACTGGCACCAGCTAATTTTGCACAAATCATCATGCTGTCGCTCATCATTAAACCAGCTTGTGATTGTAAAAAATCATCTTCTTCTGGAATGGCGTTTACCAAAGCTTCAACTTGTTTAAAAATGGAGTCAGCTTTTTTAATTATAGGAGAATCTTCTTTTCTTTCTCTAGGCATTTTTTGAATTTTTAGGAGTATCAAATTTAATTATTTTTTGCTTCCTAAAATAGAAAAATGAGGTAATATAGAATAACTAATTTTTTTTAAAAAAGTAAATCAACTTGATTATTTAATCGTTCTAAGTAATAATCAATTTTTCTATTGGCTCTATTAAAAAATAAATTTTGTTCTTTAATTCCTGATTGATTTAAAGATTTAGAATTCTGAATTTGCTGCTTGAAAAACTGATGTACATTTTTGCAACTTTCCAAATTGTCTGTTATAAAATAACCTAATAATGTATAAGGAATAAACATTGTGAGCTTTTTATTGGTTTCGATTAGCATGTTATTATTCAACAAAATCAATTCATTGTAATAGATAGAATAGTTAGAATTTGATTGGTTAGATTTTTCTTTTATCAAATTCAAAATGCGTTTTAAATCTAAACATAAAGCTTTAGCACTATTAAAATTAAGTAGCCCTGATTCATAAAAATATAATATTTGCTGTAAACTACTATTGATAGTCGTGTCATTCCAAACTTCTTTTACTGTAACTTTTTCATATATTTTTTTCAACTTTTGCGTATGTTCCATAAACGATTCATCAACAACAAAATTTTCAAAAGAAACATCCGATTGATTTGGATTTAACAATTTCAACCAAACATAAGCTTTGAATTTTGAGATAATGGTTCCATCCATAAAGTAAAATAGCGGAATATCTTTTGCAGAATAATATAAGGTTACATTTTCATTACTTGCTAAATGTTCAATTCTCTCTGCCGATTTTTTAAAATATGAAAGCATATCGTTTAACGAAGTGATTTCAATAGTTTTCTCAACAATAACTTTATCGTTCTTCAAAAATAATTTGTCTAATGAAATATTAAAATGATTGGCCAATTGCAATGTTTCATCTATAGAAAACTTACTTTTTACTGAAACTCTTCTGTGAGCAGCATCATAACTAATATTGAGTATTGCAGAAATTTCATCATTCAATGAAGTTGAAGTGAGCTTTCTAATTTCCTTTAAAAGTAGTTCTTGATTGTTCATATTTTGTGATAATCACAAATATATAAAATTTATTTATTATTTATCGCCAATTCAATTGTGTTTATTGCAATAGTTTTGGTGAATAATTTTAAAACTAATTAGTATGAAAAAACTAAAATTTAATAAATCTGCTGATCAAAAATTGTTTTATTCTTCTTTAAAAAACAAAGTTTATTCAGAAATTGATGTTGCAAAATATAGTTATGGAACAATTTCTTTTTGGATAAAAGGATTGTTTTGGTTTATTGTTGCATACGGAAGTTATATGTCACTTTTTTTATGTGATAGTAAACTTTACTTTTGGATATTGTTTTTAATTTTTCAATTATCTGGTTTGTTGATTGGATTTTCTTTAGGTCATGATGCCTCACATAATACAGCATTTAAAAACAAAAAGGCAAATCAAGTTTTACATTTTTTTAGTTTTATTACGGTTGGTATTGATCCTTTGTTATGGGGTTTGCGTCATATCCGTTCTCATCATCTGTATGCAAATGTTGAAGGTAGTGATATAGATATTGATGAGAATCCGTTTTTAAGGTTAGCTCCTTGCCATAAAAGAAAATGGTTTCATAGTTTTCAATATATTTACGCGCCTTTTGTGTATATGTTGGCATTACTACATTCTGTTTTTATTGGTGATTGGATATATTTATTTACTAAAAAGTATAAATGGATGAGAGCAGGAGTTAATGAGGTTGAGTTATATTTAAGATTTTCTGCTTTTAAGATTTTCTATTTTTTGTTAGTGTTAGTTTTACCAATCTTATTTACAAATAATCATTATTATTTTATAATTATTACATACTTGACTTCAAGTGCTTTCACTTCATTACTGTTTGTTGTAATGCTTGTTGGAACACATTTTTTTGAGGAAGCTCTTTATCCTGACATTTCAGACGATATGCTTACTGATTCTTGGGCTGTTCATCAATTGAAAACAAGTTGTGATTGGAATGCTAATAATTATTTTGCACAATTTTTAAGTGGAGGCGCAAATTGTCATGCTGCTCATCATTTGTTTCCAAATTTATGTCATACCTCTTACGATTTGATAAATCCTATTATTGAAAAAGAGACTTTAAGTTTTCAATTACCATATCATAATAAGACACTTTTAAATATGATGAAATCTCATTTCAAACATCTTAAAGAAATGGGTAAAAAACCAAAACCCCAATTCAACTAAATGAATTGGGGTTTTTATTTATATGGAAAATTTATTATTCCGCTTTAGGAGTAATTTTATTTTCTTCTCTTGGAGGTCTTGGTAAAAGTGCTTTTCTAGAAACTTTTTCTTTTCTAGTTTTTGGATCAATACCTAAATATTTCACCATAAACACATCGCCCATATTAACTACATCAGTAACATTTTCTGTTCTTTCCCAAGCTAATTCTGATACGTGTAATAAAACTTCGTTTCCTGGAGCAGCAGTGTATTCTACCACAGCACCAAAATCAAGCATTTTTATTACTTTTACTTCGTAAGCTTCACCCATTTGTGGTTTGAAGATGATAGAATCAATTTTAGCTAAAACAGCTGCAATTCCATCTGGATCAGTTCCTAAGATTTCAACAACACCTTGTTCGTCAACTTCATTAATAACTATAGTTGTTCCAGTAGCTTTTTGCAATTCTTGAATCACTTTTCCACCAGGTCCAATTAAGGCACCAATGAAAGCACCAGGAATGGTACGCATGATGATTTTTGGAGCGTGAACTTTAACATCACTATTTGGTTGAGGCAGCGTTTCTAATATTTTTCCTAAAATATGTAAACGTCCATCACGAGCTTGAGCCAAAGCTTGCTCCATGATTTCATATTTCAATCCATCAATTTTGATGTCCATTTGACAAGCTGTAATTCCTTCAGAAGTTCCAGTTACCTTGAAATCCATATCTCCTAAATGATCTTCATCACCTAAAATATCAGATAAAACCGCAAAACGATCTCCGTCAGTAATCAATCCCATTGCAATTCCAGAAACAGGACGAATCATTTGAATTCCAGCGTCCATTAATGATAATGTTCCAGCACAAACTGTTGCCATAGAAGAAGAACCGTTGGATTCTAATACTTCAGAAACCACACGAATTGTATAAGGACAATCAGCAGGAATCATGTTTTTCAATGCTCTTTGTGCCAAGTTTCCGTGACCAACTTCTCTTCTTGAAGTTCCTCTTAACGGACGAGCTTCTCCTGTTGAAAATGGTGGAAAATTATAGTGTAAATAGAATTTTTCTTCTCCTTGTTCAGATGGTGAATCAATTTGGTTAGCTTCTCTAGATGTTCCTAAAGTTGCTGTTGCCAATGCTTGAGTTTCTCCACGAGTAAACAATGCCGAACCGTGAACGGATGGTAAATAATTTACTTCACTCCAAATAGGACGAATTTCTGTAGTTTTTCTTCCGTCAAGACGAGTTCCTAAATCTAAAGTTACATTACGAACAGCTTCTTTGTTGACTTTGTAGAAATATTTTCCAACTAAATCGCCATTTTCTGCTAATTCTTCTTCTGTAAACAACGCTTTTACTTCTTCTTTTACAGCATCAAATGCAGCTGAACGTTCGTGTTTAGCCGAACCTTTGCTAGCAATTGCATAAATTTTATCGTAAGATGCTTCTCTAACTTTAGCGTAAATTGCATCATCTGATTTTTCTTGTTCATAAGTACGAACTTCTTTTTTTCCAAATGCTGCTGCCAATCTTTCTTGAGCGTCAATTTGTACTTTAATATGTTCGTGAGCAAATTTAATTGCTTCTACCATTTCTTTTTCTGAAATTTCTTTCATTTCTCCTTCTACCATTGCGATAGAATCTCTAGAAGCTCCAATCATCATATCAATATCTGATAATTCTAATTGTGCTCTTGATGGATTGATGACAAATTTACCGTCAATTCTTCCAACTCTAGCTTCAGAAATCAAAGTTTCAAAAGGAATGTCAGATAAGGCAAGTGCTGCCGAAGCTGCTAAACCTGCTAATGCATCTGGCATAACTTCATCATCATGAGACATTAATTGAATCATAACTTGAACTTCTGCATGGTAATCTGATGGGAAAAGTGGACGTAAAACACGGTCAACTAATCTCATTGTTAGCACTTCGCTATCACTTGGGCGCGCTTCTCTTTTGAAGAAACCACCAGGGAAACGACCTGCTGCTGCAAATTTTTCACGATAATCTACTGTTAACGGTAAAAAATCGATACCTGGACTTGCTTTTCTTGCGGAAACTACTGTACCTAAGATAACAGTATTTCCAATTCTTACTACTACAGAACCGTCAGCTTGTTTGGCCAAACGTCCTGTCTCGATTGTGATGCTTCTGCCATCACCTAAATCGATTTTTTCTACAAACAATTGTGGAATCATAAATTTAATTCTCTAAGTTAAACATGGGTTTTAGTTGTGTTGTTGTTGCGTAGTTATTGCCTAAAACCCAATGAAAAACTAAACTTTTTTATTCTTACCCCTAATGGAAATATTCTATTTTTATTTAAAAAAAAAGAGGCGCGTGAGCACCTCTTTATATTTGAATTATTTTCTAATTCCTAATACTTTTATAATCTCACGATATCTGTTGATTTCGGTTTTCTTCAAGTAGTCAAGAAGACTTCTTCTTTTACCTACCAACTTTACCAATGAACGCTCTGTATTATAATCGTGACGATTTTTTTTCAAGTGCTCAGTTAAGTGATTGATTCTAAATGTAAACAAGGCAATCTGTGCTTCAGATTTTCCTGTGTTTGTTGCTTCTCCGTGTTTAGCGAAGATTTCTGCTTTAACTTCTTTAGTTAAGTACATGCCAATATTCTTTAAATGATTATTATGTATGAACTAGGCGTTTCCTAATTCGTGTGCAAAGGTAAAAAAAAATACGAATTACGAAATACGAAATACGAATTTTTTTGAATTTCTAATAAAGTTTCGTAACTTCTTGATTTACATATTCTAAAAACGCTTCATCTTCATTAGTAAATGGATCAAGAACATGACTGTCAATGTCTATTTGACCTATGTTGATTCCATTTACGAAAAGCGGTACAACAATTTCTGATTTAACCGTAAAGCTACAAGCAATATAGTTGTCTTGTGCCGATACATCAGGAACTACAAAATTTTGATTAGAAACAGCTACTTGACCACAAATTCCTTTTCCAAACGGAATTACAGTATGATCTGTTTCTGCACCAGCATAAGGACCAAGATGCAAGGTTTTAGCTTCGTGATTGGCAAAGTAAAAGCCAACCCAATCGTAATAGCTAATTTCATTTTTTAATAAATTGCATATTTCTTGAAGTTTTTCTTCTTTTGAAAAAGCTTCTTTTGCAACAATTGTACTTATCAATGGTTTTAGTTCTTGAAATGTCATTTTTTTAAATTTTGACAAAAGTATTTAATTAACCCAACTTAAAAATATATAAATTTGTTAAAAATTTTCTAGTGAAGCATTATTTAATCGAATACAAACCTTTTTTATTGTTTTTGGGTAAATTCTTAATCAGTTATTTGATTTTGACTTTTATTTATCAAAGCTATTTGAATAGTTTTGATGTTAAAAATCATGAAGTTGATGGATTCACACAAGTGGTTTCTAATCAAACAGAAAAGTTACTTTTACTTTTTGATTGTGATGTTAAAACTATGAAACATCCAACTGAGCCAAGTATAAAACTAAACTACAATCAAAAATGGATTGCGAGAGTTATTGAAGGTTGTAACGGATTAAGCGTTATAATTTTATTTATTAGTTTTATAATAGCTTTTTCAGGAAAAATAAAAACTACTTTAGTATACATTCTTTTTGGAATAATTGTAATTCACATTTTAAACGTTACACGAATTGCTTTGTTGGTTGTGTTAATGTATCATTTTCCTGAATATAAAGAGTTTCTTCATGGTGTTTTGTTTCCATTGTTGATATACGGAACCGTGTTTTTGCTTTGGGTAATTTGGGTAAATAAATTTTCGTTTTATGCTAAAAAATCTATTGAAAAATAAAGTACGAGTTGGTGTTGGAATATTTTTAGTGTTACTTCTAATAGCTATAAGAGCTTTTGAAAACACTATTTTTTATGATCCTTTTTTGATTTATTTCAAAAGTGAATATGCTAACTTGCCTTTGCCTCAAACCAATCCTATTAAGTTATTCTTGAGTTTGGGATTTCGATTTTATCTTAATTCGATGATTTCGTTGGCGTTGTTGTATGTTATTTTTAAAGACAATAAAATCATCAAGTTTTCTATTTTCTTGTTTTCGGTTTTTGGAATCATTTTGATGGTAAGTTTCTTTTTTACACTGAAATTCTTTCCTGCCGAAAAAATGACGTTGTTCTATTTACGTCGTTTTATTATTCAACCAATTTTTCTAATTCTTTTTGTACCAGCTTTTTATTATCAGAGAAAAATGAAATAATTATAATAGGTAAAATACTATTGTAAATTAGGGTTTTACCTAATTCTGTTTAATTTGTTTAAGGGTAGTTTTGTATTCAACTTAATTAACTTAAACATTTTAACTATGAAAAAAATTCAACTTTTATTTTTATTAACATTCATTATGGTAGGCTTTGTTGCTTGTGATAAAGAGGATGAAAAATCATTGACTGACCAAAACAAAGAAAATCTTATTGGAAATTGGAAATTTGTTTCGAGTTCAACTAATGGAGTTCAAGATAATAATGGAACTTGTGAAACGATGTCAACGATTTCTTTTACTAGTGATAAAATTAACGGAACTGATTACTGGGGAGAAAACTGTTCAGAAAGTGAAAATTACTCATACAATTATACAGTAAATGATAATTCTATAACAGTTACTACAGCTGATGGCACTTTTATAAGTGAAATAGTAACTTTAAATGCTACAGGATTAGTGATAAAAAATGTTGTCGAATCTGAAACATATTTGTCAGTTTACATAAAACAATAAAAATAATAAACCATGAAAAAAATTCAACCTTATCAAAGAGTAATTGCATTATTTCTTGCAACACTAATGCTTACATCATGTTCTGTAGGTAAATCTTCTTCGGCAACAGCCAAAACATTAGATATTTACGGAGCTGGTGTCATTCACAAACCAACATTGGTCGATTTAGAAGTGAAGGATACGAAGACATCTGGAACTTCATCTGGAAAAATTTTAGAAAAATCAGTTGATGTTATCAAACACGAAGCAGTTGTAAACGCTCTTAAAACCTTCAATTCAGATGTTTTAATAGAGCCAAAATTTGAAACAGAAACAAGTAAAGGTGTAACGACTGTTTCAGTAAGTGGTTTTCCTGCAAATTATAAAAATTTCAGAGCTATAAAAGCTGAAGATATTCCTCTTTTGCAAGCAGGAATTACTCAAAAAGCTGCTACTTATGAGCCACCAGTTGTAACTCAGAAAAAATCAAAAGGAACTGGATGGTTAGTGGCTGGTGTAATAGCAGGTGGTTTACTTATTGGATTGGCAGCTTCTTCGGCTACCGCAACCGAATAAAAATTAGTTTGTTTTTTTGTTTTAGTTAGATTGCGCTTTCATCTTATTTGGTGGAGGCGTTTTCTCATTTATGTAAATTTTAAGATTTCAATCCATTCTTTTTCATAACTTTGCTTCATTCAAATTAGAAAGCACATAAGTTTATTTTTGGCATTTTTCGTTTTGGTTTCCAATTCGGGATTGGCTTTTAATGTGCATTATTGCGAAGGGAAAATTGCCGCAATTTCTTCTGTTTTTTCAAAAGAGGAAGTGTGCAAGATGCCTGTAAAAAAAGCAAAATCTTGCTGTGCAAAGGAACAAGCAACACACAAAAAATGTTGTTCGGATAAAGAAGTAAAGCTTGAAAGTAAAACGGAGAAAGTAGTTATTAAAACTATTTCTTTCAATTTAGATTCGGTTTTTGTTTTTCAGGATTTCAACTCTTTTGATTTTGTTTTTTCACCAACAACTGTAACAACTCAAAATGTTACTTACTATTGCGATGCTAATGCGCCGCCATTCTACAAACTCTATTGTCAATTCACGCTTTTTGGTTAAAATTTGATATTTAATTAGTTACAACTATTATAAATATTAAAATTTTAAAACATGAAAAAATATGCGTTATTCGCAATATTCCTTTTTTCTACAATCGCTTTTTCTCAAGAAAATTTAGAGGAAGTAAAGGTAGAAAAAAAGCAAAAAGGAATTAAAAAATCACTATCGCTTACTTCAAATACTACGTTAGTTTCGAGCAAGGAATTATTAAAAGCGGCTTGTTGCAACCTTGCCGAAAGTTTTGAAACCAATCCATCAATCGATGTTAATTTTTCGGATGCTTTGACAGGAACCAAACAAATTAAAATGTTAGGTTTAACAAGCCCGTATTTGATGATTACAGAAGAAAATATTCCTTCGGTTCGTGGTGCTTCACAAGCATACGGATTATCATTTACGCCAGGAACTTGGGTTGAAAGTATCCAAATCACAAAAGGTGCAGGAAGTGTCGTAAATGGTTATGAAAGCATTTCGGGACAAATAAATACCGAATTATTAAAACCACTAAAAGACATTCCGTTTTTTCTGAATGCTTATGGTTCAACCGATTCAAGGTTTGAATTGAATACACATTTCACTAAAAAAATATCCGATAAATGGGCGACAAGTTTGTTTCTTCACGGAAATACAAGAGTTGCCAAAAACGATATGAATCATGATCATTTTCTTGATAATCCAATCGGTAAACAAGTAAATGTTACCAATCGTTGGCAGTATTCTAATGCCGAAACGGGTTGGGTTTCTTTTTTCAATATTAAATTTATGAGAGATGAAAAACAAACTGGTGAATTTGATTTTGATAAAAAAAGAGATAAACTAACGACTAACTTTTGGGGTTCAGAAATCAATACCGAACGATTGGATTTTACTTCAAAAATTGGGTATGTTTTCAAAGACATGCCTTATCAAAGTATTGGTTTTCAAAACGCTTTTAGCAATCATAATCAAGATTCTTATTTTGGATTAAATCAATATGATATAAAGCAACAAAGTTATTATTCAAATTTAATTTTTAATTCAATCATCAATAATACGATGCATAAATTTTCGACGGGATTGAATTTCACTTATGATAAATATGCCGAATTTGTGAATCTAAACGATGTTAGTAGAGTCGATAATTCTGTTGGTGCTTTTTTTGAATATAATTTTGATAACCTTGATAAGTTTAGTTACACACTTGGTGGTCGAGTTGATTATCATAATAGGTTAGGAGTATTTGTTACACCAAGATTGCACGTAAAATACAATCCTTGGGAAAAATCAGTGTTTAGGTTTTCTGCTGGTCGAGGAAAACGTGCTGCCAATATTTATGCCGAAAATCAAAATCTTTTTGCAAGTTCAAGAGTGTTTTCAGTTTTAGATACGAACGGAAAAGTTTATGGCTTAAATCCAGAAATTGCTTGGAACTATGGTTTGAGTTTTACACAAAATTTCAAATTGTTTCAAAAAAATGCAGATTTTACAATTGATTTTTATCGAACTGATTTTCAAAATCAAGCAATTGTTGATGTTATGCAAAGTTCGCAACAGGTTTTGTTTTATGATTTAAAAGGAAGTTCGTATGCCAATAGTTTGCAAGTTGATTTTAATTTAGAAATTATTAAGCATCTTAATTTGAGAACGGCCTACAAGTATTATGACATTGCAACCGATTATCTATCTGGAACTTTTCAGCGACCATTGCAAGCCAAACATCGGTTTTTTGGAAATCTAGAATTTGAAACACATATCAAAGAAAAAGGTCAACAATGGAAATTTGATTATACATTCAATTGGTTAGGTAAACAGCAATTGCCAATAACGTCAACAAATCCAGTTGCGGACAGATTGCCAACATTTTCGCCTTCGTTTGCAGTTATGAATACGCAAATTACAAGAACATTTTCAAGCACATTCGAAATGTACATTGGTGGAGAAAATATTGGGAACTACAAACAAGAAAACGCTATTTTAGGTGAACATAATCCTTTTGGAACGCATTTTGACACCTCAATTATATATGCGCCTGTTTTTGGTCAAATGTATTATGCTGGTTTGCGTTTTAAAATAAAATAGAAATCAATTACAATATCAAAATTCAAATTCAATAACAATAAAATATAAAAAAATGAAATCGAAGATTCTCGAATACAAAAAAACAAATATAAAAGCATGAGTAAAAATATAATTTTTGGAATGTTGTTACTGTTTGTAGCACTTTCAGCACAAGCACAAGAAACAAAAAATAAAAACGCTAAATACGACACCGAAGTCAATGGTAATTGTGAGCAATGCAAAAAGAGAATTGAAAAAGCCGCTTATTCTGTTAAAGGCGTAAAAAGTGCAGAATGGCACATTGATGATCATACTTTACATTTGATAATTAATGAAGAAAAGTGTTCATTGCTAGATGTAAAAAAAGCCGTTGCAAAGGTTGGACACGATACAGATGGAGTAAAATCTACCGATGGAGATTATGAAAGACTTCATAGTTGCTGTCTTTATGAAAGAAAATAAAGTTAGTTGTTTTTTTATTTTGGTATATTTACAAAATGAGAAATAAAACAGCTATAGTTGTAATAAAAATAATCTTGTTGCTATTTACAACACAATTTTTTTCACAAGAAATAAAAAATAATCAAGCCAATTGGTTTTCTTATGTTGGACAATATAATGTTTCCCCTAAGCTTGGTTATCATATAGAAGCCAGTTTTAGACTTGATGATGAGTTGAAAATGAGTAATCAAAATTTGTTTCGTTTTGGTGGTTTTTATAATTTGAATAAAAATGCTTCGGTTACTATTGGTTACGGATTGATTAATACTTTTAATAAGGATTTAGATGAGTATTTTAATGAAGATAGAATATGGGAACAATTTCTGTTGAATAATAAATGGAATGATAACAAAAATAATTTCACCAATAGATTTAGACTTGAACAAAGATTTGTAGATGATATTCAACTAAAAGATGATGTTGTACAAAAAGTCGCAACCAATTACCAGAATAGACTTCGATATTTGAATAGACATGTAATTCATTTGTCCAATTTTAAATCAGGTAATGAAGAAATGTATCTTGTTTTGCAGGATGAGATTTTTGTAAATATTGGTGATAATAAAGTGAATTCAAAGTTTTTTGATCAAAATAGATTTTTAGCTGGCATAGGGTTTAATTATAAAAATAGTATTCGGTTTGAAATTGCCTACATGAATCAGTTATTGAACTCAAAATCAGGAAGTGATGTTATGAATCATACTGTTTCATTAACATTATTGCAAAATTTGATTTTTTATAAAGAATAAAAATATGTTATATTTAAGTCAAAAAAGCAAGTAAGATTACTAAATCAAATAAATTATAATTACTTTCACGCCCTAAAATAATACGCAATTTTTTATGACAGATTTTGATTGGAAACAACTCTTCAACCCTGAATTTTATATTCTATTAGAATTTGGCGGTGTTAAAATAGGTTTGTATGTCGTTTTATTCATCATTTTTGCCGAAACTGGCTTGCTTGCAGGCTTCTTTTTACCAGGCGATAGTTTGTTATTTCTATGCGGAATATACAGCGAAACTTTAATGAGAGAATTTTCATTAGGAAGCGATTTTCTTAACGTTACTTTGCTTGCAACATTAATTTCGCTTATGGGTATTTTTGGAAATATGTTTGGCTATTGGTATGGACAAAAAAGTGGGAATTATTTGTTTAAAAGACCTGATAATTTTATTTTTAAAAAGAAATACTTATATGACGCTCAAAACTTTTTTGAAAATCATGGAAGCAAAGCCGTTCTTTTTGCAAAATTTATTCCGATAGTTAGAACTTTTATACCTGTAATTGCTGGTATAGTTGGAATGGACAAGAAAAAATTCATGTTTTTTAATGTTATTGGTGCCTTTTTATGGTCGTTTTCGTTGATTTTTGCAGGTCATTATTTGTATAAGTTTTTCCTTGACACCTATCAAATAGATTTGAAACATTATATCGAATATATTGTAATTGGTATTGTATTGGTTACGACTTTGCCAGTAATTTTAAAGTTTATCAAGAAAAAAGTTCATTTAGAAGAATAGAATTGAAAATAGGAGCGAATGGCTTGGGCTTTTTTCAGTGATGGTAATTCCTGCTACTGGAACTCGCTTTAACTTCGTTAAGAGCTCAAACAATTCCAGTATCAGGGCTAGTTAGTGAATCATTTTTGTGAAATTATGATAATATACTAAAAAGAAATAAAACAAAATCCGTCAAGTTTTTCAACAAGACGGATTTTTTATTTTAACCTCGTACTTCGAATATTGTACTTCGTACTTAGTTTTACATCATTCCTGGCATTCCACCGCCCATTGGCATTCCGCCACCAGCGTTTTCTTCTTTAATTTCTACTAAAGCACATTCTGTAGTTAGAATCATTCCTGCTACTGAAGCTGCATTTTCTAGTGCTACACGAGTTACTTTTTTAGGATCGATGATTCCAGCTTTTAGCATATCCACATATTCATCCGTTTTTGCGTTATAACCAAAATCGCCTTTTCCTTCAGAAACTTTTGCTACTACTACTGAACCTTCAAGACCAGCATTTTCAACAATAGTTCTCAACGGAGATTCAACTGCACGGAAAACAATTTGAATTCCTGTAGCTTCATCAGCATTATCGGCTTTTATTGATGCTAAGGCATTTTTAGCTCTTAAAAGCGCAACACCACCACCAGCAACAATTCCTTCTTCTACAGCAGCGCGAGTTGCGTGTAAGGCATCGTCAACACGGTCTTTTTTCTCTTTCATTTCCACTTCAGAAGCGGCACCAACATAAAGAACGGCAACACCACCAGCTAATTTAGCTAAACGCTCTTGCAATTTTTCTTTGTCATAATCAGAAGTCGTAGTTTCCATTTGACCTTTGATTTGGTTTACTCTATTTTTGATTAAATCTGCATTTCCTGCACCATTTACAATTGTTGTATTGTCTTTGTCAATTGCAATTTTCTCAGCTGTTCCAAGCATTTCTAATGTTGCATTTTCAAGTGTATAACCACTTTCTTCTGCAATTACAGTTCCACCAGTTAAGATAGCGATGTCTTCTAACATTGCTTTTCTTCTGTCGCCAAAACCTGGAGCTTTTACAGCTGCAATTTTTAACGCACCACGAAGTTTGTTTACTACTAAAGTTGATAATGCTTCTCCATCAACATCTTCTGCTATAATCAATAATGGTTTTCCAGATTGAGCAACTGGTTCTAAAACAGGCAATAATTCTTTAAGAGAAGAAACTTTTTTGTCGTATAAAAGAATGTATGGATTTTCTAATTCAACATTCATTTTTTCTGGATTTGTAACAAAATAAGGAGATAAATATCCTCTGTCAAATTGCATTCCTTCTACAACATCTACATAAGTTTCAGTTCCTTTTGCTTCTTCAACTGTAATTACACCTTCTTTTCCAACTTTTCCAAAAGCAGTAGCAATTAAATCACCAATAACTTCATCATTATTAGCAGAAATAGAAGCCACTTGTTTGATTTTTTCTGATGAAGAACCAACTTCTTGAGCTTGTTTTCCTAAATCGGCAACTATTGCTTCAACTGCTTTATCAATTCCACGTTTCAAATCCATTGGATTAGCTCCAGCAGCCACGTTTTTCAATCCTTCTTTTACAATTGCTTGCGCCAAAACGGTTGCAGTTGTAGTTCCATCTCCAGCTAAATCGTTAGTTTTTGAGGCAACTTCTTTCACCATTTGAGCACCCATATTTTCCAATGGATCTTTCAATTCAATTTCTTTTGCAACGGTAACACCATCTTTAGTAACGTTTGGTCCACCAAATGATTTTCCAATAATTACATTACGACCTTTTGGTCCAAGAGTTACTTTTACTGCATTTGCCAATGCGTCAACGCCACGTTTTAATCCATCACGTGCTTCAATATCAAATTTTATATCTTTTGCCATTTTGTTGTTTGTTTATATTTTAGTCTTAATACTTAATTCTCAAAATCTTAATACTAATTAGATTATTGCTAGAATATCATCCTCACGCATTATCAAATAATCTTTTCCGTCAAATTTTAGATCGGTTCCTGCATATTTACCGTAAAGGACACTATCGCCAACTTTTACAGTCATTGGCTCGTCTTTTTTTCCATTTCCTACTGCTACAACAGTTCCTTTTTGAGGTTTTTCTTTGGCAGTGTCAGGAATGATAATTCCAGAAGCTGTTTGTGTTTCGGCAGCAGCTGGTTCAACAATTACGCGGTCTGAAAGAGGTTTAATACTTAAACTCATAATCAATATATTTTAATTAAGTTATAATTTATTTGTTGTATTCGTTATTTCAGAAATTATGCCAACACATAAAAACTGACATTTTGCCAAAAAAAATGCCAGCTTTGACAGGCTGGCATTTCAATTTGTTTTTTTGAATATTATTTTGCTGGAGCAACAGGCGCAGTTGTAGCTGGCGCTTTTTCTGCTGGTGTAGTTGCTTTAGCTGGCGCAGCAGCTTCTGTAGTATCGATGATTTTAGAATCTGAATCGCTTAATGAACCTGTAAAGCTCAAACTTGATAATAAAATTAATGCCATTAATACTGCTGCTAATGTCCATGTACTTTTATCTAAAAAGTCAGTTGTTTTTTGAACACCACCAAGCATTTGTGATCCACCAATAGAAGATGATAAACCGCCTCCTTTAGGATTTTGAACCATAATGACGATGATTAATAAAAAACTAACTATAGTTATTAAAACTAAAAAAATTGAAAATGTGCTCATTGTTATGTATTATTATTTTGTTGTAAATTTTTAATATCTAAAATTCGGTCTGCAAAGAAACTACTTTTTTCTGGATATTTCAAAATTAATATTTCATAAGCTTGAATTGCTTTTTGATATTTATGTTGTTCCAGATAAACTCGTGCCAAAGTTTCGGTCATTAAATAAGAATTATCTTCTTTTGAAGGCTCGAAAATAAAGGTGGAGGCAGTAGTATTTGGTTTAATTTGTGGGATTTTCGGATTGGCTTCAATGAATTTATCGATTAACTCATTTTTTTTTTGCTTTTCTAAATCAGTTTCAGAAATTTCGTTTGTAATTGTATTTTCTTCTCTAATTATAGGTTTTGCTTTTGCCAATTGTAACCATTCCTGAAATGAATGTTTCTCTTTTGACGAAAATTCAAGTGGTTTTCCTATTTCTAAATTTTCTTTTGCTATTTCAAAAACAGGATCAGCAACTATTAAAGTTTCTTCATTTTCTTCAATCTCGTTTCCAGATGCTTTTATAGAATCTATAATTGATTGCTCAATCTTAAAAGGAGCAACTACAACACTATTCTCTACAGAAATTTCTAAAATTTCGCTTTCACTTGGAGTCGTTTTTTCTTCATTGATGGTTGTAAACTCATCCGAAGTAATAAAATCGAACAAAACACTTCTGTCGGTTGTATGTGCAGCTGTAACTTTTAGAGCGTAGTTATATTTAAAACTATTTTGATTGTACAACCCTTTTAAATACAAGGCGCGAGCGCTTTGGAAATACGGAAATTCTTGCACAACATTTTCCAACGCCGATGTTTGTGTATCATTGACGAAAAAAGGTTTGTTGAGTAAAGTTGTAATTTCCGAGGTTGTCATATTTTAAATTAAAGCTGTAAAATTATGAAAATAAATTACCATTTAGCGAGTGTGTCGTTAAAAATATCTTGTGTAATTCTTTCAAAAATTTCTTCAAGAGCATTATCTAATTCTCTTCCGATTAGTTGAGAAGTGGCAGGATAGTCATAAAAGAATGAATATCTTTTTTCAAAATCGTCTGTATCCTTGTTTTTGTTGCTGTATCTAAGATTTACTGCAATAGTAACTCTGTTTTGTGCGGCTTTAATGTCGGCTGTTGCTGTCATTGGTGTGATTCTGAAATCTACAATTTCACCTTCATAAAGTAAGTCTCCACCAGAACTAATCAAGTTAAGATTGGTTTGATTTTGAATTAAATCTTGTAAGCGCAAAGTAAAAGTTCTTTCGATTCCCGGTTGCACAATTTCTGCATTATTTTGAAAATAATTTACCTGAAATGTTTTGGCGTCAATTTTCCCTGTTCCTGTAAAATTGTATACCGAACAGCTATTTATCGAGAACAAAACAATGATGGCAACTATAAAATGTATTTTTTTCATAAGTGTTTATTCAAATACTTTCCGTTTCAAAAGTACATTATTTGACTATATTTTTTTTATAAATCAAATTGTTTAATTTTTCTATACAAAGTTCTTTCAGAAATTCCCAATTCATCGGCAGCAGCTTTTCTTTTTCCTTTGTTTTTTTCTAATGACTTTTTAATTAATTCGATTTCTTTTTGTTCTAATTTCAGAATTTCTTCTTCTTCAACTGTTTCTGCAAAAAGGTAATTGTCATCGTTTTCCTGAAAATCATTGTCTTCGTTTTGTGCTTTATATTCAGGTTTGTAAACAGCAGTTCTTGGTTCTTCTTCAAATGAAATTTCACTTTCGTTAGAACCATAAATTTTCTGAATCAAATTGGTGTTGATTTCCTGAACTTTTGCTGAACCATTTTTCATCAATTCCAAAGTTAATTTTTTTAAATCATTCAAGTCACTTTTCATATCAAAAAGCACTTTGTATAAAATATCTCTTTCGGTAGAAAAATCATTTTCGGCTTTTTTTCCACCAATTACGCTTGGTAAATTATTGCCTTCTTGGGGTAAATAAGATAAAAGTGTATTGGCAGAAACATCACGATTAGTCTCTAAAACAGAAATTTGTTCGGCAACATTTCGCAATTGACGAATATTTCCGCTCCATCTAAATTTTTGTAAAACTTGAACTGCATTTTCATCCAATTTTAATGGAGGCATTTTGTATTTATGAGCAAAATCTGCAGAAAATTTTCTGAAAAGCAAATGAATATCGTCTTTTCGCTCACGAAGCGGCGGCAAAGTAATATCAACCGTACTCAAACGATAATACAAATCTTCGCGGAATTTCCCTTTTTCGATGGCTTCAAATAAGTTAACATTGGTTGCGGCAACAATACGAACATTGGTTTTTTGAACTTGGGAAGAACCAACTTTGATAAATTCACCATTCTCGAGAACACGAAGCAATCGCACTTGCGTTGTCAATGGTAATTCTCCAACTTCATCAAGAAAAATTGTTCCACCATCGGCCACTTCAAAATAACCTTCACGAGTTCCAGTTGCGCCTGTAAAAGCACCTTTTTCATGTCCAAAAAGCTCACTGTCTATTGTTCCTTCTGGAATGGCACCGCAGTTTACAGCGATGTATTTACCGTGTTTTCTATGTGAAAGCGAATGAATTATTTTAGGAATATTTTCTTTTCCGACACCGCTTTCACCAGCTACCAAAACCGAAATATCAGTAGGAGCAACCTGAATAGCTTTTTCTATTGCACGATTAAGCTTTGGATCGTTTCCAATAATCTCAAATCGTTGTTTTATACTTTGTACTGTTTCCATATTTATTTCGTGAAGAGAGGAAATCTCATTTTTTTATTTTTGCCACAGATTAAAAAGATTTTCACAGATTTTTTTAACTTAAATTATATAACATATCTTTTATATTGAAGCGATTTAGTTTGAAAATTAACCAACAAGCCAATTTCTGAATCAGCTATTTTTAAGTAATTTAAAACTTGCGCAATGTGTTCATTAGAAAATTCTTTAACAGCTTTTACTTCTAATATTATATCTTCATTAACAATAAAATCAGCGTAAAACTTATGAGGCAATATTTTGCCTTTATATTCAATTAAAAATTCCTTTTCTCTTTCAAAAGGAATGTTGTTTTCTTTAAATTCAATTTCCAATGCATCTTTGTAAATGACTTCCAATAATCCTGGTCCAAGATTTCTATGGACTTCCATACAAATACCGATAATTTTATATGTTTCTTCTTCTCTATATCCTTCCATCACGTTTTATCTTTTTTAATCACATATTAATATGATTAAAAGAAATTCAAAAAATCTGTGAAAATCTTTTTAATCTGTGGCAAAATTTTTAATTCATTTCACTATAACCAACAGCTTTACCAATTAACGTTCCGCTGGTGCAATTGGTGATTTTTACGTTTACGAAATCTCCAATTTTGTAATTTTCTTTTGGAAAAACTACTGTTATACTTTGCGAATTTCTTCCAGACCAATCATTTGGCGATTTTTTGGATTCTTTTTCTATTAAAACTTCTACTGTTTGTCCTAAGAATTCTTGCGTTCTGAATGCACTGTGTTTTCTTTGTAAATCGACAATTTCTTGTAATCTGCGCAATTTTGTTTCTTCAGGTACATCATCTTCCATTTTTCTGCCAGCTAGTGTTCCTGGCCTTTCAGAATAGGCATACATGTAGCCAAAACTATATTTCACATGTTCCATTAAACTCAAAGTATCTTGATGATCTTCTTCGGTTTCTGTTGGGAAACCAGCTATCATATCTTGTGTGATACAGCAATTTGGAATTATTGAGTTGATTTTATTGATTAATTCAATATATTCTTCACGAGAATGTAAGCGATTCATTTCCTTTAAAATACGATTGCTTCCAGACTGAACAGGCAAGTGAATATGTTTGCAGATGTTTGGATATTTGGCAATTACATGTAAAACCTCTTCGTGCATGTCTTGCGGATTAGAAGTTGAAAAACGAATACGCATTTTCGGAAAAGCTACTGCAACCATTTCTAGTAATTGGTCAAAAGCAACAGCTGTAGCTTTTTGCATATCGGTTGCTTTGTCAAAATCTTTTTTCAACCCACCGCCATACCATAAATAGCTATCCACATTTTGACCTAAAAGTGTAATTTCTTTGAATCCTTGATTCCATAAATCCTGAATTTCTGTCATTATACTTTGAGGTTCACGACTGCGTTCACGACCGCGAGTAAAAGGTACAACACAAAACGTGCACATATTGTCACAACCACGTGTGATTGAAACCAATGCAGTAATTCCGTTGCTCATTAATCTTACTGGCGAAATATCTCCGTAAGTTTCTTCTTTGGATAAAATTACATTTATCGCATCACGACCATCTTCAACTTCGGCTAATAAATTTGGCAAATCCTTGTAAGCATCTGGACCAACAACCAAATCGACAATTTTTTCTTCTTCCAGAAATTGTTCTTTCAATCGCTCGGCCATACAGCCTAGAACACCTACTTTCATTTTAGGATTTACTTCTCTTTTGACAGCATTGTATTTTTCCAAACGCTTGCGAATGGTTTGTTCTGCTTTGTCTCTTATTGAGCAAGTGTTTACCAAAACCAAATCGGCTTCTTCTAAAACTTGTGTTGTATTGTAACCACCATTAACTAAAATAGAAGCTACGATTTCGCTATCAGAAAAATTCATAGCGCAACCATAACTTTCAATATAAAGTTTTTTGGTATTTTCTTTTTTATTTTCAAGAACTAAACTTTGTCCTTGTTTGTTTTCTTCAATAATCTTTTCCATAAGTCAAATTCTCTAGCAAAGATAATACTAAATTATAAAATCTGACAAGATGGCAGATGTGATTTAACAAAAGTTTTTAGAATTGAATTTTGAATTGAATAATTAAAAGGTTTAATAAATAGGCTTGTGAAGTCGTCAAAAAACTCAAATTTTCGATTAAAAGCACAATATTTAAAAAAATCTTCTACTTTTGCCGAACAAACAAATGTGATATGGCAAAGAATTTAGTTATCGTAGAGTCACCAGCAAAGGCAAAAACAATTGAAAAATTTCTTGGAAGTGATTATCAAGTAGAATCAAGTTACGGACATATTGCCGACTTGCCTTCTAAAGAAATTGGAGTAGATGTTGAAAACGGATTTAAACCCAAATATGAAGTTTCGCCCGACAAAAAAGCGCTGGTAAGCAAATTGAAAACGTTAGCTAAAAATGCCGATATGGTTTGGTTAGCATCCGATGAGGATCGAGAAGGAGAAGCTATTTCATGGCATTTGTCAGAAGAATTAAAATTAGATAAAAAGAAAACCAAAAGAATTGTTTTTCACGAAATTACTAAAAATGCCATTCTAAAAGCAATCGATAATCCACGCGAAATTGATTATAATTTAGTAAACGCTCAACAAGCAAGAAGAGTTTTAGATAGATTGGTTGGATATGAATTATCTCCAGTTTTATGGAGAAAAATTAAAGGCGGACTTTCTGCTGGCCGTGTACAATCAGTTTCTGTTCGACTAATTGTTGAAAGAGAACGCGAAATCCAAAATTTTAAAGCAGTTGCAAGTTATTCAGTCGTTGCAGAATTTGTAAACGAAGCAGGAAAGGCATTCAAAGCTAAATTGCCAAAGAACTTTTCTACTAAAAAAGAAGCCGAAGATTTTTTAAATAAAAATATCGGTTCTATATATAAGGTAGCGGATTTAGAAACTAAACCTACCAAAAAATCGCCAACAGCACCATTTACGACATCAACATTGCAACAAGAAGCGGCTCGTAAATTGTACTTGCCAGTTGGAATTACAATGCAGTTAGCACAACGTTTATACGAAGCTGGGTTAATTACCTATATGAGAACTGATAGTGTCAATCTTTCAAAAGAAGCAATTGATGCTGCTCAGGCTGAAATTATAAAATCCTACGGGAAAGAGTTTTCAAAACCAAGAACTTTCGCAAACAAGAGTAAGGGTGCTCAAGAAGCTCACGAAGCCATTCGTCCAACAGATATGTCTCGTCACACCGTTAATATTGATAGAGATCAAGCACGTTTGTATGATTTGATTTGGAAAAGAACATTAGCTTCTCAAATGAGCGATGCCGAATTAGAAAGAACAAATGTTAAAATTGAAGCTAATAATCACAGCGAAGTTTTTACAGCTTCTGGTGAAGTGATAAAGTTTGAAGGATTTCTAAAAGTTTATTTAGAAGGTCACGACGACGATGATGAAGAACAAGAAGGAATGTTGCCAGCCTTAAAGATTAACGAAAAACTTCAAAACCATTATATTACTGCAACCGAACGTTATTCTAGACCTGCTTCAAGATATACTGAAGCTTCTTTGGTAAAAAAACTTGAAGAATTAGGAATTGGCCGTCCTTCAACTTATGCGCCAACAATTTCTACCATTATCAACAGAAATTATGTAGAAAAAGGAAATCTTGAAGGTCAAGAACGAAAATATACACAATTGACTTTGCAATCAGGTAAGGTTAGCGATAAAATTCTTAAAGAAAATACAGGTTCTGACAAAGGAAAATTGGTTCCAACTGATATTGGTACAATCGTAACGGATTTCTTGGTTAAAAATTTTGAAACTATTTTAGATTATAATTTCACTGCAAAAGTCGAACAAGATTTTGACGAAATAGCCGAAGGAAATATTGAATGGTCAAAAATGATGAATGAGTTTTATTCACATTTTCATCCAAATGTTCAAGATGTTGAAAAAAATGCAGATCGCGAAAGTGGTGAAAGAATTTTAGGAAAAGATCCAAAAACAGGAAAACAGGTTTCTGTTCGTTTAGGAAAATTTGGTCCAATGGCTCAGATTGGTGAAGCGGATGATGAGAACAAACAATTCGCAAGTTTACGTCAAGATCAGAATATTGGAAACATAACTTTAGAAGATGTTTTGAATTTATTTTTACTTCCAAAAAATTTGGGTATATATAAAGGAGAAGAAATTGAAGTTAATAATGGTCGATTTGGACCGTATGTTCGCTTTGGTAAACAATTTATTTCGTTACCAAAAGGAATGGATCCAATGGATGTAACTTTGGAAACTGCTCAAGGTTTAATTAGTGAAAAAGAACAAGCGGATGCTCCAATAGCAATTTATAAAAATGAACCTGTTCAAAAAGGAACTGGTCGTTTTGGACCATTCATTAAATGGAATGGAATTTTCATAAATGTTAGCAAGAAATATAATTTTGATAATCTTTCGCAATCAGATGTTGCCGAATTAATAGAAGATAAACTTCAAAAAAACATTGATAAGGTGATTCATAACTGGGAAGCTGAAGGGATTTTGGTTCAAAAAGCCCGTTGGGGAAGAAGTGAAATTACAAAAGGGAAAATTAAAATTGAACTTGGCAAAGATATTGATGCTTCAAAATTAACCTTGGCGCAAGTGCAAGAAATGATTGAGAAGAAAACGCCTGCTAAAAAAGCACCAGCAAAAAAAGCAGCTACAAAGAAACCAGCAGCCAAAAAAACTACAGTAAAAAAGAAATAGTAAATGGAATTTGATTTTCTTGAGCCAATAGATGTCGATTTGCTTATCGAATTAAAAAATCTTTCTTCGCAACATTTAGCGAGTAAAGTTGTTTTTCATTCGGATGAAAGTTTTCCAGATATCGATAAAGTTCAGATTGCAATCATTGGCGTTTTAGATAATAGAGGAAATAATAAGTTGAATGATGAAGTTGATTTAACTTTTGTTAGAAAACAGTTCTATTCTCTTTATCCAGGTAATTGGATGGCTTCTATTGCTGATTTAGGTGATATAAGATCTGGAGATTCAATTGAAGATACTTATTACGCCTTACAAAGTATTATTTCTAAATTAATAAAGAGAAAAATTACACCTATAATTATAGGTGGTTCTCAAGATTTGACTTATGCTTTGTATAGGAGCTATGATAATTTAGATCAAATGGTAAATTTGGTTGCTATTGATAATAAGTTTGATTTTGGAAAGCAAGAAGATACCGTTTCGGCAGAATCTTATTTGTCTAAGATAGTTATCGATGAACCAAATAATTTGTTTAATTATACAAATGTTGGCTTCCAGACCTATTATAATTCACAAGAAGAAATCGATTTGATTGAAAAAATGTTTTTTGATGCTTATCGATTAGGTGAAATTTCTAATAATATAGCATTAGCTGAACCTGTTTTTAGAGATGCAGATTGTGTAAGTTTAGATTTGTCGTCAGTTAAGTCATCAGATTCTGGGAATTTCAGTTTCTTTCAGCCTAACGGATTTGACGGAAAAGAAATTTGTGCTTTAGCAAGATATTCAGGTATTAGCGACAAAGTTTCTTTATTTGGAATTTTCAACCATAATAGTAGCAAAAATGAAGCTGTTTTGATTGCACAAATAATGTGGTATTTTATTGAAGGTTATAATTATCGTTCAAATGAATATCCATTTGGAAGTAGAGAAAATTATTTAAGATATATCATCCCATTTGATGAAGAAGAGTTAATATTTTATAAAAGTAATAAAACAGAAAGATGGTGGTTAGAAATTCCGCAACAAATTTCAAATTCAAACAATAAAACAAAAAAACAAGCGTTATTACCATGTTCTTATGAAGAATATTTACAAGCATGTAATCACGAATTTCCCGAAAGATGGTGGAAATTTCAGCGAAAAAACATGATTTAGATATTTTTTTGATAAAAAATTAAATTTCTTAATCTATTGTGAAATAAGGTAATTTAACATTTTTTTTGTACAATTATCGGAAATTTTTGCATTTTATCGATAAAATATTTTTTAGTTTTAATAATTAATTCTACTTTTGGTGCGTGAAAATAAATTTATTAGAATAATTGTTTTTTTAAAAAATAATAAATAGGTTTACGCCCTCAAAATATGAATACAAAAAAAACCCAAATTTATATGAAGAAATTCATTGCATTTACAGTATTTTCAGCGCTTTTGGTCAGTTGTGGAGGATCAGGCGATAAAGGTGAATTAGTAGGAGTTAAAGGGAGAAAATGGCATCCAGAGAAACCTTATGGTATGACTCTTGTTCCAGGTGGCTCTTTTATTATGGGTAAATCAGATGATGATTTGGCTAATATTGGTGACGCTCCAACTAAAACAGTAACTGTTCGTTCTTTTTATATGGACGAAACCGAAATCACTAATAGTGAGTATCGTGAATTCGTAGAATGGGTTAAAGATTCTACTATTCGTGTACGTTTGGCAATCATGGCTGATGAAGTTGGTGGTGGCGGAACTGCTGGTGCTGGTGGTAAAAGCGGGAAATCTACCGGTAGCATAGGTGATTATGCTTTTAATGATGCTGAACCTGAAAAAATGACTCCATATGATAAGTATATGTATGAGAATTATTACAGTGTTGGTACTAGTGATGATGCTTATGCGGGTAGAAAGCTTAATAGAAAAGTTAAATTGGCTACAGATACTTCTAAATATCCTGATGCTTACTATGTTGAAGTTATGGATAGTATGTATGTGCCAATTGCTGAGTCATACAATGGTTTAAGAACTATTGATGTTTCTAAATTGAAATTTAGATATTCTTGGATGGATATTCAAGCAGCTGCGAAGGCTAAAGTTGGGAAAAGAAAAGACTTTATTAAAAATGAACAAGTTGAAGTTTATCCTGATACAACAGTTTGGATTAAGGATTTCTCTTATTCATACAATGAACCAATGCATAATGACTATTTATGGCATCAAGCATACGGTGATTATCCAGTGGTTGGTGTTAAATGGACTCAAGCTAAAGCATTTTGTGCTTGGAGAACGCTAAAGAAAAACACTTATGTTAAAAAAACTAAAGGTAGGGATTTAATTAATTCTTTCAGATTGCCAACTGAAGCAGAATGGGAATATGCCGCTAGAGGTGGTTTAGAATCAGGAGCTTATCCATGGGGTGGTCCTTATACTAAGAATGATAGAGGTTGTTTCTTAGCTAACTTCAAACCTAATAGAGGAGATTATGCTGGTGATAATGCTTTATATACAGTTGAAGCAAAATCATATGATCCAAATGGCTATAACCTTTACAATATGGCTGGTAATGTAGCCGAATGGACTGATTCTGCTTATGATGCAAGTGCATATGAGTATGTTTCAACAATGAATCCAAATGTATTAGATAATAAAAATCAACGTAAAGTTGTTCGTGGAGGTTCTTGGAAAGATGTAGCTTATATGTTGCAAGTGAGTACAAGAGATTTTGAATACCAAGATACGGCTAGAAGTTATATCGGCTTCAGAACTGTACAAGATTACATGGGTACAAATATTACCTCTCCTAAAAAAAGAAAATAATTTTATATTAACAAACCTAAATTAACTAACTAAAAAAAATTATTATTATGGCATTATTAAGCAAAAAAGCAATGAACTTTGCATACGGTATGGGAGCTGCGGTTGTAATCGTTGGAGCATTATTCAAAATTACACACTTTGAGTTGGGTCCTTTAACAGGAACTTTAATGCTTTCAATTGGTCTTTTGACTGAAGCTTTAATCTTTGCTTTATCGGCTTTTGAGCCTGTAGATAACGAATTAGACTGGTCATTAGTATACCCAGAATTAGCAGGTGGTGAAGCTAAAAAGAAAACATCTAAAGTTGAAGAGGCTAAAGACGCACAAGGATTGTTGTCTCAAAAATTAGACGCAATGTTGAAAGAAGCTAAAATTGACGGTGAATTAATGTCAAGTTTAGGTAATAGTATCAAAAACTTTGAAGGAGCTGCAAAAGCAATCTCTCCAACAGTTGATTCTATTGCAGGACAAAGAAAATACGCTGAAGAATTAACAACAGCTGCTGCTCAAATGGAATCATTAAACAGTTTATATAAAGTACAATTAGAAAGCGCTTCAAGAAATGCTCAAATAAATAATGAAGTTGCTGAAAATAACTTGAAATTAAAAGATCAAATGCAGTCATTAACATCTAACTTATCTTCATTGAATAATGTTTATGGTGGTATGCTTTCTGCAATGAGTAACAAAGGGAATTAGTATCTTACTACATTTTTAAATTAAATAACTAAACAAATAATTAGAAAAAATGGCAGGAGGAAAATTAACCCCTAGACAGAAGATGATTAACCTGATGTACTTGGTTTTCATCGCAATGTTAGCAATGAATATGTCCAAAGAAGTTTTGTCGGCTTTTGGATTAATGAATGAAAAATTTGATGCGGCAAATGTTTCAGCAGAGACAACAAATAATGGCATGCTTGCTGCTTTAGAGAAAAAAGCAGGAGAGGATGCTCACTTTGCTCAAGCTGCTGCTGATGCAAAAAAGATTTCGGCTATATCTAAAAGTTTTTACGATTACGTTGGGTCTGTTAAATCTGAGATAACAAAAAGTGTTGAAGTAGATAAAACTACTGGGAAAATGCCTTACGAGGCCATGGACAAAGCTGACGTTATTGATCAAATGTTCTTTAAAGGTGAAGGATATACTGCTAAAGGAACAGAATTTGTTAATAATTTTAATAAATATGTTGCTGATATGAAAACTGTGATTGGAAGTAATTCTAAATTGAGTGGAGTTCTTTCAGAAATTACAACAAAATTCAAGACTACAGATGTTAAAAACAGTGAAGGTGTATCTATTAAATATTTAGATTATCATTTTAAAGGTTTTCCTTCGATTGCTTCTCTTGCAAAACTAACATCATTTCAGAATGATGTTAAGAAAGCTGAAGCTGATGTTTTTAGTATTTTATTAGGTAAGGCTGCTGTTGAGGCTTCTTCTATGAAGAATTTTACTGCAATGGTTGTTTTAGATAAAAGTGCTTACTTTCAAGGAGAACAAGTTACAGGTAAAGTTGTGTTAGGTAAATATGATGCTAATACTAAGCCTACTTCTTTTCAAGGTCCTGGTAAAATTGTTAATGGGCAAGCTATTATTTCTATGACTGCTGGTGCTGTTGGAGAACAATCAATAAATGGTAAATTTACTTTTGTTCAAGACGGTGAAACAATTCCATTGCCTTTCGAAGGTAAATATGTTGTAGTTCCAAGACCAAATTCGGCAACAATCTCAGCTGATAAAATGAATGTTGTTTACCGTGGTGTTGTGAATCCAATCTCTGTATCATTTGCCGGTATTGGTGAAGATAAAGTTACTGCTTCTGGTCCTGGATTATCTCCAGCTGGAGGAAAAGGGAAGTATAAAATGAGTCCTGGTGCTGGTACTGAAGCTAAAATCACAGTTACCGGTAAATTGCCAAATGGTCAAATTGTTTCTGATAGTAAAGTTTTCAGAATTAAAGGTATTCCTGGTCCAATGGGAACAATTAGAGGTGAAATGGGAACTGTTAAAGGTCCTAAATCAAGTTTAGAAGTTTCTACTGTTGGAGCAAAATTAGTTGATTTCGATTTTGAAGTTGGATTAAGTGTTGTTGGTTTTAACCTTAAAGTTTCTGGTCAACCAACAGTAGTTGTTCAAGGGAGTAAATTGAATGCTGCATGTAAAGCTGTTTTGTCTAGAGCTAGTAAAGGAGATCAAGTAACGATTTCAGAAATTAAAACTAAATTGGAAGGTGCTGGTAGCTATATGTTGCCAAGAACTGCTCCAGTAATTTACGAAATACAATAATAATTTAAGTATTACGTTTACTTAAATAACCTACAATTCTTATAAAGATGAAAATTAAAAATTTAGTAATAGCTCTTGCTTTAACATTTGGTAGTTTATCTTTCGCTCAATCGAATTTGCTTAATGCAAAAACGCCTGACGAAATTGGTAAAAAAACAGAGGCTCAGTTAAAATCTGATAATGACAATCCACTACCTTATGGATATGTTCATGATAGAGATGTATTGATGGGGAAAACTGTTTGGGAAATTATTGACCTTGATGAAAGAATTAATTTTCCTTATTACTATCCTGTTGATAGCGCAAACATTGGTAAAGACAGACGTTCTTTGTATGATGTTTTGACCAAAGCTATGAAAGAAGGTAAAATAACAGAAGTTTATTCTGATAGTTATTTTAATACTAAAAAATCTTTAAAGGATATTGAAGCTTCATTGACTAGAATAGATACTACAGATCCAGGTAGAGAGCAATTCAATGCTGGATTACCTATATCGCCAGAGTATATTGTAAAGACTGATTTAACTGCTTACAATGTTTCTGATTATAAAATAAAAGGTTTTTGGTATTTTGACAAACGTCAAGGTGAATTAAAATATAGACTTTTAGGTTTATGTCCTGTTACTCCTGATGTTTATACAGTTGATAAAGAAGAACAAGATTATATAGAGTTATTCTGGATATATTTCCCAGCTGCTAGAGAAGTTTTGCATAATGCGTATGCTTTTAATGATAGAAATACAGCAATGCCTTTCTCTTTTGATAGATTGTTGAATTCTAGAAGATTTAATGCAGTTATTTATTTAGAAGAAAACGTATATGGTGATAGAAGAATTGATGAGTATATGAAAGACAATGCTCAAAACCAATTACTAGAATCTGAAAGAGTTAAAACTAAAATTCGCGATTTCGAACAAGATATGTGGAATTATTAATTTCAATATAGATTTATTATAAACTCTCACTATTAGTGAGAGTTTTTTATTTTACTTATTATGGTCGATTATATTATTATTGGTTGTAATTTAGCTGGTATTGCTTTTGCAGAAAATATTTTGAATGCCAATAAAAAGATTTTAGTTTTTGATAACAATTCTCAAAACTCTTCTAAAGTTGCTGCGGGTTTATATAATCCTGTTGTTTTAAAAAGATTTACGGCAACACCTGAAGCAAAAGAACAATTGGAACTTTTGAATGTTTTTTACAGAAATATCGAATCTAAATTAAACTCTAACTTTCTTTTTGAGATGCCAGTTTTAAGAAAATTCTTTTCAGTTGAAGAGCAAAATAACTGGTTTACTGCTTCTGATAATCCACTATTGTCTCCTTTTTTATCTGCAAATTTAGTAACGGATAAGTTTGATGGAGTAGATTCACCTTTTGATTATGGTCAGGTTTTGTATACAGGATATTTGGATACAGCAATCTTTATTGATTCTTTCCGAGAATATCTAAAATCGAATTCTTTACTAATTGAAGATTCATTTGAATATGATCAACTTCAGTTTGAAGACGATTTAATTTTATATAAAAACTTTAAAGCAAAACATATTGTTTTCGCTGAAGGATTTGGAATGCATTCTAATCCATATTTTAATCATTTGCCTCTAGATGGGACAAAAGGTGATCTTTTGCTTATAAAAGCTCCTAAATTGTGTTTTAATGTAATCATAAACGCAAGTGTTTTCATTCTTCCAATCGGAAATCACTATTTCAAAGTAGGCGCCACATACAATTGGCAAGATAAAACAACGACACCAACCGAAGAAGGTAAGCAAGAATTAATAGAAAAACTAAAAGATATTATCAATTGTGATTTCGAGATTATTGAGCATTTTGCTGGCATAAGACCAACTGTTCGTGATAGAAGACCACTTTTAGGTACGCATTCTGAACATAAAAATGTGCACATCCTCAATGGTTTGGGCACACGTGGTGTTATGTTAGCACCTTATTTAGCAAAAGCGCTTTTTGAATATATTGAATACGGAAAAGAATTAAAACCTGAAATGGACATTAAAAGATTTAAAAAGAAAAATTAATCTTTCGCTTTATCATAAGAAACAAACATATTAATATAAGTATTTCTAGAAAGTCTTGCGATAAAAGGCATTAATAGTATCAATCCAATAATAATTACTATAAATGATGTAACTAAACTTAAGCCTAAAAATACTTTTGAAATGATAAAAAATGCCACTCCAAAAGCCACAGAATAACCATAACTCACATACATCGCTCCATAAAAAAAGGCTGGTTCAATCATGTACTTCAAATTACAATGGCTACAATGGTCATGCATTTTGTATAAATTCTTGAGATTGTATGGGTTTTTATCCACATACATACTTTCATTTTGACATTTAGGACAAGTTCCTGTTAAAATGCTATATAATTTGGATCCTTTTTTTAACATTTGCAAAAAAATTTCTGTAAAGGTACGTCTTTGTAGTTTTACTAATGTAACAAATATTACAATAATCAAAAATAAATAAGAGTCTAGGGTTTAAATTTAAACCCTTAAACTTTTAAACTCATAAACATAATAAATGCTAAACATACATAATTTATCGATTTCTTTTGGTGGAACTTATCTTTTTGAAGAAGTAACTTTTCGAATGGGAGCAGGCGATAGTGTAGGACTTGTCGGAAAAAATGGCGCAGGAAAATCAACCATGCTTAAAATTTTAGCAGGTGATTTCAAACCAGATTCTGGAAGTATTGCTACCGAAAAAGAAGTCAGAATTGGGTTTCTTCGTCAAGATATCGACTTTGAACAAGGACGAACTGTTCTTGAAGAAGCGTACCAAGCTTTTACAGAAATTAAAGAAATTGAAAAAAAATTAGAAGAAATCAATCATCAATTGGTTACTAGAACTGATTATGAAAGTGAAGAATATTCACAAATCATTGAAGATTTATCTGATTACACACATCGTTTCGAACTTCATGGCGGTTACAATTATGTTGGTGATACCGAAAAGATTCTTCTCGGATTAGGTTTCAAACGTCAAGTTTTTGATAATCAGACCGAAACTTTTTCTGGTGGATGGCGTATGCGTATTGAATTGGCTAAATTGCTTTTGCAATCAAACGATATTTTGCTTCTTGATGAGCCAACCAATCACTTGGATATTGAAAGTATCATTTGGCTTGAAAATTTCTTGCGTAATTATCCTGGTGTTGTTGTGATAGTTTCGCATGATAAAATGTTTTTGGATAACGTAACCAACAGAACTATCGAAATTTCTCTTGGCAAAGCCTATGATTTCAACAAACCGTATTCTCAATATCTAGAATTACGTCACGAAATCCGTGAAAAACAATTGGCAACACAAAAAAATCAAGCCAAGAAAATTGAAGAAACTGAAAAGTTAATTGAGAAATTTCGTGCTAAAGCATCCAAAGCTTCGATGGCGCAATCCTTAATTAAAAAATTAGATAAAGTAGAACGAATTGAAGTCGATGAAGACGACAATTCGGTTATGAATATTTCGTTTCCTGTTTCAAAAGTGCCTGGTAAAGTTGTGATTGAAGCTGAAAATGTTACCAAAGCTTATGGAGATAAAGTAATACTAAAAGATATTTCTTTGTTGGTTGAGCGTGGAAGCAAAATCGCTTTCGTGGGTCAAAACGGACAAGGAAAATCAACGTTTATCAAGGCAATTGTCAACGAATTTGAATTTCAAGGTTCAATCAAACTAGGTCACAATGTGCAAGTTGGTTATTTTGCACAAAATCAAGCCGAATATCTCGATGGTGAAATCACACTGCTCGAAACTATGGAAAATGCTGCAACGGATACCAATCGTTCAAAGGTTCGTGATATGTTGGGTTCGTTTCTTTTTCGAGGTGACGATGTAGACAAAAAAGTGAAAGTTTTATCGGGTGGCGAGCGTAATCGATTGGCTTTGTGTAAATTATTGTTGCAACCAATCAATGTTTTGGTGATGGATGAGCCGACAAATCACTTAGATATAAAGTCCAAAAATGTCCTAAAAGCTGCTTTGCAAAAGTACGAAGGAACACTTTTGTTGGTTTCGCACGATAGAGATTTCCTTCAAGGAATGTCCAATATTGTGTACGAATTCAAAGATCAAAAAATCAAAGAATACCTTGGCGATATCAATTATTTCTTAGAACAACGCAATCTCGAAAACATGCGCGAAGTTGAGAAAAAAGACATTGCCAAAAAAGAGGAACCTAAGGAAAGCAACAAAGTTTCGTACGAAGATCAAAAGAAAAGCAAGTCACTTCAAAATCGTCTTAGCAAAATAGAAAGTCAAATCAAACAACTCGAAATCGACATTCAAAACGACGATAAAGCACTGGCTTCCAACTATGACAAGCATATAGAAGACGCCAATTTCTTCATAGCTTACAACAAGAAAAAGCAAGAATTAGACAAACTCCTCGAAGATTGGGAAACCGTACAAGAAGAAATAGACAGTTTATAGTTTTTCTAATTTTTTAATAAGGAGCTATTCCTGCTATACATTACAAGCTTTTCTCTGCGTTGCTTTTTTTCTAACTCAAAAAGGAGCTTCCGTTGGTCGCTCTTTTTAAGCAAGAAAAAAATAGCAACCCAAAGAAAAGGCTTTTCATTTCTATCAGGGCTAGTTCGTATAACTTCTAACAAAATTTCGGTTGTAAGTCAAAATCCTTTTTTGAAAGGAAAATCATAAATAAATTTCCAAAACGAAAGAATAATTATTTCTTATTATTCTGAAAATCTTATAATTTTTTTCTATTAAAAACGGCTTTCTTGCGTTTGATTTAAATGAAAAAAAAATTATTGAGATAATTATTATCGAAAACGCTTTAAAGTTTCTTAAAACGCCTTAAAATCGATTTTTTACTTAAAAGGATTTCTTTGCTGCCAATGAAGTGTTGGCTCCAATTTTTTGAATATTTGTCCAATATAGTTGTCAATAAACTTATTGTTGTGGTAAATAAAGCCAGACATATTTACAGGAATAGCTCCTATAGAACTCTTAATTTCTAAAGCTGTTCTTCCAAAAATTATTTTTTTATAACCATTTTCAATTCCGTAGGCTGTCATATTGTATAACATGTTCAAATACAACATGTTTTCTTTTTGAACTTTTGCATCATAACCTAAAAAGTAGGTTTCTAAAACCGTTCCATTCAATAGCATTGTATGAAAGCCAACCAGTTTTCCTTCTAAGAAATAACCATAAATCAAAAAATGATCTAAACATTGTTTCTTCATGGTCGAAAAATGGTTTTCCGACAAGAAAAAAGTATTAAATGGCGCATTTTGAGCTACATAATGGTATAAATCATAAATGGTCTTTTCATGCTCAATAATCTCATCAAGCGATAAATTCTTTACAATTATTCCATCAAATTTTTTGTGAGCGCGTTTGTATTGGTCACGGTATTTTTTTGAAAATGCGGCAACATAATCTGCTTCTTTTTTCCAATTTTCATCAAGATAAAAAATCATATTGGGTTGTGTATTAAATTCATACACATTTTTGAAAGCATGTTTCTTCAACTCAACCGAACAATTTTCATAAAAATCTTTAAACGAAACTAAATGAATTTTTATGTCTTTGTTCTTGAAATAGGTTGTGATTTTTGCAGCACTTTGAAGTAAAATGGTACTTAATTCTTTAAAACCAATTTCCTTAGAAAAAACATAACCATTCTGACCTGTTATCATATTGTTTCCCATAAATAAAGTATGAGAAGCAAAATTTTTGAAAATTAAATTCCGAATAAATGTCTTAAAACATTTGTCTCTTTCGCCAAACGATTCTAGTTTATTTAAGTCAAGATATTGAGCAAGAGCAACGCCAATTAAGGTTTCTTTTTCAAAAATCCCAATATAAAAACACTCCATATTTACAGGAGCAGAATCTTCAAGTACCTGTAAATAATGTGTTTGCAGAAAAACATTTGAAATTGCAACAGCATTCCAAGTTTTTGGAAGTGAAGCAACGGTGTTGTAAATTTTAAATGTGAGTTGTTCCAAAATAAAAAAATCGCTCCACAAAAGTAGAGCGATTACTATATAATTAAATGTTAAATTATTGCATTGCACAGATAATTCCGCCCATAATCATACACGAAACTACCCAATATCCACCAGCTATTAATACATATTTCCAGCTTCTTCTTTCATACAAAGCTCCAACTCCAATCACTGGTAAAGCAAAAAATAAACCAGTCATGAATCCATGTAATGCTCCATGTTTAAAGGTTCTAAAAGCTGTTCCGTAGTCAGCAAAAAATGCTGTGTAAGATGGTAGCGCTTTAGATGGATCACCACCAATCATTCCAATTGCACCATATTGATGAATAACTAAAAACTGTAAAATGAAAGAAATCAAGAAAGCATAGAAAATTGACATGCCGAAAACAGCAATCATATTTACGCCTTTTGCGTCTTCTTCTTTTATTCCAGCTTCTTTCATCCAGATGTTACCAAATACTTTTGGATTATACCAAACAAATCCAACTGCTAGAGTTGAAACCGCAGCAAGTAATAATGCTAAAAAATTAATGTTCATAGTTTATAGTTTTAAAGGTTAGTGATACAAATATAAATATTTAATTGAAAAGATGATTATTTTTGTTTTATTGTAAGTAAAATTATAAATAAATTAAAAAAAAATGTATTTCATCGATTTTATTTGTTTATAAACGATATTTATTTGTAGTTTTACATAACCCAAATAACAAAACCCATTTATAAAAATTTAAAACCTACTACTATGAAAACTATCTCTACCCTAGCATTTGTATTCTTTGTGACATTATCAATGAATGCAAAAATTTCTAAAACAGAAAAAGAAGCATTACTAAAATTATATTCAACTACCAATGGTGCTAATTGGACCAATAAGTGGGATTTGAAACAAGACGAAACTTCTTGGTATGGTGTAAAAATCAAAAATGATAAAGTGGTTGAAATCAACCTTTCTGACAATAACCTTGTTGGTGAAATCCCAGCTTCGATTACTACTTTGACAAATTTAGCAAAATTAAACTTGTTTAAAAATCAATTGTCCGGCGTTATACCATTCGAAATTGGAAATTTAACTAACTTGAGATTGTTAAATCTGTCTTTCAATCAGCTAAAAGGTAAAATTCCTTTTTCTGTTGGAAATCTTAAAAACCTTCATTCTCTTGAGTTGTTTATGAATAATCTTTCAGGTAAATTACCGTCTGAAATTGGAAGTCTTAAAAAATTAACAACTTTATCTTTATATAACAATTCATTTGAGGGTAAAATTCCAAAATCAATTTATGCAATGAAATCTTTGAAAATATTACTTTTAAATAGTAATAATTTTTCTGGAAGCCTTGATAAAGCAATTGGAAGCATGTCATCTTTAGAGCATTTAAGCTTATTTGATAATAGTTTTTATGGTCAAATTCCATATGAGTTAGAAAAACTAACAGCTTTGAAAGAAATGAATATTTCATACAACAATTTTGATGGATTTGTGTCTAAAAAAATGTTGGCTCTTGATACGCTTAACATGACAATGGTAAACACTAGAGGTGTAGCAGTTTCATTGCCAATTAAGTCAAAATTCGATTCTCAATCTTCTAAAACGGCAATTGCTGCTGAAGATTAAATAATAATAGTTTTTTATAAATTAAAGCTCAATCATTTTGATTGGGCTTTTTGATTTTTGTTTCGCAATTATTTTAAATATAATTTGTTAAGTTTTATTTGTAGTATTTGGTATAATAATAAAAATGTAATAAAAACATAAACTTTTATTTTTTTTTTTTTATACATTTGCTTGCTGAAGTGTGTTCATTTATCTGAATATTCTTCTATTTTGCAATTTTATATAACCAAATCATACACAAGTATGCAAAATTTTACTTACACTAATTTGAAAACTAAAAATCTTTTTCTAGTTTTATTTTTTGCACTTTTAGCTTTTAATTTTTATGCTCAGGAAGGTACACGACAAGTGTCGCCTGGTAATGGATTGGGAGCTGCAAATGCAAATGGAACAGCTCTCTTGATAACAGCTGCGCAAGGTTCTAGACCAGGAAGTCCCGCTGATTCCAAAATGAAAGTAACTATTGTTGATCACACTGTGGAAAATATCTATGCTGGTTTGATGGCTAGAAACTTCCAAAATGCTAATACAACAATTATCGATAACGCTTATTTGAGAATAACTGATCCATTGGGTGCTGTTGTTTTTCAAAGAGTTATTCCGGCTAATATTGGAAACGGTTTTATTGAGAATTATAATAAGGCTTGGAATGGGCCGAATATTTTTGGTTCTAATCCTGCAGGATATACTCCTTTTTTAGATAATGCAAATACAGCGGGAACTCCAACTGTAAATCCAACCATGAATGGGGACTATATAATTGAAGTGTACACTAGTGCTACAGGAGGATCTACTTTTGATTCGGCAAATTCAACATATCCTTTTTTTGATTTTACTGTAGCTAATGGTACAACACCTATACCAGGTAGATTATGGTGTAAAGAATGGAGTTTTGTTACCACAGACTTAACTGTAGTTCCACCAAATTTTAATTTAGCAACATTAAACGGATATCCTTGTCCAATAACATCTTCTTTTGAGGGAGATTTTTTTGCGTATACTCCCGATAATTTTGTTATGCAAGTTCAGTTTCGACCTGGATTTCGCCCTTTAGGTTTCAAATTGTCTATGAATTATGAGGGTGTTGCTTCAACATCAAATTTTGCCAACGATAGAAGGTCTAGAAATGGTAATTTTACTGCGCCAAATACGATAACCTATCCAGCAACACCTTCTGGTTATAAGGTGTTTTTGAGGCGTCCAGATGTTGCTGCATTTCCTAATGGAACTCAAGGAAATCCAGCTTTTACATCTAATATATATGGATGTCCAGGAGCTTATTATATTCCTTATTATTCTGATCAACCTGGAGATTTTGCTGTATTAATTGATTTAAATGGAACTCCAGGCTATCAACCAGCAACTACGGATAGGATTTTGGAGGCTTATGGTATGTCTGCAGGAAGTAATATTGCGGCTTGGGATGGGGTAGATGGTTTAGGTGCAGTTGTTCCTCCATCATTTACTGCTCAAGTTACAGTTACAATATTTCAAGGTAGAACGAATGTACCAATGGTTGATGCTGAGTTGAATACCGAAGGGCTATCAATTATATCTGTTTTTCCAAATATTGGTTCTAGAAAATTATATTGGGATGATACGGCAATCACTGCTTTTGGAGCGAGTCCAAACGGAAATGCTAATACAACTTCTGGAGGAGTTAGTTCTACAGGGCTTTATGAAGGATTTTTTGGGCCAACACATGCTTGGGATGGTCCAAACCCTACAACAACAACTCCTGCTACCACAACAGCTGGTCAAGGTTCATTAGATATTACAAATCTATATAATGATTATGGTAATTCAAGAATTATGAATACTTGGTTTTACTCTGTAGATGTGTCATCTGCTCCTCAAGCAATGATTTTACCTACTTGTGATAATGATGGTGATGGTAAATCTGACAGTGTTGATCTTGATGATGATAATGACGGTATAAATGACACAGTTGAATACGGAGCATTGCCAGATCCAATGGCTGATGCTGATACTGATGGAGTGCCTAATTATATTGATCCTCAAGCAGCAGGATTTGTTGATACAGATTTTGATGGTATTGATGATCGATATGACACTGATTTGGATGGGATTATTAATCAGTTTGATTTAGATTCTGATAATGATGGTTGTTCAGATTCAAATGAATACTATAATAATAATACAAGTGCAGTTGCAGGTCAGCAATTTGGTCAAACAGGGGGTGCTATCGCGCCAACTTTGGCTAATGGTAGAGTAAATTTGCCTGCTGCAACTTATACGGGTAGTTATGCAAATGCAATAGTTGCAGGTTCTTCAAGTTCGGTTACGACACAACCAGTTGATCAATCTGTAACTACTGGAGGAAATGTTATATTTACTACTGTAGCTTCAGGTGGAAGTGGTGTTGCTCAATATCAATGGCAACAAAGTATTGATGGAGGTTTAACTTGGGGAAATGTTACCAATGGTGGTGTTTATTCAGGTGCTACATCATCATCACTGACTTTAACAGGTGTTCCATTTGTATACAATACATATAGATATAGAGCTTTAATAACAGAGACTACATATGCGTGTACTAATTTAACTTCAAGTTTTGGGATATTGACGGTTAATAATCCACCAGTAGCGAATGATGATTCAGCAACGATGCTAGAGGATGGAGTTGCAGCAACAGTAAATGTTACAACGAATGATACAGATGCTGATGGAACAGTAGATGTGTCAACAGTTGACTTAGATCCATCAACATTAGGACAACAAACCACATTTACTTCACCAGAGGGGAATTGGTCAGTAAGTCCATTAGGAGTTGTAACTTTTACACCAAATGCTAATTTTAATGGTGCGGCAACCATACCTTATACAGTATTAGACGATGATGGATTGTTGTCAAACCCAGCTAATATTACAATTACAGTAACACCATTAAATGATGCACCGATAGTTGATAATGATGTAAACACAACAACAGAAGATACCCCGACAG
>NZ_JAPZSP010000007.1 GCF_027531705.1 Flavobacterium sp. | reverse complement strand
CAAAATTTAAAACTTTGCGCTCTTTGTGAATTCTTGGTGTCTTCGTAGTTAAACCCTACAAATCAAACCCTAAATTAACACCCAATTTATTGGCAATAATCTTAGTAATTCGTTGTTTTAATTCAGGTATTTTTATGCTTTCAATTACAGTATTTGAAAACGCATACATCAATAGTGCTTTAGCTTCTTTCTTTGGAATTCCGCGGCTTTGCATATAAAACATCGCGGTTTCGTCTAATTGACCAATCGTGCAACCGTGCGAACATTTTACATCATCAGCGAAAATTTCTAATTGTGGTTTGGCGTTGATTGTAGCTTTATCACCAATTAAAATGTTGTTGTTTTGCTGGAAAGCATCCGTTTTTTGAGCTTCTTTTTCTACGTAAATTTTTCCGTTGAAAACTCCTGTTGAACTGTCTGCTAAAATTGTTTTGTAGTTTTGATGACTTTCACAGTTTGGCGTTGCGTGATTTACAAGTGTGTAATGATCAACATGTTGCTTGTCACCAATAATCGTAATTCCTTTTAAAGTCGAGTCGATTCTTTCACCAAAATGATAGAAATTCAAGTTGTTTCTGGTGATGTTTCCTCCAAAAGAAAACGTGTGAACCGAAACTCTACTTTCTTGTTTTTGAGAAATATAGGTATTATCTATTAGGTTTGCCGTTAGTAAATCGTTTTGAATTTTGTAATAATCTACTATGGCGCGTTTTTGAGCAAAAATCTCAGTAACCGCATTTGTCAACACGGGATTTTCGTTCAACGATTGATGTCTTTCAATGATTTGAACGTGTGCATTTTCACCAACAATTACCAAATTTCGAGGTTGCACCATCAAAGCATTTTCAACTCCAGTCGAGAAATAAATGATTTCAATTGGTTTTTCAACCACTTTACTTTTCGGAATGTTGATGTACGCACCTTCATTTGCGAAAGCAGTATTCAACGTAGTTAAAGTCTCGTCTTTGCTCGCAATTTTGTTGAAATACTCGTCAATAACCATTTTGTATTTTGGTTTGGTCAATGCCGATGACATTAAACAAACATCCAATCCATCATGTGTAGTTGATGATAAAAACGAAGAGAATTTTCCGTCCACAAAAATCACTTTGTAGGTGTCAATTTCATGAAGGAAATACTTCTTAACCTCAGCAAATTCAATAGCATTTTCGTGTTTTGGAAAAACGGTGAAGTCATTTTTTAAGATGGCGTTCAACGAAGTATATTTCCATGCTTCCTCTTTTTTGGTAGGGAAACCTTTATTTTCAAAGTTTTTAATAGCCGAAGTACGCACATCATGCAACTGCGAAGTCACATCGATTTGTTCTTCAAAGGCCATGAAAGACGATACTAATTTTTCTTTTAAATCCATTTTTTCAGTATTCAGTCGCAGTATTCAGTCGCAGTTTCTGTTAACTGTGACTGAGACTGTAAACTCTAATTCAATTCACTTTTTATCCAATCGTATCCTTTTTCTTCTAATTCGTAAGCCAATTCTTTTCCGCCTGATTTTACGATTTTTCCGTCCATTAATACGTGAACAAAGTCAGGAATAATATAATCTAACAAACGTTGGTAATGCGTGATTACTAACACTGCGTTGTTTTCATTTTTCAATTTGTTAACACCATTGGCAACAATTCGAAGTGCGTCAATATCAAGACCTGAATCGGTTTCGTCAAGAATAGCGATTTTTGGTTCTAACATCGCCATTTGGAAGATTTCGTTACGTTTCTTCTCACCGCCCGAAAAACCTTCGTTTAAAGAACGAGATAAGAACTTTCTATCCATTTCCAATAATTCAGATTTCTCACGAATTAATTTCAGCATTTCGTTGGCTGGCATTTCTTCTTGTCCGTTAGCTTTTCTCTTTTCGTTAATAGCCGTTTTAATAAAATTCGTAACAGAAACTCCTGGAATTTCTACTGGATATTGAAACGACAAGAAAACACCTTTGTGTGCTCTTTCTTCAGGTGCTAATTCTGAAATATCTTGACCTTCTAAAAGGATTTCACCTTCAGAAACTTCATAATTTTCATTTCCTGCAATGATGGAAGAAAGTGTTGATTTTCCAGCACCATTTGGTCCCATAATCGCGTGAACTTCTCCTGCTTTTATCTCAAGATTAATTCCTTTTAATATTTCTTTGTCTTCAACTGAAGCGTGTAAATTGCTAATTTTTAACATTATAATTTGAGATTTGAGATTTGAGATTTGAGATTCTCATCACTCTTGTTAGATTATTTATTAAATTTATTTCCTTTATACTCTGATTTTTTTAAGTAATTCATAAATCCTGATATTGACTTACTTAAATTTATACTGATTTCTTTAAGTTCGTTTAATTCAACTTCTGAAATATATTTTCTATCAAAAGCTCTATACAATTGTGAACGTGACTCTCCACAAGAACCTTTCGAAATAGTCAAAAAATGAACAAACTCTTTATTTCCTTCTCTTTCAAAACCTTCAGCTATATTATCCATTACAGATCCTGAAGAATCGTGAATTTGATTGATAAGTTTGAAATCATTTTTAAATTTCTCATTTGTGGCTAGATTAAAGATTTTGTCGGCATAAACTCTTGATTGCTGCCAAATCTCTAAATCTTCAAATTTTGTAATAGTAGCCATAATTTCAAATATCAAATTTCGAATATCAAATTATCCAACTGATCCTTCCAACGAAATTTCTAATAATTTTTGTGCCTCAACTGCAAATTCCATTGGTAATTTATTTAAAACTTCTTTACTGAAACCGTTTACGATTAACGCAATAGCTTTTTCGGTTGGAATTCCTCTTTGATTGCAGTAGAATACTTGATCTTCGCCAATTTTAGAAGTCGTTGCTTCATGTTCGATTTTTGCACTTGAATTTTTACTTTCGATATATGGAAAAGTATGCGCACCACAATTATTTCCCATCAAAAGGGAATCACATTGTGAGAAGTTTCTAGCATTGTCTGCGTTAGCGCTAATTCTGACTAATCCTCTATAACTATTTTGTGATTTTCCTGCAGAAATTCCTTTAGAAATAATAGTTGATTTAGTGTTTTTTCCTAAATGAACCATTTTAGTTCCGGTATCGGCTTGTTGGAAATTATTGGTAACCGCAATTGAATAAAACTCACCAATTGAATTGTCTCCTTTTAAAACCACTGATGGATATTTCCATGTTACTGCCGAACCAGTTTCTACTTGTGTCCATGAGATTTTTGCGTTTTTTTCGCAAATTCCTCTTTTGGTAACGAAGTTAAAAACACCGCCTTTTCCTTCTTTATTTCCTGGATACCAGTTTTGAACCGTAGAATATTTTATTTCAGCATCGTCCAATGCGATTAATTCAACAACTGCTGCGTGCAATTGATTTTCGTCACGACTTGGCGCTGTACAACCTTCTAAGTAAGAAACATAACTGCCTTCGTCAGCAATAAGAAGTGTTCTTTCAAATTGACCTGTTCCTGCTTGATTGATTCTGAAATAAGTTGATAATTCCATCGGACAACGAACGCCTTTTGGAATATAACAGAAACTTCCGTCAGAGAAAACCGCTGAGTTTAAAGCAGCATAAAAATTATCTCTTTGTGGTACAACCGTTCCTAAATACTTCTGAACCAATTCTGGATATTCGCGAATGGCTTCCGAAATACTCATGAAAATAATGCCTTTTTCAGCCAAAGTTTTCTTGAAAGTGGTTGCTACTGAAACAGAATCTACAACAATATCCATTGCAACATTGTTCAGTTTCTTTTGTTCGTCGATAGATATTCCTAACTTTTTGTACATTTCTAAAAGATCAGGATCTACATCGTCTAGCGTTTTATTTGGATCAGCTTTTTTGGGTGCTGAATAGTAGGAAATAGCTTGAAAATCTGGTTTTTCATAATGCACATTTGCCCATTCTGGCTCTACCATTTCCTGCCATGCACGAAAAGCTTCAATACGCCAATCGGTCATCCATTGAGGCTCTTCTTTCTTTTTAGAAATAGCACGTACAATGTCTTCATTTAAACCAATAGGAAACGTTTCCGAATCCAAATCGGTGTAGAATCCATATTCGTATTCTTTATTTTCTAATTCGACTTTTAAGTCGTCTTCTGTATATTTTGCCATATTTTTTTATAACGAAAATGATTCTCCGCAACCACAAGTTCTACTAGCATTAGGATTATTAAATACAAATCCTTTTCCGTTCAATCCGCCCGAAAATTCTAAAATCGTTCCTGCTAAATACAAGAATGATTTTTTTTCAACGGCAATTTTTATATGATTATCTTCAAAAACCTTGTCGTTTTCGCCCAACTCTTTATCGAACTTTAATTCATACGACAAACCGGAACAACCACCACTTTTTACGCCTACTCTAACATAATCTTTAGCAGCATCAAAACCGTCTTCTTGCATCATTGCAACGATTTTTTTACTTGCATCATCTGAAACTTTAATCATAGCTTATTTTGATTTTGTCTAAATAAAGCACAAAGTTACTACAATTATACATTTTTTCAACAAATACTAACATTTTTATAACGAATGGCTATATAGAAAAAATTGATTTTAACGTTATTCAAACCAACCTATTTAGTAAATTGCAACGTTTTTTAAATAAAAATTATCATGAAACTATACCCTATTGAAGCTGGAAATTTTAAACTTGATGGTGGTGCCATGTTTGGTGTTGTACCGAAAACAATTTGGAATAAAACCAATCCCGCAGACGAAAATAATCTTATTGACATTGCAGCTCGTTGTCTTTTAATTGAAGAAGGAAATCGCTTAATCCTTATTGATACTGGAATGGGCGACAAGCAATCTGAGAAATTTTTTAGTTATTATTCGCTTTGGGGAAACCACTCACTGGATAAATCATTAGCAAAATATGGTTTTCATAGAGATGATGTGACTGATGTTTTTATGACTCATTTGCATTTTGATCATTGTGGAGGAAGTGTAAATTGGAATAAAGACAAAACAGGTTATGAAGTTGCTTTCAAAAACGCCAAATTTTGGACCAATGAAAACCATTGGGAATGGGCAACAAAACCAAATCAACGAGAAAAAGCATCATTTCTTTCAGAAAATATTTTACCAATGCAAGAAAGTGGGCAATTAAATTTCATTAAAAGACCTGATTCAGATTTTGGAATTTGTGATTTGGGATTTGATATTTTTTATGTTGATGGACACACCGAAAAAATGATGTTGCCACACATTCTATTTCAAGATAAAACAATTGTTTTTTGCGCCGATTTGATTCCAACAGCAGGACATTTGCCTTTGCCTTACGTTATGGGTTATGACACACGACCACTTTTAACAATGCCTGAAAAGTCTAAATTCTTAAATGCCGCAGCCGATAATAATTATTATTTAGTTTTAGAACATGATGCACATAATGAAATCATTACAGTAGAAAAAACCGAAAAAGGTGTTCGACTAAAAGAAGTGTTTAAATGTGAAGATATTTTTTAAATTCAAATAAAAATACAACATTTGTAACATATTTTATAAAAAAAGACAAACTCTTATAAATTAACAATCTAAAAAAATGAAATTAATAAATCCTATTTATGTTTCTGCTTTTGCAGCCTTATTGCTTTCAAGTTGTTCACCAGCTTTGGCGCCAATGGTTGGAACAAACCCAGCTAACATCGACAAAACCCCATTAAAAACAACTCCTGTTAAAGAAGAAGATTTAAAACGTTGGAGTCATTTAGACTTAATAAAAGATACCATTCCCGGAATGAGTGTTGACAAAGCTTACAAAGAACTTTTAAAAGGGAAAAAAGCAACTAAAGTTGTCGTAGGTGTTATAGATTCTGGTGTTGATATTGATCATGAAGATTTAAAAGGAAGAATCTGGAAAAACCCAAAAGAAATTGCTGGAAATAAAAAAGATGATGATAACAACGGCTATGTTGATGATATCAATGGATGGAATTTCTTGGGAGAATCTAATGATGAAAATTTAGAACTAACAAGAATTGTTAAAAAAGGTCCAAACACACCTGGTTATGCTGAAGCAAAAGCTGAATTAGATGCCAAATTAGCTTCTATGAATCAGCAAAAACCTCAAGTTGACATGATTGCTAAGGCTGATAAAGACATTAGAACTTATCTTAAAAAAGACAAATACACAATTGCCGACTTAAAAGCAATTACAACAACCGATGCAGATTTGTTAAAAAGCAAAGCTATAATGACAAGTGTTGCAACTCAAGCTGGAGAAGGTTTTCAAGATGAAATCAAAGAATATATTGATTATGTTTATGAGCAATTAAACTTCAATTTGAATGTAAACCATGATGGAAGAAAATTGGTTGGTGATAATCCTAATGATATCAATGACAAAAAATATGGTAATGGAAATGTAAAAGGTCCAGATGTAGAAGATGCTCTTCACGGAACTCACGTTGCTGGAATCATTGCTCAACTAAAAGGAAACGGTAAAGGTGGCGATGGTGTTGTTGCTAACAATGTTGAGATTATGGCTGTTCGTGCCGTTCCAAATGGTGATGAATATGATAAAGATATTGCGTTGGCTATTCGTTATGCCGTAGATAATGGCGCTAAGGTTATCAATGGAAGTTTTGGAAAAGATTATTCTCCTCAAAAAGAATGGGTTTGGGATGCAATAAAATATGCTGCGAGCAAAGATGTTCTTATCGTTCATGCTGCGGGAAATGATGCTAAAAATATTGATACTGAACCAAATTTCCCATCAGACGAAGTAAATGGCAAAGAAATTGCAGATAATTTCCTTTCTATTGGTGCTTTAAATAAAGAATATGGCGCTAATATGGTAGCTTCTTTTTCTAATTTTGGAAAAGCTAACGTAGATATTTTTTCTCCAGGAAATGAAATCTACGCAACTATTCCAAACAACAAGTATAAATACTTACAAGGAACATCTATGGCATCGCCTAATGCTGCAGGTGTTGCTGCTTTAATTCGTTCTTACTACCCAAGCTTAACAGCTTCTCAAGTAAAACATATCATTATGGATTCTGGTTCACCAATTACTACATCTGTTGCTGTTGGCGAAACTAAAACAAATGTTCCGTTTTCAAATACTTGTGTTTCTGGTAAAATTGTTAATGCTTACAATGCTATATTAATGGCAGAGCAAATGGCAAAAAAATAATCTTAAAAATAACTTTTTGAGCCACGAGTTTCCGAATTTTAATTTTGTGAATTCGTGGCTTACTTTTTTATACAAAAATGAAAAAAAAGCTTTTATTCTCGATTGCACTTTTTAGTATAATAACAATTGGATTTTCACAAAAATCTTCCTACTGGCAACAGAAAGTTGACTATAAAATGGAAGTGTCGATGGATGTAAAAACCTATAAATACAAAGGAAAACAAGAACTTGTTTACACAAACAATTCAAGTGATACTTTACGTCGTGTCTTCTACCATTTGTTTAACAATGCCTTTCAACCTGGAAGCGAAATGGATATGCGATTACAGTCGATAAAAGATCCTGATGGAAGAATGGTTAACAAAATAAAAGTTGATGATAAAGAAGTAAAAGAAAGTAGAATTTCAAAATTAAATTCAAATGAAATTGGCTATTTGCATGTAACTAATTTTAAACAAGATGGTGTAAATGCAGTTGCAAAAGAAGTTGAAACGATTCTAGAAGTTACACTTGCAAAACCTCTTCTTCCTGGAAAATCAACCAAATTCACTTTAGATTTTGATGGTCAAGTTCCGGTTCAAATTCGTCGTTCTGGTAGAAATAACAGAGAAGGAGTTGAACTTTCTATGGCACAATGGTATCCTAAAATGGCCGAATTTGACTTTGAAGGTTGGCATGCTGACCCTTATATTTCAAGAGAATTTCATGGTGTTTGGGGCAATTTTGATGTAAAAATTACCATTGATAAAAATTACATTCTTGGTGGAACTGGTTATCTTCAAAACGCGAATAAAATTGGTTTTGGGTATGAAAAAAAAGGTTCGAAAGTTAAAAAAGATACAAATTCAGAAACCTTAACATGGCATTTCAAAGCTACTAAAGTCCATGATTTTACTTGGGCAGCCGATAAAAATTATATTCATGATAAGCAAGTAACCGCTGACGGAATTACCATTCACTTTTTGTACAAAAACAATCCTGATATTATTGAAAACTGGAAAAAAGCACAACCAGAAACGGTTAGACTAATGGAGTTTTACAATAAAACCATTGGTAAGTATCCATATAAAGATTATTCAGTAATTCAAGGTGGCGATGGTGGAATGGAATATGCAATGTGTACCTTAATTCTGGGTGAAGGAAAATTAGACGGATTAATTGGCGTAATTGCTCACGAAATGGCACATGCATGGTTTCAAGGTGTTTTGGCAAGCAACGAAAGCAAACATTCATGGATGGACGAAGGTTTTACCACTTTCTTAGAAGATTTAGGAATTTATGAACTAAACGATAAAAAAGGAGAAAATCCAATTTTTGGTGCCTATAAAAGTTATGCCAAACTTGTAGAATCGGGAAAAGAACAACCTTTATCTACACATAGCGACAGATATGATGAAAACCGAAGTTATAGCGTTGCATCTTACAGCAAAGGAGAGCTTTTTTTAACGCAATTAGAATATCTTGTTGGAAAAGAGAATTTGATAAAAACTTTAAAGCGTTTCTTTAACGAATTCAAATTCAAGCATCCAACACCAAACGATATTAAACGAACAGCTGAGCGCGTTTCGGGAGCAAATCTTGATTGGTATTTGGTTGATTGGACACAAACAACTAACACCATAGATTATGGCATCAAAAATATTGAAAGTGCAACAGATGGCGTTCAGAAAACAGGCGTTTCGTTAGAAAGAATCGGAAGAATGCCAATGCCAATAGATATTTTGGTAGAATATACCGATGGCACAAAAGAAACCTTCTACATTCCGCTGAGAATGATGAGTTATGAAAAAGAAAATCCAACACCGGAAATCAAAAGAACAACGCTAAAAAATTGGGCTTGGGGAAATCCAAATTACTTTTTTGAAATCAATAAAAACAAAAATAACATTAAAAAAATAACAATTGATCCCATAGGATTAATGGCAGATATAAAAAGAGAAAATAACGTTTTTGAAAATAAATAATTTACTTTATAATTTGGTCTAAAGGTAAATGATCACCGATATCTGTTCCATAATATGCGGTTGTGATTATTCCGTTTTCATCTATCAAAAAATCGGCAGGAATTCTGGTTAGATTACCATCTTTTTTTAGTTTTTTGCCTTTAAATAGTTCTTTTCCTTTGCTTTTGTTATTTGCTACTTTTTTGTCAAAAACAGAACCAATTGTGCGCCAAAAAGATTTTTCAACGCGATATTTTTTATACAAAACCAATTCAGAATCTCCAATAATTGGAAACGGAACATTTTCATCTTTCAAAAATTCATTAAGTGTTTCATTTGTCGATTCATATACAGCAATTATTTCATAACCATTTGCTTTTATTTGGTCATGATTTTCTAAAATATCATGCATTCTAAAATTACAAACAGGACAACTTGCGTATCTAAAAAAAGCTAGAAACACTTTTTTGCCTTTGTATTTTTCTAAATCAATTTTGGTTCCGCTAACATCGATAGCCGTAAAAGTAGGTGCCTTATCATTGATTTTTATTCTTTGTGCTGTTGCAAATTGAACTGAAAAAGCTACTGCAATAGTAATTATTTTTATAAAATGTTTCATTGTCAGAAAATTAGAATGACATCAAAAATAGATGGTTTAAAACCAATTGAAATTACATTTAACTTTATCTTTGCAAATAATAATCTAATCGCAAATGAACTTTACCTATCCAAAAACTGAAAAACTGAAAAGTCAAAAAACCATTGACTTGCTTTTTTCTGATGGAAAATCGGTATCTAAATATCCGCTGCGATTGGTTTATGTAAAGAATCCTTTAGAAGAAAAAGAAAAACTGAAATTTGGCGTTTCGGTTTCCAAAAAATATTTCAAAAATGCGGTTGACCGAAATTATTTCAAGCGTGTTTTGCGCGAATGTTATCGATTAAACAAGCATTTGCTTCTTGAAAATATAAACGAAAACTACGCCATCATGTTTTTTTACCAAACCAAGGACCGTCTTTCTTACCAAGAAATTAATGAAAAAACGGTTCAACTTTTCAATAAATTTATAATTGCTACAAAAGGCGAATTGTAAATAATTGATTCCTAAAATAATAATTCAAATCGATTTACCGTTGTATAAGTCTAAACAGAATTGTTATGAAAAATTTAGTTGTCCTTTTTAGTCTTGTTTTCTTTTTTGGATGTAAAGAAAATACTGAAACGACCACATCAGAAGAAATGATGATTAGCCTTCCAAAAAGAGAATCAAAAGCAAACTATGATGCCGTATATGAGAGTGCGGCCGAAACGGTCGATTCTGCAGTTGCAGTAGTTGAAGCTGCTGTTGTGGAAGAATCTCCAAACGAAGAAATTGAACAAAAAATCATCAAATCTGGAGATTTGCGTTTTGAAACAAGCAACATTGAAGCAACGCATAAAACCATTCAGGAATTAGTCAAAAAACACAAAGCTACAGTTCAAAATGACTCTGAAGGAAAGGACGATTATACCATTTATCGAAATTTAACTTTACGAATTCCCAACGAAAATTTTGATGCCTTTATAACCGATGTTTCTACTGGCGTAGATTATTTTGATAGAAAATCAGTTTCTATTGATGATGTAACCGAAGAATATATTGATGTTGCTTCGAGAATTAAAACCAAAAAAGCATTAGAAGAACGCTATTTGCAATTATTGAAAAAAGCCAATAAAGTTTCTGAAATGCTCGAGATAGAAAGAGAATTAGCCACCATTAGAGAAGAAATTGAAGCCAAAGAAGGTCGATTGAAATACATTCAAAACAAAGTTTCGATGAGTACCATCAACTTAGAATTCTATAAAACACTCGAACATAAAGCTGGCGCAACAGTTTCTTTTGGCACAAAGTTTGTCAATGCAATAAAATCGGGCTTTAACGGAATTTCAAGTTTCTTCATTTGGTTAATAGAAGTTTGGCCATTTATTGTTATTTTAGTCGCCATAATTTATTTTGTCAAAAGACGATTTAAAAGAAAAAGTAAATAAGTATGCGTAAGTATTTCAAAAAAAGATATGTTTTACCAGCAATAGCTGCAGGATTTTTATTTGTTGGAGTAAGTTTTAGAGATAATTTCTTTGAAGTTGCCAAGCAAATAGAGATATTCACAATGGTTTTTAAAGAATTAGACAAAAACTATGTCGATGAAATAAATCCGGGTGAATTGATGGATAAAGCTATCAAGAGTATGCTTGCCGATTTGGATCCTTACACCAACTTTTTCAACGAAGCTGATGTTGTAAAATTCAAGATAAACAATACTGGCGAATATACCGGAATTGGCGCGATGATTACTCGAGTTGAAACCAAACTTATTGTAAAAGAAGCCTACAAAGATATGCCTGCTGACAAGGCCGGACTAAAAGCTGGAGATGAAATCATTCAAATTGGTGATGTGATGATTAGCGACTTTAAAGACGATGCTTCACAACTATTGAAAGGTGCAAAAAACACCAAAATAGAAGTTAAATACATAAGACAAGGTAAAGAATATACAACCCAAATCACAAGAGATGAAGTTGATATAAACGCCGTTCCTTTTTTCGGGAAAGTTGATGATAAAACAGGTTATATTGTCCTAACAGCTTTTAACAAAAAAACAACTAGCGAAACCAAAGCAGCTCTTGAAAAACTAAAAGCTGATGGTGCCGAAAAAATCATTTTGGATTTAAGAGGAAATCCAGGTGGATTGTTGACAGAAGCTATCAATATTTGCAATCTATTTGTGCCAAAAAACGAAGTTATTGTTACCACAAAATCGAAAAGTGAAAAACATACAAACACATACAAAACAATAAAAGAACCTTATGATTTAACTATTCCGTTGGTAATTTTAATCAATGGTAGAAGTGCTTCGGCTTCTGAAATTGTTTCGGGTGCTTTGCAAGATTTAGATAGAGCCGTTGTTATTGGAAGTCGTAGTTTTGGTAAAGGTTTGGTTCAGCGTCCAATTGATTTGACTTATGGAACACAAGTAAAAGTTACTATTTCGAGATATTACACGCCATCTGGAAGATGTATTCAAGCGTTAGATTATTCACACAAAGATGCCGAAGGAAAAGCAACTAAAACTGATGCTTCTAAATACAACGCATTCAAAACCAGAAAAGGAAGAACGGTTTACGATGGTGGCGGTGTACAACCTGATATTGAATTGGAAGAAACTAAAACCAGCACAATTGTAGAAGCTTTGAACAAAAAAGATGCAATTTTCAATTATGTAACGACTTACTATTATAAAAATCCAACTTTAGGCAACAAAATTCCATCCATTACAGATGCTGATTTTGCCGATTTTAAAGCATTTTTGAAAAAAGAAAAAATTTCATTTGATACGGAAACCGAACTTGCATTGAAAAAAACATTAGCAACAGCTAAAAAAGAAAAAATTGATACTTCAATTACAGTTGAATACGAACAATTATTAGCAGCTGTTCAAAAAAGCGAAGAAAATCAACTAAATGCAAATCAGAAAGAAATAAAAAAATTAATTTTGGAGGAAATTATTAAACGTTATCAGTATAAAGAAGGTTTATATCAATACTACACCCAAAATAATTCAGAGATTAAAAAAGCCTTAGAAATTATAAACAATCCTTCTGAGTATGCTAAAATATTAAAGTTATGATAACTAAATTTTTAAAGATACTATCGCTATTATTTGGAGGATTTCTTTTTGCTCAGGAAGAAGTTGTGCAATCGGTCTATTTTGAATTTGATAAATACAATCTTGATGATGCGCAAGCCAAAACAGTAGTAGATTTTATAAAAAAAACCGATTCAACCAGAATTGAAGATATTCAAATATATGGTTACACTGATGATATTGGAAAAGATGCCTACAATTACAAACTTTCATCCAATAGAGCCAATACGATTCAGCGTAAGCTACTTGAAAACGGTATAACTAACAAAATTATTGTCACAATTGAAGGAAAAGGCAGAATTCTTATTGATGATGATATTGTTGAAAATCTTCCCGAAAAACGCTCAAAAAACCGTCGTGTTGATGTTGTTTTGAACTTAAAACCATTACCAAAAATTGAAATTCCTGGTTTTTTCAAAACGATACAAAAAAAACATATTGTTGGCGACCATATTTATTTAGAAAATTTGCTTTTTGATCGTGGCAGTAGTAAATTGACTTTTAAAGCAAAAAGCGAATTAGATAAAATTGCAAAATTGTTATTAAAATACAAAACATTACAATTTGAAATTCAAGGACATGTTTGTTGTGTTCCGCCTAACCAAAAAGAAGCTATTGATAGAGATACTAAGAAAAGACAGCTTTCTATAAATCGTTCAGAAGCCGTTTATAAATACTTAGCTTTTAAGAAAATTGACAAAAAAAGAATGACTTTCAAAGGTTATGGAAACTCTGTTCCGCTTGGCAAAGGTCCAGAATATGATAGACGTGTTGAGCTGGTGATTACGAAGATTTAGATTTCTTTCCGCATCTCAATATGCTCAATATCATCTTCTAAATACACATCGCTGGTTTTTACAAATCCCATACTTTCGTAGAACCTTTGCAAATATAATTGTGCCGAAATTGTTATTTTGGTTTCGTTATAATGTGTTTCAATTGCATTGATAGCTTGTTGCATTAAGTCAAAACCCCATTTTTTGTCTCGGTAATTTTGAGAAACGATAACTCTTCCTATTGAGGCATTTTCGAAATAATCATTAGGTTTAAAAAGTCTTGCATACGCAACAGTTTTTCCATCATATTCGCCAAACAAATGAAGTGCTTTTACATCTTTTCCATCAATGTCTTGGTAAACGCAATTTTGTTCGACTACAAACACTTCTGAGCGCAATTGTAACACAGAATATAGTTCGGCAACAGAAAGTGCTTCAAACGGCTTTATTTTCCATTTTGGATTCATTTTTTTATTTCTTTTTTGAAATTGTTTTGGAAGATTTTACAAACTTAATTGTTTTGATAATTGCTTCAAGTTCAAACATCAAATCTCTTTTTTCTTTTGACGGTGCATAACAAAATCCTTCAACGACTAAAATTCGTTTGTTGGGTTTGTCAACAATGCAATAATTGATAAATGGTCCCGACATAAAATCGTTTTCCATTTCCCATGTGCCTCTTGTTTCATAAGCATAACGCTTGTCTAAAACGGTATAAGAAAGATACGGTGCGTAAGCGGCTTCGGTAATCATTTTGGTTCTTCGAGAAGTTCCGTGAATATATAGTTTTCCTATTGAATCTCTAATTTTTATAATATCATCAATCACATTGGGTTTTGTTTCTATAACTGATAATGGTAATTGGTAAATTAATATGCTTGTGTTTCCACTTGTAATTTCTTTTTTTAACCAAACAAATTTATCTTTTTTAGAAGCGTATTTGAATTCTCTTGGGATTTTAAGATTGATTTTAAATTGCTTTTCAAGTTTGGTAAAATCAAACAATAAAGTATCGATATGTCGTTGATTTTCTTGAATTTCTAATTTTCTGATTTTTGAAATAATTTCAGGTGCATTTTTCTCAATTAAATCCAATATTGTCGTTGCGTTTTTACCTGAAATATAATAGACATTTTGAGGTTTCGCAAATTCGTTTTCTTTGATGGAAAATTCATTCTTTGCTTCTTTTTTAATCACAATAATATTGCGACAATTATTCATAAATCCTTCGAGAAGTTTTAAAGGATATTGATTGATGTTGAACAAAGGTTCTTCTTGTGGTAAACCAATAACTGGTGAAGCAAACTTGTTTCTAATGCTATCGCCAATTTCGCCATCCCATAATTTATCATCAATAATTACAGAAATAGTGTTTATTTTTCCCGAAGTTGGAGCAAGTTCATCTGTTTTATTTCTGTTGCACGATGGCAAAAAGACTAAAAATAGAAGCACAAAAAAAAGGGCTTTTTTCATTTTTTCTTTGTTAATGAATAAAGCCCTAAATTTAGTTACTATTTTTAAATTATCCGTTAATTTTCAATTTCATTCCCGGTTTTAATTCGTTTCCGCGAATTCCATTCCATTTTTTTAAATCTGAAACAGTAATTCCTGGATATTTTTTGGCAATACTAAAAAGAGAATCGCCTCTTCTTACTTGATAAACTTGTTCTTTTTGAGCAGTTGCTTTATTGTTTTTGGTTTGTTTCTCGGCAACAACGTTTTTCTGATTTTTATCTAAAATTAATTTTTTACCAACAACCAATTTTTCGCCAGCAACAACTGTATTATCATTTATGTTGTTCCATTCTTTCAAATCAGAGATTGCAACACCATGTTTTTTGGCAATACTTCCTAAAAAGTCACCTCTTTGCACTGTGTATTCAACATTTCTAACTTCGCTTTTAGTTGTTGTTTCTTCAGCAGAATCTTCATTGTTGTGAGCAATATCAGCAACTTTTAGTTTAGCTTCTAATTGAACGTTATTGTCGTCCAAATGATTCCATTCTCTTAACTCTTCAACCGTTACATTGTTTCTTTTAGCAATTGTAGATAAATTATCTCCTTTTTGAACTGTGTAATAATTACTAGCTTTTTCTAGCTCGTCGATTCTATCAGATTTGATTGGTTTTTTAACTGTTGTAACTACTTTTTCATTGGTAATTATTTTCAATTCTTTTCCAACAACTACATTATTGCTTCTTAGTTTGTTCCATTTTTTCAAATCGGCAACAGAAACATTATATTTTTCTGAAATTTCACCTAGGTTATCACCTTTTCTAACTTTGTAATTTTTAGTTACATCTTTAAAAGTAACCACTTTTTCATACTTAAAAGCTTTTGCTGCTTTAACAGGTTTTTCAACTACATTTTCAGCAATTGCAGATGAAGTTGTATCAGTTGTAGTATTCTCTTTTTTAGGTGTAGATTTTTCAACAACGGCAACTTCTTGTTCAACATTAGAATCGTTAATAGGTTTTTTAACTCTTGTTGCAACTCTTTCGTTCACAACAACTTTAAGTGTTTTACCAGCAACAGCAGTATTACTTCTTAACTTATTCCATTTTTTTAACTCAGCAACCGTAACGTTATAATTGTCAGCAATTTTACCAAGGTTTTCACCTCTTTTGATTTTGTGGGTTTTAGTAACATCTTTGTTTACATATACTTTTTCCCATTTAAAATTAGCTGGTTCTCTTGAACTTTCAACTTCTTCTTTTTTAGGATGTTGAATCTCAGCAACTGCTTCTATTGCAACAACGTCAGTATTTTTAGGTTCTGTCGCTTTTTTTGTTCTTACAGCTACACGGTCATAAGAAACAATTTTAAGACTTCTTCCTCTTGAAACAGTATTGCTTCGCAAATGATTCCATTTCTTAATTTGAGACATTGAAACATCATATCGATTTGCAATTTCACTCAAACTTTCGCCTCGCCTAACCTTGTGGTACTTAGTTTTTTGAACATTTTTATAGCTCATTTCAGATTCTATGTCAGAATCTGCAATAGCCGTTTGAACTTTGGTAAAAGGTTTCTCTCTTTTACTTAGTTCATGTTGAACGTAGGCATAAATTTTATCTTCATTAGCCGTGAAAACAGCAATTTTATCAATTGGTAATCTTAAATAATGAGCTTTATCTTTGTAATTAGGAACAACTTTTAACTTGTAAGAAGGATTAAATAATTGCAATTGAGCTTCAGAAACGTCTAATAAATCAGAAATTTGTTTGAAAGACAATTGTTGTTTTATTTGAATAGTATCAGTTTCAAAATGTTTTACATCAGCTCTTCTTGGTACAATTCCGTGCTCTTTATGATATTCATAAATGTACATAGTTGCTAAAAAAGCCGGAACATATCCTTGTGTTTCTTTAGGCAAATGCTTTTTGATATTCCAAAAGTTTTTTTGTCCGCCAGATCTTCTTATAGCTTTAGAAACATTTCCAGCACCCGAATTATAAGCGGCTAAAACCAAATCCCAATCGCCAAAAATCTTGTACATATTGGTCATGTATTGCGAAGCTGCAGCACTAGCTTTTAATGGATCACTTCTTTCGTCAACATAAGAATCAATGCTTAGTTTGTATTCTTTTCCTGTTTGATACATAAATTGCCAAAGACCTGTTGCACCAACTCTAGAAACTGCTTTGGGATTTAAGGCAGACTCAACAACCGCTAAATATTTGATTTCTAAAGGAATATTTTGCTTGGAAAAAGCATCTTCAAAAAGAGGAAAATAATATTCAGACAATCCCATCAATCGTTCAAATGATTTTCTTCTATTCTTTAAAAACGATTTAATTAAATTTTCTAATCCAGGATTGTATTCAATATTGAAAGGTGATTTGGCATCCATTTCGGCTAATCTTGCCTTTAATAAATCTGTAGGAAGTTCAAAATCAACATCTTGATTAAGGTCTATTGTTTCAATATCGTTGGTAATATCGGCGTACAAATCGTTGTTGTTCAACTCCTTAACCCACATACTATCTACTTTAGAAGCAATATCATACTTAACAAATGTCTTTTTGATAGAATCTAAATACGTGATTTTAGTTGGTTGAATGATTGAATCGTCCTGGGCAAAAACACTTCCGGTGAGAAGTATTAGAAGCGAGAATGTGATTTTTTTTAGTTTCATTTAGTATGTTTTTTGTTTCTGAAAAAGCCATAAAATGACTATTAAAAAACTTAATTTTTGTATATGCAACAATTTTGCGAAAGCCCTCTTTTTTCAAAAGTTTTCGCAAAATAGTAATTGTCAAATGTTTATATAATTTACAAAGATACAAATCTTACTGCAAAATCATATAATTATAAAACGTAAATTTTTCTTAAATATTGTTTACCACAAAAATTAGTCCAAAATTGCGGCAATTCCGGGTAAAATTCTTCCTTCTAGCATTTCTAGCATTGCTCCACCACCAGTAGAAACATAACTAACTTTATCTTCAAGCCCAAATTGTTTAACCGCCGAAACAGAATCGCCACCGCCAACAAGAGAAAAAGCCCCATTTGCAGTTGCATCTGCGATATATTCGCCTAAAGTGATTGTTCCATGTGCAAAATTTTCCATTTCAAAAACGCCTAATGGACCATTCCAAAGAATTGTTTTTGAATTCATAATCACTTCTTTAAAATTCTCTAAAGATTTTGGTCCGGCATCTAATCCTTGCCATCCATCTGGAATATGACGCACATCTACAATCTGAGTTTCAGCATCATTTGAAAAAGCATTGGCAGCGACAACATCAACTGGAATATGGATATGAACATTTTTTTCTTTTGCTTTATGCAAAATTTCTAATGCTAAATCTAATTTGTCTAGTTCACAAATAGAATCTCCAACGTTTCCGCCAAGTGCTTTTATGAACGTAAAAGTCATCCCGCCACCAATAATCATGTGGTCAACTTTGTCGAGAATATTTTCTATAATAGTGATTTTAGTCGAAACTTTACTTCCACCAAGAACCGCTGTTACTGGTTTTTCTGAATCTTTTAAAACTTTATTTAAACTTGTAATTTCTTTTTCCATCAACAATCCGAAACATTTGCTGTTTGGAAAAAATTGAGCAATAATAGCTGTTGAAGCATGTGCACGATGCGCCGTTCCGAATGCGTCATTTACATAAATATCGCCAAGTGAAGCCAGTTTTTTGGCAAAATCAACATCGCCAGCTTCTTCTTCGGCATAAAATCTTAGATTTTCTAATAATAAAACTTCTTTAGGTTGAAGATTTTTAGCCGCTGTTTCTGCCACTTCGCCAATACAATCAGAGGCAAATTTTACTTCAACTTCCAATACTTCTGAAACTGTTTTTAAAATATGCTTTAATGAATATTTATCTTCTTTTCCTTTTGGTCTTCCTAAGTGTGACATCAATATCACGCTTCCACCATCAGCTAAAATCTTGTCTATTGTTGGTTTAGCAGCAACAATTCTTGAAGTATCAGTAACATTGAAATTTTCATCTAATGGAACATTAAAATCAACACGGATTAAAGCTTTTTTTGAATTGAAATTGAAGTCGGAAATGGTTTTCATTTTAAATTTATTTTAAAGTAGTTAATCGCAAAGATAACCATTTTGTTTTTTTAAATAAAAGACAAAAGTCAGATTTAAAAGAGCTACTTTCAAATCTGACTTTTTTATAAAAAATCCCAACTAACTATTCTTCTGATGCCAACATTGTTTTTGAAGTAAAACTTTCTTTGTTGTTTACTGATAAAACCCATGTTTTCCCTTGGTATTTTGTGTCTGCTAATGCTAAGTATTGGCTAACTGCATCTTGCTCATTGGCAGTTTTAGTAACATAAACATATCTGAATCCATTTTCAGGATTTACAAAATAATCTGCTTCAACTCCTTGTGATTTTAAAGTTTTGATGAATTCTTTTGCAAAATAAGGATCAGAAAAAACATTTGCTACTACATAATATCCGCTTTTTTGATTAGGAATACTTTGCGCTTGAATTTGAACATTTTTATCAACTGAAGCTACTTCATATTTCTCTGTCATTGTTGTAACCATCATGTTTGTTTGATAAGCATCTGCAATAGTTTCGTTACTAAAATCGATTTTTTCAGATTTTGTATTGCTTACCACTGTTGGACTTGCATTTCCAACTTCAACATTGAAAGCTGTAAAGAAAACGTAAGTTCTATCGCCTGTTGAAGCAAATTTTAATATTGTTTCGTTAGAATTATTATCAATATTAGCATTGTCTGCATTAGAAATTTCCATAACAAAAGTGTCATATCCTAATGTGTTTTTGCTGTTTGGATATCTATTAGTCATTTCACCTTTTTCATTAGAAATTGAACTATTAAACACATTTGTTTCATTTCTAGTTTCACTTCCTACAGCAACTAATCCAGCACTTGCACTTGATACATATAATTGATCATTTTTTAAATTTGCATCACCTTCTAAAGCAGCACATGCTATTTTTGCGTTCACTTTTCCTTGTTGAGTAGCACTAAAACCTGAAATTTTTATGCTAGCATTGTTTTCGTTTATATTTGCAAAACCATCATAACTTGCCACAAATTTTTCTGGCATTTGATCATCTTCATATACTACAAATAATGTCCATCCAGAAGCAACTCCGCCTTCTATCTTTCCGTTAGTTGCTCTAACATTTGCAACTGTATAAGAACCATTAGGATTAACCAAACTTGTCATTAAACTCGTTACATCTGCATAAACTGCATAAGGTGCATTTTCTTTGTAGGCTTTAGATTTGTTTCCGTCAAAAATAACTTCGCCTACTACATCTGTGTATTCATCTTGATTAGGCAATTTTATTTTTACTTGTTTGATGGCATCTCTTTTGTTTGAAATTGCTACAAATTTTCCTTCTTCTTTTATAACTCCAGGATTAAACTTGTAAGTTGCTGACCAATATAAACCAGCATAAACTACTTTTTTGTTTTGAGAATTTTCTAATTCTAAAGTTGCAGAACTAGAAGAAAAAGTTGTTTCATCAGAATCGATGTCGATGTAACTCATTTCAAATTCATCATTTAACATTGCGTTGTCAATTTTGTTGTAAGGCGTTAAAGCACTTCCATTGGCATCAACTCTGTTAGTTATTCCATTTGCAATAACAGTCATGTCACCTTTTATAGTAGATTGGTATCTCATTTTGAAAGGAACTCCTGTTTGAGCAAATGAAAAAGAAGAAAATAATACTAAAGCTAGTAAAGCTTGAACTGGGTTTGTAGAATTAGTTTTCATAGTAGTAGGTTTTTTTATTATCAATAATTAGTTTTGGGATTACTAAAGTACAAATCAAAATTAAATAATCGCTAAAAAACATTAAAAAATCGATGAAATACATTTTTTTATTAATTTTATAATTAATGTACTACAATATTGTTTTTTTAATGAATAGATTTTTAATGATGATTTTGATGTCATTTCAATTATTATGTTAACTTTGCTATATGCAATTTTCAGAAATATTAGGTCACGAATACAATAAGAATCACTTACTAAAAAGTGCTACGCAAGGAAGAATTCCTCACGCGCAATTGTTTATTGGCCCTGAAGGTTGTGGAACATTACCAATAGCAATAGCTTATTCGCAGTATATTTTATGTCAAAATTCAGGTGATGAAAATTCAGGTGGAAATGAAGCTTGTAACTTGAAATTCGATCATTTTTCGCATCCTGACTTGCATTTTATTTACCCAACCGTTACAACTGATGATGTAAAATCGAAACCAAAAAGCATTGATTTTATTACCGATTTCAGACAATTTCTAAAGGAAAATCCATACGGAAGTTTGTTTGATTGGTATCAATTATTAGGTGTAAAAAACAAACAAGGTGAAATTAGAGTTGATGATGCGCAAGAAATTTTGAAATCATTAGCCTTAAAATCATACGAAGGTGGTTATAAAATAATGATTATTTGGATGGCCGACAAGATGAATATTGCCGCTTCTAACAAATTATTGAAATTGCTTGAAGAACCAACAGATAAAACGGTTTTTATTCTAATTTCAGAAAACGAAGAAGATATTATACAAACTATTCGTTCGCGTTGTCAAGTGGTTCATTTTAATGCTTTGCCAGAAAAAGTAATTGAAGAAGGATTGATTTTGAAACACAATATCGACCCAAAAATGGCAACCAAAATTGCACATCAGGCGCAAGGAAATTTCAATAAAGCCTTGCAATTGTTAAGTGATGATGGTGAAGATTCGTATTTTGAAAAATGGTTTGTTGATTGGGTTCGTGCTGCTTTTAGAGCAAAAGGAAACGCAGCTGCTATTCAGGATTTGATCAATTGGAGCGACCAAATTGCAGGTTTAGGTAGAGAAACACAGAAAAAGTTCCTGGATTTTTGCATCAATATGTTTAGACAAGCTTTGTTACTAAATTACGAAACACCAAAATTGGTTTATTTAGAACCAAAAGTCGATAAATTCAAGCTTGAAAATTTTGCTCCTTTTGTCAATGGTAAAAATATTCAAGATATTTTCAAAGAACTTTCAGATGCGATGTATCATATTGAAAGAAACGGAAATGCGAAGATTATCTTGACCGATTTATCCATAAAATTAACTCGTTTAATTCACAAAAAATAATACTATGAACAATACAGCTTCTATATTGGTTTTAATTTTTTTGGCGATAACGTTTATAATGTCGGCACATGACAAAGTTTTTCATTGGAACGATAATATGAGTTGGTTAAAACCACATTTTGAAAAAACGTATCTCAAGAATTTTGTTCCACAAAGTGTGTTTTTATTATTAGTTGTTGAGTTAATTGCGGGAATATTATGCGTTGCGGGAATATTTCAGTTGTTGTTTTATTCTTCAAGAACTTTTGGTTTTTATGGCGCAATTTTCTCTTGTATTTCATTGCTTATGATGCTTTTTGGACAACGATTAGCCAAAGATTATGACGGCGCAAGAAATATTGCCATATACTTTATTCCTGCGGTTTTAGCGGTTTTTTGGTTGAGTTGATAAAACATTTTCAACATGAAAAAACTAATTGCCTTTTTCTTATTTTCAATATCCATTTGCGCACAACAATCGAATGTTTCTATGGAAACAAATTCGTTGAAAGGAGTTGTTTCAGCAACAAAAATGAATGTTGTATATCGCGGTATCAGAAATCCAATTTCAATTGCGGTTCCAAATTGCAAATCATTTACAGTAACTTGTCCTGGATTGGAAAAAACCGGCAACATTTATTATTTAACTCCTCAAGCAGGAGCAACTTCTGTAATAAAATTAACTATTATACAAAACGATGATTCTGTAATAACTGAAGAACATACGTTTAGAATTCTTCCTATTTCTAATCCAATTAGCACCATCGATGGTAGAAATTGCTACAATTGTATTGTTGAAATGACAAAAGAAGAATTAATGAATGCTCAGATTAATATTAAATTTGAAGATTATTTATTTGAAGTAAGTTCAATGTTTCTTATAACAGAATTTAAAGTTTATTTTTCAAAAAACAATATAATCCAAGTCACAGGTAATACATTTAATGAGGAATTAAATTTAAAAATTCAAGAATTAAAAATTGGTTCGGAAATCCTAATTAATGACATGCATTATTTTTTACCTGGTTCAAATATTTATATGCTTCCTAGAGTTCTTCCAATTAAAATAAAAATCATTGAGAAAGAAGTGAATTATTTCCAAAGTAAAGAGTTTATAAAAGATAGTTTAAATGCTATAAAGCAAGAAAAAAAAGAACTTAGATTGAGTAAAAAGAAGAAAAAATTATAAACTCGCCTTATACATTTTCAATTCTTCCCAAGTAAATTTTTCTCCGTGTTTTTCTTTTAATTCGGCTACAGAATCACCTTTAAATCCTTTGAAAGCTTCTGCTAATTCTTGAATTTTATCTTCTGGTAAAACATCTGATAGTAAAACCGTTTCCGACTCTATTAGCTTGGTAATATGACCCGTAATAGTATTTTCGGTTAGTTTTCTAATGGCAGCAATTTCTCTTATAGTGTTTTTTTGAATCCACAATTCGTAGGTTTCTTGAACCGTTGATTTTTTGGGTTCTTTGGTCTTTTTCTTTTTCTCGTATCGATCTAAATCAACTTCATCTTCAATAAGCGTTACATTTACTTTTTTGAATTCTTCTGAAATTACTTTTAACTTATTGATTCTGTAATATTTAATTTCATCAGAAGTTAGTTTTTCTTTAGAAATTGTTTCGCCGTTTACTATTGTTTCTATCAATAATTTAGCTTTCATCAAGCGCAAAACTGCTTTTATTTGAAGCTCTTCTAACACTAATAATTCTTCGTAATAGGCTTTTACTTTTTTAATTCGTTTGACTTCTTCTAGTTTCCACAAAAGTTCGTAAACCAAATTATCCATTGGTTGTAAAAAGTAATTAAATGCCGCTTGAATTCTCTCATTAACAAATTGTAAATCAATTTCTTGTGAAAACAATTTGTTTAGTTGTAAAATGAATTTTCGAGAAGGTTCGATTAATTTATCGATTTCTTCGGTACACTTTTTGGCCCAAATGGCATGCTTTGATTTTTCTGACGCATCCGATTTTTCGTTGTAACTAAACTGATGGTTTCGCCATTCTTGCGCCAAATCTGACCAATCAAAACTGTTGCTCAAATAGTTATGAATAAAATTTTTGGTGTCTTGCTGCAAGGTGTTTTCCAAAACTTCTTCGGTGGCTTTATTATTGGCATATTCCATCACATCTTGATCGTTAGAAATACCATTCATTCGCAACGGAGAAAGCAAAATTAGGCCATTTAAAGAACGTAAACGCGATAAGGCAACATAGGCTTGTCCTGGCAAAAAAACTTGCGAAACATCGAGCGCAGCTTTGTCAAACGTTAATCCTTGGCTTTTATGAACGGTTATCGCCCAAGCCAGTTTGATAGGATAATGCACAAAAGTTCCTAAAACCTCTTCTTCAATTTCTTTGGTATTTTCATTTACATAATACCTAATGTTCTGCCATTCATACTTTTCGACTTCGATTGTACGGTTTTCATCAGGAAAATGGACTAGAATTTCTTTTTCAGAAATGGCTTTTACAAAACCCATTTTGCCATTAAAGAATTTTTTTTCGAAAGATAAATCGTTTTTGATAAACATAATTTGCGCTCCAACTTTGAGCTCCAAATATTCTTCTATTGGATATATTTTATCTGGAAAATCGTCTGTAATTTCGGCTTTATAAACCTTTGATTCGCCTTCTAAATCAAGTAGTGACTGAATATTTATTGCATCCGCTTTTGCATTATGCGTTGTAAGTGTTATATAACCTTTATTAGTTTTTAAATCAAAATTAGGATTTACAAACTCATTTAGAATTTGAATATCATTTTGAGTAATTGTATTATTTCGAAGATTATTCAAAACCGAAATAAATCGCTCATCGGTTTGACGGAAAATCTTAGATAATTCAATATATAGCGGTGGATTTTGCTCGATAACATGCGAATGAAAAAAGAATTTTCCTCTGTAATAATTTCTCAAAGTTCGCCATTCTTCATCACGAATTACAGGTGGAAGTTGCAATAAATCGCCAATAAAAAGCACTTGAACACCGCCAAAAGCACGGTTGTTTTTACGAACTGATTGCAACATAAAGTCCATTGCGTCTAACAAATCGGAGCGTAACATACTCACTTCATCTACAATAAGCAATTCCATGTTTCGTATAACAGAACGTTTTAAACTGCTCATTTTGAAATGTCTACGAAGTGTTGCGCGACTTTCAAACTTAGAGTTTTCGTTGAATTGTGGCGAAGAATTATCTGGAATAAAACCACCAAAAGGCAACTGAAACATCGAATGAATGGTTACACCGCCAGCATTTAGTGCTGCAATTCCAGTTGGTGCGACAACGACACAATTTTTATGTGTTGTTTGGATAATTTCTTTAAGAAGTGTAGTCTTTCCAGTTCCTGCTTTTCCGGTTAGAAAAATGGAACGATTGGTTTGGTTGATAAATTGCAAAACGTATTTTGCTTCGGCTGATATAAATTCCATGGCTTGTATGTGTTTAAAAGTCAAAGATATAAATTTTACTTGAAGTGCAAAAACAAAAAAACCTTCAACTAAAAAAGTGAAGGTTTTATGCAAAAATAGTTTATTTATTTATTTTGTTACTGCTGTCGAATCAGTTTTAACTGCTTCTTTTTCAGTAGTTTTTGGTTTGCTTTTATAATTTTCATTGATCAATTTGATCATTTCTTTAGTGATATCAAGCTTGTCTTCTGCGTATAAAACAGTGGCTACTTCACCTGTTCCATATATGTAAGTATAACCGTTTTTCTTGCCATAATCTTTGATAAATTTCTTCAAATTTGACTTTAAGGAATCCATTTCTTTACCACTTTCTTCTTCTAATTGTCTTTGAATTGCTTGTTGAGCATAAGTTAACTGTTGCTCTTTTTGTTGCAATTCTGCTCCTTTTTTCTGAGCCCAAGCCTGACCATTTTTTTGAGCATTAGCTTGAAAATTTTGAGCTTCTGTCTGGAATTTTGCTACTTCGGCTTGCAAATCGGTTCCCATAGTTTTAGCTTTTTCTTTATATTTTGTTTCGATGTCTTTAGCTTCGTCATAATTTTTCAACAATTCCATCGTGTCAACATAAGCTGTTTTAAATTCTTTTGTTTCGGTTGCTTTTTGACAAGAAAAAATGGTTGCTGTCAATGCTAAAATTACTATTGCTTTTTTCATGTGGGATTTTTTAATTTTATAAAATGATTTTGTTCAAAAGTAGTAAAAAAAGTTGTTTTGGTTAACTATAAGAAAATGTTATTGCTTTTATTTAATCGATTTTAAAACTTTATCGAAAGTGAATTCATATAAAGCGATTTAAAAAAACTTTATAAAAATGTCGACAAAATCCTTATTTCGACCTAAAATCGTTTAAAATTTCGTTTAATTTAGCTTTTTATTCGTTTTTTAGGATATAAATGTGTGAGGAATACTCCGAATTGCGTTTTCCGTAGCGATTGGACTTACATCCTATCCAAAATGCTTTTGGGTAGTTCATTTTTCCATTTTTATATTTTTCAGAAAGTAAGCTCACATAAAAACTGTCAAATTTCATTGGGAGCACTTTTTGCAATTTTAATTTTTGTGGTGCAAATAACTTTGCGATAGCTGTTTTTGAAAAATGCCAAAGATGAATTGGCACATCGTAAGCTGCCCAAAATTTACCATAATAATTTGCGTCAAAAGAATTGAAATTGGGAACAGCAATAATTATAGTTCCGTTTGGTTTTATCAATCTTTTCAATTCTGAAATATATTCTTCAAGATTAGGAACGTGTTCTAAAACGTGCCACATGGTAATTATGTCAAATGAATTGTTTTCTAACGAAGCTAAATCATTTACAAATGAAACGCCTTTTTGAATAGCAATTGCTTTTGCTTTTTCGCTAGGTTCAATTCCGACCGTTTGCCAACCATCATTTTTACAAACGGATAAAAAATCGCCAACACCTGCTCCAATATCTAAAATTCTTCCTTTAGGTGATTGCTCGTTGATTAATTTCAATTTGTTTTTTAAAGCAATACTTTTTACAAATTGATATAATTTTTCAAAAAGCGATTTGTTTCCGTCGGTATGCGAAATATAATCCTTGCTTTCGTAGTAGTTCGGTAATTTTTCTAAAGAAGGTTGCGGATGCGTAATCAACATATCCAAATCGGCATCGTGAAGCAACTCGAAAGTTTCTCGAGAAACCGAATGATCTTTTACTGTTAAAAAAGGTTTGGCGTTTACAATATTCATTTTATTTAGTTTTCAGTTTTCAGTCACAGTTTGCAGCTGAAAACCTTTTAATTTCAATGTTTTTAAAAAATGTTTCACGTGGAACGTAGACGGAATGTTTACATCTGAAAACTTAGACTGTCAACTATTATTATCTTCCCATATAAATTAATAACACGGAAATGTCGCTTGGTGAAACTCCGCTTATTCTTGATGCTTGTGAAATGGTTACAGGTCGTATGGCAGATAATTTCTGTTTCGCTTCTATCGACATTGATTTGATTTTGTTATAATCGAAGTTTTTAGGAATTTTAACGTCTTCTAATCTTGTCAATTTATCAGCGTTGTTTCTTTCCTTTTCGATATAGCCAGAATATTTTACTTGGATTTCGGCCTGCTCTATTATTTCTTTATCTAAATCATTAGCGTTGATATATTCTTGTACTTTTTCAAATTTAATAAAATCATCTAACTCCATTTGTGGTCTTGAAAAGACTTTGAACATTTTATCAGATTGATTCATCGGTGAACTTCCTTTAGCTTCAAGAATTGGATTGGCTTCTTCGACAGTAACACTGGTTTCTTTGAAAAAAGCAACCATTGCATCACTTTTAGAAAACTTCTCTTCCATTCGACGCATTCTCTTTTCAGATGCTAAACCAATTTTGAACGACTTAGGTGTTAAACGAGCATCGGCATTATCCTGACGTAATAAAGTTCTATATTCTGCTCTAGAAGTAAACATTCTATAAGGTTCTTCGGTTCCTTTAGTAATTAAATCGTCAATTAAAACACCAATATAAGCTTCGTCACGTTTTAGAATTAATGGTTCTTCTTCTTTGACTTTTAAAGCTGCATTAATTCCAGCCATCATTCCTTGAGAAGCAGCTTCTTCATATCCTGTCGTACCATTTATTTGTCCAGCGAAATATAAACCTTCAACCAACTTGGTTTCTAAAGTATGTTTTAATTGCGTTGGTGGAAAATAATCATATTCTATTGCATAACCTGGTCGAAAGAATTTTACTTTTTCAAATCCAGCTACTGAACTTAAAGCTTTAAATTGAATGTCTTCTGGAAGCGATGTTGAAAAGCCATTTACATAAACTTCGCAAGTATTCCAGCCTTCTGGCTCAACAAATAATTGATGTCTCTCTTTATCGGCAAAACGATTGATTTTATCTTCTATAGAAGGGCAATATCTTGGCCCAAGACTTTTTATTCTACCATTAAACATAGGAGAACGATCAAAACCTTCACGAAGAATATCATGAACTTCTAACGAAGTATAAGTCATGTGACATGATTTTTGATGTATCAAAGGTTTGGTTTCATCAGAATAAGAAAACTTATCCGGACGGATGTCTCCAGGTTCTTCATTCATTTTAGAATAATCTAACGATCGACCATCAACTCTTGGTGGTGTTCCTGTTTTCATTCTACCCGATTCAAATCCTGCTTTAACCAAATCTTCCGTAATTCCATAAGCAGCACTTTCACCAGCTCGACCACCACCAAATTGTTTTTCGCCAATATGAATTAATCCATTTAGGAAAGTTCCATTGGTTAGCACAACCGTTTTGGCTTTGATTTCGATTCCAAGCGAAGTTACTATTCCTTCAACTTTGTTATTCTTGATTAGCAATCCTTTTACCATTTCTTGGTAAAAATCGAGATTAGGAGTTCGTTCTAACATCAAACGCCATTCTTCTGAGAAACGCATTCTGTCAGATTGAACCCTTGGCGACCACATTGCTGGTCCTTTTGACTTATTGAGCATCTTGAATTGAACAGCGGTTTTATCGGAAACAATTCCCGAATAACCACCGAGCGCATCAATTTCGCGCACAATTTGTCCTTTGGCAATGCCGCCCATCGCAGGATTACATGACATCTGCGCTATGTTTTGCAAGCTCATTGTAACCAACAACGTCGCACAACCTAAATTGGCTGCTGCTGCTGCTGCTTCACAACCAGCGTGTCCTGCTCCTACTACTATTACATCGTATGTGTTAAACATTTTTTGAATTACGAATTACGAATTACGAATTACGATTGAACCGCAACTATGAATTCATTTTATTTATGTTCCACGTGGAACGATTTTGATTTATAATTTTTGAAAGATGTTTAAGTTAATGTTCCACGTGAAACATCTTTGTTTTTTCATCTTCTTTACTACGCATTAAAGCTTCGTCTTCTTCAGATTTGTCTTTATATCCGCAGTAGTGTAATATGCCATGAATGATCACTCTTTTAAGTTCATCATCAAATGTGGCATTGAAATCAATTGCGTTATCTTTTACTCTATCAATAGAAACAAAAATATCACCATTCAATTCGTTGCCTACTGAATAGTCAAAACTAATTATATCTGTATAATAATCGTGATCTAAATACTGCTTGTTGATTTCGAGTATGTATTCATCATCACAAAAGATATAATTGATGTCGCCTTCCTTTTTGTTTTCAGACAGAATAACTCTTGAAATCCAATCTGAAAATTGAGTTTCGTTTTCTAGCTGAAATTCTGTTTCGTAATTAAAACTAATCATTTGTTTTGAAATATTCTTGAACCTTCTGGTTGTAATTTGCACGCAAAGGTAATGTTTGTCTGTTTAATATTTCAATGCTATTGATATATTCTTGCAAACGTTGCGGCAAGGCATTTGAAGTATTAGTAAACTCTTTTTTGTTTGTTTCAGATTGGCGTTTCTTTTCTTCTCCTTGCTGTTGAACTGCTTTTTCAAGTTTTAATAATTCATATTTAAGATTCATCATCTTTTGAAGTACATCGTTATTAAAACCTTTATTAAGCAATTGTTTTTCCAACTGTTTCATTTGATCAAGCGTTCCTTGACCAACACCACCAAGACCTTTTTTGTTTAATTCATTTTGCAAAGCTTCTCGCAATTGTTGCTGCTCTTTGTATATTTCCATTATGCGTTCTGCTTCACCTTCACCATCTTCGCCATTTTCACCATCTTTATTTCCTTGACCACTTCCACCGCCGCCTTGACCATCTTTTCCGTTTTTACCTTGACCTTCTTTTCGAGATTTTCCTTCTTTGCCCTTTCCTTCTTTGCCTCCTTCTTTTTCACCTTCACTGCCTTCTTTTCCATCACCAGGTTTTTTTCCAGGTTTCTTTCCTTGCTTAGCTTTTTCAGCTAAACTTTCTTGCTTCTTGATAATGTCTGGCAACTGCATTCCTTCTCCACTACCTTGACCTGGTTTTGGCATTCCTTTTTTACCTGATCCAGAACCCGACATAGACATAGACATTTGCATATTGTTGAGAATATCGCTTAAAAAATCAGCTAATTTATTAGCAGATGAAACAGCATATTGTTGATGCGAAACACCCTTAGAAATATTAGCTTCAGCTAAATTATCAAGTGCTTTGTCCACATTATAATGTACGTTACCAACTTCGGTATTTATGTTTTCGGTAAATTTTGGATTACGCAATGACATTGCAAACAAACTATCATCAACATGTTTAAATTGTTCACGCAAATCTTGTTGCTTTTTTAAATATTTATTGAACGAAGGCGAACCTCTTTTCAAACCTTTAAATTGTCCCATAACATCTTCTTCTGAAAAAGAGAATGCTAAAAGATTATCCAAAATCTGACGCAACATAGCGACGTCTTCTTCCATTTGTTCCATTTCGCCGCCTTCCATTTCCATTTGCATGCCTTGAGACATTTCTTTCATTTTTTTAGAAGCTGATTTTTGTTTAGGTTTTGCTTTTGACGAATTTTGTTTCTTTAATTCTTCACTAGCTTTATTTAAATCATCCTCAATACTTTTTTCTTTTTGCGCATCATTTGGAATATCTAAAGGTTTTTTTAGTTCTTTATTTTCTTTTTCAAGCTCTTTTAATTCTTCTTTAATTTTATCGAACTCTTTATTTATTTCATCTTGCTTATTAGCATCATTTTTTTCGTCTTCTGCTAACTTATCTTGTTTCTCTGCAAGCTTGTCTAATTTATCAGCAATCTGCTCAGCTTTTTTCTGAACATAATATCTTTTGGTTAACTCAACCAATTGCTCCAAATTCTTGTTTTGAGCTTTGCTGCTTTGTTTGAAATTTTCCATTTTTTCAAACAATTCCTCTTTTTGAATTTTGTCGTTGAGTTGCTTTAACTCCTCTAATAACTTTTTATTCTTTTCAAAATCCTTATCAACTTTCTCTAGACGTTCTTTCAATAATTCTTTTACTTGATCCTTTTTATCGGTTTTGAACTTCTCTAAATTATCTTTCATCTTTTCAGCAAATTCTTTCATCATTTCGTCTTGTTGTTTCTGACGTTGGATAAAATCATTTACTTTCTGTTGTTCTTTGAATTCGAGATTGTCTTTCTCTTTGCCCATCTTTTGCAATTTCTCCATTTCGTTGAATTGCTTTTCTTGCGTTTTAAGAGACTTTTCTAATGAATTTATGTTATTGTTTTGTTGTTGCATCATCTCATCTTCTTTCTCTACTTCGGTAGATTCACGATGTGAAAAAACAGCTGACTTGGTAGATTTATAATTATGAATAGCATCATTGTCAAAAATCTCAAAATAGTATTCGTAAGCAACACCTTCTTCAATTGGCAAATTACTTGGGAAAGCAAAAACGAATTGATCGTAAACTTCTTTCTTAACAGCAATTGTTCCACGTTTGGCTTGCATTGGTTTGTCTTTTGGATAATAAATCACTTGCAATTTAGAAAGCCCATAATCATCAGAAACTTGTCCTAAAACATAGTTTTTGGCAATTTTAAGACTGTCTGGAGCATTATTTACATTGATTGTTGGAAATTGATCTTTTACAACCGATATTTGATAGTTAAGTTTCTCATAATCTTTAACTTTTGTATTCGAAGTAATGATTTGATATTCTGTATTTTGAGAAATATTTTTAGTTAAAACAAATTGATTTTCATTCTTAGAAAAAGGATACTTTACATTTGAATCTAACCATTCCACTTTTTGAGTTGCCAAAGTGTTCATTTTCCATGTAACTCGCGTTCCTTCAGGAATAATGGCGTTTCCTGTTCCTTTAATAATTTCTGCCTTTTTATTTAGATACGATGGATAATTCAGCACCATTTCAAAATTAGCAATCGATGGAACAGTTACCACATTTAATTCAAATTCGTTAGAAGAAACTTCATTAGCTTCAATATGAAACTCAACATTCCCTTTTGGTTTAGGAATTACAAACTGAAATTCACCTGCTTTTGTGGTTTCCATAAAATAGCTTTCGTCACCAATAAAAATCATCGCAGTTTCTGGAACAACTTTTCCCACTGTTTTTACTTTCAAAAGAAAATCTTGATTCTGTTCGGTTTGAAGATTTTTATTCAAAACTTGAAATTCAAATGGAGCTGGTGGCAAAAATTGCTCTTTGTAATGCACTACTCTATTGAAACTTTGAGAAAGAATATCGCTTTTGCCAGAAATCATAAAAAACAAAACAAATAGAATCGGAATAATAGCTAATGGCAAATATTTTTTGTTTTTTGAAAAATTAACGGCATTTCCAAAAGGAATTGGTTGCAAAGAATTGGCTTTTTGATCTATTGAAGCCAAAAGTAATTCTGATTTATTGGCGTCTTGAGAAAGTTGCAAAAAGTTGGTAAGCTTGTCTCCTACTTCGTTGAAATGATTTCCAATAATTTTGGAAGCATCATCATAGTTAATTCCTTTTTGGAGTTTAAACAATTTGAAAATTGGAAAAAGAATAAAACGAACCAACAAGAAAAGTTCCACAAGAATAAATGTCCAGAATAGAATAGTCCTAGCCGTTGGTTTTAGCCAAAGAAAATACTCAACAAAAAGAGTGAAGATAAAATACAACAATCCGAGACCAACGAAGAAAATTGTTCCACGTAGCAACTCATTGGCGTAAAACTTCTTGATAAACTGCTCAAGTTTATTGTAAATTATGTTCTGGTTTTCCAAAATTGTTAATCATTTGTTTATAACCGATAAAAGTAATAATTTCTACTTACAATAAAAGTTAAATCTTTACTAAACGAAAAAATCAATTTCAATAGCAATGACAATTTCAATGACAGTTGTATCTTTGACCAAAATTTACAACCATGTCTAAACAAGTTCGTGTGCGTTTTGCACCAAGTCCGACTGGACCTTTACATATTGGCGGAGTTCGAACTGCGCTTTTTAATTATTTATTTGCCAAAAAAAATAATGGTATCTTCTATTTACGAATTGAAGATACCGATCAAAATCGTTTTGTTCCTGGAGCAGAACAATATATTATGGAAGCTTTAGATTGGTTAGGAATCGCGCCAAGTGAAACCGTTGGAAAGAATGAAAAATTTGGCCCTTATCGTCAGTCTGAACGCAAAACTTTATACAAGCAATATGCGGATCAATTGATTGCGTCTGGAAATGCTTACTATGCATTTGACACGGCAGAAAGTTTAGATACGTTGAGAAAACAATATGAGGCTGAAGGAAAGACATTTATATACAATTGGAGCAATCGTGAAAAATTGGATACTTCGTTAGTAATTTCAAAAGAAGAAACCGAAAAAAGAATTGCGGCTGGACAAGATTATGTTATTCGTTTTAAAACACCTGTTGATGAAACTTTGCATTTGCATGACATTATTCGTGGTGATATAAAATTTGAAAGCAATTTGTTAGACGATAAAGTTTTGTTCAAATCTGACGGAATGCCGACGTATCATTTAGCCAATATTGTTGATGATCATTTGATGGAAACCTCACATGTAATTCGTGGTGAAGAATGGCTGCCATCAATGCCATTACACATTTTACTATATAGAGCATTTGGTTGGGAAGCGCCAGAATTTGCCCATTTACCATTGATTTTAAAACCAATTGGAAACGGAAAATTATCAAAACGTGATGGCGACAAAATGGGATTTCCTGTTTTTCCATTAGAATGGACAGATGCTTCCAGCATGACAAAATCGGATGGCTATAGAGAAAAAGGTTTTTTCCCAGAAGCAGTTGTAAATTTTTTAGCCTTATTAGGCTGGAATGACGGAACCGATCAAGAATTATTTACGTTAGAAGAATTGGCTGAAAAATTTGATTTGAATAGAGTTCATAAAGCTGGAGCTAAATTTGATCCTGAGAAAAATAAATGGTTTAATCATCAATATTTGCAAAAACAAAGTGATGAAAATTTGGCAAAAGCCTTCGCTCCTATTTTGGCTGAAAAAGGCACTTCGACTGCGCTCAGTGTGACAGAAGAAAAGTTAACGAAAGTAGTTTCCTTAATAAAAGAACGAGCAAATTTCGTTTCAGATTTCTGGGAATTATCAGATTATTTCTTTGTTGCACCAACATCGTATGATGAAAAAGCAGCTAAAAATTGGAAAGAAGAAACACCAAATTTAATGCAACAATTGATTTCAGTACTAGAAAATATTGGAGATTTCACATCGGTAACTATCGAAACGATTGTAAAAGATTGGATGACAAAAAACGAAATTGGAATGGGAAAAGTAATGCAACCTTTCCGATTGAGTTTGGTTGGTGCTTTGAAAGGTCCACATCTTTTTGATATAGTAGAAATGATTGGAAAAGATGAAACTATTAAGCGATTGGAAAAAGCGATAGCAAGTTTATAGAAAAAAAAGCCCTGAAATTTCAGGGCTTTTCTTTTTTTATCTAGAAAACTTCATAACTTATACCAAAAGAAATTCCTCTTGTTTTAGCTTCTAATATTGGACCTGTATAAATATTATTATCATTAAAACTATCGGTTTGAACTCCCGATAATATATTTGCAAACCCCATACTATATCTTAAATCAAATCTAAATTTGTTATAACCACCCGTTAGACCTAATCCTGGTCCGTAATTAAATTGAGAAGTTTTCTGCAAGTCATTTTCTTCAAGTAAGTAGGGTAAGTATAATTCTCCGTTTACATCTGCACCTTTTGAAGGTTGAATTGGATCAAGAAAAGATACAAAACCGCCTAATTGTGTGCCAAGATAAAATTTATCTTCGTCAGGTTTAATAAAATAATAGTTAACATAAAAACCTAATTCAATATTTGAATATTTGTATTTTGATTCTTTAACTTCTAAAAGATTAACATCAGTAGTTTTTAGGTTTAAGATGTTTTCATTATATAAAATTTCAACTTGATAATTATATGTTTGATGATATCCAAAATTAAAATCTACACCTGCCATAAAACCAGCTCCAGCAGTCGATAACAAATCTTTTGATTCTAAAGCTGATTGGGAAAACCCCGCTGTTACATAAAAAGCCCTTGGCGCTTGACTGTATGCATTTAAAGAAACTACTAATAGAGTTATAAAGTAATATTTTTTCATTTTATTTATTTTTTGCAATTGATATATGTTGTGTCAGTAAAAAACCCTTCTATTGATGTCCTATATATTTCTAGTTTAGCTAATACATCAGGACAATCTGAAAAATGTTTTTCGACCATTGGAGCTACCTTTTCCTTGTCACCCTTTTTTGAGCTTTTAGCACTTGAATTAAAATTTACATCATCAATAATCATTTGATTACTATCAATTACAAGCAATCGATAAGAATCTGTTGAATAGGAAGATCTTCCGCTTGTTACAGTTGTAGTGATTTTTACACCTATTAATTGTTTGTCTTCTTTTTCTCCAAAAACAAAAAAGACGCTATGTGGTCTTTTATTATTTAACTTAAAAGACCTTAATAAACTAGAACCAACAACTGCATAATCTAAATCGTCAAACTTTACATATTTTTCCCAAGTTTTACCTGGTAATGAATAGGATATTCTTTTGTCGATTAAAATAACTCTAACAGATTGATTATCCATTATTGTTCTTCCGCCTTTCTTATCAACGAAGTAAGAATTTTGAGAAAATGAACTTAATGAACTTACCAAAAATAAAAACAGCAATACTATCTTTTTCATAAGTTTAAGGTTTAGTTATTTTAGCAGAACCCTTTACAACAACTGGAAATGCTTGTGAGGAATTGAATAATACTTCACAAAAAGCAAAAGTTAGTTTATTATTAACCAATGTGACAGATACAACACCCGAATTAGCTGAAAAAAAGTATCCCGATTTTAACAACGTTAAACCAACCTCATTACTAGCAAGAGTTGAAGTCCAATCTTTAATATTGTATAATCCAGTTGCAGGAGTATTTCCATTGTAAAAAATCAGCTCAATATCGTCATTTCCATCTGCATTTAAAGTATAATTACCGGAACTTACTGATGAATAAATAGAAGTAAACGTAATTGGATCAAGCACTCCTCCTGAATAACTCATTGTATTATTAGTAGGATTACATGCAACAGGATTTGGAATAACCTCCATAGTTACAACACTCTCAATACTTTCACATATTCCTTTTTTTACTTTTAATTTATAATCTCCAGCCATTGCTGCTGTTGCATTATTAATTGTAGGGTTTGGTAAACTTGAACTAAAACCATTAGGACCACTCCAACTGTAACTATACGAAGTATCTTGAATTAATGGTGTAGATAAATTAATTGTTCCTCCTGAAATTACTGGAGAATTACTTGTCGTTTCTACTGATGGCAAAACACAAGATACGGGTTCTTCCTTTACACAACTGGTTAGCATAAGTGAACCAATCATAAAGAAAAACATTAAATTTTTTTTCATAATACTTTTGTTAAATAAATTTAGTTTTAAAAATCTGACAAATATATATTAATTAGTTTTTAAAAAAAGAATAAGCCATTTAATTTTATTTGTAACATATTGATATTTTGTGCGTATAATAGTTATAACAAATTAATCAAAATAACAAATGAACGTATTTATCTATTTCTTTTTAGGATTGGGAATTTTTATTCTGCTTTCCTCTTTTTTTACTGTAAAACAACAAACCGCTGTCGTTATTGAGCGTTTTGGAAAATTTACGAGTATTAGAAACTCAGGTTTACAACTTAAAATTCCGGTTATTGACAGAGTTGCTGGTCGAGTTAACTTAAGAATTCAACAATTAGATGTCTTGATTGAAACTAAAACTAAAGATAACGTGTTTATCAAAATGAAAGTTTCGGTTCAGTTTAAAGTTATTCAAGACAAAGTTTATGAAGCTTTTTACAAATTAGAATATCCTCACGATCAGATTACTGCGTATGTTTTTGACGTAGTTCGTGCCGAAGTTCCTAAATTGATTTTGGATGACGTTTTTGTTAGAAAAGACGATATTGCTATTGCTGTAAAACGTGAATTGAACGAAGCAATGACAACTTACGGCTATGACATTATCAATACTTTAGTAACCGATATTGATCCCGATATTCAAGTTAAAAATGCGATGAACAGAATCAACGCAGCTGATAGAGAAAAAACGGCTGCTGAATTTGAATCTGAAGCTCAACGTATTAGAATTGTTGCAAAAGCAAAAGCGGAAGCAGAAAGTAAAAAATTGCAAGGTCAAGGTATTGCCGACCAAAGAAGAGAAATTGCTCGTGGATTGGTAGAAAGTGTTGAAGTATTGAATTCTGTTGGAATTAATTCTCAAGAAGCTTCTGCATTAATCGTAGTTACACAACATTATGATACTTTACAAGCAATTGGTGCAGATACTAATTCGAATTTGATTTTATTACCAAATTCACCGCAAGCTGGAAGCGATATGTTGAATAATATGGTGGCAAGTTTTACGGCAAGTAACCAAATTGGTGAAACTATGAAAAACCAACCAAAACGTGTGAAAGCAAAAAATGATCACACTTCAACTGATTTTAATCCTAGTGATACTTCTAATCCAACTGACGAAGTTTAATGTAATATTTCAGATAAAAAAAGAGGCTTAATCGCCTCTTTTTCTGTTTATATACCAATTGATAATATAAGGAATTGCTATTTTTAAAAGTGTTCCATACGTTCCAGAAAATGCTTTTTGATACAAATTTCCAAGAAAAGATATCGATTTGGAAGGAAGAATACTTTCTTTGGTTTTTTCAACACTTAAAAGCATTTTTTGATAATAGAGTTCTTTTTCAACTTTCAGAATTTCCAAATCATTTTCAATTTGTGCGTAAGAGGAATATTTTTTTGTTTCCATAAGTTAATCATTAAAAAATATTTCTGAAAATTTCTCTAAAATTGGACCTTCTACTATTTTATCTTTTACTAAAAACAATAACAACGCCAATACCAAATAAACTCCTGCAACAGCAAGAAATCCAAGAGGATAACTATCAAATAATTGTCCTAAAGCCATTGCTCCTGCAATAGAAATAAAAAGTAAAACAATCATCAAGCACAATGCTATCAAGAAAAACTTGAGCATTAGTGTAGTTGATTTCATAGCCACTTTAAAACCCCAAAGTTTGTAGTATGCTAAACTGCTATCTATATAAGCTTTGGCATTTTCTTGAATGGCATCTGTATTTTCTTTTAGTTCTTCAAAAGCCATTATTTCTGAAGTTTTGCGTTTTCCTTTTTTAATTCGGCTAATTTTTCTTCTAAAAATGTGATTGCTTCTTCCGCTTTGTAACTTGAATTGGAAAGTAAATTTTCTACCGTTTCTTTCAAGTCATCTTTGGTTTTAGAAAATTTTTCTTTGGTTTCTTCTTCAAGAGCATCCCACTTGGTTTTGGCTTCTCCTTTTAAATCATCAAAACCTTCTTTTAGTTTTTCTCTTGTTTTTGAACCTTTGTCAGGTGCAAATAAAATTCCTAACCCAACTCCTATTGCAGCACCTGCTAAAATTGCTAAAATGCTATTTCCATTTTTACTTGACATAACTTTATGTTTTAATTATTCTAAAATTACAAAATTTTATCATGTCGTAGTGTTAAATCACCGTTAAAGAATCGAAAATCATTTTAAAGCGAAATAATGAACGTTTATAAGCGGTTTGGTTGATTATGTTGCTTGATTTTTAAAAATTGATTAGAATTAAAATATGAAGGTCGTTTTTAATAGTGAATTTCTATTAAAATTAAATAACTATAGAAACTTTATATAATAGAAAAACCCAACATTTCTGCTGGGTTTCATAAATAAAAACTATTTTGAAATTATTCTTTACTTTCCACTTTTGCCCAAGTATCTCTTAAGCCAACTGTTTTGTTAAAAACTAATTTTTCTGAAGAAGAATCTTTATCAACACAATAATATCCTAATCGTTGAAATTGAAATCTTTCACCATCTTTTGCAGAAGCCAAACTTGGTTCAAGATATCCTGTAATTACTTCTAAAGAGTTTGGGTTAATGTATTCTTTAAAATCTACATCTTTATCACCATCAGGATTTTCGTGAGTAAAAAGTCGGTCATACAGACGAACTTCAGCTTCAATTGCGTGTTTTATTGAAACCCAATGAATGGTTCCTTTTACTTTTCTTTGGCTTGCTTCTGTTCCACTTCCGCTTCTAGAATCTTCGTCGTAAGTACAGTGAATTTCAGTGATATTTCCTTCCGAATCTTTTACAACTGATTCTCCTTTAATGATATAAGCATTTTTTAAACGAACTTCAGTACCTAAAGTCAAACGGAAAAATTTCTTATTGGCTTCCTCTTGAAAATCTTCTCTTTCTATATATAATTCTCTAGAAAAAGGCACTTGTCTGAAACCTAAACTAGCATCTTCTTGACTGTTTTCAGCTTCTAAACTTTCTTCTTTTCCATCAGGATAATTTGTAATTACCAATTTTACAGGGTTTAAAACCGCCATAACTCTTGGAGCTGTTTTGTTCAAATCTTCGCGAACACAGAACTCTAAAAGTGAAACATCTATAAGATTTGTACGTTTTGCGATTCCGATTGTATTGGCAAAATTTCGTATTGATGCTGGTGTATAACCACGTCTTCTCATTCCTGAAATAGTGCTCATTCTTGGATCATCCCAAGAAGTAACGTGCTTTTCTTGAACTAATTGCAATAGTTTTCTTTTAGAAACTACAGTATGCGAAAGATTTCTTCTGGCAAATTCACGTTGCTTTGGACGCACTTTATTACTATCATAAATTTGATTTAAAAACCAATCGTACAATTCTCTGTGTGGCAAAAATTCTAACGTACAAAACGAATGTGAAATTTGTTCTAAATAGTCACTTTCGCCATGTGCCCAATCGTACATAGGGTAAATACACCATTTATCACCAGTTCTATGATGATGAGCATGTAAAATTCGATACATAATTGGATCACGCATCAACATATTATTAGCGCCCATACTTATCTTAGCACGAAGAATGTGTGTTCCATTTGGAAATTCTCCATTTTTCATTCTTTCAAAAAGGTCTAAATTCTCTTCAACCGAACGATTTCTGTATGGAGAATCGGTTCCTGGAGTTGTTGGTGATCCTTTTTGAATAGCCATTTCTTCAGAAGATTGGCTATCAACATAGGCTTTTCCATCTTTAATAAACTGAACTGCCCAATCGTATAATTCTTGAAAATAATCAGAGGCATAACATTCTTTATCCCATTTAAAACCAAGCCACTCTACATCTCTTTTGATTGCGTCAACAAATTCCTGTTCTTCTTTTGCAGGATTGGTATCATCAAAACGCAAATTTACTGGCGCTTGATAATCAATTCCTAAGCCAAAATTTAAACAAATAGCACTCGCATGACCAACGTGTAAATATCCGTTTGGTTCAGGCGGAAAACGAAAACGAAGTTTATCATTAGACAAACCATTTTTTAAATCTTCTTCTATGATTTGTTCAATAAAATTGAGTGACTTTTCTTCTGACATTACTTTACTTTTTTGCAAAAATAAGGATTTTTATCAACAATTAATTCTATTTATAAACAACTTCTTTGAAAAAAGGTGTAGGTTATTTTTTATTTATTATCGATAAAATGCGAAAATATTAGTTTATTTGCATATATTTGTTAGTTTGTAGGAAATTTAAAGTCGAAATTTAAAAGAGTTTTTATACTTTTGTAAGTATTTAAGGGTCTTAATGTTTATAACAAATTGTGTGAATTATGTTTGATAGAATATTAAATTCTTTAGTTATCAAAAATAGAACATTTTTTTCTATCTTTTGTCTTGTTGTGATAAGCGCAAACTGTTACTCACAAATAAACATTTTAAAACCTTCTCTAGGATTTACACAAGTGTGTTCATCACCTACTTTTAATAATTTCACTTTAACTTTTTCATTTAACCCTCAACCAAATTCTGATAATAACTTTATAGTAGAATTATCAGATGAAACTGGAAGTTTTACATCACCAACTCAACTTACAACCTCTAATTCACAAACTTCACCCGTTTTGGTTTCATTTGCCATGCCTATAACAGTAGCTGGCTCAGCATACAGAATAAGAATAAGAAGCACTTCGCCAGCTAGTTTTAGTATATTAAGTGATTCATTTTCAGCAAATTACTCTATTTATAATGAACCATTTACAATAAATAATAATATTTCGAACCAAAGTTTTTGTCAAAATTCGAGCTATTTATTAAGTGTTGATAATTCAAGTAATAGTCCGCTACAATATCCTCAACTTAAATATAAATGGTTTAGAGATGGTAATTTACTTACCGGAGAAATTTCTTCATCAATACAAGTTACGCAAGCAGGAAATTATTATGCTAGTATAGATTATGGCACATGTACAAACAATGCCTACTCTCAAGCTGTTAGCATGTTTGCCATTCCAGTACCTATTTTAGTAATTGCATCAGAAAATAATGAAACGGTTATTTGTCCTTCAACTGGAATTGTGCTTACTACCTCTAATATTTCAAGTTTAAATTCATATCAATGGTATTTGAATAATTCGGCTATTCCTAATGCAAATAATGATAACTATACCGCAACAGAAGCTGGGATTTATCACTTAAAAATCACTACTCCTAATTGTGGTTTGACTTCAAACAATATAACCTTAACTGAAATTGATGATTCAGGATTAAAAATATTTGATGATTCAGGATTAGAAATAATTTCTGGTTCAGAAATAGAAATAACTTCTGGTGAACAAATGACTATTACTGCTTCGGGAGGAGAATCATATGAATGGAAAGCAGATAATGTTGTGGTAGGAACTGATTCAAATTTAGTAATAAATCAAGCAGAAACAATAGAGTTGAATGCCATAATTGGTGGTTGTACTATTACTAGAAGTTTTATAGTTACTGTAAAAGAAATTCCTAGTGGTGATGGAATTATTCCTAATACAATTACCCCAAATAATGATGATAGTAATAATACTTGGATATTACCTGATGAATATGTAGGTAAAGAAGATGTAGAAGTTGTAATTTTTACTGCATCAAATGAAGAAATTTTAAGAACGAAAAACTATTCAAATAATTGGCCATTAGAAGGATTTGTGAAAAACAACACTGTTTATTATTATAAAATTTTGAAAAAAAATTCAATAGTTGCTAAAGGAACATTATCTATAATAACAAAATAAATATGAGGAAAATTACACCTATTCTTTTTTTTGTTATATGTTTAAAAATGAGCTCCGTAAGCTCACAAAACATCGTAGATAAATTTGATATGCCGTCTCAAACGTTTATCAAGTTTAATAGAAATTATATTAATCCATCCTTTGCACTGTTTAATACTAATAAAGCAGAAATAATTTTAAACCATAGAAGTCAATGGTTTGAAACTAGTGATGCTCCAAAAACCTATTTGATAAGTTTTAACGGAAACAACTATCAAAAAAGTGGTTATGGATTAAGCTTGTATCAAAAAACGGTTGGTGTTTGGAAAAGCATTGGTGCAATAGGAAATTATTCTAGAGGCATAAATTTATCTGAAAACACTGTCTTAGGTTTAGGATTTAATGTCATAGGTTTTAGTTCGGATTTAGATAGAACCAGAATTATAACTGCTGAGCCTGAAACATTGTTTAATCAGTATGAAAAAACAAATTTATTGCTTTTAAATCCGGGTATTTCTCTTCAAATAAGTCAATTTAATATTGGTATTTATGGAGATAATTTGGTAGATTATAATTTTACTACAAGCAAAATTCAAACACCTTTTGCTGAAAAAACATATTCCGGTCATTTGATGTATAGCTCTTCAAAAAGTGAAGCAAGTAACATATTTGAAAACAGTGATTTAACTTTATTAACTAGAGCAAAATACTCTAAAAATGAAGATTTAGAATATACTGGTGGTTTTTTATATAATATGCCAAGAGCTGGTTGGTTGCAAGGTTCATATAACAGTTTGTATGGAGCTTCATTGGGCGTTGGTTTTAATTTATTATCAAAATTTGCCATTGGATATAATTATGAAAAAGGATTAAAAGATGAGATTACAAATTTAGGTCCAACACATGAATTTTATTTAGCTTATGCCTTTAGCAGTAATGACGATTATGTACCTTCAAAACCTACTAAAACTAAGAAAAAAGAATTAGATAAAACAAAAACGTTAGAAGAAGAAGAAATAAGACGCTACAAGAAAAAAGTATATGACAAAGAAGTTGCTATAGACAATAAAACATCGAAAGATAAAATTGATAAATTCAAAAAAATAGCTGAAGAAGAAGATATAAACTATTTAATTCTACCTGAAAAAAACGGTAGTATCAAAAAAGGTTATTATCTAATTACAAATGTGTATAGTGACAAAGCAACTGCTGAGAAAAAATTAGCAGAATTACGAAAATTGGGCTTGAAGAAAAGTGGTTTTTTCACAACAGCAAGTGGTGAGTGGAACTATGTTTTTCTTGAAAGATATGACAACTTAGAAGATGCTAAAAAGGCAAATTCTTCTAATTATAACAAAAAATACAAAGATATAATTTGGATGCTCCCAATCTTATAAAATAATGAAAACAAAATTACCTACTATCAAAACACTTTTATTGTTGTTTTTGCAGCTGTGTGTTGTTATTGGTTATTCACAACCACCAGATGTTGACCCTACAAATCCAAGTATTAGAAATAAATTTGATGCTCGTTATAACACTACTGTTCGTGGTGATATGCTTATTATTGGTAATAATATTGTAAGCAGACATGTTAGTAATGCCTATAACGGTAACTCAGCAAATGATCAAATTGATATGGTGTTTGTAGATATTGACAACGATGTAACAACACGAAATTCAAGTAGTGCTAAACTAACCATAAATGATGTAAATTGTTCAAAAGTAGTATATGCTGGTTTATATTGGGCCGCAACTTACCGATATGAGACCGGAAATGTTCCTTCATCGGGTAGATTTAATGATTGGAATCAAGTCAAATTTAAAGTTCCTGGAGGAAGTTATGTAAATGTAACTGCAACAGATATTTTATACGATGGTTTTGGAGATACCGATCCTAACTTAACAATTCAAAATGATATAAGACACGGGCCTTATTCTTGTTACGCAGATGTAACTCCAATAATTTCTGCTTTATTAAATCCGAATGGAGATTATTATGTTGGAAACATTAGAGTTAGTAAAGGCGGAAATGGAACTGGAAATCAACAAATTTTAGGTGGTGTAGCTGGTGGTTGGTCATTAGTTATTGTTTATGAAAATGTAGCGAAACCAAGTAAATACATTACTACTTTTGATGGGCATGCAGTAATTAAAACTCAAATGCCTGCGCCAATGGATATTCATGTAAGTGGTTTTCAAACCTTACCTTCTCCTCAGCCAGTAAATGCAAGAATTGGTGTAATGGCATTAGAAGGAGATACCACTTTAAGCGGAGACAAGTTTAGTATAAAATCTGATCCTGTGCCGACCAATATACCGCCCTTTAATCCTGCTACCTATACAGATTTATCTAATCCTGGTAATGCAGGTAGCACTAATTTTTTTAACTCGTCAATTACCTTAAATGGAGTAGCACTCAATGCTGCCACTGATAGAAATCCAAATAGCATAAAAACCTTAGGCTGGGATTCCCATTTAAACAAAATTCTACAGACTACTGGTCCGCCATCAGCTCCTCCGTATAATCAAATAATACCAAATAACGGGACAGGTGCTACCTTGAGACTAACAACTAATCAAGATAAATATGATGTTTTCTTTTCATCATTTGATGTTGAGGTTATAGCCCCTGAGATTCCACTAATAAAAACTGTTAGAGATATTGTAACTTCTGAGGATTTAGACGAGGATACCTTGACCATTAATCAAGGTTATTATTATTCTCTTATTTTTCAAAACAATGGAAATGATAATGCCGTTAATTTTACCATAACAGATATTTTACCAGAGAATATTATTTTTCCTCCAAACGGTGGTACAATTCAGCCTGGAGATGTTGTTGTACCAGCTGGTTCTAATATTACTTATACTTACAACTCTACAACCAAGACATTTGTTTTTACCATACCTAATGATTTAGTTATAAAAAATGGTGCGGCTTACGAAATAAAAATTTATGTAAGAACACCTGCCAGTTGTGAAGAACTTGTTAATGCTTGTTCAAATTTTATACAAAATCAAGCTTTTGTTTCCTATCAAGGAGAAGAAAACTCGCAGTCATTTGATTCACCTAGTTACAGTATATTTGATTTATGTACTCAAAATGTTCCTGGCCCAACTAATTATTTAGTAGATATTCATGATTGTATATTTGAAAGTACAGCAATTCTTTGTGGAAATTCTGTAGTTTTAACAGCTCCAAATGGATATGCAACCTATCAATGGGAAAATACTAGTGGTCAAATAATTGGAACTACACAATCAATTGTGGTATCCTCCATTGGAAATTACATTGTCCACATGACAACACCTGCTCCTTGTAAATCAATAGATCAAATTGTACATGTGGTTCCTTTTGCTAATGCTGTAACTAATAATCCTGTTATTCCATTTGCTGATGAGGTCGTAATTTGTCCAAATAACGGAGAACAATTGCCAAAAATATTTTTATGTGGAACTACAGATAATACTCCAATACATTTGAGTATTACTGATGCTACAAGTATCATTTGGCAACAATTAGTAGTTGCAAGTTGTGCTCCTGTTGGAATAAATAATTGTCCAAATACAAACCCAGCATGTACATGGAATACGGTAGGAACGGGACAAGATTACATTGCAAATACTGCTGGTCAATATAGGGTAATCATTAATTATCAAAATGGTTGTTTTAAAACATTCTATTTTAATGTTTACAAAAACAATTTAGCTCCAACAATAATAAAAAATGACATAGTTTGTAATACTCCAGGATCAATAACTGTAAACAATGTTCCTGCTGGTTATACATTTAGCCTAAGCTCAGCTGGTCCATGGCAAACAAGTAACACTTTTCCTATAACAGTTGGAGGAACTTATACGGTATTTATAAAACAAACTGGTGTTGATAACGGGTGTATTTTTGAGTTATCTGTAACTATTACTCAAATAACTGCTACTGCTACAGTTGTTAAAAATGACATATTGTGTAATGGTAGTTTTGGAAGTATCAGAATAGATTTAAGTAATAGCGTTCCACAATATTACTATACTTTAAGTCAAGGCGCTACGGTTATAAATACTGTTGGGCCTGTAAATGGTGCTTATCATATTTTTTCGAACTTGAATTCGGGAACATATACAATTACTGCAACCACAGATGATGGATGTACCTTTACTCAAAATGTTACCATAAATAATTTAGCTAATTTAACTCTTGCTGCAACTGTATCACAACACATAAGTTGTACTCAAGGAAATATTCAGGTAAACCCAACTGGTGGTCAACCTCCATATAATTATGCCATATATAGTTATAATGGAAACCCTGTAAATCCAGCCAACTATGATTTTCAAACAAGTGTCATTTTTGATGTTCAAATAGGTGGGCAAGGAAACTATCAATTTATTGTAATAGACAGTAATGGATGTTCAGCAATTTCAAATACTGTTACTATCAACTTAGAACCACCAGCTGTAACAACTGAAACACATACAAATGTAACTTGTTTTGGTTTGGCTAATGGAACAATTACTGTGACTGCAACACCTACAAATGGATATGCTTTGTCATATAGTATTGATGGAACTAATTATCAACCTTCAAATGTTTTTAGTGGCTTAGCACCTGGAACTTATACAATAACTGTAAAATATAAAAAAGGGAATAGAGAGTGTTTTTATACTATCGATGTTACAATTACGCAACCAAATTTACTTGTTGGAGCCTCACAATTAGTTCAAAATCTTTCTTGTACAACTACAGGAACTATTCAAGCAATTAATGTTTCTGGAGGTACAACCCCATATCAATATAGTATTAATGGAGGAACAACATGGCAATCTTCAAATGTTTTTCCAAATTTATCAGCAGGAAATTTTACAATAACTATTAGAGATGCAAATGGTTGTTTAATAACAACAACTCCTATTCAGTTTACAACTCCAACGCCACTAACTGATTTAACTTTTACATCAACTCCTTTAACTTGCCCTACCTTAGTTAGTACGATTACAGCTACTGTAGTTGGAGGAACATCACCATATGTTTTTCAAATAATTTCTCCCTCAATAATAAATCCTTCTGCAGCTTCTGGAACTACAGCTACTTTTCCAGGTTTAGCAGCAGGAACATATACCATAAGAGTTACAGATGCAAAAGGTTGTTCATATGAAGAAATTAGATCAATACAGGCTATAGATTTAATAACTGTTAATGGAAATACTATTTCAAATGTACAATGTTATGGAACAGCAACTGGTTCGGCATTGTTTGCAGTAGCAAATTTTAATACAACTTATTCTTATACATTGAATGGTGGAACTCCATTTACAAATCAAACAGCAACATCAATATCGCTTAACAATCTTGTTGCAGGAACTTATACAGTTGTTGTAACTGATTCACAAACAAATTGTCAGGCAACAAGAGTAGTTACTGTTACACAACCATCAAGTGCATTACAATTATCAGCACCATTTACACCTAAAACATGTATTGCAAATGGAAGTTTGAACGCAACAGCTTCCGGTGGATGGGGTTCTTATCAATATACTTTAACACAACCTGATACATCAACAATTATACAATTAAGTGGTGTCTTTGGAAATTTATCTCAAACAGGTCCTTATACTATTTCTGTTCAAGACGCAAATAACTGTATTGTTTCATCAACTTTTACAATAAACGCAACTACCAATCCTGATTTAACTCTGAGCCCTACATCAAATTTATGTATATCAAATACTTCTGGAGCAACATTAATAGTAACAACAACTGGAGGAACTCCTGGTTATCAATATCAAATAAACGGTGGAACATTACAAAATAGTGGAACATTCGCCAATTTAGGAGCTGGAACTTATACAATTAGAGTAGTAGATACTTATGGTTGTGAAGACACGATAACTCAAATTATCAATCCGCAATTAACCGCGCAAGCTGTTTTAACTAAAACATTAGATTGTACGACAAATCCGCAAGCAATACTAAATGTTTCAATTAATGGTGGATTGAGTCCTTATCAATATCAAGTAAAATTCAATAATGGGGCTTGGGGAACATTAAATCCAGTAACTGGTTCATCTTTTACTTATACAACAGGAATTGCTGGAAATTATCAATTTCAGATTACAGATGCTCAAGGTTGTGTTTTCCAAACGAATACTATAACAATTAGTCCTATTTCAAATCCATCAATACTTTCTATTGTTCCTGTTTCTCCTTTGTGCGGTGGAGATAATAATGGAACATTGACTGTAAACCTAAATACCTCTTTTGGTACAAGTCCATTTCAATACAATATAAATGGTGGTACTTATCAGACTTCAAATGTTTTCACAAATTTAATCGCTGGAACTTATACAATCGGCGTTAAAGATTCTAAGGATTGTGTTGATACAGAAACATTTGTTTTGACTCAACCTCAACCTTTGTTGGGACAATCACTATTGGTTCAACCATTAACTTGTATAATTACAACTGGAACCATACAAGCAACAGCTATTTCAGGCGGAACAGCACCTTATCAATATAGTATCAATGGAATTACATTTGTAACAAATCCTATTTTTACAGGATTAAGTGCTGGAACTTATACTATTACCATAAAAGATGCAAATGGATGTATTATTACCACTAATCCAATCACATTAACCGTTCCTCTATCGCCAACAGACATAACTTTGACTTCGTCTGCAATTACTTGCCCAAGTTTGAGTACAAACATACAAGCTTCAGCAGTAGGAGGAACAGCTCCGTTTACTTATCAAATAATTTCTCCTAGTACAATTAATCCAACAAGTGTGGCTGGAAATACAGCTAATTTCAACAATTTACCTGTTTCTGCAACCACAATATTTACAGTAAAAGTTACTGATGCAAATGGTTGTGTATATCAAAAGAATATACCTATTCAGTCCATTTCTTTAATTTCTGTAAGTGGATTGGTAAATAATAATGTTGCGTGTTTAAATGATACTAATGGACGAGTTACTTTTACAGTTTCAGGATTTAGTTCGAACTATTCTTATTCTGTGAATTCAGCAACAGTTGTTACAAATCAAACCAATTCACAAATCGTTTTATCTAACCTTGCTGCAGGAAACTATTCAATCCTTGTGAGAGATTTGGTTACAAATTGTACCGCAACAACATCTGTTACAGTGCTTTCGCCGAGCGCTCAATTAGCTTTAACTGCACCTTTTACGCAGCCTACTTGTACTATTGGAGGTTCAGTAAATGCAACGGCTACTGGTGGTTGGGGTTCATATCAATATACGTTAACCTATCCTAGCGGAACGCAATTAACTCAAAGTTCTGGACTATTTACACTTTTGCCAGACAACATAAATCCGTATACTATTAAAGTTACAGATGCAAATGGTTGCGAAGTGAGTCAATCATTTACATTAAATCCATATGTAAACCCATCAATTGTTGTTGATTTGACTAATTCTGATTTATGTTATGATACAACTAATGGTGCTTCATTTGAAGTAATAGCTTCAGGTGGTACGCCAAATTATCAGTATCAAATTCAACTAAATGGTGGTTCTTATAGTTCATTACAAAACAATGCTATTTTTACAAATCTTTCACCGGGAAATTATACTATACAAGTAGTGGATGCGTTCGGTTGTACCGCAACAGTAAGTCAAGTTATTGTACCGCAATTATTAGCAAATGCAACATTGACAAAAAGTCTTGATTGTTCAACATCGCCAAATGCAACAATAAGCATAAACATAACTGGCGGTACAGCACCTTATCAGTACCAAATAAATATAAACAATACTGGTTTTGGAGCATTAACAAACGTGACATCAAATCCAATTAATTACATTGTTTCAACTGCTGGAACATATCAATTTAGTATTACTGATTCGGCAGGTTGTAATTTTGTAACTAATTTTATTACTGTAAATCCAATAACAAACCCAAGCATAACATCTTTGGTTCAAACAACACAAATATTGTGTAATGGAAATAATAATGCAAGTATTACAACAACAATCAATACTTCAAGTGGAATTGGACCATTTCAATATAGTATTGATGGAACAACTTTTCAGGCTTCGCCAACGTTTTCTGGTCTTACAGCAGGAACCTATACAGTAACTGTTAGAGACAGTAATCTTTGTACTGATACTGAAACAATTACCATAAATCAACCAAATTCTGTAGTTTATAATATAACGAAAACCGACATTTTATGTACAGGTTCTGGAACACAATATGGACAAATAAATGTAGAAAATACAACAGGCGGAACACAACCTTATACTTATTACTTGAGTAATAATTTTGGATTAATAGACCAATACTCAACTGTAAGTAATGAAAACCACACTTTTATTGTATTAAATTTTGGTATTTACAGTGTTGAAGTTATAGATGCAAATGGTTGTTCGCTAATTACAAACAATATTATTATAGCTTCACCACCAAATGATTTAGATATTGACGTTTCAACAGCCACAGCGAATTGTGCTTCTGGTGGAACAGCAATAATAACCGTAAGTTCTCCTGTTGCAAGTGGTTCCTATGCATTTGCAATATTAACACAAAACACACCACCTGTCTATCCGGGTCCAGGTTGGATTCCTGCGGATGCTGGTACACCAGAAACTGCCACTTTTACAGGTTTAATTCCAGGCGTAACCTATACATTTATTGTATTAGATTTGGTAACCAATTGTTACTATTTTGAAACTGCAAATGCGCCAATTATAACACCTTCAACCATTACAACTACAATAGATGTATTTCAAAATGTTAGTTGTACAGGAAGTGGAAATGGATCGGTAAGTTTTTCTATGACTAATTTTGATCCATCTACAACTTCAGTTAGTTATCAAATATTTAATTCACAATCTAACACGCCAACAACGCCTGTTTATACAGGAAGTTCGGTTGTAGATCAACCTATTGAAGTTGTAACCAATTTTGCAACTCTTCCACCTGGAATATATTATTTATTAATTACAGAAAATGATGGTATCAACGCGGGGTGTACATCGGCTTCGGCTTCTTTCCCAATTAGCCAATCAACAAACCTTTTAACTGTTACTGCAACTGCAACAAATGATAATTGCAATACAAATGCAGGAGTTGTAACCGCAATTGGTCAATATGGAACTCCTGGATATAATTTTATTATTAGAGATGCTGCTTTGGCTGCTCCATTAGCAACGGATTTAGCTTGGAATTTCTCAAGTGTATTCAATGTTGAATCTGGAAACTATATTGTTTATATTAAAGATGCAAATGGTTGTATTCAACAAACACCTATAAATGTAGGATTAGATACTTCTCCTGAAATTACTTCTGTAGTTGTTACTAATCCTTGTGCCAACGAAGGTTCATTTGAAGTAACAGTAACACTAGACACGGTAACTAATATTGGAATTTCTCCATATACTTATCAAGTTGATGGTGGAGTAGCTTTTGAAGTAAGCGCTACAACATTTACTGTTCCGAATCTTTTCTCTGGAAATCATACAATTAGAATTACAGATGCAAATGGTTGCTTTTTTGATTTTCCTTTTACCATCAACCAAAATTTGTCAGGAAATGTTATTGTTGTTGATCAGCCAACTTGTATTCCTGCTGCTAGCGGTTCAATTCAAGTATCAGCTGCAAACGGAACTGGGGTTTATACTTTTACAATTAATACACCAACACCCGTTTCAATCTCTAACGGAACAAATACTGCGACTTTCACCGGATTAAGTCACGGAAATTATGTGGTTACTATAAATGACGGAAATTGTTCAATTCCTTTATCAATTCAGCTTGAAGAACCAAATCCTGTTGATTTTACATTAATAACACAAAATCCTAGTTGTAATGGTGATACAAACGGAGTTATAGAAGTATTGCTAAATCCATTAAATGATAATAATCCGCCATATACTTATACGTTATCTGCGCCTTCATTTACAACAATTACTCAAAACAACGGTTTGTTTAATCTTGGTTTAGGTGAAAACAATTATACGGTAACTGTAGAGTCGAGTAGAGGTTGTCAATTATCATTACCAATAACTTTAACCGATCCTGATCCTTTGGTTGCAAGTGATACAAATGTGTATACATTTACTTGTACAAATTCTGGAATAATAACTATAGATGGACTTACTGTTACTGGTGGAAATTCTAATTATTCTTATAGTTTGGATAACATAAATTTCCAACCTTTAACAAATCCTTCAAATATTGTAATAACTGATACAGGTGTTCAGCAACCGATTACAGTTTATATTAAAGATGGTAAAGGATGTAGTACCTCTTTTTCATATTTATTTGAAACCAAAGAAACAATATCAAATCCTTCTTTTACTATAAACCCATTACTAAGCTGCGCAGTTAATGAACAAATTTCAATTTCATTTACTGGAAATCCAACTGGTAATTATACATATCAATTATTACCAAGCGGAACCGTTACACCATTTACAGGAACTTCGTTTACACCACCAGCTTTAAATGCAACTGGACAATATACTTATGAAATTATAGATACTTCTACTGGTTGTAGTTTGTTAGCAACTCATAACGTAATGCCTTATCCTGTTACGAATGTCACTGCTCAGCCAACACAAGCTGTTGATTGTTTTGGAAATAGTAACGGTCAACTTTCATTTACTTTACAAAATTATACGGGAAGTTACAATTATAATGTATTTACGTCACCAGGAAATGTTTCTATGTTATCGGGTTCAAGTTCATTAACAACATTTACAACAACGGCAACATTAGCCGCAGGAAATTATTATGTTGTTATAAATGAAAATGCTTATCCTGAGTGTACACTAACTTCACCTGTAATTACAATTGATTCACCGGCGCAATCATTAGCAATTCAATTAGTTGCAACAAATGATAGAAATTGTTTGACAGATATAGGAACAATTTTAGCAACAGCAACTGGTGGAACTTCTCCTTATCAATATCAATTATCAAATGCAGGCGGAATTGTTCAAGCTTTTTCATCTAATAATTATTTTGAAAATTTGGCAAATGGAAACTACACTGTTTCTGTAACAGACGGAAATGGTTGCCAAACTTCAGATACCATTACAATTGGTTTAGATCCAACACCTGAAATAAGTTTGACATTACTAAATCCATGTGCGGCAGAAGGTCAATTTGAAATTGAAGTAAATAGAACAATAGATGGAATTGCACCTTATACTTATATTATAGATGGAAGTGATCCAATAACACAAAACGCAACTCCTTTTGTCGTTACTAGTTTACTTTCTGGATTACATACAATTAGACTAACAGATTCTAATGGCTGTTTTGACGAAAAAACAATAACTATTCTTCCAGTATTGAGCGGAACAATTACTTCTGTTGTGCATCCAAGTTGTGCCAATAATGATGGTGTAATTGATGCTGATGCAACTAATGGAAGTGGAGGTTATACTTATATTCTTCAAAATAATTTAGGTGTAACAATTGATGGCCCAAATAATACAGGTCTATTCAATACAAATTTAGGTCATGGTGATTATACTGTTGTTATAACTGATAATGATCCATTAATAAATTGTTCTGTAACATTACCTGTAACATTAGAACAACCAACACCTGTAAATTATACTTTAGATGTTGTTCAACCTTCATGTAATACATTAAATGGTGGAATTCCAAATGGAAGTATCACGGTACAACTTGATGTAAGCAACAATAATCCACCTTACACATATTCGATTAGTGACGGAGTAAATACTATTACACAAAATAATGGTGTGTTTACTGGCTTAGCTGGTTCCGCAACCGGAATCACTTATACAATTACCGTTGAATCTAATAGAGGTTGTCAAAAAGTAGAAACAGTTACATTGCAAACACCGCCTGAATTAGTAATCCCAACGATTATAGTAGGTTCATTTGGATGTAATACAACAACAAATTCTCCAGAAGTTATTACGATTACTGTTCCAACACCATCAGGTGGAACTTCTCCATATTTATATAGTTTTGATGGAATAAATTTTAGTAATCTTAATACTTTTGATATTATTGACAATGGATCAACACAAACAGTAACGGTAACTGTCAAAGATGCAAATTCATGTATAGCGATACAAACCGTTGGACCAATAAACCCATTAATAAAAGTTGACGCTACTGTAGCTCAAGTTTCTGCGTTGACATGTAATGATGATGAAGTAGTTCAAATCACTATTATTGGAGATCCAACACATAATTATACTTATCAATTATTACCTTCGATAGTCGCAATTCCTGTAACTTCAAATCCTTTTACAACAACATTAAGTCAACCAGGAACATATAATTATTTGATAGTTGATACTTCCACAAATTGTTCAGTAGTAACAAATGATTATGTTATTAATCCGCTACCAGAATTTGAAGTAAATGCAAATCCATTAACAGATGTAACTTGCTATAATGGAAATGATGGAACTATGAACTTTACGGTTTCTAACTATAATGGTAGTTTTAATTATGAGGTAATTGATGAAACCGGAAATCTTTATGCAAATGGCACTAATAACACGAGTAATAATCCAATACAAGTTACAGGATTAATCGCTGGAAATTATACCATTAGCGTTTCTATTCCAAACAATAATTCTTATGAAGATTGTACCAAAATTTCGAATGTAATTAGTATTGGTTCACCTCAGGAATTACAACTTACAATTGCACAAACTTCACCTGTAACATGCATTAATGATAAAGGAACAATAACCGTAACAAGCACTATAGGTGGCTCGGGTTCATATGAGTATCAATTGGTTTCTATGCCTTCAGGAACAATTGTAAGCCCTTATAGTTATAGTTTAACTTCTGTATTTACAGGATTAGGTTCTGGTGATTATAGAGTATTGGTTAGAGATACAAATGCAATTGGTTGTGAAGCAAATCAACTAATAACTCTTAATCCGGCAACTATCATTTCAGCTACTTATAATTTATCTACCAATTTGTTAGATTGTTTTGGAGATAATAATGCAAGTGTTACGGTTACAAATGTAACTGGCGGACAAGGAAGTTATCAATATACATTAACCTATCCTAATGGAACTATAGTTGGTCCACAACAGAGTCCAACATTTACAGGATTAGGTGCTGGAGTAGGATATGTTTTAAGTGTCACAGATGGTTGGGATTGTGATGTTTCGTTAACACCGTTTACGATAAATGAACCAACACCTATTCAGGCTACATTGTCACTTCAAACAGGTTTAACATGTGCAGTTACACCACAAGTAGAAATTACTGCAACTGGTGGAACGCCACCTTATATTGTAAACGGTCTAAGTTTTACTTCTTCAATTATTTTAAATGCAACCATGCCAACAAGTGGAGCAGGAGTATTTCAATATACAGTAACAGATTCTAAAAATTGTACGCCTGTTTTAACCAACGAAATATCAATAAATCCTATTGCACCAATAGTTATTGACCTAGAATCAAATGTAATTGAAGTTAATTGTAATAACGATGACAATGCAATTATAGTTGTTACAAATACAACTGGTGGCTTAGGAAATTATCAATATTATTTACAAGATAGTTCAGGAACAAATATTTTAGGGCCAAACACTAATGGTCAATTTAATAATATTGAAGGTTCTATTATTCCTGGTGAAACATACTATGTTTATGTTACTAGTGGAGACTGTAATCAATTATCTTCAGCAATACTAGTATCAGAACCTGTTACATTAACTGCACCAACAGTAACGGTGAAAAACGTGAAATGTGCAGGTGAAAAAAATGGAGAAATTAGTGTTACTCTTTCTGGTGGTGTTAAACCATATCAATTTGCTATTTCACCAAACCTAGCACAAACAATAGATCCATTAAATCCAGATAAAGTAACACTTACTAATCTTGGAGTTGGAACTTATACCGTTTTATACCAAGATGCCAATGGTTGTTTTAATCAAATAGTGCGAACAGTAACAGAACCATCTGCTCTAATGTATAATACTCCTGTTGTTGTAGATGCTGTTTGCGATGGAGAAAGTGGTAGTATATCAATAACAGCAAGCGGAGGAACACCAGGTCTAAACGGATATGAATTTAGTTTTAATAACGAAAATAATTATGCAGCAAACGGAACAAATACTTTTACTGTAAACTCAGGAGTATTTGGTGGACAAACCTATACTGTATATGTGAGAGATGCAAATGGATGTAAAACTGATTATACAAGAACAATGAAACCAACTGTTGACTTAAGTTCAAATTTTGTTGCTCCAAAAAATTGTGATTCACAAACATATAATATTGAAGTTTTTATAAATGATAATTTACTACCAACAACACAATTTTCGTTAGATAATCAAAATAATTATCAAGACTCTAACGTATTTACTAATGTTGCACCGGGAAATCATATTGTTTATATTAAAAACGACAATGGGTGCATTCAGCAAACTCAAAACATAGTACTTGATCCATTTGTGGTTTTAGAACTTTCAGCTTCTGAAACAGGCTTAAATCAAATTACAGCTATTGCAACCGGTGGACAGGATCCTTACAACTTTATTTTTAACGGAAATAATAATGGTAGTAATAATGTTTACATTATAAACTACACTGGACAACAAATAATAACTGTAATTGATGATAATGGATGCGAAAAAACAGTTCAAATCCCTGCTACTTTCTATGAGATTGAAATTCCAAATTATTTCACACCAGATTTAGGTTGGACTCCCGAAAATATTGATAATTTTGATAATATAATAACAAAAGTTTTTGATAGATACGGAAGAGAAGTTGCCATTTTGAGAAAACATGAAAAATGGTATGGAGAATATAGAGGAAATCCTTTGCCAGCAGGAGATTATTGGTATCTTGTTGAGGTAAATGATGGAGCTGGTAGAACTTTTGTTGGAAACGTTACACTTTATAGATAGATAAAAATGAAAACATATTTAAAAATACTATTCTGTTTACTATTTATTGAAAGTTATTCTCAAGAATTAACAATTCCTAACTTTACTCAATATCTAGGTGATAATCCTGCAGTTGTTTCTCCAACTTATATGGGAATTGGTGATAATATCAAGATAAGAGTCAACGGTTTGACTCAATGGGTTGGAATAAAAGGAGCTCCAGACAACCAATCATTATCTGCCGATGGAAGATTAGGACAACGTTCTGGTATTGGATTATTTATGTATAATGATAAAAACGGAAACACCAATCAAAAAGGTTTCAAAGTTTCGTTTGCTCATCACTTAATTCTTGATTATTATGATGATAAATACTTATCGTTAGGAATTTCATTTGTTCAAAATAACTTCAACATTGATATTAATAATTTCACCGATGGATATCAATTAAATCCTATTATAACAGATAATAGAGAAATGACTAACACCAACTTTGATGTAGGTTTTTTATACCGTCAAAAAAATTGGGATTTTACGGCAAATGCAAATAATATTCTTCAAAAAGAAACAGACAGATTTATTCTAAAAGAGCCTAATAAACTTAGAAACTATAATATCTACACAAGCTTGGTTTTGAAATCAGAAAACAACGATAGAATAGAATATGAACCATCAATGCATTTTCAATATTATGAAAGCGATAATCGTTCGATAACCGACCTAAATTTAAAGGTTAGATCGCTTGGTTTTGAAAGTTATTACTGGGCTGGTATTTCGTATCGTTTCCTAAATGATCAAGTCGCAAAACCTTTAAATATTGGTCCAATGGCTGGTTTAAAGAAAAACAACTTTTACTTTGCTTATTCTTATCAACTAACCACAAATGCTTTTTTTGCTTATAATACAGGAACACACATGGTTACTCTTGGTTTAGATATTTTCCAAAACATCAGTAATTGCCCTTGTACGCAACGATACACCAAACTAGATCCAAAATACAACAGATAAAATGGGAACAATAAAACTCCAAAATATACGCACTTTTTCTTTTCACGGTTGTCTTGAAGAAGAAGGAAAAATTGGTTCAGATTACCGAGTTGATCTTGAAGTAAAAACCGATTTACGCAAGTCCTCACTTTCTGATGAATTAAAAGATACAGTTGATTATGTACTTTTAAACAAAATTGTAGAAGAAGAAATGGCAATTCGTTCGCATTTACTGGAACATGTTGCCAACAGAATCATAACAAGAATCTTCAAAGAAATTCCAGCGGTTTCCCGAATTTTATTAGCCGTTTCTAAACTAAATCCGCCTATTGGTGGTGATGTTGAAGCCGTTACAATAGAAATGGAAGAATACAGAAACTAGAAATTCCAATAGTTAAAATTCCAAATTCCAAGCTTAAGAAGTATATTTTTTAAATTGGAATTTGGAATTTGCTTTTTGGGATTTTTGTATTATATTTGCAATCCAATAAATAAATTGGCGTCGTGGCCGAGCGGCTAGGCTGGGCTCTGCAAAAGCTCCTACTCCGGTTCGAATCCGGACGATGCCTCAAGAAGAGATACAGAAATGTGTCTCTTTTTTTGTTTTTGTTATTCTGAAAGAATCTAGAAAAATTGAGTAAAGTTATTTTCAAATATAGAAATTTAAACACTTTTTTATCATTCTTCGTTCCTCAGAATCTAATAACGCTAACGCGAGCTTCTAGCTCGTGGTCAATCATTTTTAAATTTGAAAATGAACTATTATTATAATACTTCTTTCTATACTTTCAGATTAATAACGAATTCTTGAATATTTGTGTAGACACGAGCTAGAAGCTCGCGTTAGCAGGAGATATGAACTTTCTTTTTTGTTATACTGAAGAATCTAATTAGATTTTAATAATATAATTTCAACTACTCCTTCAACTGTTCCAATTTCTCCTTTATCATTTCTTTTTCTTTTGGGAAGAAACCTTGTACCATTAAGAAACCACCAAAAATCATTAAGATAACGCTTATAACACGTTTTATTTTGTAGATGTTGAAAGGTGTTAATTTGCTTTTTAGTTGTTTGGCAACCAATATTTTTAGAATATCTACAGCAAAGTAAGTAATGATTATAACCGAAATAAAAAGGATAATTCTATTGGTTTCCATATTTAGTTTTGGACCAAAAACTATTATAATTCCCATCCAAAAAGCTAGAACGCCAATATTGATGAAGTTTAGTAAAAATCCTTTAAAAAATAAACCTAAATAATTATTTTTCTTGATGTTATCTTCATCATCATAGTCTTCTTCTTGTTTTTTCTTAAAATCTTTTTTCTCTTTTATATAAGAAATAATTCCAAAACTAAGCATAACAACACCACCAAAAATGAATAATCCTGGATCATCTTTAAGTTTTTCAAGAATTTGATTGGTACTGAAATAAGCTATTAAAATAAAAACAACATCGGCAAATACAACACCAAAATCAAAAACCATTGCAGCTCTAAATCCTTTAGTTATACTGGTTTCTAGTAATATAAAAAATACTGGTCCAATAGTAAAAGCTAATAAAATTCCCCAAGGAAAGGCAGCAAGAATATCGTTAATCATTATTTGAGTTTAGAAGTTGAAAAGTTTAAGAGTTTAGAAGTAAAGTTAAACTAAAAAACAATAAACTCCTAAACTTTTTCAACTTCAAAACTATTTTTTAGTTCGCTTTTCGCACATTTCCTCCAGCGATTATTTTTTGGTTTAACTGTTTTGGATTGCCATAAACGGTAATATCGCCACCAGCTCTTACTTTAGCATCAACTAATTCTGTAGCATAAATATCGGCTTCGCCACCAGCGTTTGTAGTAATTACAGTTTGGTTGGTAATTAGTTTTTTGGCTTCATAACTTCCACCAGAATTCACTATAATATCTTGATTAGTAGCTTTTCCTTGAACGTTTACAATAGAACCATTTGCCACACGTAATGACAATCTGCTAACCTCTAATTTGATTTTTATTTGCGAACCTTCTTTAGCAATTACATCAAAAGCAGTTGTTGTAAAAATATCTTCTGAAGAAATTCTTGAACCTTCATTGGCTTCAATAGCTTCTAATTTAGTGTAATAAACAGTTGCCGAAACATTATCGCCTGAAAGCATTTTGGTTAATGGCATTCTGATTTTTAATTCGCCATTTTTATTGACCAATTCTACTTCTTCAGCATCAGCTCCGCTTAAAATTACTTTGTTTTCATTTCCTTGAACCAATAAAACATCTATTTGATCAAATGATGTTACTTTGGTAAAATCTCCAACGTTTTTTTCAACTTGTGCAAAAGTTATCGAACTGATAAACAATATACTATAAACTAATTTTTTCATACTTTCTTTTTAATTTAAAGACTTAGTAAAATTGTAATTGTTACAAAAATTATGAATTCTTTCTAATAAAATGAAAATCCAATTGTTTCTTAACTAAATCGGCGTTTTTTACTTTAACGTAAACTTCGTCGCCTAATTGTAATAAATCTTTTGACATTTGTCCAACCAAAGCATATTGTTTTTCGTCAAAAGTGTAATAATCATCTTTTATTTCTCTAATTCTACACATTCCTTCACATTTATTAGAAATGATTTCAACATAAATTCCCCATTCGGTAACACCTGAAATCACACCCAAAAACTCTTCATCTTTATGATCTTGCATGAATTTAATCTGCATATATTTAATAGAATCGCGTTCGGCATTGGTTGCTAAACTTTCCATATTACTCGAATGGGCACATTTTTCTTCATAAACATCGGCATCAACACTTTTTCCACCATCTAAGTAATACTGTAGCAAACGATGTACCATAACGTCAGGATAACGACGAATAGGCGATGTAAAATGACTGTAATAATCAAAAGCTAATCCGTAATGACCAATATTTTCTGTTGAATATTTGGCTTTACTCATTGTTCTAATAGCCAATGTATCAATCAAATTTTGTTCTTTTTTTCCATTTACATCTTCCATCAATTGATTTAATGATTTGGAAATATTTTTATTATCGCGTAAATCTAATTTGTAACCAAATTTCATAATCAAAGCTTGCATTGCAAAAAGCTTGTCTTCATTGGGTTCATCGTGAATTCTATACACAAATGTTTTCTTTTGTTTACCAATAAATTCAGCCACTTTTCTATTTGCTAAAAGCATGAATTCTTCAATAAGATGATTAGCATCTTTTGAAACTTTGAAATAAACACCTTCTGGTTCACCTTTTTCATCTAAGTTGAATTTTACTTCTACTTTATCAAATGAAATAGCGCCATTATTCATTCTGTTTCTTCTCAGAATTTTTGCTAATTCATCTAGTTTTAAAGTTGCTTCCGTAACTTCATTGGATGCTTTATATTCTTTTCCAGTTAATGAAATTTCAGCTGGAATTGTTGAAGATTTAGTTTCAATAATAACCTGCGCTTCTTCATAAGCAAAACGTTGATCAGAATTGATAACCGTTCTACCAAACCATTGATTGCGAACCGTTGCTTTTTCATCAATTTCAAAAATAGCAGAAAACGTATATTTTTCTTCATTTGGACGAAGTGAACAAGCAAAATTTGACAAAACTTCGGGTAACATGGGTACAACTCTATCAACTAAATAAACCGAAGTAGCTCGTTTATAAGCTTCATCATCTAGAATGGTTCCTTCTTGTAAATAGTGCGAAACATCGGCAATATGAATCCCGATTTCGTAATTTCCATTTTCTAATTTTTTGAATGATAAGGCATCATCAAAATCTTTTGCATCTTTTGGATCGATGGTAAAAGTCAATGTATCGCGCATATCACGACGCTTTGCAATTTCTTCTGGATGAATAGCGGTATCTAATTTTTGTGCAAAAACTTCCACTTCAACAGGGAAATCATACGGTAAACCATATTCGGCAAGAATAGCGTGAATTTCGGTATCATGTTCGCCAGGTTTTCCTAAAACGTTGATTACTGAACCAAAAGGCGAATCAGCTTTTTTTGGCCAATCTTCAATTTTAACCACAACCACATCACCTTGTACAGCTCCATTGTATTTATCTTTTGGAATAAAAATATCGGTGTACATTTTAGCATTAGCCGTAGAAACAAAAGCAAAATTCTTTTGAATATCTATAACGCCAACGAATTCTGTTTTAGCTCTTTCTAAAACTTCAATAACTTCACCTTCGGGTTTTTTACCACGACGACGGTTGTAAACATAAACTTTTACTTTATCTTTATCTAAAGCGTGATTCAGGTTGATGGTCGGAATAAAAACATCTTCTTCAAATTCATCGCATATAAAATAAGCAGTTCTTCGAGAAGTCATGTCGATAGTTCCTTCGTAATAATCTTGTGAAACAGCTTTTATTAAATAACTTCCAGGCTCGCTTTCAATAATCACTTTTTGAGCAGCCAGAATTTTTAAATCTTTAATAATTTCGTTTCTGCTTTTGGTATCGTTCAATTCAAGAACAGCACATATTTGTTTGTAATTGAATGGTTTATTGGCATTTTTTGATAGTATTTTTAAAATCTTTTCAGAGAATGTTTTCTCTTTTTTTCCAAATTTTTTTGGTAATTTACTCATAATCTTTTTCTAATAAAGTTTAAAATTACGAAGAAGTATTAAGATTAAAGTAGTAAGTAATAAGATTTATCTAAAATATAACTTTTGTATCTTTATAAAAAAATAGAAATGAAAGATTTTCAAACCGTTGCTACTTTCAATTTTGCTCACGAAATCATTGTTTTAAAATCTATTTTAGACCATGAAGGAATTCCGTATTTATTTCAAAACGAAAATCTAATTGCAGTTGATCCATTAGCAACTTTTGCTTACGGTGGCATTCTTCTAAAAGTGCATCCAAACGATATCGAAAAAGTAAAAAAGATTTTAGATAATCTAAATTCAAATTTAAAAATAGTATAAAATCTATTTTCTTTTCTCTTTATTCTATTTTCTAAAAATCGAAAGTTTTCAACATCTATTAAAAACAACAAAAAGAAAATTTAAATTTAAATTAATCTATGATGGTTATTATAGCGTGTTAATTGTTACAATAACTTTTAAATTTAGATGTTGATTTGTAAGTTATCTTTTTTTATACCGATTTATCAACATATTTTTTTAAGGTTAAAAACCTAATTTTGAAGTATTTTTTAGAAATAGTTAACAGTTGTTGACAACCTAAAAAAGATAGTTTTTGTAAATAACTTTAGTTGTTAGTTTCTGTTGAAAAAGCAAAAATTCTTATTGATAACTTTTCTAAAAAAAGAACAAACTAAATTAGATTTTCTCAATCCAATTTTGGATTACAAATTATACCAATACAACCAAGAAAAAGTTCTACTTTTCTATCTAAAGTTGTCAACAAAGCATGTTAATTTAAAGTTAGCTGAATATCAACGATTTGTAAAACGCTATTAACAATCGAAAATTTTAACATTTAAATTAAATAAAAAGCAATGATTTACAGGTGTTTATGAAAATATTTTATCAACAATCTCGCGTTATAGTAAGTAAATCAGGAAGTTGTATTTTTATAAAAATCAAACAGAAATACAAATAAGAATGCCTAAATTTGTTTCCACAACTACAACATAAATAAGTATGAAAATTTCAATAGGAAATGACCACGCAGGACCAGATTATAAAAAAGCAATTGTTGACTTTTTAACAGCTAAAGGTCACGAAATAATCAATCATGGAACAGACACTTTTGACAGTGTTGACTATCCTGATTTTGGTCATCCAGTAGCTATAGATGTAGAAACAGGAAAAGCCGATTTAGGCATAGTAATTTGCGGTTCAGGAAACGGAATTGCCATGACTGTTAACAAACACCAAGGTATTCGAGCAGCGCTTTGTTGGACCAAAGAAATTTCGGCGCTAGCGCGCCAACATAACAATGCTAATGTGGTAAGTATTCCGGCGCGATTTACTTCTATTCAACAAGCAATAGAAATTGTGGATACATTTTTAAATACCGATTTTGAAGGCGGAAGACACGCAACACGAGTTGATAAAATTAGTTGTTAAACATGGAGTTTTTTTTAAAAGAATGTAAAGAACAAATCAATATGAGTAGGCGAGTAGCTTTTTTTACTTTTCTACTAGGAAGCCTTATTTTATTACTTTACTATATCACAAAATTTCATGGCACTATTTATATTGCTCTTTTTTTTATTGTAGCCGCATTCTTTGCAAATACTTTTTTAACTTTTCAGCTTTTGTACAGTTATGCTATTCATAGACAACACAGAAAATCAATATTGATTTCTCTTTTTTTACTTTTTCTAAATATACCTATAGGTCTTTTATATATTAATTTAGGATTCAGAATATATAATTTAATTTCATCATCAATTGTCTAAAGTTCACATACATAAACACGAAGTAAAAGGAAGAAATTTAGTTTTTTCTATTATTCTCAATTTACTCATCACTATAGCTCAGGTAATTGGTGGAATTATTTCGGGAAGTTTAGCCTTGATTTCAGATGCTTTACATAATTTTTCGGATGTAATTACCTTAATTTTTAGTTTAGTTGCCAATAAATTATCGCGCCGAAAAGCATCTATTGATCATACTTTTGGTTTTAAACGCGCCGAACTTATTGCTGCTTTTGTAAATGCTGCAACCTTAATTATTGTAGCCTTGTTTTTAATTTATGGCGCAATTGAACGCTTTTATAATCCGCATCCAATTAAGTCTGGTTTGGTAATCTGGATGGCTCTTTTAGGAATTGCAGTTAACGGAGTTTCGGCTTTAATGCTAAAAAAAGATGCAGAACACAACCTCAATATGAAATCGGCCTACTTGCATTTATTTACCGACATGCTGGCTTCGGTTGCTGTTTTAGTTGGCGGATTACTGATGAAATATTTTGGTTGGTTTTGGGTTGATAGCGTGATGACCATTTTAATTGCCGTTTATCTAATAGTTGTTGGAATTGATTTGCTCAAAACATCAACCAAAATGCTAATGCTTTTTACGCCAGAACATATTGATATTAAGGAAATAGTTAGAGAAGTTCACAAAATTCCGGGAGCTGGAAAATTGCATCACATTCACGTTTGGCATTTAAATGATGAAGAATTACATCTCGAAGCACATTTAGACTGTTCGGAAGACATAAAAATGAGTGAATTTAACGATTTATTGCATCAAATAGAACAAGTTTTGTTTACACAATTCCACATTAACCACATTAATATTCAACCAGAATTCAAAAAAGAAGACCCAAAAGATTTTATCGTTCAAGATTAAAAAAACACGAAATGACCAATATAAATTTCATTCAAAGCCAAGTAAACACAACGCCTAAAAACATTGAAGCAACTTTAAAATTGCTTTCAGAAGATTGTACTATTCCGTTTATTTCGCGTTATCGAAAAGACCAAACCGGAAATCTTGATGAGGTTCAGGTGGAAACTATTGCCAAACTTTCTAAACAATACGATGAAATTGTAAAACGAAAAGAAAGTATTTTAAAAACTATCGAAGAACAAGGTCAACTTTCGCCAGAATTAAAGTCTAAAATAGAAAAATCATTTGATTTACAAGAAATTGAAGATTTGTATTTGCCTTATAAAAAGAAGAAAAAAACCAAAGCTGACGTTGCTCGCGAAAACGGATTAGAACCATTGGCAAATTTGATTTTATCGCAAAAAAACGATGATGTAGATTTCTTGGCAACTCAATTTATCAATAAAAATGTGCCAAATGAAGAAGAAGCTTTGCAAGGCGCAAGAGATATTGTTGCCGAATGGATAAATGAAAATATTGCTGTTCGTCAAAGTTTGCGACGATTGTATAACCGAAAAGCAGTCATTGAAACTAAAGTTGTTAAAAAGAAAGCCGAAGAAGAAGCGGCACAAAAATTCTCTCAATATTTTGATTGGTCAGAACCATTATCAAAAGCACCATCACATAGATTATTAGCAATGCTTCGTGCAGAAAATGAAGGTTTCATAAAACTAAAAATTGAAACTGATATTGACGAAACTTACGATTTGATAGATGAGATTATAATCAAAAACAATAATAGTCCATCAATTTCTCATGTTCAATTAGCTATTGAAGATAGTTACAAACGATTACTTCATCCAGCCATTTCCAACGAAACTTTGCAAGAAGCTAAAGCCAAAGCTGATATTAAAGCAATTGACGTTTTTGCTGGAAATTTGAGTCAACTTTTATTAGCGCCACCATTGGGTGAAAAACGAATTTTAGCTATCGACCCAGGTTATAGAAGCGGTTGTAAAATTGTTTGTTTGGATGAAAAAGGCGATTTGTTATACAACGAAACCATTTATCCACATCAGCCACAGAATGAAACTGCTATGGCAATGAAAAAGATAAAATCGATGGTAAACGCTTATAATATTGAAGCCATTTCAATCGGAAACGGAACCGCCAGTCGTGAAACCGAATTTTTCATTAAGAAAATTGCTTTCGATAAACCAGTTCAAGTTTTTGTAGTTTCCGAAGCTGGAGCATCAATTTATTCAGCAAGTAAAATTGCTCGTGATGAATTTCCAAATTATGATGTAACCGTTCGTGGTTCGGTTTCTATCGGAAGACGACTTTCTGATCCATTAGCAGAATTGGTAAAAATCGACGCAAAATCGATAGGAGTTGGGCAATATCAGCACGATGTTGACCAAACAAAATTGAAAGAAGAATTAGATACAGTTGTTGTTCGCTGCGTGAATTCAGTTGGAATTAATATTAACACTGCGAGTAAATCGTTGTTGAGTTATGTAAGTGGAATAGGTGAGAAGATGGCTGAAAACATTATAGCTTATCGTTCCGAAAATGGTCCATTTGAAGACAGAAAACAAATAAAAAAAGTGCCAAGATTAGGAGAAAAAGCCTATCAACAAGCAGCAGCATTCGTTAGAATTCACAACGGAAAAAATCCGTTAGACAATTCGGCGGTGCATCCAGAAGCATATGGAATTGTAGAAAAAATGGCAAAAGATTTAAAAATTTCGGTTAACGAATTAATCGCCAACAAAGAAAAAATCGATTTAATAAAACCCGAAAATTACACCAACGAAACCATCGGAATTCTTGGTATAAAAGACATTTTAAAAGAATTAGTAAAACCAGGATTAGACCCAAGAAAAGCAGCCAAAGTTTTCGAATTCGACCCAAATGTAAAAACCATAAAAGACGTTCGCACTGGAATGATTTTACCAGGAATTGTAAACAACATCACCGCATTTGGATGTTTCGTAGACATTGGAGTAAAAGAAAGCGGCTTGGTTCACATATCGCAACTAAAAGCTGGTTTTGTTTCTGATGTAAACGAAGTCGTAAAACTCCACCAACACGTTCAAGTAAAAGTGGTTGAGGTAGATGAAGACCGAAAACGTATTCAGTTGACGATGGTCATATAAATTTTAGAGAAATGCATTCCAAAGAAAAACATTTTTTTCTCTTTTTTTCTCTTCTTCATCGTTTCCATAGTTCCACCAATCTTTTGTTTTGTCTTCAATTAGAGTTCTAAATTCAAGATTTGAATACATTTTTTTAGCGGTAATAGGTTTTATTTCCGTTGGATTTGTAACGGTTAAATTTATTTTGGTTGCTATATATGAAGTATATAATCTTGGTATTGTGAGTCCTAAAATCATTCCAGGTAATCCATTAATTGAGCATGGTCCACCAGTAATGGTAATATCATCAGTATAAAATGCAAATATATAAACATCACCAAAGATTTTCCCAACGGCTTTTCGGCAATTATAACCAGCAATTTCACGGTTTTCGTTTGTAATTTTCCATTCAATAGGCGGTATACTATCTGAAATTACAATACTAGAGCCAACAACCTGTTTTTGAGAACTCATAGTATTGGTATTAAAATCATAATACCAACTTTTTTCTTCATCTTGGTCTTTTTGATTTTTGGGAATTCTTGTTTTCTCACTCCAACGATTAAATTTGAAAAGACTTTTGTTGTTGGCAAAACTATAAGTCCAAAATGATGTTTTTAGTTCCGATAGATTTTCTTTCATCATTTCGTCCCAACTATTGTTACTCATGTTTTTCTTGACATTGGTATTGACCTCAAACTCAATTTCGGCTTTATCAACAAATTGTTGAGCTATTGAGGAAAAGGAAAAAAACAGTACAGTTATTACTAAATATAATGATTTCATTGCTTGTAATTTTTTTGTTTTCAACTATTGTTTATTTTTAAAATTCCATGTAAAACCAATCATGACATAGCGTTTTAATCTATCATTTTGTTCTTCTCCAATTACGTTATTGTAGTTGTATCGTTCAATTCCTATGTTTTGATTAAGAATGTCTCTAACCAAAAAGTAGGCAGTAAACTCATCATTTTTAAAGGTGCGTTGCAATCTTGCATTCCATAATTGATTAGTAAGATTACTTTGGAAATCATCTGTTTTTTGTCGGGTATATAAGTTATAATTAGAGATAATTTTCCAATTTTTATTAAAATAATAACTTCCGTCTATACTCAAATTATAACTATTAAAGGACTTTACTTCGTTGTTAAGCGATGTGCTATTTCTGTTATTTGAAAATTGATTATTGATATAATACTCATATTTCTTTTCTTTTGATTTAGATAAATAAATAGAAAGATTTGAATTTATATTCTTTGAATTGCTCAAAGTATTATTAATG
>NZ_JAPZSP010000023.1 GCF_027531705.1 Flavobacterium sp. | reverse complement strand
ACAGTTACAGTTTCTCATCTTGGACTGTTTGGTATAGTTGAATTTAATTCAATTATCAACCAACCAAACTCAGCAATCCTTTCAGTTGGAGCCATAATCGAAAAACCAGTTGTTAAAAACGGACAAATCGTAGTTGGGAACACTATGATGTTATCATTAGCGTGCGATCACAGAACAATTGATGGCGCAACAGGAGCACAATTTTTACAAACATTAAAACTGTTTATCGAAAATCCAGTGACGATGTTAGCATAATCAAAAGTGATATAAATACAAATCCCGTTCAGAAATGAGCGGGATTTTTTATTTTGGAGCGAATGGTTCGGGCATTTTAGGTTTCCATATTCCTGCTTTCCGTTCTACTTCGTGCCACTCCAATCAGGGCTAATTAGGTAATGTATTGAATAGAAGTCAGAATAAATAAACTCTATTATTTCTTATTCTTTTCCTCAATCCACTTACTCATATACTTTGTACTAGAAACTAAATGATGTTGCAAAATCAAACCAATAAAATTTTTATTACGATGTTGTTTCAAATTATCTGAAAGCGAATTAATTTCAACAATAAAATACTTTTCAAAAAGTGATTTTCTATAACGTTTATCTAAAATCTCAAATCCATTTTCTTGAGCCTGTTTCCATAAGTTTTCATCTTCATAAAGTTGAACAGCTGCATCTACAAACTCATTTGGATTGTCTTTCACAAAACCATTCCACTCAAAATCTCCAGCCATAGCTTCTGCTCCAATTGAAGAGGTTATACTTGGAGTTCCACATTGCATCGCTTCAAGTAATTTGCCTTTAATTCCGGCACCAAAACGAATCGGTGCTAAAACAACTTTAGCGTTTTTTATAACTTCTAAAGCATCATCTGCTCTTCCTTTAATATAGAAATTTTGTTTCGGCTTATGCAACTCCAAAACTTTTTGTGATGGATAAGCTCCATAAATCAACATTTTAGCATCAGGTAATTTCTTATTTAATAGAGGCCAAATTATTTCAGATAAATATTTTACACAATCCCAATTTGGTTCATGCAAAAAGTTTCCAATAAAAATAAAATCGTTTCGTTCTGCAATAGATGAAATTTCATTCAATCTTTCTGCAAAAATTGGCAAATAAAACAATAAATCTTTTGAAACATTAAACTGCTTTTGAAGCAATTCTATTTCAAATTCCGAAACCATCAACGATAAATCACAACGAAGAATACTCGCAATTTCTCTTTTAGCAACATCTGAAAATAAATCTTCATATGTAAACTCTCGATTTTCTTTAACTGCAAGTTGTCTTGCTTGACGTAAACAATGCAAATCTTCTGTGTCAAGCATTTTTAAAGTATTTGGACAGCTTTCTGAAACACGCCAACCAAATTGTTCTTCCACCATAAATCGATCAAATAAAACAATAGTTGGATTTAACTCTTTTACAAAGTCATCAAAACTTGAAGAATTTAATTCAATAGTTTTTGCTGTAACTCCTAAAACTGAAATATCTTCTGAAAATTCTAAATTTTGTGCAGTACATGCAAAAGTTATTTCATAGTCATTCGCTTGGAATAGATCAATTAACTGAATCATTCTACTACCAGCAGCAGATGATTTTGGTTCCGGCCAAACAAAGCCAATAATTAATAAAGTTTTAGATTTTAGCATAATATCAAATACAATTACAAAGAAAAGATTTAATTTTACAACAAATTAAAAATACACAAAAATGTTAGGTCTAAAATTAAAAACCGACCCAAGATGGGTTACAATAGTTGAATCAAACATTGAAGAAATTCTAACAGATCATGCTTGGTGCGAGCAAAAGGCTGCAACAAACATTATTACAATCATAACCTATAATTCAGAACACGAAGAATTAGTTACTGATTTGTTGGAAATAGCTAAAGAAGAATTAGAACACTTCCAAATGGTTCACAACATAATTAAGGAGCGCGGATTAAAATTAGGTAGAGAAAGAAAAGACCACTATGTAAACGAACTTTTCAAGTTCATGAAAAAAGATGGAAGTAGAAATGATTCTTTTATAGACAGATTATTATTTTCTGCGATGATTGAAGCAAGAAGTTGCGAGCGTTTTAAAGTATTATCTCAAAATATTGAAGATAAAAAACTAGCAGAATTCTATAGAGAATTAATGATAAGTGAAGCAGGTCATTACACAACTTTTCTAAAGTTTGCCAGAAAATACACAGAAAAAGTTAATATTGACAAACGTTGGGCAGAATGGTTAGAATTTGAAGGAGAACTAATCACCAATTATGGAAAATCAGAAACAGTTCACGGATAATATACAGTTACAATACTATTCAAAAAAAGCAACATTACAAGATGTTGCTTTTTTTATTTAAAAATATAATTAACTCCAAAAAAACTCAGTCATATAGGTGAGGTTATAATAAAAAAGCCTGCTATATCATAAATTAAATACTTATTGTACAATGTGGAAACCAAACATCGCATATCACTTGTTTTATTTTTCTACAAAGTTTTTAAAACAAAAAAACCTCAATCTGTAAAGATTGAGGTTTTAAAAAAAGGCGGCGACATACTCTCCCACAAATGGCAGTACCATCTGCGCAGGCGGGCTTAACTTCTCTGTTCGGGATGGGA
>NZ_JAPZSP010000052.1 GCF_027531705.1 Flavobacterium sp. | reverse complement strand
TCTTTTTCTGTTATATATTGTTTTTCTACGGCTAATTCTAAAAGATGGTTATAGTTGCTTAATGTGTTCAAATTTACATTGGCATTTTTAAAATTTTCTTCGGCAACATCAAAACCATAGGTAAAAATGGCTATCATTCCTTTTACATGTGCACCAGCTTCTTTTAGTGCTTCAACGGCTAATAAGCTGCTATTTCCTGTCGAAATTAAATCTTCTACCACGACAACATTTTGTCCTTTTTGCAAAAAACCTTCCACTTGATTCTGTCTTCCGTGCTTTTTTGCTTCGGGTCTAACGTACACAAATGGCAGTCCTAACTCTTCTGCAACAAGTATGCCAATGCCAATTGCACCTGTTGCGACACCTGCAATGACATCTGGTTTGCCATAAATTTCAGTTATTTGCTTAGAAAACTCATCTCGAATGTAATTTCTTATCGCTGGAAATGAGAGTGTTAGACGATTATCGCAATAAATTGGTGAATTCCAACCAGAAGCCCACTTAAAAGGATTTGACGGATTCAATTTAATTGCATTTATTTGTAAAAGCAATTCGGCTGTTTTTTCGGCTGTTTCTTTATTAAAAATCATACTACAAATGTATAAAGTTTTTGTGAACGATAAACCACTTTTTTTGACAAATAAAGTTGCCAAAGAAACAGATTTTCAACTATTTTTACTTGAAAGTGTTGATATAGAGCAACTTATAGTCAAAATGTTCAACAATAAAATTAGGAAAGCTTATTTGTATTATCCTGACGAAAAGGAAATTTTAAAGAAAGTTAAAGAAAAAATCCCTGTCAAAAAAGCGGGTGGCGGATTGGTTTACAACAAGAATGGCGACGTTTTATTCATTTTTAGAAACGGAAAATGGGATTTGCCAAAAGGTGGTTGTGATAAAGGTGAAGAAATTGAAGATTGTTCAATAAGAGAAGTCGAGGAAGAAACAGGAGTTCAAGATTTAATAATCACTAGAAAACTTCAAAAAACTTATCACATTTTTAAAAGAAATGGTGTTTACAGATTAAAAATCACACATTGGTTTGAAATGACTACCAATTTTGAAGGAACTCCAATACCACAAGCCGAAGAAGGAATTGAAAAAGTAGCTTGGCTAAACCCAGAACAAATAAAAGATGCGATGAAAAACTCGTATGAAAATATAAAATTACTTTTTGAAGAAGAAAATGAGAGTAAAATCAAAATCTGATTTAGAAGTTTACGAAAAGGAATTCATCTGCCAACTTTGGAATGCTGAATATCCTGAAAAATTAGCTTATCAATCGGTTGCAGAATTTGAAACTTATTTGAATAATTTGTCCGACAAAAAGCATTATTTACTTCAAGATCAATCTGATGAAATTCAGGGTTGGGCGATAACTTTTACTAGAGAAAACGAAAAATGGTTTGCTATAATAATTAATTCTAAAATTCAAAATCAAGGTTTTGGAAAAAAATTGTTAAATCATTTAAAATCCATAGAAAATAAGCTTTCTGGTTGGGTAATTGATCATAATAATGACTCTAAATTAGACGGAACAACTTATGTTTCGCCTTTAAAATTCTATTTAAAAAATGGATTTTCTGTTTGCAACGAAATCAGAATTGAATCTGAAAAAATTTCTGCTGTTAAGATTGTTTGGAATTCGTGAAGTTGGATAAATATAAAATTTTTACACGAATTTCACTAATTAGCACAAATTTCTATTGCTAAAATATTCCACAAATTTTTAAATGTAAGTTTGAATTAGTGAAATAATAAAAGGCACAATAATTCGTGCAAATTAGTGAAATTTGTGTGAAAATAACTGTCAGTAGACTATGCCAACTTTTCCATTATCTTTGCAAAATGAATCAAAATCCACATTCCAACAATATTCTTCTCAATTTAGGGATTGAAGCACTCAACGAAATGCAAGTGGCTGCGCAAGAAACCATCTTGAACGACGCCAATGTATTATTACTTTCACCAACAGGTTCTGGAAAAACATTGGCATTTTTGTTGCCGATTTTTCAAATGTTGGACGATACTTGCAAAGATGTTCAATGCTTAATTTTAGTGCCATCACGCGAATTGGGATTGCAAATTGAGCAAGTTTGGAAAAAAATGGGAACCGATTACAAAGTAAATGTTTGCTACGGCGGTCATTCCATCGAAACAGAAATCAAGAATTTATCCAATCCACCAGCGGTTTTGATTGGAACACCTGGACGAATTGCCGACCATATCGATAGAGGCACTTTTTCTACCGATAACATTCAAACCTTGATTTTGGATGAGTTTGATAAATCGTTGCAATTGGGTTTTCATGAGCAAATGAATTTTATTATTTCAAGATTGAATAAGTTGAACAAACGCGTTTTGGTTTCGGCAACTTCTGATATTGAAATTCCTAAATATACTCGAGTTATCAATCCGACGGTTTTGGATTTTATTCCGACAGAAGAAGAAAACTTGAATTTGAGTTTGAAAATGGTCGTTTCTAAAGAAAAAGACAAAATCAATTCACTTTTCCATTTGCTTTGTTCCTTAAAATCGGAGGCGGCGATTATCTTTTGCAACCATCGTGATGCTGCCGAACGCATTAGCGACACTTTAAACGAAAAAGGAATTTATTCGACCTATTATCACGGCGGAATGGATCAAGACGAACGTGAACGCGCTTTAATTCAGTTCAGAAATGGAAGTGTGAGTTATTTGGTAACCACCGATTTAGCAGCTCGTGGATTGGACATTCCCGAAATGAAGCACGTAATTCATTATCATTTGCCTTTAAAAGAAGACGAATTCACGCATAGAAACGGACGAACGGCTAGAATGTTAGCTTCGGGAACGGCTTATATAATCGCTCACGAAAGCGAGAAAAAAATGGATTATTTAGATTATAAAATGCCCGTTTTAAATGTAGAAAACGCCACAACTTTGCCAAAACCACCTGAATTTCAAACGATTTATGTTAGCGGCGGAAAGAAAAACAAATTAAACAAAATTGACATAGTAGGTTTCTTTTCTCAAAAAGGAAAACTAGAAAAAGGCGATTTGGGATTGATTGAAGTAAAAGATTTCATTTCGTTTGCCGCCGTAAAATCTAAAAAAGTAAAACAATTTCTTTCTAACATTCGCGATGAAAAAATGAAAGGAAAGAAGTTTAAAATTGAGGTTGCTAGGAAGGTTGTTAAGAAAGAGGAGTAGAGTTTAAAAAATTTTAAAAAGAAAACGTTTCGTAGCTACAAGAAGTTACGTACTTCATTCACTGCCAATTACAAATATAGACAAAACTTTGATTCAACAATTACCAATTCTGATAAATCCCATGCCTAGCAATTTCTTGTAACTGCTGTTAGCGGCTGGTATTTTTTAGTGTCCAAATTGCTCCGTTTTTTGTTGTCAGTTTATCTAAATGTCCTTTTGCTTTTAAGTCGTCCAAATATTTTTCACTTTCATTTCTTGGTGTTCCTGTTAATTCGGAAAACTCTTTTGCTGTCAATGAATGATATATAGAAAATACAGAACTCCAGGTTTTGTCATAAATCGTTTTAGAAGCTGTAGGATACAATTTAACCAAAGCATTTTCGAATGTGTTGTATGGTTTTGAACCATAAACCATTTCTTTATTGCCTGCTGAGTCTGTAAAAAATATTGTCGGAAAACCTCTTACCCCTAATTCTCTGCCTAATTTCAAGTCTTCTTCGAAAAGTTCTTTTGCTTTTCCTTCATAATCAGTTTTGAACTTAACAGTGTCAAGCCCAACTTTTTTTGCTGCAAATTCTAAATGTTCCCATTTTGTGATATTCTTTTTTCGAAGAAAAACCATTTCTCGTATTTCACGAAGAAACAAAATTGCCTTTTCATAGTCTTGCATTTGTGCTGCTTTAAATGCAATTGAAGGTGGATAAGAAGAAGGCAAAGGGTTCTCTAACCATACATTTCCGTCTATTGGCATATCATAATAAACACTTACTTCATCCCAATGGTGAGCAACATCAGAAGGTTTGCTAATTCCACCACTATTGTAACTCCAATTCGGAAGCAAGCCACCCATTCTGTATTCAATTTCAATATTGTTCCCGTATTCTAATTTGAGTTTTCGTAGTTGTGGTTCAATGCCCCAACAAGAAGAACAGATTGGGTCGGTGTAATAAATTATTTTCAAAGGTTTTTTGCTTGCTTTTACCAAACTACTGTCTGCTGAATTTGTTATGTTAGTTTGTATTTCGCAAATACCACTTTCAGGGTTGCACATTAAAGGGTTGTTATTTTCCATTTTCTTTTTTGTTTGAGATTGACAACTTGTATTGCCAATTGTGAATATTGTGATTAAAATAAGATAAGTTACTTTCATTTTTATTAAGTGTCTTAAACCATTTGTTTATCTTTGTGCAAAGTTGGCGACTTAATTTTAACTATGCAATAAGTCAGAAAATTATGACTACTAAAAAAGAAATTATTGAAAATGAAACTTGTCCTGCACAAGGACTTTTGAAGTTGCTTTCTGGCAAATGGAAACCTGAAATTTTTCGTTTAGCTGTTGAAGCACCTTTGCGATTTAGTAGTTTGTTACGCCAAATAGAAGGTTCAAACAAGCAAACTTTGTCTGTCGCTTTAAGAGAATTGGAAGAAGTTAGTTTGTTAGAAAAAATTGTCATTAAGCAAAAACCTTTGCACATTGAATACAATCTTACCGAAAAAGGGAAGTTGTTAATACCTGTCTTTAAGCAGTTAGAAATTCTTGGGTAATGTCTGTTATACTTGCCGCTAACGTTCTCGCGCTTGTGCTAGTGGCGTAGTTTGATTACTAGCCAAACCAAAAAAATTGATTCGGCGGATTGTTTTCTGATGAAAAATTACCTAGCCATTAGCACAAACGTGTGTTAGTAGATGTAGTTTTATCCAGCAATTTTTACGTTACTATTTAAGATTTCTACATTAAAATTCACTTTGGCTTTTAATGCACTGAAAACTCTCAAAATTGTTTCAACTGTGACATTAGTTGTATTGTTTTCAAGCTTTGATATTTGTGCTCTTTGAACACCTATTAATTTTCCAAGTTCTTCTTGCGTCATATTTCTTTCAATACGAACTTTTTTTATTAGATCGCCAAGAATTTCCATTTGAAGTTCTTGTTCGTATAGTGTTCTTTTTACGGTTCCAACTTCTCCAATGAATTCATCTTTAATTTTGTCAAAAGAGAACATTTCTAATTCTTTTTCTTTATTTTTCATTTCTCTTATTTTTAAGTTCAAAATATCTCAATCTTATATTTTCTGCTTTTTCAATTTCTTTTTCAGGAGTTTTTCCTGTTTTTTTCACTATTCCATGTGTTGCCAAAACCAATGTTTCAATTTTTTCTGTTTTGTCCCAAAAAGCAAAAATTCTGAAATATGTTTTGTTATATAAAGTTCTAAATTCCCAGATTTCTCCTTTTAATTTTTTGAACAGTTCATTATCATTTTTTATTTTTGATTTGTCAATATTGAAAATTATCTTGTCCCGACTTTTTTCATCAATTTCAAGCAAAAATTCCCTTGCTTCAGTCAAAAATATAACATTAAATTTATTCATTCAGTTTAATTTGTTTCCATACAAAGATACAAATATATTTAGAATAGAAATTTATTTGTTGTTTTTTTTTAAGAAAATTTTGTTTTGGAAATCTGAAATACTATATCTACCAACTTGTATATAGGCGCCACAAACAAATATATACAATTATTTGCAAGCGTTTGTAATCAATCGTAAATATATAAAAATAGTTTTACAATAATTACAGTTTTCCGCATTCCATAAAAAAAAAGCTAAAAATTATTTCTAACTTTTAGCTTTTTAAATATAATTCTATAATCTGCAATCTGTTTAAATCCTCACCGAATCCGGAACCAAAACCGTATAATCGCCACCATTTCGTAATACATCACGAACAATACTTGACGAAATATAAGAAGTTTTTGCAGCGGTCAATAAGAACACGGTTTCTATTTTAGACAAGTATTGTTCGTGATGTATTACGAAATGGTGGCGATTATACGGTTTTGGTTCCGGATTCGGTGAGGATTTAAACAGATTGCAGATTATA
>NZ_JAPZSP010000038.1 GCF_027531705.1 Flavobacterium sp. | reverse complement strand
ATTCTTTCGAAACTGGTAACGAAGATTTCAAAAATTACTTTTCGTATTCAAGTGAAAAGCGAATGGAATTGCTAACCACAATTTCCGGAAATATTTCTTCCGACTTGTTTAACGATGAAATGACTAAGCAAACATTAGATTCTATTTTTGCAATAAAAACAATTCAAGAAAATAATGGCGAATTAGGAGCCAACCGCTATATTATTTCCAACAATGAAAGTGCTTTGAATGTTTTAGAAACTTATGCATTATTCAAATTATGCAATTGGGAAAATCCATCAGTAGATATTGTTCCGTTATTTGAATCGATTGATGATTTGAAAGATGCTGATAAAATTATGGAGCAATTGTACACTAATAAAGAGTACGCTGCACATTTAAAAAATAGAAACAACAAACAAACCGTAATGTTAGGTTTCTCTGACGGAACTAAAGATGGCGGTTATTTGATGGCAAATTGGGGAATTTATAAAGCCAAACAAACCATAACAACAATCTCAAGAAAATACGGAATTAAAGTTGTTTTCTTTGATGGTCGTGGTGGTCCGCCAGCTCGTGGTGGTGGAAAAACGCATAAATTTTATGCGTCATTAGGTTCAGAAATTGAGAATCAAGAAATACAGTTGACAATTCAAGGGCAAACTATTAGTTCAAATTTTGGAACAACAGAATCTTGTCGTTATAATTTAGAAAATCTTCTAAGTGCTGGAGTTGCCAATCAGATTTACAAAAATGAAAGCATCAATTTGTCAGATTCCGATAAAAAAATCATTGACGAACTTTCTGAAATTGGGTATCAAAAATATTTGAGTTTCAAAAATCATCCTAAGTTTATTCCTTATTTGGAGCAAATGAGTACGTTGAATTATTATTCAAAAACCAATATTGGAAGTCGTCCATCAAAGAGAAATGCAAGCGAAAGTCTCGATTTTGCGGATTTGAGAGCGATTCCGTTTGTAGGTTCCTGGAGTCAAATGAAGCAAAATGTGCCTGGTTTTTTTGGAGTTGGTTCGGCTTTAAAACATTTTGAAGAATCGGGTGAATGGGACAAAGTACAAACATTATTTGATACGTCTTTATTTTTCAGAACGTTATTAGAAAACAGTATGATGTCGTTGGCAAAATCCTTTTTTCCGCTAACGCAGTACATGAAAAACGATGCTGAGTTTGGTGATTTTTGGCAAATAATCTTTGATGAATTTCAAGAAACCAAGCGATTATTACTAAAAATTGCAGGACATAAAGAACTAATGGAAAACTATCCAGACGGAAAAGCTTCAATCAAAATGCGTGAAGATATTGTGTTACCATTGTTAACGATTCAGCAATATGCTTTGATGAAAATCAACGAAATCAAAAAGGGTAGAAGTGATGCTAAATTACTGGAAGTTTATGAAAAATTGGTAATGCGATCATTGTTCGGAAATACTAATGCTAGCAGGAATTCGGCTTAATGCGTTGAGATTTTTATTATTATTTTATTTTTGGTATGATTATTAAGCGAACCTAGAAAAAACGCGCACTTGAAAATGAAAGAAGCAGACAAATTATCTTTATTTTTTAGCAATGAATTTCCTTTTAATAAAGAAGGTTTAGAAGAATTTGTAAATACTTTTGCTGTAAAATCATTCAAAAAAGGTGAAATCATTTTAGAAAATGGAACGATAGATAATGAACTTCGCTTTTTAGATCAAGGAATCATTCGAGAATATTATGCAACAACCGACAAAGAAAAAAACATCAATTTTTTTACAGATGCCGGTTTTATAACCGATTTTTCCTCATTTACGCATTCTACCACTACAAAAAAATACCAGGAATGTTTAACTGATGTAGATTTGAGAGTTTTATCTAAAGAAATATTTTCGACTTTTACCGACCAATATAATTGTGGTAAGTTGTTTGTAGAAACCATTTTCCAACGAATTGTTGTCAATAAAGAAACCGAAGAATTCAACCATTTTGTTAATACTGCAGAAGAATTGTATCTCGATATAATGAAAAATAAACCGGATTGGTTATCACAAATTCCTCAATATCATATTGCCTCCTACTTGGGAATTACGCCCGAAACATTGAGCAGAATTAGAAAAAGAATTTAATTTCTTGATTTGAATCAATGGAATCTATTTTAGTATTGGGCAACTTTGTGCTTTCAATTTAAAACTATTAAATAATGAAAGTACATCATTTAAGAAACGCCACTTTAGTCATAGAAACTGGAGAAAATTTTATATTAGTTGATCCAATGCTTGGAAAAAAAGGAACAGCTGGACCAACTTTTACACTTTTCCGTTTCAAACCACAACGAAATCCTATTGTAGATTTACCAAGCAATGCAATTAATATCGTTGATAAAACGACACATTGTTTAATTACGCATTTGCATCCAGACCATTTGGACAAAGAAGCCGAAAATTTTCTTCGCCTTAAACAAATTCCAGTTATTTGCAGTATAAAAGACGAAGCCACCTTAAGAAAAAAAGGATTAAACGTTTCCCAAACTGTTGAATATTGGAAAGAAAGCCCTTTTTTAGGCGGAAAAATTCAAGGTATTCCTGCAGTTCATGGATACGGATTTGTAGCAAAACCAATGGGAAATGTGATGGGATTTCACATAGAATTACCGAACGAAAAATCAATCTATTTAAGTGCCGATACCATTTATACTGATGATGTTCACAAAGTTTTGACACAATTAAAACCTGAAATAGCTGTGGTGGCTTCTGGAACAGCTCAATTAGATATTTTTCAACCTTTGTTAATGCGAATGGATGACATTTTAAAATTCGTAAAAAATGCACCAAACCAAGTTATCGCAAATCATCTAGAAGCTGTAAATCATTGTCCAACAACAAGAAAACAATTAGAAGCAGAAGTTTCAAAAATTGGACTTTCTGACAAGGTTTTTATTCCAAATGATGGAGAAAGTATAACGTATTAACAAAATTTCTGCTTAAAGTTATTTTAAGAAATTGGTTTTTAAGGTTTCTAGAATACTCGGGATTAAAGTTTGTTTTGTACTTTTGATTTTTAATGCTTAACCTAAAGTTACTAACAGATCAAATTATTTACTTAATTAAAAAATGAAACCAAACCAACTAAACACAAACGAATACGCACCTTTCTACGCAAATTACATCGCTCAAGTTTCTGATGAATATACTCTAGTAGAAGAATTAGAAATTTCTTTACATCGCTTTATTAAATTTGTTCAAGATATTCCAATGGATAAATTTGATTACCGATATGCCGAAGGAAAATGGACAATAAAAGATATTATTTTGCATTTAATTGATGCAGAAAGAATTTTTGCTTATCGTGCGTTGCGATTTGCAAGAAATGATAAAACCGATTTACCAGGTTTTGAAGAAAACGATTATGTGGATGAAGCCAATGCAAATTCAAGAAGCATCATGGATATGTTAACTGAATTATCTGCAGTAAGACATGCAACATTGTTATTGTTCAAATCTTTTTCTGATGATAAATTATTAAGAGTAGGAACAGCCAACAACAATCCAATGTCGGTTAGAGCTTTAGGATTTATTATTATTGGTCATCAAAACCACCATCAAAGAGTTTTTGAAGAAAGATATCTTTAGGGAAATTCCAAAAGACAAATTCCAAATTCCAAAATTTATGTTATAAAAAAACCCCAAATTCCATACTAAACATTGGAATTTGGGATTTTAAATATTGGTATTTAATATTTATTCTTCGTCATCATCGTCATCGTCAAAATTATCTGATGGTTCATCATCATCGTCGTCATCGTCGTCGTCACCATCGTCTGAGCCACCTTTGTCTTTTAGTAAATCTTCTTCTACATCGTCGTCATCTCCAGGAGCATCTTCGTCATCATCCAAACCAGCAACAGGAATAATTGGTTCGATTACTGAATCTAAATCATCATCTTCGTCAAATTTCTCCATTCTGCTTGCCAGTTTAGTACTTACTTTTACTAAATAAATAGTGTCTTCAGTTCTTACTTCAACAGCTTCTACAAGTTCATTTTGGGCATTTCTAAAGCGAATAATGTCTGAATCGTCATATCCGTCAGGAAATTTTTCAACTAATAAGTTTAAAATATCTCCTGTTAGTTTAGCATAATCAACAATAACTCTTCTCATAAATATATTTTATTGGTCTAATAAATAAGCAAAAATTAATGGAGCAACAATAGTTGCATCCGACTCGATAATGAACTTTGGCGTATGAATATCTAATTTGCCCCAAGTGATTTTTTCATTTGGAACCGCACCAGAGTACGAACCATAACTTGTTGTTGAATCGGAAATTTGGCAAAAATAACTCCAGAAAGGAATATCATGCATTTCCATATCTTGGTATAACATTGGAACTACGCAAATTGGAAAATCTCCTGCAATTCCACCACCAATTTGGAAAAAACCAACTCCTTTACCACCAGAATTTTTTGGATACCAATCAGACAACCACATCATGTATTCAATTCCGCTTTTCATTGTGCTTGGTTTGAATTCGCCTTTAATACAATAAGAAGCAAAAATATTACCCATTGTACTGTCTTCCCAACCTGGAACTACAATTGGAAGATTTTTTTCTGCCGCAGCAACCATCCAAGAATCTTTAGGATCAATTTCGTAGTATTGTTTCAAAACACCAGAATTAATCATTTGATACATAAATTCATGTGGAAAATATCGTTCTCCTTTTGAATCTGCATTATGCCAAATATCATATAAATGCGATTGTAATCTTCTAAAAGCTTCTTCTTCAGGAATACAAGTATCAGTTACTCTATTATAATGATTTTCTAATAAATCCCATTCGTCTTGTGGACTTAAATCTCTGTAGTTTGGTACTCTTTTGTATGAATTGTGAGCTACTAAATTCATAATATCTTCTTCAAGATTTGCTCCTGTACATGAAATAATATGTACTTTGTCTTGACGAATCATTTCTGCTAATGATTTTCCAAGTTCAGCAGTACTCATTGCTCCTCCAAGAGTAATCATCATTTTTCCATTTTCTAGCAAATGTTGCTCATATCCTTTGGCAGCATCTACTAAAGCAGCAGCGTTGAAGTGAAGATAATTCTTCTCAATAAACTGACTTATTGGTCCTTTGCTCATTTTGTTTGTTTAATGTTTATTATTGTAGTTTGGACTTCAAAGAAAAACTATTTTTCTAAAATTCCAAAGTTAAAATGTATTATTTTTTGGTGTAACCTAATATTTTCAATACGTCATCAGCAGTTTGTTGTTCGCTAAAAACTTCGGTTGCTAGAATTCCGTTTTCATCTCTATCGATTAAAATATGTTTTGGTTGTGGAATCAAACAGTGGTGTAAACCTCCAAAACCTCCAATAGTTTCTTGATAGGCGCCAGTATTGAAGAAACCTATATACAATGGTTTTTCTTTATTGTATTTTGGTAAATAAATGGCATTCATATTTTGTTCAGAATTGTAATAATCATCACTATCACAAGTCATTCCGCCAAGTAAAACTCTTTCATAAGTATCATTCCAACGGTTTACTGCAAGCATGATAAAACGTTTGTTGATAGCCCAAGTGTCTGGTAATGTTGTGATAAACGAACTGTCAATCATGTTCCAAGCTTCTCTATCATTTTGTTGTTTTTGATATAAAACTTGATAAATTGCTCCTCCAGATTCTCCAACTGTAAACGAACCAAATTCTGTAAAAATATTGGGAACATCAACTTCTGCTTCGTCACACGCAATTTTTATTTGATTAATGATTTCGTCAATCATGTATTGATAATCATATTCAAATGCCAGTGAATTTTTAATTGGAAATCCACCACCTATATTCAACCCATCAAGAGTTGGACATTCTTTTTTGAGTGCAATATATACTTTTATACACTTTACCAATTCATTCCAATAGTAAGCCGTATCGTTAATTCCAGTATTAATGAAAAAGTGAAGCATTTTTAACTCCAATTTGTCATTTTCTTGAATTTGTTTTTTGTAAAATTGAACGATATTTTTATATCCGATCCCTAATCTAGAAGTATAAAATTCAAATTTAGGTTCTTCTTCGGCAGCAATTCTAATTCCAATTTTAAATTTTCCTTTAATTTCTGCTTGAAGCAAATCCAATTCTTCATAATTATCAATAATTGGAATAGCATTTTTATGTCCGTTATTAATCAATCGGGCAATATTAGTAATATATTGATCTCTTTTAAAACCATTACATATAATATGAGTGCTTTTATTGATTTTTCCGTTTTCTAATAAATTCTCAACAATATTGATATCGAATGCTGAAGATGTTTCAATATGAATATTATTTTTGAAAGCCTCATTCATAATGTATTCAAAATGAGAGCTTTTTGTGCAATAACAATAATAATATTTACCTTCATATTTGTTTTTTTCCATCGCATTTCTGAACCAATTCTTAGCTCTTTTTATGTTGTTGGAAATTTGAGGTAAATAAGTGAATTTCAACGGAGTTCCATATTGTTCCACCAACTTCATTAAGTCGATGTTATGAAATTGCAAAGCACCTTCTTTATTTAGGTTAAACTCTTCTTGAGGAAAATAGTAAGTTTGATTTATTAAGTCGAAATATCTTGTGTTCATTGAAATAAAATTATTTGAAAGATTAATTGAAAATGCTGTATTAATCTATGATTCAAACTCTAATATTAGCATAAACAATAGGAAGTTTTTCGGTTTCAGATTTTATCATCTCTAAAAACAAGCCTAAAATAGTTCTAATTGAAGTTAAAAAAGTAACACACAATACTTGAAAACCCGTATTGGTTTTTAGCGTGAAAGTGCTATTAGTAGTGCTATTTTTCTTTTTATTCATTCCGACAAATGTAAAAAATAAATTAAGCGAATTGCAACATTTTTATTAAAAAAATATTAAGTTTTATAATCTTCGAAACTTTTAATAATTAATTCATTTTCAACCGATTGATTAATGATGATTTTTCCGATACCATTTATCAATGCAAATTGCACTTTTCCGTACTCATTTTTCTTGTCGTGAATGAGTAAATTTTGAATGGATTTGATGTCACTTTCAGTGAAAATATGTTTTTCAAAAATGTCAGTTATCGTATATTTTATTTGATGGAATTCTTCGTTGGACAACAATCCTTTCTCTTTTGAAATATAACTTTCCAAAATCATTCCAATAGCAATTGCCTCGCCATGAAGCAAAGGTGTAACTGATTCTAAAAAATGACTTTCAATAGCATGACCAAGTGTATGACCAAAATTCAACGCTTTTCTAATGCCGTTTTCAGTTGGATCTTGTTTTACAATTTCGTTTTTAATTTCTATTGAACGATAAATTAAAGTATCAAAATCGGCAAAATCAATATTAGATAAATCTAGAAATTCTTCCCAATAGTTTTTGTCATAAATCAAACCATGTTTTAGCATTTCTGCCAAACCTGAACGCATTTCTTTTTGAGGTAATGTTTCAAGAAAATTGGTATCAATCAATAACAATTGAGGAACATTTATTACTCCAATTTGGTTTTTTAAATTACCCAAATCAACACCGTTTTTTCCACCAATTGATGCATCAACCATACCTAATAAAGTAGTTGGTACGTTTATAAAATCAATGCCTCGTTTGAAAGTAGAAGCAATAAATCCGCCAATATCTGTAATTACGCCACCACCAAGATTGATAATCATACTTTTTCTATCAGCTCCAAGTTCTGATAAAATCGACCAAATTTCAACGCAAGTAGCAATGTTTTTAATTCCTTCTCCAGCTTCGATTTCTATAATTTCTATTGAAACTTCAGTTGCTAAATTGGGTAAAAATTTGGACAAACAATATTCGTTAGTATGTTCATCAACAAGAATGAAAATTGAAGAATATTTTTTTTGAATTATAATTTGGTTAATTTCTTCATATCCTTTTTCATTAAAATAAATAGAATATCCGTTGGCTTCAATTGATTGCATACTAATTTGTAAATTTTGAACAAAAATAAGCATATTATTTCTATCTGAATCGAATGTGTTTTAAGTTATTTTTTTATTAAAATATTCTTTAAAACAAAATAAATAGTTTAATTTTGTTTAATATTTATTAAAAAAAGCTAAACAAAATATTTTGAAGCCAATTATTGCAACCATAGAAAAAGAAAATCTATCTGAAATTCAAATTGATAGAATAATAGAAATGGCTTGGGAAGATCGAACTCCTTTTGACGCCATAAAATTCCAATTTGGTTTAGCCGAAGCCGATGTCAAAGCTTTGATGAAAAGAGAATTGAAATTTAGCAGCTATAAATTGTGGCGAGAGCGAGTTGAAAATTGCAAAACCAAGCACGTAGCGAAAAGAGTAGAAGGCATTGACCGATTTAAATGCAATTTGCAACGTTCAATTTCAAATAATAAAATTTCTAAAAGATAAAATGGAAAGTAAGAAACCAGATAATGTAGTTTTTTCAGAAGAAGAAGGTTACAATGCGAGTTTGTTGTCTTATTCTACAAGTGTTGGTGCTCCAGTTATCAAAATGGACGATGTTGTATCGTGGAAAAGTAGAGGAATAAGCAATGTAAATAAAGAGTTTGAAAATAAGTTTAACGAACTTAAAATTCAATACGAAAAATTAATGGAAGAATTCGAATGGAACGAATTGGTTTATAACTCCAAATTCTCATTTGAGCCTGTAATCGGTGAAATTTATCATTTGTATGCCAATAATGACGGAACAAATTCACTTTCATTAATAGCTCCAAACGAATGGAATAAAGAGCATATTGGAACTTTCAAATTGAATAGTGAAAGAAAATGGATTCACCTTTTATAAATTAAATTTCAAATGAGTAAAATTCATATCAATAAAGATCAAATAGAACAACTTGAAAAACAAAAAAGAGTTCATCTAATAAATAGTTTAGGCGGATTTAAAAGTGTAAGTTTAGTTGGAACTTCTGATGAAAATGGCAATGAAAACTTAGCCATTTTTAGTTCATTTTTTCATATTGGAGCCAATCCACCATTGATAGGATTGATTTTTAGACCAAGTCCACCAGAGCGTGACTCGATGCGAAATATTTTGGATACAGGATTTTTTACAATCAATCATATTAATGAATCCATTTACAAGCAAGCACATCAAACTTCGGCTCGATACGATAAAGGAGTCTCTGAATTTGATGCAACTAATTTAAAATCAGAATATAAAAACGATTTTTACTCACCTTTTGTTGCAGAAAGTAACATTCAATTAGGAGTAGAGTTTAAAGAAAAAATTGATATTTCTATAAATAGCACAACTATGATTATTGGTGAAATTACTCAAATATATATTCCAAAAAATTGTTTGCTAGAAGATGGATTTATTGATTTAGAAAAAGCCAATACTATTACTTGTTCGGGTTTAGATAGTTATCACAAAACCATTCAATTAGATCGATTAAGCTACGCAAAACCTGATAAAGAAATTACCTCATTAATTTTTTAAATGAAATAAATTAAAGCTTTCATAAAACTATGGAATCTATGTAAAGTAAAACGACTTAAGCACAAATAAAATCCTATGATTTCTATGTGGTTTAAAAAATAAAATACACAATTCATCACCATAAAATTGACTAAAAAAGCTATAAATATTGTTTGGTTCAAACGTGATTTACGTTTTACAGATCACGAACCACTTTATTTGGCTCAACAGGAAGAACTTCCGGTTTTATTAGTTTATTTTTTTGAACCATCTTTAATGAATTACGATGATTCTGATGTTCGTCATTGGCGGTTTATTTTCGAGTCATTGCAGGAAATGCAAGTAAAATTAAATTCCATTGCGACAAGTATTTATATTTTTCATAGCGAAGTGCAATCAGTTTTTAATGAATTGAATAAAAAATATGATATAAAAACTGTTTTTTCACATCAGGAAATTGGAAATAAAATCACTTTCGATAGAGATATTGAAATGCAACGTTTTTTTGATTCTAATGAAATTTATTGGAAACAATCACAAATGCATGGTGTAATTCGAAAGTTAAAATCCAGAAGCAATTGGGACAAACGTTGGGAACAAGTAATGCGTGATGTTCCAAAAATGGTTGATTTGAATGCTTTAAAAGTGGAAAGTTTGGAACCTGATTTCTATGATAAAATTAAAGGGAAAGAACTTCCAACAGAAATAATCACACGAAATAAAAACTTCCAACAAGGCGGTGAATATTGGGCTTGGCGCTATTTAGATAGTTTTGCAAAAGAGCGTCATGTGAATTATAGCAAACACATTTCCAAACCCAATTTAAGTAGAACAGGTTGCAGCCGATTGTCACCTTATTTGACTTATGGGAACATTAGTATGCGAATGGTTTACCAATATACTAACCAGCATTATGAAGCGTCCAAAAACAAAAGAGCCATGTTGAATTTTGTATCAAGACTGCATTGGCATTGCCATTTTATGCAAAAATTTGAAGACGAATGCCGAATGGAATTTGAAAATGCAAATCGAGCTTATGATTCTTTAATAAAACCAAAAAATGAAACCTATATAAAAGCTTGGCAAGAAGGAAAAACCGGAGTTCCAATTGTGGATGCTTGCATGCGATGTTTGGTTCAAACAGGCTACATCAATTTCAGAATGCGAGCCATGGTTGTTTCGTTCTTCACATTTAATTTATGGCAAGATTGGCGCGAATTACATTTCTTAGCTAGACAATTTTTAGATTATGAACCAGGAATTCATTATCCACAAATTCAGATGCAATCGGGAACAACAGGAATAAATACGATTAGAATTTACAATCCAATTAAAAACTCCGAAGAGCACGATTCAGAAGGTGTTTTCATCAAAAAATGGATTCCAGAATTGGCAGAAGTTCCAATAGAATTGATTCATGAGCCTTGGAAATTAAACGAAATAGAACAACAATTTTACCATTGCGAAATTGGTAAAAATTATCCTTTTCCAATAGTTGATATCGATGAAACTCGAAAAAAAGCAAGTGATATTGTTTGGAGTTTCCGTAAAAATGATGCTGTTAAAGAAGAAGGAAAACGGATTTTGAAAAAACACGTTAGTAATCCAAATAAACCTAAAAATGCGAGGAGTAAAAAAGCAAAACCTTCCAAGTAAAACCTGCATCGTTTGCCAAAAACCATTCACTTGGCGCAAAAAATGGGAAAAAGTTTGGGACGAAGTAAAATATTGTAGTGATAAATGCAGAATGAATAAAACTAAATAGCCACAGATTAAATGGATTTTCACAGATTTTTTCGTTTTGAGGTTTTAAAATCCTTTTAATCTTTTAAATCTGTTGCAAATAAAAAAAATATAATGCCAAAAACCTTACGATTAATTCTTGGAGATCAATTAAATAGTAATCATTCATGGTTTAAAACTGTAGATGATTCGGTTACTTATGTGATGATGGAAATTCGTTCTGAAACCGATTATGCCAACCATCACATTCAAAAAGTAGTTGGAATATTTGCTGCAATGCAAGATTTTAAAAATGATTTACTAGCTAATAATCATAAAGTTATCTATATTTATCTAAATGATAAAAACAACTTGCAATCTTTTGAGAAAAATATTCAAAACTTAATTTCAGAACATAATTTCACTCATTTTGAATACCAATTACCAGATGAATATCGAGTTGATTTGGATTTAAAAAAACTTTGCGAAACGATTTCAATAACTAGTTCTGTTGTAGATTCGGAACATTTTTTTACATCTCGAAATGAACTAGGAGATTTCTTTGAAGGCAAGAAAATCTATTTGATGGAAAGTTTTTATCGTGCAATGAGAAAAAAGCACAACGTCATGATGGAAGGCGATAAACCATTAACTGGACAATGGAATTATGATGGAGAAAATCGAAAGAAATTACCGAAAAATCACAAGCCAATTGCTCCTTTAGTTTTCAATAATGATGTTTCAGAAATTTATAAAGAGATTACAAAAACCGATATAAAAACCATTGGAACTATTGATGCTAGAAACTTCGTTTGGCCAATAAACAGAGAACAATCATTGCAATTATTAGATTTTTTTGCAGAAGAATGTTTGCAACTATTTGGAAGTTATCAAGATGCGATGACTCCTAACGAGTGGTCATTATATCATTCTCGAATTTCATTTTCGATGAACGTAAAAATGATTTCACCTAAAGAAGTTATCGATAGATGTATTCAAGAATGGCAAAAACGTCCAAATGAAATAGAATTCAATCAGTTAGAAGGTTTTGTGCGTCAAATAATTGGTTGGCGCGAATACATGCGTGGAATTTATTGGAACAAAATGCCTGAATTTGCCACAATGAATTTCTTCAACAATCAAGAAAAATTACCTAATTGGTTTTGGACCGGAAAAACCAAAATGAACTGCATGAAAGATGCTATAAATCAATCCTTAAATTATGCGTATGCTCATCACATTCAACGCTTGATGATTACAGGAAATTTTGCGCTTTTAGCAGGAATTCATCCAGATGAAATCGATGCTTGGTATCTCGGAATTTACATTGATGCCTTCGAATGGGTTGAAATTACTAATACTCGTGGCATGAGCCAATTTGCTGATGGCGGAATTGTAGGCACAAAACCTTATGTAAGTTCGGCATCGTACATTGATAAAATGAGTCATTATTGCGGAAGTTGTTTCTACAAAAAAGCACTTAAGACTGGAGAAAAATCTTGTCCATTCAATAGTTTGTATTGGAATTTTTATGACAGAAATGAAGATAAATTAGGCAAAAATCCACGAATCGGAATGATGTACAACGTTTGGCGAAAAATGAAACCAGAAGACAAAACAGCGTTATTAGAACAAGCGGATTATTATTTGAAAAATATAAATGAACTATAAGTTTAAGAGTTTAAGTGTTTAAGGGTTTAAAAGTTTGAAAACGTGTAACATTAAACTAAAATAATAAAATAAAAAAAATGAGAAGGAGTATAGTTTGGTTTAAAACTGATTTAAGATTACATGATAATGAAACACTTATCAAAGCTATTTCACAAAGTGATGAAATAATTCCGGTGTATTGTTTTGACGAATCAAATTTCGTTACCACTGAATTTGGATTTAAGAAAACTGGAAATTTTAGAGTACAATTTTTATTAGAATCACTAGTTGATTTGGATAAAAACTTGCGAGCAATTGGTTCAGGTTTATTGATTTTAAAAGGAAAACCAGAAGTTGAAATTCCTAAGATTGTGCAAGAATATAAAGTAACTAAAGTTTTTGCAAAACGTGAAGTTTCATATGAAGAGAAACAAACAGAAGCCAGAGTTCAAGAGGAATTATTCAAATTGAAATGTGAGCTCAAAACATTTAGCACAAGTACATTATATCATGCTGAAGATTTGCCCTTTTCAATAAAAGATATTCCAGATGTATTTACTACTTTCAGGAAAAAAACAGAAAAAGATGCTTTTATTAGAGTATCATTTGATGAACCAAAAGAAATAAAATCTCCAGAAATTGAACCTCTAAAATTACCAACATTAGAAGAATTAGGTTTAGATTTTCAACCAATAGATTCGAGATCAGTTTTACAATTTAATGGTGGTGAAACAGAAGCTATAGCGAGATTAAATCATTATTTTTTTGAAACTAAATGTATTTCTGAATATAAGGAAACTCGAAACGGCTTAGTTGGTGCTGATTATTCATCAAAATTTTCGGCTTGGTTGGCTTTAGGTTGTATCTCGCCGCGATTTATTTATGATGAATTAAAAAAATATGAAAAACAATTTGGCGCCAATGAATCGACTTATTGGTTGGTTTTTGAGTTGTTGTGGCGTGATTATTTTAGATTTATGATGAAAAAATACAATGCCAAATTCTTTCAACAAGCCGGAATTCAAAGCAAAGGAATACCTGTAAACAAACATAACACAAGTCAACTCCAAGAATGGATTGATGGCGAAACAGGAGTTGATTTTGTTGATGCTAATATGATTGAATTAAAGTTAACAGGTTTCATGAGCAATCGTGGTCGTCAAAATGTGGCTAGTTATTTATGTAATGATTTGAAACTTGATTGGCGTTATGGCGCAGCTTATTTTGAGCAACAACTAATTGATTATGATGTTTGCAGCAATTGGGGAAATTGGGCTTATCTTGCTGGAGTGGGTAATGATCCTAGAGGAAATCGTTATTTTAATATTGAAAAACAAGCTTCCGATTATGATAAAGATAAAAAGTATAGGAATTTGTGGTTGAAGGATTAATTAACTTATAAATTATTAAAAATGAAAGTTTTACTAACAGGAGCAAACGGTTACGTTGGTCGAAGATTACTTCCAGAGTTACTAAATCAAGGTCATGAAGTAATTTGTGCCGTTAGAGACAAAATGCGTTTAGGTTTAGATAAAGAAACACTTTCATTGATAACTATTTGGGAAGTTGACTTTTTAGACGAAGTTAATTTCGATAATTGTCCTGTAAACATTGACATTGCTTATTTTTTAATCCATTCCATGTCGAGTTCTACGGAAACATTTGATTTAATGGAGGCAAAAACGGCTCAAAATTTCAATTTGTATTCCGATTATATGAAGGTCAAACAAGTCATTTATTTGAGTGGCATTGTCAACGATCCAAAATTGTCTAAGCACATGCTTTCACGCAATAATGTTGAGAAAATCTTATATGGAGGAAAACCAAATTTAACAGTTCTCAAAGCTGGAATCATTGTTGGTTCAGGAAGTTCTTCTTTTGAAATTATTCGTGATTTATGTGAAAAATTGCCAATTATGGTTACGCCAAAATGGGTTTTAACAAAAACACAACCTATTGCGATTCGTGACGTAATGAAGTATTTAATTGGTGTTCAAAATCGAGAAGATTGCTTCGATGAATCGTTTGATATTGGTGGTCCAAATGTGATTACTTACAAGCAAATGATGCAATTGTATGCTAAAACTCGTGGCATCAAGTTGGCTATCATTACAATTCCAATCATGACTCCTAAATTGTCATCTTATTGGTTGTATTTTGTTACGTCAACTTCCTATAAATTGGCTATGAATCTGGTTGACAGCATGAAAGTAGAAGTTGTTTGTAAAGACAATCGCCTTCAAAAAATGCTCAAAATAAAACCAATTTCTTATGTAGATGCCATTAAACTTGCATTTGAAAAAATCGAACAAAACCTAGTAATTTCAAGTTGGAAAGATAGTTTAACAAGCAGTCGATTGAAAGGAAATTTGACAAATTACATTCAAATACCCAACTTTGGATGTTTGAAAGACAGCAAAAAAATTAAAATATTAAATTCAAAACAAGTACTGGAAAATATTTGGTCAATTGGAGGTGAAAAAGGTTGGTATTATGGCAATTGGATGTGGCAACTACGCGGATTTATTGACAAGCTATTTGGCGGAGTTGGTTTACGTCGCGGAAGAACAAGTCCGACACATTTAGACAATGGCGATTCGCTTGATTTTTGGAGGGTTTTGCTAGCCGATAAAGAGAACAAACGATTATTGCTTTTTGCAGAAATGAAAGTTCCTGGCGAAGCTTGGCTCGAGTTTAGAATAGACGATAATAATTATTTGCATCAAATAGCGACTTTCAGACCAAGAGGAATTTTTGGAAGATTATATTGGTACAGTATGCTGCCATTTCATTTTTTTATTTTTAACGGAATGATAAAAAGAATAGCCAATTCTAAATAAAAATTATCAAATTCTAATTATATTTGTGCAATCATTATCTATAATCACTAATTCATCAATTTTAATTTGATAGTTAGTTTTCTTATTAACAAACAAATGGACAAAATTTTCAACAATACCGAAGTTGCTTTTGCTTTAAAAAGCGATACCGAATTAGACAGAGCTTATTTCCTTTTCAAAATGATTGCCAATGAGCCATTGGTTAGAATTGGAACTGCAGTCACCAACTTTGCTTTAAAAGCACATTTACCAGTTGACGGATTAATTCGTGCCACTGTTTTCGACCACTTTTGTGGTGGTGTAAATGAAATAGATTGCCTTTCTGTAGTTGATAAAATGTATACCAAAGGCGTTTCATCGGTTTTGGATTATTCAGTAGAAGGAAAAGAAGAAGAAGCTCAATTTGATGCGGCTTTAGAAATGACATTGAAAACAGTTGAGTTTGCTAAAGAACGTCAAGCAATTCCGTTTGCGGTTTTCAAACCAACAGGTTTAGGACGATTGGATTTATACACAAAAGTAGGAGAGAAGCAACCACTTTCTGCAGAAGAACAAGCAGAATGGGATAAAGTTAAAGAACGTTTCGAAATCATTTGTAAAACTGCTCATAGTAAAGATGTTGCCTTATTAATTGATGCTGAAGAAAGTTGGATGCAAGATGCAGCCGATGATTTAGTTGAAGATATGATGCGTAAATACAATAAAGAAAAAGTCATCGTTTTCAATACTTTACAAATGTACCGTTGGGATAGAATGGATTATCTTAAGGCATTACACGAAAGAGCAAAAGCTGATAGTTTCTACATTGGAATGAAATTAGTTCGTGGTGCTTACATGGAAAAAGAGAACAAACGTGCCGAAGAAAATGGCTATCCAACACCAATTTGTGCTTCTAAACAAGCAACGGATGATAACTATAATATTGCAGTTGACTACATGATGAAGCATATTGATAAAATGGCAATCTTCGCAGGAACGCACAATGAAGAAAGCTCGTATAAATTGATGGAAATGTTGAAAATCAACAATATTGAAATAAAAGATCAAAGAATTTGGTTTGGACAACTTTACGGAATGAGTGATAACATAAGTTATAACTTAGCTTCACACGGATACAATGTTGCAAAATATTTACCATTCGGACCTGTTCGAGATGTGATGCCTTACTTAATCCGACGTGCAGAAGAAAATACTTCTGTTGCAGGACAAACAAGTAGAGAATTGAATTTATTGAAAGCAGAAAGAGACAGAAGAAAATCTAAGTAAAAAATAATAAATCCCGAGTTAATAGCTTGGGATTTTTATTTACCGCAAATTCGCAAATTATTTTCCTTTAAATTTGCGAATTTGCGGTCATAAACCTAATATTCACTAAACTGTAAATTACTCAAATTCTTATAAATACCATTTTCAATTTCGAGTAGTTCTTTGTGTGTTCCTTTTTCGGCTATTTTTCCATCATTTAAAACTAATATGGCATCGGCTCTTCTTATTGTTGAAAGTCGGTGTGCAATAATGATACTCGTTCTTCCTTCCATTAAATTTTCTAAAGCTTCTTGTACTAATTTTTCACTTTCACTATCTAATGACGAGGTTGCTTCGTCCAAAATTAGAATACTTGGATTTTTCAACAAAGCTCTTGCTATTGCAATACGTTGACGTTGTCCACCAGAAAGTTTTATTCCACGTTCTCCAACCAAAGTGTCGAATTTTTCAGGAAATCCGTTTACGAAATCTAATGCGTTGGCTTGTTTGGCTGCTAAAAATATTTCTTCATCGGTAGCATTTGGTTTTCCGTAGGCGATGTTTTCTCTAATGCTTCCGCCAAATAAAATTACATCTTGCGGAACAATACTCATGTTACCACGAAGATTTTCTAAATCATAATCGTAAATGTTTTTATCATCGATTAAGATTTGTCCACTTTCAATATCATAAAAACGCAATAGAAGCGAAGATATAGTAGATTTACCAGCACCACTTGGACCAACAAGCGCAATCTTTTGACCAAAATTTGCAGTAAAACTAACATCTTTCAAAACTTGAACTTCTGGTCGAGATGGATAATGAAAAGCAACATTTTTGAAAGTTACATTTCCTTTTATTTTTTCAGTTGATTGATTTTGATTGGAGTTTATATTTTCTGGCGTTTCGTCTAAAAGTTCAAAAACTCTTTCGGTTGCACCAACCGCTTTTTGAATTTGAGCATATAACTCGGCAATTCCACCAAACGAAGCACCAATAAAAGTCGAATATAAAACAAACGAAATCAATTCACCAACGCCTTTAATTTCGCCGTTTATACACAAACTTACACCATACCAAACTACGGCAACAATAGCGCCAAACAAGCAGAAAATAATGAACGATGCAAAATAACCACGATATTGTCCACCTTTGATAGCAATTTTTACAATTTCTTGGATTTTGCCTTTGTATCTTGCAATTTCGTACCATTCGTTTGCGAAAGCTTTTACATTTGTAATTCCTTGCAAAGTTTCTTCTACAATCACTTGACTTTCTGCCACTTGATCTTGAACTTTTTTGGAATATTTTCTAATAAATCTGCCAAAAATAACAGCAGCAACAGCCACTACTGGAACAATAGAAAGCATCATCAAAGTCAACTTTGGACTTATAGTTGCCAAGAAAATAATTCCGCCAATTATTAAAATAAATTGACGTAAAAATTCAGCTATGGTTGAAGTTAAAGTATCTTGAATTTGGGTAATATCAGAGCTAATTCGACTATTTAATTCACCAACTCTTTTTTGAGAAAAAAACGTCATTGGTAATTTTATCAAATTACTATACAAAGCCAATCGGATGTTAGCCAGCGTATTTTCAGTAAAATTTATAAATAATGATAATCTAAAAAACGAAAAGAAAGATTGTAGCATCAAAATTCCCATTAGTCCAAGCGCAATGTTTTTGGCTTTCACCAAATCTTTCGCATTGACACAATCGACTAACATTCCCAATAATTTAGGAAAAGCCAATGCTGTTCCGCCTGTTAGCAAAAGAAAAAATAATCCCAAATAGAATTTCCATTTGTGATTATCTGAATATTTAAATATTAAAATTGCTTTGCTTAATGAACTTGCATTTAGCTTTGCTTTTGGTAAATTATTTTCCTCGAATCTAGGCATTTCTTTTTTTTGTAAAAGTAATAATATATGAGTTGTTAATTTTTTTGCAAATTATAAAGTTTTGTGAAATAATTTTAAAATAAAAAATCCGCTTTGCTTTCACAAAACGGATTTTATAAATCATTTTTATTTAGAATTAACTGGTTGGTTTTTCAGCTTTTGAAATTTTAACGGTTAATTCTTCTGCGCCATCTTCAATATCCATAAAGATTTCGTCACCAGCACCAATTTTGGAAGTGATAATTTCTTCGGCAAGTGCATCTTCAACATATTTTTGAATAGCTCTTTTTAGTGGACGAGCACCAAATTGTTTATCAAAACCTTTGTCGGCAATAAATGCTTTTGCTTTATCAGATAAAGAAAGGTTGTAACCTAAATCTTTAACACGAGCGTATAATTTTTTCAATTCAATTTCGATAATCAAATTGATGTCTTCTTTTTCTAAAGCATTGAAAACAATAACGTCATCAATTCTATTTAAAAACTCTGGTGCGAATGTTTTTTTCAAAGCATTTTCGATGATGCTTTTTGAATTATCCTCAGCATTTGCAATACGTGCAGCTGTGCCAAATCCAACACCTTGACCAAAATCTTTCAGTTGACGCGCACCAACATTAGATGTCATGATGATAATGGTGTTTTTAAAATCGATTTTGCGACCTAAACTATCAGTCAAATAACCATCATCCAAAACCTGCAACATCATGTTGAAAACATCTGGATGCGCTTTTTCAATTTCGTCTAAAAGCACTACGCAATAAGGTTTTCTTCTAACTTTTTCGGTTAATTGTCCGCCTTCTTCATAACCAACGTATCCTGGAGGCGCACCAATTAAACGAGAAATAGCAAATTTTTCCATGTATTCACTCATGTCAATACGAATTAACGCATCTTCAGAATCGAATAATTCTTTTGCTAATACTTTTGCCAATTGTGTTTTACCAACACCAGTTTGACCTAAGAAAATAAACGAACCAATTGGACGATTTGGATCTTTCAATCCAGCACGATTTCTTTGAATAGAACGAGCAATTTTTAAAACTGCATCTTTTTGACCAATCACTTTGTTTTCAATAAGTTCAGGCAGCTTAGCTAATTTGTTACTTTCGGTTTGTGCAATACGATTAACAGGAATTCCAGTCATCATAGAAACCACATCAGCAACATTGTCTTCGGTAACTTGAATTCTATTATTTTTAGAATCTTCTTCCCATTGTTCTTGAGCAATTGCAAGATCTTTTTCTAATTTTTTCTCATCATCACGAAGTTTAGCCGCTTCTTCATATTTCTGTCTTTTTACAACCGAATTTTTAAGTTCACGAACTTCTTCTAACTGACGTTCTAAATCCAAAATTTGTTTAGGAACATCAATATTTGTTATGTGCACACGAGAACCTGCTTCGTCTAAAGCATCAATAGCTTTGTCTGGTAAAAAGCGTTCAGACATATATCTGTCGGTCAATTTTACACAGGCTTCGATTGCTTCATCTGTAAAAGTTACATTGTGGTGGTCTTCGTATTTGTTTTTGATATTATTCAAAATGGTAATCGTTTCTTCAACCGAAGTTGGTTCTACAATTACTTTTTGAAAACGTCTTTCTAATGCGCCATCTTTTTCAATATATTGACGGTATTCGTCTAATGTTGTGGCACCAATACATTGTATTTCGCCACGAGCTAACGCAGGTTTAAACATGTTGGAGGCATCTAAAGAACCTGTAGCGCCACCAGCACCAACAATTGTATGGATTTCATCAATAAAAAGAATGATGTCGTCGTTTTTTTCCAATTCATTCATTACAGCTTTCATGCGTTCTTCAAACTGTCCACGGTATTTTGTGCCAGCAACTAAACTCGCTAAATCAAGCGTAACAACTCTTTTTCCGAAAAGAATTCTTGAAACTTTCTTTTGGATAATTCGCAATGCCAAACCTTCAGCAATTGCTGATTTTCCGACTCCAGGTTCACCAATAAGTAAAGGATTATTTTTCTTTCTTCTACTCAAAATTTGAGAAACTCTTTCAATCTCTTTTTCACGACCAACAACAGGATCGAGTTTGCCTTCTTCCGCCATTTCTGTTAAGTCACGACCAAAGTTATCTAAAACTGGTGTTTTAGATTTTTTGTTTGATTTATTGGCTGGGTTGTTAAAACTATCGCCTTTTAAACTGTCATCTTGACCTGAATCTTCGTTATAAGATTCATTTCTAGGCAAGTTTTCTATAAAATTATTTTCACTTGGTGTCATATTCAAATATTGTTCTTTAGCTAAATCGTAATCAATTTTTAATTTATTCAAAAGCTTTGTTGTAGGATCGTTTTCATTTCTTAGAATACACAATAATAAATGTGCGGTACTGATAGAAGTGCTTTGAAAGACTTTTGCCTCCAAGAAAGTTGTCTTTAATGCTCTTTCAGCTTGTCGTGTTAGATGAAGATTTTTTTTATCATTATTAACCAAAATATTTGGATTGGCTGGACTCAAAACTTCAACTTTTCTTCTCAAATGGTCTAAATCTACTGCCAAATTGTTCAAAATTGAAATTGCTTTTCCATTTCCATCTCTCAAAATTCCGAGCATTAAATGTTCAGTTCCAATAAAGTCGTGTCCTAATCTTAGGGCTTCTTCTTTACTGTAAGTGATTACATCCTTGACTCTTGGTGAAAAATTATCATCCATTTTTATCTTTTTTTCTAATGTAAATTTATTGATTTTATTTGAGAATTGCAAAAACCATTCCTCAAGAAACTCTTGTCAGCTAATTGACAAAAAAATATTTAAAAATAAAAGTTAAATACCAATTAACTTATTAACTGAATTTGGATGCAATATTGTTAATAAATTGAGGAAAATTCTATTCAATTTACTTTCTAAAAATTCCTGAATGGTTTATATTAGCAAGATTTTTAATTACTAATAATTTTTTAATTTAACTATATAATATGTCTGACGGAGAAAAGTTAATTCCTATTAACATAGAAGACGAAATGAAATCAGCTTACATCGATTATTCGATGTCGGTTATTGTATCAAGAGCATTGCCAGATGTACGTGACGGATTAAAACCTGTACATCGTAGAGTATTGTATGGAATGTATGATTTAGGAGTAACTTCAAGAACTGCCCATAAAAAATCGGCTAGAATTGTTGGAGAAGTACTAGGTAAGTACCATCCGCATGGTGATACTTCTGTGTATGATGCTATGGTTCGTATGGCACAAGAATGGAGTTTACGATATTTATTAATCGACGGTCAAGGTAACTTCGGTTCTGTAGATGGTGATAGTCCAGCTGCAATGCGATATACCGAGGCAAGAATGAAAAAAATGTCGGAAGACATAATGGCAGATATCGACAAAGAAACAGTTGATTTTAAACTAAACTTTGACGATACATTGTACGAGCCAACGGTTATGCCAACAAGAGTTCCTAATTTGCTTATTAATGGAGCATCTGGAATTGCAGTAGGTATGGCAACCAATATGGCGCCTCATAACTTGACAGAAGTTATTGACGGAACTTTAGCTTACATCGACAATGAAGAAATTGAAATAGACGAATTAATGACGCATATAAAAGCTCCAGATTTCCCTACTGGCGGTGTAATATATGGTTATGAAGGCGTTCGCGAAGCATTCAAAACAGGTCGTGGTCGTATTGTAATGCGTGCCAAAGTAGGTTTTGAAGAAGTAGATGGTCGCGAATCTATTATCGTTACTGAAATTCCATATCAAGTGAATAAGGCTGAAATGATTAAAAAAACAGCCGATTTAGTCAATGATAAAAAAATAGAAGGTATTGCCAATATCCGTGATGAATCGGATAGAAATGGTATGCGTATCGTTTATATCTTAAAAAGAGATGCTGTGCCAAATGTTGTGTTGAATACTCTATATAAGTACACTCAATTACAATCTTCATTTAGTGTAAACAATATTGCATTGGTAAAAGGAAGACCGCAAATGTTGAATCTGAAAGATTTGATTCACTATTTTGTTGAACACCGTCACGATGTAGTAGTTCGTAGAACACAATATGAATTAAGAAAAGCTGAAGAAAGAGCGCATATTTTAGAAGGTTTAATCATTGCTTCTGATAATATTGACGAAGTTATTGCGTTAATTCGTGCTTCTAAAAACACTGATGAAGCTCGTGAAAAATTGATGGAGCGTTTCAAATTGTCTGATATTCAATCAAGAGCGATTGTTGAAATGCGTTTACGTCAGTTAACAGGTTTAGAACAAGACAAGTTAAGAGCTGAGTACGAAGAAATAATGAAATTAATTGAGCATTTGAAAGCATTATTAGCTAGTAAAGAACTTAGAATGCAATTGATTAAAGATGAATTAATCGAAATTAAAGATAAATACGGCGATGAACGTCGTTCTATAATTGAATATTCTGGTGGTGATGTAAGTATTGAGGATTTAATTGCCGATGAAAATGTAGTAATTACCATTTCGCATGCTGGTTATATCAAAAGAACGCCATTAACAGAATACAAAACACAAAATAGAGGTGGAGTTGGTCAAAAAAGTGCAGGAACTAGAGATCAAGATTTCTTAGAAAACATGTACGTGGCAACCAACCACCAATATATGATGTTCTTTACTCAAAAAGGAAAATGTTTTTGGATGCGCGTTTATGAAATTCCAGAAGGAAGCAAAACTGCCAAAGGAAGAGCATTGCAAAACCTTATCAATATCGAAAGTGATGATAAAGTGAAAGCATTTATCTGTACGCAAGATTTAAAAGATAAAGATTACACAACAAGTCATAACCTTATTATGGTTACCAAAAACGGTATGGTTAAGAAAACATCATTAGATAAATATTCTAAACCAAGAGTTAATGGTGTTGCTGCAATAACTATTAAAGATAATGACGAATTACTTTCAGCTGAATTAACAGACGGAAATAGTCAAATTATTTTAGCAGTTAAATCTGGAAAATTGGTTCGTTTTGAAGAAAGTAAAACGCGTCCAATGGGAAGAACTGCTTCTGGAGTTCGTGGAATTCGTTTGAAAGACGAAACGGATGAAGTAATTGGCATGGTTTCTGTAAATGACATGAACAGTGAAATTTTGGTAGTTGCCGAAAACGGATACGGAAAACGTTCAAGTTTAGAAGATTACAGAATTACAAATCGTGGAGGAAAAGGTGTTAAGACATTAAATATTACTGAAAAAACAGGAAAATTAATTTCGATAAACGCGGTTACTGATGCTGATGACTTGATGATTATTAACAAATCTGGATTGACCATTCGTATGGCGGTTGAAGATTTAAGAGTAATGGGTCGAGCAACTCAAGGTGTGAAATTAATCAACCTTAAAGGTAATGATGCTATCGCTGCCGTAACTAAAGTTATGAAAGATGATGTTGAAGAAGTCATTGTTGATGAAGATGGAAATGTTATCGAAGCTGCTGTAATCGAAAGAGTGAAACCAGTTCTTGAAGTTCTTGAAGATGACGATGTCGCAGATGACGATGACGACGATGAAGATGATGATGTAGAAGATGAAGGTGACGACGCCGAAGAAGACGATTCTGACGATGAATAATTAAATCCATACAAGTTCCAATACTAATGATTACTATTGGGATTTGTATCATTATAAATTTTAAATTAAAAACTAAAAAATGAAAAGTAAATATGTACTACTAGCGTCAGCATTATTGATTTCAGTAAGCAATTTTGCTCAAAAAAATGAAATTAAAGCGGCTGAAAAAGCACTAAAATCTGGTAATGCAGCTGAAGCAAGAACGCTTTTGCAACAAGCCGAGCCATTACTTACAGCAGCAACAGATGCTGAAAAAGCACAGTTTTTGTTTGTAAAAGGGAATATTGCTTTAGATTTAGCTACCAAAAACATTGAAACATCAAAAAATCTTTCTGAGGCGGCAAAAGCATTTCAAGATTTAATAGCTGCCGAAAAAGCAACTGGAAAATCTAAATATACTTCGCAAGCTACAACTTCAATTAGTGATATTAAAAATAAATTAGTTAATAGCGCTGTTGAAAAAGGAACTGCAAAAAATTATAAAGAAGCTGCTGCTTTACTTAAACAAGTTTATGATTTAGATACAACTGACTTAGAAAAGCTTTACTATGCTGCAAGTTATGCTGTAAATGGTGGCGATTATGAAACTTCTTTAGCTTACTATAATGAATTAAAAAATAAAAATTATTCAGGTGAAGGAACTTCATACTATGCTAAAAGTTTGATTACTGACCAAGAAGAAATGTTTGGTACAAAGGCTGAAAGAGATAAAATGGTTATGTTAAAATCGCACAAAGAGCCAAGAGATGAAAAAATTCCATCAAAAAAAGGTGAAATTTACAAAAACATCGCTTTGATTTATGTACAACAAGGAAAAAATGAAGAAGCTAAAAAATCGTTGTCAGAAGCAAGAGCAGCTAATCCAGATGATACATCTTTAGCAATGGCAGAAGCTGATTTGTATTTGAAATTAGAAGATTACACTATGTACAAAAAAATCGTTACAGAAGTTTTGGAAAAAAATCCTAACGATGCAGATTTGTTATATAACTTAGGAGTAATTTCTTCGAAAACAAATGGTGCTGATGCTGAGGCTTACTACAAAAGAGCAATTGCTATCAAACCTGATTATACAAATGCTTACTTGAATTTAGCTATCTTAAAATTAGATGGTGAAAAAACTATCATTGACGAAATGAACAAATTAGGAACTTCTGAAAAAGATAACAAACGTTATGAAGTTCTTAAATCAAAAAGAGAAGGAGTTTTCAAAGAAGCTTTACCTTATTTAGAAAAAGCTTATCAATTAAACCCTGCAAATGAAGATGTTTCTGCAACACTTTTAAATGTGTATGGTGCTTTAGAAATGACTGCTGAGAAAAAAGCGCTTAAAGCTAAATTAGGAAAATAATATTTTTATAAATCACAAAAAAAGGTTCACGTTTTGTGAACCTTTTTTAGTTATATAATTTTTTTAATAACTCTCAGCTTATGTGTATGTTTATTGATTTCGGCATTGTAAATTCCAAGATGATCTAAACGGTCAATTCGTACTTTTCCACTTGCGTGAATAATATAATTGTCATCCATAATAATTCCAACATGGATAATATTTCCTTCTTCATTGTCAAAAAAAGCTAAATCTCCAGGTTCACTTTCTTCAATAAAACTTAACGCTTCTCCTTGAGTGGCTTGCTGTGAAGCATCTCGTAATAATCTATAACCATTGAGTTTATAAACCATTTGTGTAAAACCAGAGCAATCAATTCCGAATGGAGTTTTTCCACCCCATAAATAAGGTGAATTCAAATACATGAAAGCGGTGTTTATCAAATTTGATTTTGGTTTTTGGCCACTAATTTTTAAACCTTCAAAATCATAATTTTGAGTATTAATTTCGTTATGGCTCAAAAACGAAAGTGAAGCTCCAAGCGGAATAGGAATCAATAAATTATTTGGACCCGTTATATATTCTATCAAATCTGAATTCAAAATAACAGCATCACTTGATAGTTGCTGATAATCAGCTTCAGAAATAATTTGAAACTGTTTGGAATCTACCCAACCTTCGTATTCATCATATTGCAATTTGATTTTTGCCCATTGCTTTTGCTGTTCAAGAACTTCAAAATGCTCTCCAAATAAAATTTGAGAAACAATTTCGCTTCTATCGCTGGGTTCAATTCGCAGAGGAATAATAGCAAGATTACAAATTCCGAACATTTACTTATTTTTCAGTTATCAATATTGATTTTACTAATTAAGCTCTCTCAATCACAATAGCAGAAGCACCGCCACCACCGTTACATATAGCTGCAGCACCAATTTTGGCATTATTTTGTTCTAATACATTGATTAGGGTTACAATAATTCTAACACCTGAGCAGCCTAGCGGATGGCCAAGTGAAACGGCACCACCGTTTACATTTATTTTATCATTATCTAATCCGAGAATTTGTGCATTTGCCAAACCAACAACTGAAAAAGCTTCATTGAATTCAAAGAAATCAACATCTTTTACTGTAAGACCAACTTTTGCTAATGCTTTTGGCAATGCTTTAGCTGGTGCAGTTGTAAACCATTTTGGTTCTTGAGCAGCATCTGCATAGCTTTTTATATAAGCCAAAGGTTTTAATCCTAAAGATTGTGCTTTTTCTTCGCTCATAATTACAACTGCAGCAGCACCGTCATTAATAGTTGAAGCATTGGCAGCAGTAACAGTCCCATCTTTAGTAAAAACAGCATTTAATGTTGGGATTTTATCCAATTTTACATTTGTAAATTCTTCATCTTTAGTAACCATAATAGGTTCACCACGTCTTTGTGGAACAGCAACTGGTACAACTTCATTTTCAAATTTTCCAGCTTCCCAAGCTTTTGCAGAACGCTTATATGATTGAATGGCAAAAGCATCCTGAGCTTCTCTTGTAATTTTATATTCAGAAGCGCATAAATCAGCACTAACGCCCATAGCATTGTTATCATAAGCATCGACTAAGCCATCTTTTTGCATTCCGTCAAGCATTGAAGTTGGCCCAAATTTCACACCATTTCTCATGTGTACATAATGAGGAATCAAACTCATGTTTTCCATTCCGCCCGCTACAATAATTTCAGCATCGCCAGCCATAATAGCTTGTGCACCTTGCATAACCGCTTTCATTCCAGAAGCACAAACTTTATTAACTGTTGTAGCTATAACTGAGTTTGGAAGTCCAGCATAAAGAGCAGCTTGTCTTGCAGGAGCTTGTCCAACACCTGCTTGAATAACGTTACCCATTATTACTTCATCAACTAAATTTACATCTAGGTTAATTTTTTCTAAAGCGCCTTTTATAGCAGCAGCACCAAGATGTGGAGCTGTTACGGTAGATAATGCACCCATAAAACTTCCAATTGGAGTTCTTGCTGCCGAAACGATTACAACTTTTTTCATGTTTAAGATATTTTGTGTGTTATAATACTATTTCGATTTCGTGAAAACCAATAAGTATCATAAATAAAGATTGTTTGTTTGAATTGCAAATTTACTATTTTTTAATTTAAAACCATTTTTATATGAATTTTTCATAATTAAATTATTGAAGACAAAGTATTTTTTTTATATTATATTGATTTATAGTTAGTTTAAAAAAATGTTATTTTATTATTTAAAAAAAGCATCTAAATTGTTGTAAATATTATATTGAAACGTTACATTTGCAACCGCTTAAAGAGAAAAGTTCTTATATTATATATTGAATTTGGAGAGTTGCCTGAGTGGCCGAAAGGACATGTTTGCTAAACATGCGTATGGGAAACTGTACCAAGGGTTCGAATCCCTTACTCTCCGCTTTTTTGTTTTCGGGGTGTAGCGTAGCCCGGTTATCGCGCCTGCTTTGGGAGCAGGAGGCCGCAGGTTCGAATCCTGCCACCCCGACTTTTAATAGTTACTATTAAAAATGGTTCCATAGCTCAGCTGGATAGAGCAACGCACTTCTAATGCGTAGGTCGAAGGTTCGAATCCTTCTGGGATCACTAAAAAAACTCGTTGATTTTCAACGAGTTTTTTTGTTTTAAACAATAAATTATGAAAAATCTCCTTTTTTTTATTTGTTTTTACGTTTCATCATTTTTATATTCTCAAACGGACACAATTTTTGTAAATCTTAAAGATTATAGTTCAGATTTTGTTTACGATATGAAATACGCGACAGATTCAAATTTTTTAAAAGAAAAGGTTTATGATTGTGGAGATTGTTATTTGAGATTAAAAACCATTACTTCATTGATTGAAGCCAATAAAAAATTCATTAAAAAAGGTTACAAAATCAAGTTGTTTGACTGTTATCGACCTTTAGATATTCAAAAGAAAATGTGGACAATTGTTTCCAATCCGAAATATGTTGCAAATCCTGAGAAAGGTTCTATTCATAATAGAGGTGGAGCAGTTGATATTACTTTGGTTGATAGCAATGGAAACGAATTAGACATGGGAACGACATTTGATCATTTCGGAATAGAAGCCGCTCATTCCTATGAAAATTTAACTGATATTCAGAAAAAAAACAGAAAGCTTTTACGAAAAATCATGACAAAATCTAATTTTCAACTTTTTGAAAGTGAATGGTGGCATTACAACTTAAATAATTCTAAAAAAGAGCCACTTTCAAATTTTAAATGGAAATGCAATTAATTTTCTTCGATACAATGAAAATAATCTAGAAAATAACTTTCAGGCTTGTAAATTTGAGAATCTAATTCGGCAGTAAATTCTTTTTTCATTATATAATCTTCTGTATCAGTTGAAAATTTAATTCTGATGTAGGATATTCCAGATTCTTTTAATGCTTGAAAATCATCTTTTCTAAATAAAAAATATCCAGTTAAGATTCTATTATTCATTCCTTTATCATCACGAATCATATTGCCACAATTATCTTGCTCAGCGTGAATTAAGGTAACAATTTTTCCATTATTAAGCTGAATATATAATCTTGACGTTTTGTCAAAACATTTGGCTTTAATAAAATCGTAACTTTTCTCGATAAATTGAACGTTTAGCGACGGAACACCATCAGTTATAGCAAGCGAATTGAAAATATAACTTGATTTTCCACCAAAGTTCTTTTCGTAAACCAAATATTCTTTTGTTGATTTATATGTTCCAATAGAATCTTTAACGTCTGTTGTGAATTCGCAAGGTTTTTGGGCTAATAGAGCAGAGGTAACAAATAAAAAGAATAGAACTAATTTTGATCTCATGTTGTAAATTATAATTTTTTGCAAAGTAAAACTATTTTATTGTTATTTAAATCGGTTGTGAAAAAACAATAGCGATTTCCGCCATCTTTTATTTTCCATTTTTTGCGAATTACTTCAACAGTTTCAGGAAAATTTCGAGTTGTAATATTTGCTTTTGTTTTTTCTATAAACACTTTCATATCATTTTTAGAATATGAAAAACAATTTTCAATCTCAAAAATTCTGCCAGGAAATTCAATCTGAGTATTTGAAGTATAAAGATGTGAATGTTGGTGCAATTTTTCAACTGGAAAAGCACTGCGAATTTCATTAAAACCACCAGATTTCATGATAGCACTATTTGGTTCGTAAAGATATTTTTGGGGTAAACCAATACTTGCATAAGAGCCTGAATCATATTGAAAATCAAATCTTTCAATTGCCTCTTTGTTGAAGTTAATGGTTTTGATTTCAATTTCTTTTGAGTAGTTTTTTTCAATAATCCAAAGCAATTCCTTGACTTCATTTTCTACAGCGACAATGTGGATTTCTTTTACATTTTTCAATTCAGATAATCCTGCTGAAATATCTAAAATTGGGGCTGTTTTTATCAAAATATTGTTTGAATATTCCAAATAAAAATCCAATAAATCAGGAACATTTGGCAAGCAATCTTTTAACATAAAGACTTTTCCTTTGGCATCATTTCTTCTGGAAGGATCAATATAAATCCAATCGAATTTTTGATTCAAATTTTGTAAAATTTCATAACTATCACCAAAATAGAAATCTGAATTTTCTACCTTTAATTGTTCAAAATTATGTTTTACAATTTGAGAAAGTTCTTCATTTAGTTCGCAGTGAACTATTTTAGTAACTTTTTTAGAGAAAAAATAATCGTCAACACCAAATCCACCCGTTAAATCAATTAGATTTTTCCCAGAAACCAATTCCGACTTATAATTAGCTGTTTGTTCTGAAGAAGTTTGCTCTAACGAAATTTTGCTTGGATAAAGAATATTTTTAGTCTGATAAAATGTTGGAAGTTTATCTTTAGCTTTTGATTTGCAACTAATTTGGTTTAAAATTTCAATCCAATCAACTTCAGGAAATGGATTTTTTTGCAAAGCTAATTTGAGAACTGGAGTTTGCAGATTATCTTCAATAAATTGCTGAATTTCAGTATTTAATAATGAATTATTCAAAACCCAAATTAATTATTAAAGATATAATTTATGATATTTGCACCCATTTTCAAAGCTTTTGTTCTTACTTCAATTGGATTATTGTGAACTTCTTGATCTTCCCAACCATCACCCAAATCGGTTTCATAAGTATAAAGTAAAACCAATCTAGATTCTATAAAAACGCCAAGCGCTTGTGGTCGTTTACCATCGTGTTCATGAATTTTTGGAATTCCACCCGAGAAAGTGTTAGGTTTTTGAAAAATGGCATGATTGGCAGGAATTTCAACTAAATAATTATTCGGAAATATTTTTTTTATTTCCTTTCTAATAAATTCATCCATTCCGTAATTGTCATCAATATGCAAAAAGCCACCAGAAATCATATAATTTCTTAGATTTGAAGCATCAGAATCACTAAAGACAACATTTCCGTGACCTGTCATATGAACAAAAGGATACGAAAACAAGTCAGGACTACTTGGTTCAACAGTTGAAGGTTTCGTTTTTATTTTAGTATTAATATTTTGATTGCAATATTTAATCAAGTTGGGCAACGAAGTCGGATTTGCATACCAATCGCCACCGCCACTATATTTTAATAAGGCAATTTCTTGAGCATAAGAAAGATTTGTAATAAGAAAAAATACAAAAAATAGTTTCTTCATAAAGATTAATTCTTAATGATTTTTATAGTTTTATTTTGATTTTCAGAATAAACTTTGACAAAATAAACGCCAGAATTATAGTTAGATAAATCTAATTTCACTTGATTATCATTTACTTTTTTATAAATAATTGTTTGTCCAATAGTGTTATAAACTTCTACTAAGTTTAAATTATTTTGGTTAGAAACAGTAAAAATATCAGTCACAGGATTTGGTTGAATCTTCAGGTTTTCAAATGAAAAAGTATCATTTAAAAGGGTTAAATGGGCTGTAACTGCAAATCTTTCAGGGCTTTCGCAACCATTGATAGTTTGAGTAGCATGATAAGTGGTTCCATCAACTAAAGGAGTTGTTAGTGGTAAAGTTGTGCCAATTAATTGATTAGCATACCATTGAACATTTGTTCCGTTTATAACCAAGTTTTGCAAAGTTTGACCTTGTGTGAAATTTTGGTTTGAGTTTCCTGTTGGCATGCTCACATAATTTGATTCTACTGTGAACGTTTTTATTTGATAACAACCTGTGTTATAATCAAGAATCTCTACATAAATAGTTTCTGGATTTGATTGTGGAGCATAAGCTTGAGGAAATAAAATTGGATTACTACCAAGCATTGCATCTACTAAAGTCGTATGATAGCTAAATCCGAAATCACTTGGATTTGTGATACCATTCAAAATTATAGGTTCATTAATAGTCAAGTTAGCAATTAGAAGTTCAGGAACAGTTAGACATTCTGAAATATTAATTGGCGCTCCATAAGCAGGCTGTGAAATCAAATTTAAAGTCACTGAGCTTTCGGATATTGCTGTCGTACATCCATTATAACTAACACTTGCTTGGTAAACATCATTTGGTTGAGTATAGTTTACTGTTATTGGGTTTTGATTACTAATTACAACTCCATTTTTCTTCCATACAAATTGCGAAGTTAGAGCTCCATTTGGTGTAAACCGCCAAGATTCATTAGTAGCTGACCAGTTTCCTGTATTTCTTCCTAGAGGAAAATAAGCACTAGTTCCAGCTTGGTTTTGAATACCGATTACACCTCGTCCTAAATTCCAAGCATCATTGGGTGTTCTTTTCTTCACATTTACATCAATGATATTAGTAGTTTCATATAAAACAATCTGAGAACTTTGAAAGTTATTTGACTGATTGAAATAATGAGGCATTTCATGATAATTAATAACAAAAATTCTATTAGGTGCTGTGCCAACACTATAATAATTAATACTTTGTGTTGGAGAACTATTACTATAATTCAAATCTTGAAATACTCCATATATAGCATTCAAAACAGGAAAATTTGTGTTAGGGATTGATAAATCATAGACAAATGGACAAATTCCAAAAGGTGTTTGATTTGTTGAATCAAAAGTTATTACTCCATTTGTACCAATCATTAGTGAAGTATAACAATTTCCATAAAAACTAAATTCAAAAGGTAAGCTAATAGGTGAAGTCCAATAATCATCATTAAAACCACTTGGGTTATTTGGAATTATATTTGAGCTGGTATAGGAAAATAAATTTGTAAAAGGAATTGAACTTACCGTATAACTATCAGTTGCTTTACTTTGAATGTAATTTGCATCCAAAAATACACTATCGCCGATATTACAGATTGGAGCAGGTGTATCTATTGTAACTGTTGCACTACCTGTTACCTGTGCAATAAACAGGCTTGGAAATAATAGAAATGATAGTAAAATTTTTTTCATAACTTAATTCTTTTTATTCATTTATAAAAGCAACGCTATGACAAGCCACAATAGCTGCTGTTTCTGTTCGTAATCTTGTATTGCCCAAAGATACAGGAATATAATTATTCTCTAAAGCCAATTTTATTTCTTTTTCAGAAAAATCACCTTCAGGACCAATTAGCATTAGTATATCAGTCGATGGTTTTATAGATTTTTTCAATGTTTTTTTTGAAGTTTCTTCGCAATGAGCTATATATTTTGTGCAATTAAACTCTTTTTTCAAGAAATCTTTAAGAGCAATCGGTTCGTTTAATTTTGGCAAAAACAATTGGTTAGATTGTTTCATGGCAGCAAGAATGATTTTGTCAAATCGATCTGTTTTAACAACTTTTCTTTCGGAATGATCACAAATAATAGGTGTAATTTCGCTTATACCAATTTCAGTTGCTTTTTCAAGAAACCACTCATATCGGTCGTTCATTTTGGTTGGAGCAACCGCTAAATGCAATTGATAACTCGATTTTTCTGCTTTTTCAACAGATAAAATTCTAACAGTGCATTTAGAATCAGATGCCAATGTTATTTCAGTTTTGAATAAATGACCTAAACCATTGGTAACAAATAAAATATCGTTTTCTTTTTTGCGTAGAACTTTAATAATATGTTTGCTTTCTTCTTTATCAAATATAAAAGAATTCAAATTTTCATTGATAGTAGCGTCGTAAAATAATTGCATTTTTGGGTGTATATAATTCTATTTATCTTCTTTTTTCAAAGTTAGATGTTCAAATGAATAATTGTGATCTTTTAAAGATGGATTTGATCTTCTAACATGACTTTTAATCTTAGAAACACCAGTTGTTTTTATCAAATTAACCTCTAGCAAATCTTTTTTATTTTCGTTGATATGATTGGTTAGAAACTCTTTGGTAAAATTCAAGTTTTCATCAATTAGACAATAAATTGTCTTTTTGCCTTGTGTTTTTAATGCAACCAAATTTACTTTTTTAAGTTCCAATAAATGTTTAGAAACTGTTGATTGTGCAAGCGGCAATTCATCTACGATTGTTCCACATGTACAAGCTTTTTTTGCTAGAAGTATTTTCAGTATTTGCAGTCTTGCTGGATGTCCTAATGCTTTGAAAATCTCAGCAATTTCATTGATATTATCCTGAAAACCTATTTTTTTTGTTATTCCCATAATTCAATTATTTATCGCAAAAATACGATTATAAATGATTCATGCAAATGAATGATTGTTAATTGTGTATAAAAATTATTAAATTATTGTAAATTCTAATAGTATTATCGTAATTTTTAGATAATAAAACTAAAATTCAATCCGAGCTTTAGAAATTACGTTTTGTGTTTCAAAATGTTCTGATAGGTATTTTTGATAACCTACAATTCCTATCATAGCAGCATTGTCAGTTGTGTATTCAAATTTTGGTACAAATGTTTTCCAACCGTATTTTGCTTCAGCTTCTTTCAATGTTTTTCTTATTCCAGAATTGGCAGAAACACCACCACCAATTGCAATTTGATTTATTCCTGTTGATGCTATAGCTAATTTTAATTTATCCATCAAAATTTCAATAATAATATTCTGAATTGAAGCACAAATGTCATTCAAATTTTCATCAATAAAATTGGGGTTTTCATCCACTTTCTTTTGAATAAAATACAAAATTTGCGTTTTCAAACCAGAAAAACTAAAATCTAAATTTGGAACTTTAGGTTTGGTAAAACTAAAAGCTTTTGGATTTCCTAGTTGCGCATATTTGTCAATCAATGGACCGCCTGGATAGGGAAGACCTAGTATTTTGGCACTTTTATCAAAAGCTTCTCCAACTGCATCGTCGGTTGTTTCTCCAATTATTTCCAAATCGAAAAAAGCATTCACTTTTACAATTTGTGTATGACCACCAGAAATTGTCAATGCTAAAAATGGAAAAGTAGGTTTGTCATAACCATCTTCATCAATATAATGCGCCAAAATATGTGCATGCATGTGATTTACAGCAATTAACGGAATTTGTAAGGACATTGCCAATGATTTTGCAAATGAACTACCAACAAGCAATGAACCCATTAATCCTGGACCTTGAGTAAAAGCTATTGCGTTTAATTGCTCTTTTTTTACGCCAGCTTTTTTCAAAGCTGCATCTATTACTGGAACAATATTTTGTTGATGCGCTCTGGATGCAAGCTCCGGAATAACACCACCATATTGTTGATGAATTAGCTGATTAGCTACAACATTAGACAATACTTTATCATTATGTAAGACAGCCGCCGCTGTATCATCACAAGAACTTTCTATGGCTAGAATAAAAACTGACTTATTTTGCATGAAAAGGCACGAATTTTGAGTTATATTTGACAATTCGTTCTAAAAAAATTATTTTTACAACGTTTACAAAAGTAAATATTTTATTTAAGCTAATTTGTTCAAAAAATCTTAAATAAATTTCAGATAAATTTAAAAGCAAACATTATCAAAAAATTCGGAAAAATACTGCTACGTTCCCTATTGGTACTTTTGTTGCTTTTATTACTTTTTGGTATTGCTTTGACAATGCCAAAAGTGCAAACCTATTTTGCTAAACAACTTACCGAAAGAATTAATAAAGACTACAAAACTAATATTCAAATTGATGAAGTTGCTATAACTGTTTTTGGTGGTGTCAAACTTAAAAAAGTGATGATTCGCGACCATCATAAAGACACACTTATTTATGCTAAAACAATAAACACTAATATATTAGACGTAAAGAGACTTCTTGATGCCGATTTGTTCTTTGGAGATCTAAAATTAGATGGTTTGGTTTTTAATATGAAGAATTACAAAGGTGAAAAAGACAACAATCTTGATGTTTTTATTGCTTCATTTGATACTGGAAAACCATCAACTAAGAAGTTTTTGATGAAAGCCAATAAAGCATATATCACTAATGGAAGATTTATTCTAACAGATGAAAATAGAGAAAACCCAAAAGATTTGGATATAAAAAATCTTAATGCTTCTTTGAGCGATTTTCAAATTTATGGACCAGATGTTACCTTAAACATTGATAAAATGTCGCTTTTAGACCATCGCGGTTTGGATGTAAAAAATCTTTCTTCAAAATTTACTTATACCAAGAAAAACATTATTCTTGATAAATTAGATTTAACAACGGAAGAATCTTTGGTTAAAGGAAAAGTTACTTTGAGTTATGAACGAAAAGACTTTGCAGACTTTAACAATAAAGTTCTTTTTGATATTGAATTAGATTCAGCATCGTTGTCAACTAATGATATTAGACATTTTTATAAAGAGCTTGGAAAAGATAGAAAATATAATATAAATGCTGATATCAAAGGAACGCTGAATGATTTTGTTGCGAAAAATTTGGTTTTGATAGACTCAAATAATTCTCAAATTATCGGCGATGTTAATTTCAGAAATCTTTTTGGCAAAAACGGGCAAGAGTTTTATATGAAAGGTTCTTTTGATAAAGTGGCTTCAAGTTATGATGATTTGATAGCAACTTTACCCAATGTTTTAGGAAAAAAATTACCAAGTTCACTCAAGAAATTAGGAAAATTTAATTTGGATGGTGATGCCGAAATTACCACCAAAACCATTGATGCCGATTTTTACTTAAAAACGGTTTTAGGAAATGTAAAATCAAAATTAGTGATGTCTAATATCGATAATATTGACAATGCTAAGTACAACGGAAATATTGTTTTAGAAGATTTTAATATTGGTAGCTTTTTAAACCGAAAAGATGTAGGAAAAGTGAGCTTAGACGTTGATGTTGATGGAAAAGGATTTACCGAAAAATACCTTGACACTAAATTTTCAGGCGATATTTTCAAAGTTAATTACAATAATTATAATTATACTAAAATCATTGTTGATGGTTCGTTCAAAAAACCTATTTTTAAAGGAAAAGTTTTTATAAATGATCCCAATTTATTCATGGATTTTGAAGGTTTGGTTAATATTGGCAAAAAAGATTTGGTTTACGATTTTCATACCAAAGTTGATTATGCCAATTTGATTAAATTGAATTTTGTAAAAGACACTACTGCCATTTTTAAAGGCGATGTTACAATGAAAGTTTCAGGTACAAATTTGGATAATTTAAAAGGGACAATTTTCATAAATGAAACTTCTTATCAAAATAATAAGAACACATATTACTTTGATGATTTCACAATTAATTCAAGCTTTGAAGCCGATAATACTCGAACTATAACGATAAATTCTCCAGACATTATCAATGGAAAAGTGGTTGGGAAATTTCAAGTGAATTTGTTGCAAAAAATGCTAGAAAATTCTCTTGGAAGTTTGTACACCAATTATTCGCCCAATAAAATCAAAAAAGGACAATTTCTCAAGTTCGATTTTGTTGTAAATAATAAGATAGTAGAATTGTTTTATCCAGGTGTTTCTATTGGAGAAAACACCAATTTTAAAGGATTAATGAATTCTGATGACAATGAGTTCAAATTGAATTTTAAATCGCCTTCCATAAAAGTTTACGATAATTATTTTGACAACATTCAAATTGAAGTTGATAACAAAAACCCTTTGTTTAACACTTATGTTACACTTGACAGTATAAAAACCAAACGATACAAAGTCAGAGATTTTAGTTTGATAAATGTTACTACAAAAGATACTTTGTTTGTTCGTTCTGAGTTTAAAGGTGGCGAAAAAGGGCAAGATTTTTACAACTTGAACTTATTTCACACTATCAACAAAGATAAAATGAACGTAGTTGGAATACAGAAATCTGAATTAATGTTTAAGGATTATTTATGGTTTTTAAACGAAAATGATGATGAGAAAAACACTATAACTTTTGATAAAAAATTTAAAGATTTTAGTATTGATGATGTAATTATGTCACACGAAAATCAGAAAATACATTTAGCAGGTATATTAAATGGAAGCGATGACAAGGATTTAGAATTGAGTTTTGCAAATGTTGAAATAAATAAAATATTTCCGACCGTGACCAAATTTGATTTTAGAGGGTTACTTAATGGTGATATAAAAGTCGAGCAAGATAATGGTATATATAAACCAACTTCTGCTTTGCGAATTGAAGATTTATCCTTGAATAAGATTGAATTGGGAAATCTTGTTCTAGATATTGAAGGTGATGACACTTTTGAAAAATTTGCTATAAAATCTTCTATCGAAAACAAAAATGTAGAATCTTTTTCTGCTAATGGAACAATTGATGTTGTCAACAAACAATCTAATTTGAATTTAGATTTGAATTTTGAAGATTTTAATCTTGGTGTGCTGAGTTCACTTGGTGGCGATGTTTTATCAAATATTCGCGGGTTTGCTTCTGGAAAAGCTAGTATTGGTGGCGATTTAAACAACTTAGATATCAATGGAAGGCTATTTGTAGATAAAGCAGGAATCGGTGTTCCGTATCTAAATGTCGATTATGAAATTAAGGATAAATCTATTGTAGATGTAACCAAAACTAAATTTATAGTTAGAAACACAATTCTTAAAGACACAAAATATAATACTGAAGGTTCAATTTTTGGAACAATTGAACACAAAGATTTTGGTGATTGGAAATTAGATTTGAATCTCAGTTCTGATAATATTCTTGCACTTGATACTAAAGATAGCGAAGAGGCTGCTTATTACGGACTTGCTTTTATTGATGGAAGTGCAACTATAAAAGGGCCAACAAGTGGACTTTTAATTTCGGTAAATGCTAAATCAAAAAAAGGAACGGCTATTAAAATTCCAATCAATGATAGCGAAGGAACAGCTGAGAGTAATTACATTCATTTTGTAACACCAGAAGAAAAATTTAATATAGGAAAAGGGATTGCCTCAACCAAAAATTACAATGGATTAGAATTAGATTTCGATTTTGATATTACACCAGATGCCGAAATTGAAGTAATTCTTGATAGAAATTCTGGTCATGGAATGAAAGGTAAAGGATATGGTTCGCTTTTATTCAAAATAAACACATTAGGAAAATTTAATATGTGGGGCGATTTTCAAGCATATGAAGGTTCTTATAACTTTAAATATGGTGGAATAATCAATAAAAAATTTGATGTTAAAAAAGGTGGTTCTATTACTTGGGAAGGCGATCCAATGCGAGCAACTCTTAATCTTGAAGCCGTTTATAAAACAACAGCCAATCCATCATTATTAGTTTCTAATTCAAGTTATAATAGAAAAGTTCCTGTTGAAGTTGTTATTGGTATAACAGGAAATTTAAGTAGCCCTGAGCCCGATTTTAAAATTGATTTTCCAACAGTAAGTTCAGTATTAAAATCAGAGATTCAAACCAAACTTGACGATAAAGATGTACGTCAGAAACAAGCCATTGTATTATTATCTACAGGAAGTTTCTTGAGTGAAGAAGCTGTTATTAGTAGTTCAACTGTTGGAAAAGACTTGTTATACGATAAAGTAAGTGATGTTTTCGGCTCTATATTTAATCAAGATGATAGTAAAATAGGTGTCGGATTAGAGTTAAAAGCAGCTGACAAAACTCCCGGATTAGAGTCGGATGGTAGTGTTGG
>NZ_JAPZSP010000016.1 GCF_027531705.1 Flavobacterium sp. | reverse complement strand
TCATTTAGTTGTTTATCATCATTTTGTGTACAACTAACTATTAAAAATACTGTTAAAATTTTGATTATATTTTTCATAACTTTTATTTAAATTATATTTTATTAGTTTTCTGCTTCTTGAAACTGTCTGCCAACGTTTTGCAGCTACAAGAAGTTGCGTACTTCATTCACTGACAATTACAAATATAATCAAAACTTTGATTCAACAATTACCATTTCTGATAAATCCCAAGCCTAGCAATTTCTTGTAACTGCTGTTAGCAGAAGTTTTAATTTTTTTCTTTTAAAAGTTCAATTTCTTCTGGACTATTTAAGTTTCTTTTTATGTGTTGTTTAAAATGTTTCTCTGCTTCATTTTTATTTCCTTTCTGACGATACAAAAAATATAATATATAATCAAATGATATAATTCTACGAATAAATTCTTTTTTTTCGTGCTCAACATCTTTTAATAAACTTTTTATATTTTGTTCAATAGATTCATTTTGTTCAAACCACTTTTCAAATTTCGGCAAATTTCTATCAAGTACTTCATTAAGACTTTTATGAAATTTTTCCTCATTTACTGTACTAATATGATCAATATTAATTGGAGAATCTTCATCATCACTTTTTTGCCAACCTTCGGATTTTTTATAATATATTATTTTAGTTGATTTATCAGTTTTATGAAATATTAACTTGCGTCCTGAAATTGTTGGAATAAAATTATAACAGTTGCCAAATGAAAAAGAGCCACCAAAATATTTAAAAACATTATATTCAACAACGTGTTTAACTCCTTCCTCATTAAAATCACTGAACCAAATATATTTGCCATTCCAATTTTTAAGCCCTATTTCAGCCAATCTTGGCGTAACGATTTCATTAAAAACTTTTATTCTTTGTTCAAGTTTTACTTCATTTAAGTTTTTCAAATCGTCGTAGACTTCTTTAAGTGCTTTTCGCCTTTCAAAAAATTGTTTTATTTCTCTGATAATATTCATTCGATTTCGATTTTTCAAAAAATTTCTGCTAACGTTTTGCTGCTTCTGGCAGTGGCGTAATTTGCTCACTGACAACAACAAATATACCGAATATTTGAAAACGAAAGTTGTTTTGTAAGAAAAAAGATTTCCACAGAAGTTTTATAAATAAATCCCATGCCTAGCCATTGCTAGAAACAGCTGTTGTACGCAGGTCGTTTTATCAATTAAAATTTTCACGTTTCATTTTTCTACTTCGTTTAGTTTCTTTTTTTCTTTCCATTTTTTATTCGGTTTCTACGGCACGATAGGCGCGTTGGGAAAATTAGCTTTTTTGGTTTTGTTTTATTTTTAGGTTTTTCAACTGTTGTTTTTATCTTTTAAGTAGAAAAAAATGTCTTTTATAAACATAGAAAACCTAAAAATAGGCGAAACCAAAAGTGCTAATAGCGTTGGCATTCAGAAAACGTCTGATTTGGCATCGTGTGCGGATTTTTCATCCGCACTTGTGCCAAGCTAACGTAAATGTGAATTTCAAAACTGAACTTTTTAGAATTCAATTTTTGACAAAGTTTTTCTACAATATTTTTGCGAAACAATTTTCCATTTCCATTTTCATTTCTGCGTTTTGTTTTTCAGTTTTGATTGCGTAATTTTCTATAGAGTAGAAGCTCAACTTTTTGTAGATTTTGAATTCAATATATTTTAAAAGTAATATTGTAATTATCTGTAAATCATGATTTTTTTAGATTTCGCGTCGACTTGCGTACAACGTTTGGCAGCTACAAGAAGTTGCGTACTTCATTCACTGACAATTACAAATATAGACAAAACTTTGATTCAACAATTATCATTTCTGATAAATCCCATGCCTAGCAATTTCTTGTAACTGCTGTTGTAGGCAGTTATTTTATCAACTGATACATTCGTTTCTGTAATTGAGCATGCTTGTCATCAAAAGGCCAGTGCATAGTTATGTTTAAAAATCCTAATTCTAAATAGTCAAAAATTAATTTGTTTTTATATTTTACTTTTAGTTGATTTTCTACAATTTCCTGATTACAGATAAAAATATTACCCAAAATATCAGCAGGATATTCATTTGCTGAACCAGAAGACTTCATAATCATTTCCAAAAATTTTTCAAGAAGTTCACTATCCTTTTTCTCACAAACTATATTTTGAATTTTAGTTAAAGTTGGGTTGAGTACTTTCTCAACATAATCATTTGAAAATTCTGGTTTAGTATAATTTAGACCATAATTTTCAGTTATCTTAATACATTCTTCTCTAGTTTGAGAAAATAATTGGAATGATATAAAAAGTGATAAAATCCAGAATTTCATTGACACATAGTTTTGTCATGTCCTAAAATACGTTGACCATTTTTAGGTTATTAATTAATTCAAAAATACGGATTTGTAATCGGAACATTGATAACTTTTTTTAAAAATTCCCTTCGGTTTTTAAAAAAGTTACCAACATTCCTTACGCAAC
>NZ_JAPZSP010000011.1 GCF_027531705.1 Flavobacterium sp. | reverse complement strand
CAAAACTTATTTTTTGATAATCATTTTTTCGACAGGGTTGTTTTTTTGGTGTTTCCATAGGATACTAAAAGTGTTTAATTTTTAGTCAACCTATTTTAGGACGAGAGGTTTTTTATAATTGGTGGTAACGTTCCGGCGCTTGTGCTAGTGGCGTAGTTTGATTACTAGCCAAACCAAAAATACACAAATAATTGATTCAGCGGATTCTTTTCTGATGAAAAATTACCTAGCCATTAGCACAAACGTGTGTTGGCAGATGTAGTTATATCTCGATTTGAATTTTTACTTTTCCGCCAAAACCTTTTTCTACAATATCGTAAAGAGTTTTAAGAGTTAGATTACTTCCGTTATTTTCTATTCTTGATATGTATTCTCTCTTTTTGTCAACTAAATCACCAAGCTCTGTTTGAGTTAATTTTTTTTCTTCACGAGCTTTTTTTAAAAGCAAACCAATTTTAAAACCTTGGAATTCTCTTTCAAGTTCGTCACGTCTTTCGGTTCCTTTTTCACCGTAAACATTATTTTTTATTTCTTTCCAACTTTTAGTTTCCATAGTTATTTAGTTTTTTCTTGATAATATTTTGTCATTAATTTTAACGCTTTCTCAATTTCATTTTTTGGAGTTTTTTGCGTTTTCTTTTGAAAGCCATTGAGTAATATTACAAGTTTTCCATTGTCAAAAAAGCAAAATACACGCCAAATATTTGACCCAAGTTGAATTCTAGCTTCATACAAGCCATTAGTTCCTTCCATAGATTTCAAATAATTCGATGGAACTCTTTCTAAAATTTCAATTGCCTCAATTATTTTGAATATTTTGTCTTGAACCTTTTTTGGTTGCTCAAGAAGAAAATCTTCAAAGTGATTTTCATATGCTATGACTTCACGTACTTTCATTTTTCAAAGGTAACTTAAAAGTTACATTAAAAACAAATTTTCTTTAGGATTTTTTTCGCCCACTATATCTGCCAACGGTTCGCCGCCACGCGACGTTGCGGAAAAGCGAGCCGAGTTTTCTCCACTAAGATAGAAAGTAAAACGTGAAAACAAAGCTTCCGATTAAGAAAAAACCAGCAATGATCGCGTGACGGCTGTTAGCGGTTCGGGCATTTTCTGCGTTAAAATGATTAGTGTTTTGAAACGGTTGATGGATTCTATTTTCATAATTGTTTCGCAACATTGCTTTTGGTTGATTGCTCCAATTTTGTTCTTCTATATTGATAATAATTTTCAGGTATCAATGTGCTGTCTTTTCTGCTACAATATAACTTATCTTGCACTTGTCTTAATTGATTCATTGAGGGAATTTCTGAAGAGTTACGAAGCTTTCTAGCGGCCTTTCGTACTTCTTCCAATGATTTAACTGCTTTTTGATTGTCTAAAATTAATTTTATCAAAATAACAATTAATGGTAAGGTTGGAGCAATAAAATTAGTTAAGTAGCCTTGTAATGAAGCATTCACAATTGTAGCAATAACAAATGAACTTACGACAATGATTAAACAAATAATTATACAATCATTCTTGAAATGAAATCTCAACTTTCGATCGTATTCCAAATTTGTTTCTTGGCAACGGAGTATTGCCTCCTCATGTTTTAAACCATCAAGGTCAATGTGATACCAATTTGTCAGCGGGGCTTTGGAATTGTGGACATAGTTCTTTTCAGCTTCCTCTATAATCCAGTTTTCTGGCATATCGCCACTGTTTGTTTCATTCCATACCATATTGTATATACGACAGTCAAATAGTTCCTGCACTTTTGCACCATTGGTTTTGAACTTCGATAAATAGCCAGATAAAAAAAGTAAATCAACTAAAGTGATTGAAACAGAAACTATAGCTATATAAGGTGTTAAGTCAATATTTATAAAGTCTTTCTGAACTAGCTTCACAAAGTTTAAAATGACTACTACAATAATGGTAATAGTAAGCTGCCACCTGTATATTTTCTTAGCATTCGCATATATGACCCTTTGTGCCTTTAACAACAGCATATTTTGAGGTAAATCTTGATTTTTTTTTATATCATTCATGTTTTAAATATTGTATGTTGGAAATTCAGATCCAAATATTTCGCCCCACTTTTCGATAGATTCTTTTGGCTTTCCGTTTGTCTCAAAATCAAGAGCTTCTTTAGAGCGGTTGTAATCAAGTTTAGCTCTTTCTTGTATCGAATTTCTTTCGCTCCAAGTCAGTGTGTTTAAGTCACCTTGAAAGCCTTTGGGATCATTTAAACTTTTGTGTATTTGATGATAGACATATGCAAACAAGTTTGGTAATTCCTTATAAACGTATGTACTACTATTGACATTTGCAGTGTCATAATAATTCAAAATCATACATTCAAGAAAATATGACCCCATCGTAGATGCTGTAGGGCGTTTAGTCCAGTATTTCATAATTCGGATTATGTCATGGACAGAAACTTGTTGTTTACTATTAATATTTAAAGTTCTGTTTTTATCAATTCTAGGGTCGGTTGCTTTCCAATTTCCACTTCCATCTGGTATTAAGAAAAAGGTTGTGCCGAAATTATCGGGTGCAGTTTGAAAACAAGGAACAATATCATATACCCATTCATAGGAGTTTAGCTCTAATGTTACTGCTTCTTGATTTCTTTTTATATCTGCTTTCTTGTATGAGGGAACATTTGCGAGGTATTCTTTAAACTTATTGATAACTTTTATAGAGTTAAGCACGTCAGTTCCCGGATTGCATAGTGTCAATTGTTTGTTTGCTTCTTGTCGGACTCGAATTCTATAACCTCCCACAATTTCTTCTCTCCAATTGCCTTGTGCGTGCAGAACAATCATTAAATCAATGTCATCTAAAGGTCTTATCTTGGTCTTACGTGAAAAAGAGCCATAATCAATGCTCATATATTCAGTGTAAAAATCAAGAAATTTTCCATCACTTGGGAATTTCTGTATTTCTGTAAGTAAATTATTTTTACTTTTCTTTGCTACACTATTACGTTCATCGTCCAAACGAACAATATCTTTCATAAATGTGTTGAAAGCATTATAGACTGTTGTTGCCATAGTTAATTAACTTCTTGGTTTATCTTTTCGAAATACATTATATACTTTATTTGCTAACTTTCAGCAGTCTTTTTTGCCTGACCGCTAACGTTTGGCCGCTACCCGAAGTTGCGGCTTGGCAACCGAGTTTTCTCCATTACCGAAAACGAAAATAGGAAAAAAAGCTGACAACTTACCGAAAACAGCAATTTCGGGTAACGGCGGTTATAAGCTGGTTGAGCCCTGAGATTTCTCCATTACCAATGAACTTTCTTTTAAAAGAAGAACGTTCCATTTTCCGTAAACTTTCTAATTATTTATTCCAATGAGCAAACTCCAATGAGCAGAAAATTTTTCGCAGAAAAAATTTTCTGCAACTAGCTTATAACGTTTTGCTGCTTCTGGCAGTGGCGTAATTTACTCACTGACAACAACAAATATACCGAATATTTGAAAACGAAAGTTGTTTTGTAAGAAAAAAGATTTTCACAGAAGTTTTATAAATAAATCCCAAGCCTAGCCATTGCTAGAAACAGCTGTTGTGCGTTGTTTTTTTACCAATATTCATATTTGTATATTACTTTCTCACTTATTTCTAAAATATTTTTTTGTTCATTAAAATATTCTTTAATTTCTTCAATAGGATTTTCTCTATCATCATAAACTTTAGTTTTAATAGATTGAATAATTTTTTTAATCTCAAAGTCTTCAAAATAATTTCCAAATTGGTCAAATCTAATTTCAGTAAATTCTGTAATTATTTCAGTTTTTATTTTTTTATTTTCATATGTGTATTTAGTTATCAAATTATTATCTTGTTTTTTTTCAATAAGTTGATTTTCGGAATTGTATTTATATTCAAAAATTGTACTGTTAGGAATAGAAAAGGCACTATCTCCACAACCTTCAGTAAACCTTTCAATTAGCATGCCTTTTGTATCATATTTTTCTACTTCAGTTATGAATAAATCTAAATTTTCATCATTAACTTCATCTTTGCAAATAACTTTTTCTATAATTTTAATTAGCTTTCCATTTTCATATACATATTCTTTTAGATTTAAAAAATTTGTTATTTCCAATTCATTATTCACTTTTTCTCCAAATAAATTGAAATTGAATTTTTCAAGCATAATCTTTAAATCTGGATATTTATCATAAATAATGGATTCATTTAAAGTTACTTTTGGTTCAAATTCATTTGTTTGTTTTTCAAACGTATATTCTTTAATTAATTGCTTATTATTGTTGTATTGAGAGAATTTAAGATTTAATAATATTCCTTTTAACGAATAATTTAAATCTAATTTTTCAGTTTCATTTAATTTAATTGTTTTGTTAATAGTTGGTTCAGTAAAATAAAAATTCTTTTCAGTTTGATTATTTAATAAATCAATTTTTTTCTCGATTCGGTAATTAAAATTACTTTCTATATGAACTATGGATTTATACTTTCTGATTGAATTATTTCTATATTCAGTCGATTTGATTTTGATAATATTGTTAATATCATCGTAAGTTCTTTTTAGTTTGTATTTTATTTTATTATTTGAAAACCTTTTAGATTTTATTAATCTTGACTTTTCATCAAAATACTCAATTTCTTTTTTTTCAATACCATCAGAGTTAATGATAGTTTCAATTCGCTTGATATTTTTCTTTGTTTCCATTTTCGTGTCATGTCCTAAAATACGTTGACCATTTTTAGGTTATTAATTAATTCAAAAATACGGATTTGTAATCGGAACATTGATAACTTTTTTTAAAAATTCCCTTCGGTTTTTAAAAAAGTTACCAACATTCCTTACGCAACCTT
>NZ_JAPZSP010000040.1 GCF_027531705.1 Flavobacterium sp. | reverse complement strand
AGAATGGAGAGATGAATTATTTCAAGAAATACAACCTTCTTCTAAAAAATTAATACCTGGAGCAAGAGCTTTTGTTAAGCCAAAAATGAAGAAAAAATAAAAACTTCTGCTATTAGCGGTTTCAAGAAATGGAGTGGCACGGGATTTATCTGAAATGGTAAAGGTTTTTAATTTAAAGTTTTGTTTATATTTGTGAAGACTTGGTCTTGGTTCATCGCCACTTCTTCAAGTTGTATAACGTAAGCTGTAATACTAATAAACAACTTCGATAAAATATGCCTAAAATTTACTCGCTTTCAATTTCAAACTTTAAAGGTATTAGTGATTTTCACCAAATATTTGGTCTAACAAACTTTGTTTGTCTTATTGGTCGTGGCGATTCAGGCAAATCAACTATACTAGAAGCTATTAACTTGGTGTTATCTTCCAATTGGAATGTTACATTCTCTGACAATGACTTTCATAATCAAAATATTGAAAAACCAATAGAAATAACAGCAACATTATATGACTTGCCTGAGAGTCTTTTAAAAGAGAGTAAGTATGGATTATATTTGAGAGGTATTAATTTTAGTACGAACGTTATTAATGATGAAGTTCAACAAAATGACATACCATCAATTACTATAAAATTAGTAGTAAATAAATCATTAGAGCCTATATGGTTTGTCACAAATGAAAGGGAACAACTGGATATAGAAATTAAATCTTCAGATAGATCTAAATTTAATACATTTTTTGTGTCAGATTACATTGATAGACATTTTTCTTGGACTAAAGGTTCTCCATTATTTACATTGTTAAAAGCAGATGATTCTGCAATTAATGCAAATGAATTAATACTTGAAACAATAAGAGAAGCTAAAAGTAAAATTGACTCTAGTGCTTTTCCTGATTTGCAAAATGTCATTGATAATATTAAAAATATTGCTGAAAAATTTGGTGTTAATTTATCTAAAATAAACACTACCATTGATTTTAGAGATATTGTTATTAAAGAAGGCAAAAT
>NZ_JAPZSP010000053.1 GCF_027531705.1 Flavobacterium sp. | reverse complement strand
TTAAAACTTCTGGTCTGAAACATTTCATTTTTGGTAAATCAGAGATTTTTAAAATGATTTCCGTTATATTTTTACTAACATCGTTAATAAGTTGATTGAATTCCTCAACTATTTTTTTATCAGCTACATTAGTTTTTCTTTTAAGTCCTTTTTCATTAAACCAATTATTAATTTCCGTTTTACTAAATAGTAAAAGTGATATTTCTCTTAATTTAATTGCAGCATTTATTGAATTAATTTCGTCTAATAGCTTAGAAACTTTATAGAATAACTTATCATCAATTGATTCGATAAGTGTTAATGAGTTGTTATATTTTTGAGTGATTGTTTTTCTAGGTTCAACACTTGTTGTATTGCTATGAATTATTAATAAACTAGAAGAATTTCCAATAAGTTTCCATATTAGATTGCTATAATCTGTTTTTGGAGTGTGTAAATCTAAAGAAGGATAATTCAATAATTCAATTGATTTGTATAGCTTCAAATCAATTTCTTCTTTCTTAATTAATTTTTCACGAATAGCTTTTATTTCAATACCTAAAGCCGAATTATTTCCATTTAGCCATCTTTGTGGTTGAGTTAATTCAAATGAATTTTGAACAAATCCATTCATTTCTGTTGTATTAGTTAAATCAACTATTGGTTCATTAAATTCAAAAATACCTTGAAGAAAATCTCCTAATATTCTAGTTGGTATTAATTCAGCTAAAATTTTTATTATTTCATGTTGTTTTTTTGTACAATCCTGATATTCATCAACAAATAAACCTGAATATGTCGATTTAATAACATCTGTTATAATTTTTGTTTTAAATAGACTATGTGCTGAATCATTAAGAAAGGAATAATACTTTTTTGAATCTTCAATGCTCGGTATTATTTTATTATGATTATATGCCAGAACATAACGTTGAATAAAACTACTAATTGTCTCAACTTCATAGTTATTTGGAACATTAAGTTTTTTTAATTTCTCCTTAATAGCAGTTACACCAGCATGAGTATGAGTAAGAATCAATTGCTTCTTTGAATCAAGAGGAAGTTTTAATAAACATTCAGTTATAGTATGTGTTTTTCCGAATCCAGCTGGAGCTATCAAAAGACATTTTGGATGTTCTATGAATTTATCTAAGTCTATCATTTGCTTGCCCAATCATTAATACTAGTTAACATTTTATATAGATGCTTATCTTTAAATTCATTTAATGAACCCATACAGAGTTCACCAACTGATGTACCCATATCTATTCTTTTAATCCATTTATTCTTATTACTAGAAATTCCAAATGCATTTCTAATTTCAAGATTATCATTACTCAAAAAGTCATCATTCCAAGAAGCTCCAATATAATTAGATTTTATGCTATCTTTTATTGAGTTTTTATCTTCAAGTAATTCTAATTCAAATATTTTTTTTATTGTTTCAAAATTTAAATCTGTAAAGATTTGATTTTCTATAGCTTTTCCTGATTCACATTGAATTGAATCAATAGATTTATCTTTTATAAACTGTTTTAGTTCTTTTACTTTTGGATTTATATCATTATCAGAATCACAGAAAACTAATACATCATACTCTTTATTAATCAACATATTCAAACAATCTTTTATTTTTGAATCTCCTCCACAATCAAGATATCGTACACCATTATTTGAGAATCTAAAATCATTATTTTTATAGTTATAATTGTTGATACCTCTCACAATTCCAACTTCTGTTGCTCCCTCACATAAAACTATTTTTTTTGCAAAAAACGCTTCAGGATTACTACGCAATATTCCTTGATCAGATTTAATAAAATCATATAGTTTATTTGAGTTTTT
>NZ_JAPZSP010000019.1 GCF_027531705.1 Flavobacterium sp. | reverse complement strand
CCAAGTGAAATACCTATAAAACCTGTAATACAACAAGAAAAAAAATTCTGATAAAACCCTTTCTTTTGGACCGAGATATTATATTTAATCTGCCTATTTAAGAAATAAACTACGATTAAAAAATTTAATCCTCTTAAATAATAAAGAGTAGATAAACCTAATAATTCCAATACTATAAAAAGTATTCCTATACCTAAAAATAGTAATCCTCCATTTTCAAATTCTTTAGATAATTTCATATAAAGTACTTTTTGATTAAATATTAACTCATTTTTAATAAAATTAGTTATTATTTGTTAAGTTGTGACTATTTTAACAAAAAATATAAAAATGTTTAATCCAACAAAACTATCTATAAGCAATTTCCATTACTTTTATTCTATCTTTTTTTAATTGTTCTTTTAAATCTTCAAAAGAATCAAACTTTTTTTCATCACGAATTCTATCTAAAATTGTGACCGTTACAGAAGTGTCGTAAATATCTTTATCAAAATCAAAAAAATAAACCTCAATAGTTAAATTTTTTCCATCAACTGTTGGACGAGTTCCAATATTCATCATTCCAAAATGGATTTTTTCATCAATAGAAGATTTAACAATATAAACACCGTTTTTTGGAATAAGTTTATATTCTTCATCTACTTGAATATTAGCAGTTGGAAAGCCAATTGTTCTTCCTAATTGTTTTCCTTTTACAACTTTTCCAGAAAAAAAATATTGATAACCTAGATATTGATTAGCAAGAACTATATTTCCTTCTAATAATGCAGTTCTTATTTTGGTAGAACTTATGGCGACTCGGTCAATTTCTTGAGCGGATATTTGCTCAACTTCAAAATTGTATTTTTTTCCGAAAATTATTAAATCATCAATCGAAGCGCTTCTATCTTTACCAAATCGATGGTCGTGACCAAGAATTATTTTTTTGATTTTTAATTTTTCAACTAAAATTTTGACAACAAATTCTTCGGCAGATAATTGTGAAAATGTTTCGTCAAACGGATGAATAATTAAATCAGAAAGTCCGATTTTTTCAAGTAATTCGATTTTCTCATTTATGGTGTTCAATAGTTTTACACCCGATTCATGAGCCAAAACCATTCTTGGATGTGGAAAAAAAGTTAAAATTAAACTTTCACAATCTGATTTTTTGGCATCTTCAATAATTTTTTCAATAATTTCTTGATGTCCAATATGAACACCGTCAAAAGTTCCAATTGTAATAATTGACTGTTTTTGACTAACATAACTCGATATAGAATTGAAAACTTTCAAACTTTAAATTTTGGGGCAAAAATATATTTTATAAAGGATTAATAATACAAAAAAAACAACTAAAATCTTCATTAATTGTTAAATAAATAATTGATAACTATTAAAATAAAAAATAAATGCTATTTTTACAGTCTATTTAACTATCTAAAAAAATGAAAAAATTATTATTTTTACTAACAGTTTTATTAACTGTAAGCAGTTTTGGTCAATCAAATTTATGGCAAAAACTGGATTCAAAAGATGTAGTTGGTCTTGAAAAACTTCCTAGAGAGTCTCACCCAACTAAATACCAACTCTATTCATTAAATTTCAATGAATTAAAAAATGTATTAGCTTCTGCTCCTAAAAGATTATCTGGAGAAGTTTCTAATGTAATTGTAGCTTTTCCTAACGCTGAAGGAGAATTGCAAAACTTCAGAATATATGAAGCTTCTGTAATGCATCCTGAATTGGCTGCTAAACACCCTGAAATTCAGGCTTATGTAGGTCAAGGTATTGATGACAGAACGTCAAGCATTCGTTTTAGCACAACTCTTTTTGGTTTACACACAATGACTTTTGCAGCAGATAAAAGTGCTTCCTATATTGATCCTTATTCAAAAGATTTAAATCATTATATAGTTTACAGTAAATCTGATTTAACTACAAATAGAGTTTTTGAATGTGGTTATATTAATGAAGAAGATATTAATCCAAGTGATATTGAAGCTAATGAAGTAGCTCAACGTGCAGAAAATAGTTTGTTTAAAACATACCGTTTAGCGATGGCTTGTACTATTGAATATGCAGCTTATCATGTTAATGCAGCTGGATTAAGCGGTGGAACTTTAGCTCAAAAGAAAGCAGCAGTTTTAGCGGCGATGAATGTTACTATGGTTAGAGTTAATGGTGTATACGAAAAAGACATGGCGTTAACTATGGTTCTAGTCCCAACTAATGAAAATATTATTTTTATAACTTCTGACAGTTTTTCTAATACAAATGCAAGTTCTTTAATCAATGAAAGTCAAACTGTTATTGATGCTACGATAGGTACTGCAAATTATGATATTGGACATACTGTTAGTACTGGTGGTGGTGGTCTTGCACAAAAAAATGTACCTTGTACATCTAGTAAAGCAAGAGGAATTACTGGTTCTGATGCTCCAGTAGGAGACCCATACGACATTGATTATGTAGCTCACGAAATGGGGCACCAATGGGGTTGCGACCACACTTTTAACAATTCATGTAGTGGTAATGTAGCAGCAACAAGCGCATATGAGCCAGGAAGTGGTAGCACTATAATGGCTTATGCAGGAATCTGTCCTCCTAATGTTCAAAATAATTCTGATGCTTACTTTCACGCAAGAAGTATTTTGCAAATGATAAATCATGTTAATGGCACAGGAAATTGCGGTGTTATTTTACCTAATGGTAATAGTGCTCCTGTTATAACTGCATTGAGTAATTTTACTATTCCTAAAAGCACACCTTTCGTTTTAAATGCTGAGGCTACAGATGCTGATGGTGATGCCTTAACGTATTGTTGGGAACAATATAACAATCAAAGTTCTTCACAACCACCAGTTGCAACTAGTACAACAGGTCCAAACTATAGATCATTAAATCCTTCGAGTTCATCAAAAAGATATTTCCCAGCACTTAGTAGTGTATTAACTGGAAATTTAGCTCCTCAATGGGAAGTAACTCCATCTGTAACTAGAACAATGACATTCTCGCTTCTTGTTAGAGATAACGAGTTGGTTAATGGTGGTCAAACAAAAAGAGCGACAGGTACAGTAACAGTAGATGCTACAACTGGTCCTTTCCAAATTACTTATCCAAATTCTTCAAATGTTGCTTGGGCTCAAGGATCTAGTCAAACAATTTTATGGAATGTGAATAATACTAATACCTTAACAGGAGCTCAGAATGTAAACATTAAATTATCTGTGGATGGTGGTTTAACTTACCCTTATGATTTAGCGCTTAACACTCCTAATGACGGTTCAGAAGCTATAACAGTACCCAATATTACTGCAAGTCAAAATGCAAGAATAATGATTGAACCTACTGAAAATGTGTTCTATACGGTTGGTACTTCTTCATTTTTAATTGGTTATTCAATTGAAAATGTATGTACTACATACAATTATACTGGTGCTACATTTACCGTTCCTGATGGCGTAAACTCTTATACAGTAAAAACAATAAATGTACCAACTGCTGGGGTTGTAACAGATGTAAATGTAAGTATAAATGCTACTCATCCTAATTTACAAAACCTTGTAATGGCTGTTTCTAAAGCTGGTGGTGGAACATTAACCTTATTTAACCAACAATGTACTGGAAGTGCTGATATGAACCTAACCTTTGATGCACAAGGAACAGCATTAACATGTGCAAGCCCAACTACAGGGACATATATTCCTCCAACTGGTGCAAACATGAATTCGTTTAATGTAAATGTTCCTGCAGGAAACTGGCAGTTTGCTTTTAAAGATGTTATAGCTGGAAACACTGGAACAATTAATTCAATAGCCCTTGAAGTTTGTAGAAGTGTTGTTACTCCACTAGGTAATGAAGAATTCTCTTTTCAAAATTTAGCAATATATCCAAATCCAAATAGTGGAGAATTTACTGTTCAATTTGCTTCTAATTCATCTAACAAAGTTAATATTGAAGTGGTAGATTTAAGAGGTAGAAAAATATTTGAAGACCAATATGCTAATTCAGGATTGTTTAATCAAACTATTCAATTAGATAATGCGCAATCAGGTATATACTTAGTTTCTATAACTGATGGTGACAAGAAAATTGTTAAGAAAATTGTGGTTGAATAATCACTGAAACAATTATATACTAAAAGAGTTCGCAATTAGCGAACTCTTTTTTATTTTAATCCAATTGAAATATTTTTTATTATCTGTGGAACTTCTTTTATTTCAAAATCTAAATCTATTTTTTCTTTTGTTATTTTTAGATTTCCTTTATTTACTTTAAAATTTCCTGCTTGTCCTTTGCAATAACAAAATCGACCAAATAACATTTTTACATTTTGAAGGTTATCATTTGTAATAGTTTCTTCTTTAACTTCATTTTCAATTTCAAAAACAATCTCTTCTCTGTAGTTAGCATCTTGTAAATCGCCTTTTACCCTTTTGTCATAAGTGTATTTTATCACTTTATGCTCCAAATCATCTTCTAATCGATAGTACAAACTTCCTGTTCCATCATCTAAAACATTCATTTTTTTATTCTCAAGAATTTCAATTTTACAATCTCCATCTTTTGGACATGAACTTTCAAGAACCAATTTTTGAGGATTTACCTTCGTAATTTGTTTAGAACAATTACATGAAAACAAAAAAAGACTCGCAAGCATAATTGAATAATTCTTCATAACTATTTTCCATTAAAAGTTGTCATTGTGTTTTCAATTCCTGAAGTTCCAAATGAAATTATAATTTCAGATGCAACTTCTAATCTTTCAGGTAATTTTTCTTTTTCGACCTCATCCCATTCACCTAAGACATAATTTACTTGTTGCCCTTTTTTGAATTCATCACTTATTCCAAATCGGAAACGGCAATAATTTTGAGTGTTTAATAACAAATTAATGTTCTTCAATCCGTTGTGACCGCCATCACTACCTTTTGGTTTTATTCTTATTGTTCCGAACGAAAGATTCAAATCGTCTGTAATTACTAATATATTTTCTAATGGAATTTTCTCTTGTGTCATCCAATAATGAACGGCTTTCCCACTAAGATTCATGTATGTGTTTGGTTTCAATAGAAAAAAAGTTTTTCCTTTAAAACGATATTGTGCCATTGCACCAAGCTTTACTGTTTCAAACGAAATGGAATTTTTTTTGGCAAAATAATCTAAGACTTTAAAGCCTATATTGTGCCTTGTGTTGACATATTCTGCACCTATATTTCCAAGTCCAACAATCAAAAATTTGTTCATAGTATCAACAATGTCTTTTTCTTTTTTTGGTAAAAACCAATTGATAATAGTCTCGAACATACATTACCCAACAATAGCTGGCTGTACCCACTTGAAGATTTTATTTTCTTCTGGCAAAACCAATCTTTCCGAAATTTTAGCCATTCTTCCTGGTAATTTCATCAAATAATCTCTAGCTTTTTCAGCTTCATCTGTAAGCCCAGAAATTTTATCAATTTGCCATTTTTCAACTAATTTTTGTAAAATATCTACATAATCATTGGCTGTATAAACACCTAATTTTTGTGCAGAGTTAGAAAATTCTTCAAAAGCTGTACCAATTTTTTCTCCAGATTCTCTTAAGAAAACAGCTGGCATTGTAATTTTAAGTTTCATCATATGTTGAAAAGCCAACATCATTTCGGATGGATCAACCTTAAAAATTTGATTTACAAATTCAGAATAAGCATGATGATGACGCATTTCGTCACCAGCGATTAGCTTGCAAGCTTTCGCTAATTTTTTATCGCCATAATCTTTAGCTATTTGAGAAACCCTATTATGCGAAACATAAGTTGCAAGTTCTTGAAAACTAGTATAAACAAAGTTTTTGTAAGGATCTCTTCCTGTCCCAATATCAAAACCATCACTTATTAAATGTTGTGTTGTTATTTCAACTTCACGCATGTTTACTCTGCCCGACAAATACAAATATTTGTTTAGCAAATCACCATGACGGTTTTCTTCTCCAGTCCATTGTCGAACCCATCTTGCCCAAGCATTTCGCTCTACATTATCAACACCTTCAACATCCATCAACCATGATTCGTAAGTTGGCAATGCTTCTTCGGTAATTGTGTCTCCAACCATTGCTACCCAAAAATCATAAGGTAAATCTTTGGCTATTTCTTGTAACTCTTTAACATCTTCAAAAAAAGTTTCACTTTGAGAATCAGGAATTAAGTCTGATGGTTGCCAGATTTTTTCAACCGGAATTAAAAATTCGTCTATAAACGAATCTACTTTATTTTCTAGAAATTGCATTACTTCTAGACGGATATTTTTTATTGACATTATAAGTATTGGTTTGTTGTTAAATTTTAAAATACATTAAAATAAAACATATTAATATTTTATTGATTGAACGACTGCCTTTTCTGTTTTTTCCATCAATTCTTCAAATGAAAAATCTTTTACAGCCATTGGTTCGTGAATAATAAATTCTAATTTGTTTCCTAAACCCATTGGAAAAGCACCAAATTTAACCATTTTCCATGAATTGTTAATACTAATTGGTACAACATAGGCAGAAGGAGCATATTTACACAGAATTTTCAGACCACTTTGAGCAAATTCTTTTGGTTTCCCGGTTTTACTTCTAGTTCCTTCAGGAAAAATTACTGCTGAACGATTGTTTTTTTCAATATATTCTGATAATCCTTTTATTAATGGAATTGCTTGCTTAGAATCTTTTCTGTCAATAAGAATCGAGCCGCCATGTCGCAAATTATAAGAAACACTCGGAATTCCTTTTCCTAATTCTTTTTTGCTAACAAAACTAGCATGATGTTTTCGCAAATACCAAATAATTCCAACTATATCATACAAACTTTGATGATTGGCAACAAATATTACGGGAACATTTTCTGGAATTAATTCTCTATTTTTAAAAGTATAAGTTGTTCCTAGAAGATTTGTGCATCTGGTAAGAAAAAAATTTAAGTAATCTACACTTTTTTTATGCGCTTGATAACCAAAAATATTGAAACAAATCCATTGAATTGGATGAAAAACAACCAAAAACAAACCAAAACACAAATAATAAATTACCGAAATTGGATAGGATATAAGCTTTTCCATTGCTAAAAAATTATTGGCTAAAATAAACTAATAAATCCACTTACACAATTGTTCAAAACTCAAAAAAGGAATCTGATTTTACATTGAAAAAATAATTATTTTTACAAAAATTAATACCAATTAAATGAAGGAAAAGATGAGTTCAGAAAAAGAAGCCAAATTAAAAGCACTACAACTTACACTTGATAAATTAGATAAAACTTACGGAAAAGGAACCGTAATGAAAATGGGCGACAAAGCCGTTGAAGAAGTAGAAACTATTTCGTCAGGTTCGCTCGGATTGGACTTAGCTCTTGGTGTAAATGGTTACCCAAAAGGACGAATTATTGAAATATACGGACCAGAATCATCAGGAAAAACAACTTTGACTCTTCATGCTATTGCCGAAGCTCAAAAAGCAGGTGGAATTGCAGCATTTATAGATGCTGAACATGCTTTTGATAGAAATTATGCAGAAAAATTAGGTGTAGATATTGAAAATCTAATCATTTCACAACCTGATAATGGAGAGCAAGCATTAGAAATCGCCGAAAACTTAATCCGCTCTGGTGCTATTGATATTGTAGTAATTGACTCGGTTGCTGCCTTAACACCAAAAAGTGAAATAGAAGGCGAAATGGGTGATTCTAAAATGGGATTACACGCTCGTTTGATGTCGCAAGCCTTAAGAAAATTGACAGGAACTATTAGCAAAACGCATTGTACTGTTTTCTTTATCAATCAGTTGAGAGAAAAAATTGGTGTCATGTTCGGGAATCCTGAAACTACAACAGGTGGAAATGCATTGAAGTTTTATGCTTCTGTTCGTTTAGATATTCGTCGTTCGTCTCAAATAAAGGATGGTGAAAACGTAATTGGAAACAGAACAAAAGTAAAAGTGGTTAAAAATAAAGTAGCACCACCGTTTAAAGTAGCCGAATTCGATATTATGTACGGTGAAGGTGTTTCTAAAACAGGTGAAATTTTAGATTTAGCTGTAGAATTTGAAATTATCAAAAAAGCAGGTTCATGGTTCAGTTATGGCGAAACCAAATTAGGTCAAGGTCGTGATGCTGTGAAACTTCTTATAAAAGACAATCCAGAATTAGCTGATGAGTTAGAACAAAAAATTAAAGCTCATATTAAAGAGTTAGCTGATGCTTAAAAAATTAAATCCGTCGTAAAGGCGGATTTTTTTTGCATTAACGCAACCTTTTTAGATTATTTACATCTAATAAAAAGATTTAATAACCTAAAAAACAAATACCATGAAAAAAATTATATTTTTTATCCTATTTTCATTTTTACTACAAAGCTGGCAATGCTCAAGAGATAGTATATCTTCCCAAACTAAAATAGTAACTTCAGATGAATTAAAAATAAAAAAGCAAGCTATTATTAATTACATTTCTAGTTTCAATTGTACTACTGGTTGCAATTATATTGCTCTAGGTTCAAAACCTTGTGGCGGTCCATGGGAATATATTGCTTATCCTAGCAATGTAAATGAAACCATTCTTACCGAAATGGTTGAAGAATACAATCAAATGGAATATAATTATAATATTCAAAACGAAATAATTTCTGATTGTGCAGTGGTAATGCCTCCAAATGAAGTAAATTGTGTTAACGGAATTTGTAAAATAATAAATTAGCATTATGAAAAAATTTAAGATATTGGTTTATATATTTTTTTTAATCATCGTTAATGGATGTCAAAGTGATGATGGTCAAAATAATTCAAAAAAAGATGTAGCAAACTCTGAAATTAATGGAATGTGGACATTAGTTAATGTCTCTGGAGGTTTTGCAGGTGCCAATCAAAATTTTACAGCTGGTTCTATTAGATGGGATTTTGACGAATCTAATAATACCTTAAAAATTGTAAATGATAATCAAATTACAGATGCTATATATGATGGTTTGCCAACAGGAACTTATACTTATAGCTCTATCTTATCAACTACAAGTTGTGGTGAAGGTTTCAATCCATTAGCAATTACAAATGCTTTTGAAAGTTGTTATACAATTACAGACAATATATTAACTATTGATAACAATCAAATTGCTGACGGATTTGCACTAAAATTTGAACGAATAATGTTTTGTGGAACAAATTAAAACTGCCAATTATGAAAAATTTAATCTTAACATACCTTATCGCATTTTGTTTTTTAGCATGCTCTTCAACCTCTGAAACTAAAAATCAGATTGTTAATGGATTTATTAAAAACAATAGCGAATATATTGGAGGAGCCAATCCACCAGAAAGTCTTCTTGAGGGATTAGCAATTTATCAACCATCAGCTAACCAACATTTTTATGTTAGAAATCTAGCGAATTATGCTCCTTTTACACCTTTTGTAACTTCTTTTACAACAGATGCAAATGGAAATTATAACATAAATTTACCTGTTGGAAATTATGCAATAATCGGTCAAGAAAAACATGATTTTGAACTAAATCCATATGCACTAAGCTCTTGCGAATACATTCAAACTCCAGATTTTATTTTGAATGTAACTTCTAATCAATCCAACTACACTAGTCAATTTACGCGTAAAGCTAATTATTGTTTAGGCTATCCTCAATAAATTTTAATAAATTTAATTCATGAAAGCAAAAATCCTTTTATTTCTAGTATTCTTTTGTGGAAATATTTTTTCGCAAGTTGATAACACTTCAACAATAACGAGCTTGCAAATTGCGCCAGAAAACCCAACAATTAATGATCAAGTGCAACTTACTATTAATGCGTTATGGAGTTCTGGAAGCTGTGAAATGACCAATTTTACAACTTCAAATTTTGGTAATTCGTTTGAATATAACTTTTTTTATGATGTTGGAGCTGCTACCTATATCTGCACCAATTCTTCCACAATAAATCTCGGAACATTGGCAGCTGGAGAATATACCATAACTTGTTATATCAACAATAATTATGTTCCTTCTATGCAATATGAACCGATGACCATAACATTTACAGTTACTGGCGGAAATCTACAAAATCAGAATTTTGAAAAAAATGATGCGCTTCTTGCCTATCCAAATCCGGTAACTGATTTTTTGACTATCGAAAATCACAATAGTAAATCAGTAACCATTTTTAATGCTTTAGGACAAAAAATAATCGAAAAAAATAATTTGTCAAACACCAAAACAGAACTCAATTTTAATGCTTTTCCAAAAGGAATTTATTTTCTTTCTTTTGAAAATAATTTTACTAATTCTCTCAAAATCATAAAATTATAACTATGAAAACTTTTTTAAAAACACTATTACTTTTTATACTTTTAGTTTCATGTACAAACGAAACTACCGAAATCAATCAAAATCCAACCAATGCAATTGAAGGTTCTTGGTCGTTGGTAAGTGTTTCGGGCGGATTTGCTCCAACTATTAATCTTGACCCAAGTTGGATAACCTATCACTTTGGTCAGAACTTAACCGTCATCAACAATAATCCTAGTATGACGGCTCAAGCTACGGGTCTTGAAACTGGTTCGTATGCCTATTCTTTTATTCAAGACCCTTTATATGACGGACTACCAAATTATTATAAACTTTCTGTTTCAAATTTTATTTCAAATTTATACATAAAAATTGAAGGCAACGAAATGATAATTGATACAGGAATTGCTTCTGATGGATTGTTGTATAAATTTGTTAGAAAAAATTGTAGTAACCAACCTTGCAATGCTCTCGTTCACACACTAGTTGACGCTGCAGCAGTTCCAACAACGGCTATGATTAATCAAAATGTTTCTATACAAATTGCATATACTGTTACAAATGGTTGCGGACAATTTGGATATATTGCTGAAACCAATTCAGGAAACACCAAAACTTTAAAAGTATTTGCTCGCTATGTAGGATGTGTTTGTACAGAAAATTTAATGCCTATCGTTTCCAACTATAATTTTACACCAACCTCAACTGGTGAGCAAATCATTAAAATCGAACAACCTGATGGCACTTTTTTAACGCATTCAATCACTATTCAATAAAAAATTTTGACTTTAGAACAAATCATTTCAGGTTGTCAAAAAAATGAGTCTAAGGCTCAGGAGCAACTCTATGTTTTGTTTGCAAAAAAATTATTTGGTTTGTGCTTGAAATATTCTAACAATTATAGTGAAGCAGAGGACAATTTACAAGATGGTTTTATTCAAATTTTTAAAACTATAAATCAATATAAAAATCAAGGTTCTTTTGAAGGTTGGGCTAAAAGATTGATGATAAACACAGCACTTCAAAAGTTTAGAAAAACCAAACATCTCGAAATTATAACCGAAAACATTCCTGAAACTGAAGATGTAGAAGTCGAAATAAATGAAGAAAGTATTTCAATTGATTATCTGTTAGATCTCATTCAGGAATTGCCCGAAAGGTATCGATTGGTTTTTAATCTCTATGCAATTGATGATTTTTCACACCAAGAAATTGCCGATTTATTAGAAATTTCAGTAGGAACATCCAAATCAAACTTGTCGCGAGCACGAATGATTTTAAAACAAAAAATAGAAGCAAAAACAGCACAAAACATAATTCATAAATCGTTATGAAGAACTCAAAAAACATAGATCGATTATTTCAGGAAAAATTCAAAAATTTTGAAGCGACTCCAAATGAAAAAATCTGGAAAAACATCGAATCTTCACTTCAAGAAAAAGAAGAAAAAAGAAGAATAATCCCGTTTTGGTGGAAACTTTCTGGCGTTGCAGCAATCGTAGTAATTGGTTTTTTAATTGGAAATCAATATGTTGAAAACTCAAATTCCAAATTCCAAATTCCAAATAGTCAAACTGAAAGTAATCAAAGTACCAATTCTCAAGAACAAAATTCCAAAAATGACGTTGTTACTAAAACAACGATTTCTAACGATTCAACAACCAATGAAAATAACGCTATTGTTGCATCTGAAAAAGTAAAAAGAAATCAAGAAATTTCAAAAGTAAATCAAAATTCAACTAGTGAAAATAAAAATTTAGTAAACGAGAATAAAGATCAAAACACTGAAAATAAAGCAGTTGCTTCAAATACTTCTGTTTCAAAATCTATTAAAAATAAAAAACAAAATCCATCATCTTTTGTAAATCATTCTAATGAAAATGCAGTAGTTTCTAATAAAGACAAAAGCAAAAACAGTCAAAATTCTTCTGAAAAAAACGAACTTAATTTGAATGAAAAAAACAATGCTGTTGCCAATAACGCCAAAGAAAAAGCAAATCAACTTTCAGAAAAAAATAATTCGAATGCTATTGTTACAACAGATTCAAAAGTCAAAAACACTAATGAAACCGATATAAAAATATCTGAAAAAGAAATTCTTAATTCTGAAAAAACTACTAATCCAGAAGTCATTGCAAAAGTTACTGACACTAAAAATGAAGAAACAAAAACCAATGAATTAGAAGCTATTTTAGCTCAAAAAGAAAAGGATAAAAAGAAAAAAAATCCAACTGAAACCAATCGTTGGCAAATTACTTCTGCCATTGCGCCTATCTTTTTTGGTTCAACTTCCAATGATTCTCCTGTTGATGCAAAATTTAATAGCAATTCAAAAACGTACGAAAATAGTATGAGTTACGGTGTTGGCTTGCAATACAATTTGACCAAAAAACTAGCCATCCGTGCCGGAATCAACAAATTAGATTTAGATTATGCCACCAACGATGTAGCTTTTTTAGAAAATACTCAAAATGTAGAAAGTTTGGTAGCTGTTTCAGAAGAAAACACGCTTCAATTTGTGAGCAATGGAGCAAATCCTGTTGACGGATTCACGCTGGCTTCCAATACCGTAAACAACGGAACTCTTCGTCAAGAGTTTGGTTATTACGAAATTCCATTCGAGTTGTCGTATGCCGTTATCGACAAAAAAATAAAGGTAAATGTCATCACCGGTTTAAGCACGCTTTTTCTTGATGGAAATGCTATTTCGTTGACATCACCAAAATATAATATGGCGCTTGGTGAAGCTAATAATGTCAATAAAGTCAACTTTAGCACCAATGTTGGTTTGGGAATAAACTATAATTTATATAAATCGTTCTATCTCAATCTCGACTCAATTCTGAAATACCAAATGAATACTTTCAATTCAAATTCGGGCGACTTCAATCCCTATATCATCGGATTGTATTCTGGATTAAGTTATAAATTTTAGTTCATTAATTTAGGTTACTTTTTGGTTTAAAATTGGAAAAAGCACCTTAGTTGGTGCTTTTTTTTATGTCTTCAATCAACTGATTATAAATAATTATTCGTGTCTTTTCATTCAACTTTTTCACATCTTCTTTGTGTTCAATATCCAACCCTTTTGTTTCAATAATAGGATGAATTTTGGCACGCATCAAACCTGGACTTCCGCTAAAAAAAGTATACGAAAAACGCTTTTTGTTATCAGGAAAAGTAATAGGCACAATCGGAATCTGGTGTTCAATTGCCAACCTAAAAGCACCATCTTTAAAACTATCTAACACAACCGATTCGTCAGCAGGAACACCGCCTTCGGGAAAAATACAAATACTCAAACCTTGATTTAGCCTTTTCTGCGCACGATTAAAAACTTCCATTCTGCTTTTTTGACTGCTTCTGTCCACCAAAATACAAGTGCGTTTGTAGAAAAAACCAAACAACGGAATTTTAGACAATTCTTTTTTTCCAACAAAAACAAACGGATTTTTGACAATCGCCAACATCAACATAATATCAGCCATCGACGTGTGATTGGCAACAAACATATAGCTTTTGTTCTCATCAAGATTGGCAATATCTTCAAGTTTATAGTAAAATCCAGAACCGTACAAAATGCATTTGGCCCAAATTCTCGCCATCACAAAAAAGTACGGATACCATTTTTCTTTTAAGATAGAAATCACCAAAAACGGAAACATTACCAAAATTGGAATTGCCATCATTATGTAAAACCAAACGCGCCAAAGCGTCCACAACACTATTTTTATAATTCGCATTTTTTTTAATTAGTAACCCATCGTTCGGGCTTTTTATAATCCATGTTCCTGCTTTCCGCAGTATCTTTTTTGTTACGTCTATCCTAATAAAGACACATTGATATCAAAAAAGGATACTTGCTCCAATCAGGGTTAGAAACTCAATCTATGGGCTTCTTTTTAACTTTTTTTCAAAGATAACAATTCATCGCAAACTTTTTAAGAAAACAATTATCTTTGCGGTTCAAGAAAAATAACACCATGTCAAAAATACTCACAGGCGTACAAAGCACAGGAACTCCACACTTAGGCAATTTACTAGGTGCCATAATTCCTGCCATTGCATTATCTAACCAACCCGAAAACGAATCGTTTCTGTTCATCGCCGACTTACATTCGGTAACACAAATAAAAGATGGAAAAACCCTTCGTGAAAACACTTATAGCACAGCTGCAACTTGGCTAGCTTGCGGGTTAGATGTCAACAAAGTAGTTTTTTACCGCCAGTCAGATGTGCCACAAACAGCTGAGTTGTCATGGTATTTGAGTTGTTTTTTTCCGTTTCAACGATTGACATTGGCACATTCATTCAAAGACAAAGCCGATCGTTTGGAAGATGTAAATGCAGGATTGTTTAGCTATCCAATGCTAATGGCTGCCGATATTTTACTATACGATGCCGAAATTGTACCCGTAGGAAAAGACCAATTGCAACATATCGAAATCACTCGTGATGTAGCATCAAGATTTAATTTTCAAATGGGCGAAACCTTCGTTTTACCAGATGCCAAAATTCAGGAAGAAACCATGTACATTCCTGGAACTGATGGGCAAAAAATGAGTAAATCACGCGGTAATATCATCAACATTTTCTTAGATGACAAAGCGTTGCGCAAACAAATCATGTCTATAGAAACCGACAGCACACCGCTAGAAGAACCGAAAAACACCGAAACCTGCAAGATTTTTGCACTTTACAAACTTTTGGCAAATCCAACTCAACTAGCAGAAATGACCGAAAAATACGCTAACAAAAACCGCGATTTTGGTTACGGTCACGCCAAACAAGCCTTATTTGAATTGATAGTAGAAAAATTCAAAACCGAAAGAGAAAAATACAACTATTTCATGAACAACCTTCACGAGGTAGATGCACTTTTAGCCATAGGTTCCAAAAAAGCAGGAACAATTGCCGATGGCGTTTTAAAAAGAGTTAGAGAGAAATTGGGGTTTTTGTAAAATCAAATTGCTTCAAACAATTTCCCTGGCAAAGGACGAATTACACCTTTCAATTCCATATTTAGTAAAATAGAAGAAATTTTAAAAATAGGAAAATCACATTCGAGAGCAATTACATCTAGTAGTTGCTTTCCGTTTTTTTGGAGGTAATCGTATATTTTTTGTTCGTCATCTTCAAGTGTGACGAATAATTGTTTTTGTACTGGTTTGTCTTTTGAAGTCTTTTTCTCAAGCTCCCAATTCAAAATGTACATAATATCGGCTGCCGAAGTTAGCAAATGAGCACGTTGTGTTTTGATCAAATCGTTACAACCTTGGCTGTATTTATCCGTCGTTCTGCCTGGCACAGCAAAAACATCTCGGTTGTAGTCATTTGCCAAATTTGCTGTTATTAGCGAACCGCCTTTTTCGGCGCTTTCTATTACAATTGTGGCTTCTGCCATTCCAGCAACTATGCGATTTCGTTTTACAAAATTCTCTTTATCAGGATTGGAACTGCTCCAAAATTCGGTCATAAAACCGCCGTTTTGCTCCATTTTGCCAACATATTTTTTATGCGTTTTAGGATAAACTTGATTTAAACCATGTGCCACAACGCCAATAGTTTGCAAATTGCAATCCATAGCTGCTTGATGCGCAACAATATCAACACCATATGCAAATCCGCTTACAATAATTGGGTTTAAAGGCGCTAAATCTTCAATAAGTTTTTTGCAAAATTCCGTTCCGTAAGAAGTGATTTGACGTGTTCCGACAATGCTAATAATTCTTCTATTATTCAAATCAATATTTCCTGAACTGAATAATAAAATTGGACTATCAATGCAATGTTTCAATCGCTCAGGATAGTTTTCATCTTGAAAAAAAGCAATTGAAATATCATTTTCTTCAATAAATTTTAATTCTTCTTGTGCTTTTTCAAAAACCGATTTGTCTTTTAAATTTTTTAAAAGAATGGTTCCAACACCATCAATTCGAGATAAGTTGGATGGTTTTTCTTTGAAAATTGCTTCGGCGTTTCCGCAATGTTGCAGTAGTTTTTTGGCGACAATATCACCTACTCCATCTATTTTTTGCAAGGCTAATGTGTAATAAATTTCTTCGTGGCTCATACTAACTATTTGAAGGCGAAAAGTATAAAATTTATTGCAATTGTTAATAAATTTTGTGAATAAAATTTTTAAACCATCGTAGTTTGTATAACTTTGTTTCTATGAATTTAGAACAATACATAGGTCAACTTTTATACAGACATCAGTGCGTAACTGTGCCAGGATTTGGTGCTTTTTTAACTGAAACAAACACTGCTTTTTTAAACGAAAGTACGAATTCTTTTTATCCGCCAAGAAAAGTTGTTTCTTTTAATTCAAATTTGAAAAACAACGATGGTTTGTTGGCAAATCATATTGCTTTATCTGAAAAAATAAGCTATGATAACGCCGTTTCTTCCATTGCAACCGAAGTTAGTCGTTGGAATTCTTCTTTAGATTCAAATGAAAAAGTAACGCTAAAAAACATTGGTGACATTTCATTAAATACTGAAAAAAAGACCGTTTTTGTTCCATCTGAAAACACCAATTATCTTAAAGAATCTTTTGGTTTAAATACTTTTGTTTCACCATCAATAAAAAGAGAAGTTGCCAAACATCTCGATATTGTTGAAGAAGAACAACCTGTTATTACATTACCAACAGAAAAAAGAAAAACACCTTCGTATCTTAAATATGCAGCTGTTTTTGCTTTAGGATTGGCTGGCGCAGGTTATTTTGGCTATAATTTTTACGAAAATAGAGTAGCTGAACAAACGTTGCTAGTAGAAACTTCTGTTCAGAAAAAAATGCAAACCAAAATTCAACAAGCTACTTTCTTAATTGAAAATCCGTTACCTTCGGTTACACTTACTGTAAAAGAAGAAAAATTGAATTATCACATAGTAGCAGGTGCTTTTAGAAACGAAGAAAATGCTACAAAAGCCTACAACGAATTAATTGCAACTGGTTATAAAGCTAGAAGAATTGCTCCAAACAAACATGGTTTATATCCTGTTCTTTTTGGAAGTTATTCCACTTTGCAAGAAGCAAATGAAGCCAAAGAAAAAATACAACAAGCAGGAAATCCTGATGCTTGGCTCTTAGTAAAAGAATTATAAATGTAATCCCGAAATTATCGGGATTTTTTTTTGACCTTTGCAAAAAATACAACTTGATATGACACCCAAACATCCTGCAGAATCATTGACTATATTGACCGATTTGGTTTTACCAAGCGAAACCAATCCGTTGAACAACCTTTTTGGTGGTGAACTTCTTGCCCGAATGGACAGAGCCGCTAGTATTGCTGCCCGAAGACATTCAAGAAGAATTACCGTAACCGCTTCGGTTAATCACGTTGCGTTTAATCGTTCTATTCCGTTGGGAAGTGTTGTGACGGTGGAAGCTAAAGTTTCAAGAGCCTTCACAACTTCAATGGAGATTTTTCTAGACGTTTGGACAGAAGATAGAGAATCGGGAATAAGAACTAAAGCCAACGAAGCTATCTATACTTTTGTAGCTGTTGACGAAACAGGAACGCCAGTAAAAGTTCCAGAAATTATACCAGAAACAGAAGAAGAAAAAGCGCGTTTTGATGCCGCTTTAAGAAGAAAACAACTAAGCTTGGTTTTAGCTGGCAAATTAAATCCGCATGAAGCTACTGAGCTGAAAGCGTTGTTTTTATAATTTAAAATGGCTTCTAAAATAGAAGCCATTTTTATTACATATTACTCAACCAACTGGCTGGATTATTATAGGTTGTGTTTTGAGAAATCATGAACTTCAAAACGGTTTTCCCTGTGTCGCCATTGGTTCTTATTTTTCCTAATGTTTGCTTGGTTTGTACTTTATCGCCTTTGCTAACATTTACACTCGACAAGTTTTGGTAAACTGTAAAATAGTCACCATGCTGAATCATTACTGCTTTGTTTACTGGGGAAAGAACCATTACGCTTATAACTTCACCACTAAAAACAGCTCTTGCGGAAGAACCTTGATCCGTTGAAATTTCGACACCACTATTATGAACAATTAAAGTGTTGTAAACAGGATGCGGTTGGTCGCCATAAGCTAACGAAACAAAACCTTTTTCAACTGGCCATGGTAATCTTCCTTTATTGGCTTTGAAATTATCAGCAGCCATTTTGGCTTCAGGTGTAAGGACAATTTTGGTTGAAGTTTCGGTTGCTTTTGTTGTTGCCGCTGTTGTTTTTGGATTCGCTTTTACATTAGCAGCCGCCGCTTTTTTATTTGCAGCAGCAATCGCATCACGTATCAATTTGTTAATTTGACCATCAATACGTCTTGATTCTTGTTGTTTTTTCTTGATTTCAGCCGTAATTTGAGCTTTGCTTTTCTTGATAGCTTTTGCAATTTCTTGTTGTACTAGCTTTTCTTTTTCAAGCACTTTTCTCTCGGCTTCATTAGATTTTAATAGCTTTTCTTTTTCGGTTTTTTGAACCACAATTTTTTCAGTATAACCAGTCAATTTTTCGGTTTTCTCTTTTATTTCGTCGCCTTGCATCTTGCGATAACTTGCGTATTGTTTCATATATTGAATACGCTTGTAGGCTTGTTGAAAATTTTCAGAAGATAGAATAAACATTGCTCTACTTTGGGTTGAACGGCTTTTGTATGCTTTAACAACCATTTGAGCATAGTCTTTTTTCAAAATCTCTAAATCACTTCTTAATCGATTAATTTTTAATTGATTGATGTAAATATCATCACCTAATAATTTGGTTTGTTGCGAAGTTGTATTGATTAATTTGACTTTTAAATTAATCTTATCATTTTGAATAGCCAATTGTTTTGAAACGGTTTTTTCTTCCTTTTTTACCTTTTTAAGCATTTCCTCTTTTTCGCGAATTTCTCTTTGAATTTCGGCTTTACGCTTTTCTAGTTTTTCTTGTTGCGAATCTTGACTCCATGAAAATGAAGTAGCGAATATCAGTAGTAGAGTTAAAAGAAATTTAGGCATACTCAAAAAATATTTATGCAAATCTAGTGAATAAAAATTTGTTCGTAATTAGATGGCACACTATAAGGAAAAGAAAGCTCTTCATTGAATGTAACCGATTTATAATCAACTTTGATGTTGGTTTTTCCTTTTTCTTGAGTTGCTTCAACAAGCAAGCCAATTGGTAAGTTAGCTTCGGGATATTCTTTGTAATCATCATACAAAATTTCTAACATTCTATTTTGGGCTGGTTGATTGATTTGTTGTCTTTTTACTAAAAACTTAGAGGCTTCAAAAAAATATTTCTTTTCAATAGTTGCATCAGAACTTTCCAATTTATACAAACCTTCTTCTAAACTTGATTTGTATTTGTTCTTTTTCAAGTTGTCTAATGCTTGACCAATCAACATATTTTGCACTTTTTGAAAATCTAAATCGGTTCCTAGCCAATCGCTCAATGTTTGGTAATTTCCTTCGAAAAACTTACCGTTCATTTTTTCGTAATACTTTACGCCTTCAGGTGTTATCAATCCTTTTGCCATTGTAATTCCTAAAAAACGTACACTTACCAAAATCAATTCGTCTTTCTTAATTTTGATTTCGGCGGTTACATTTTGACTTTGTTTTTCATCTTTATAATTAACATCAGCTTTGATATATAACGTTGAAAAGTCAGTTTTGTTTTTATAATGATTTTCGATAATTTTATCTGAAGACATTGTGTTGCTTGCAGTTCCTTCGGCTAAAACAGCTTTGGTTTTGCATGAAACAATTGTAAAAAGTAAAAGTAGTGCTAGGTATTTCTTCATTATTTTTTTTGCTTCAATAATTTTTCTGCTTTTGCAAAATACGTTTCTTTCTTCTTTGTATCGCCAAGACCAGCATAAGCCTCGCCCAATTGAATATTGAAATTGATTTCTAAAGCTATATCATCTACCAAATAATCCAATCCCATTTCGAGAAATTCTTTTGCTTTTTTGAAATTTGCCACCTGATTATAGCCCAACCCAGCATAATAATACAATTGTGGTTGCATTGGATATAAATCGATTGTTTCGGTTGCTTTTTTACTTAAAACATCAAATTGTTTGTTTTCGGTGTAAGCTTGCAACAGAAGTTGGGTTGCTTCCATATCATCTGGATTGTTTTTTAGATGATTTTCGAAAAAACGAGCAGATTTACTCCAATTTTTCTTGGCATAAAAAAACTTTCCGATTTCTTTGTTTACTTTAACTTCTTTGTCGTTGTCAAAATACGAAATGGCTTTTTCTAAATCGGCATCGTATTGCGGTTTGTCTTTAGAAAACAATAAAAATTCATTCAGAACTCGATGTTTTATTTTAGCATCAATTTTGGCACTTGGCAAAACAATATTCATTGATTTTATTGCTTTTTCGCCATCGTTATTACTCAAATGATATTTGAAAAGACTTACTTGTGCCCAATCTGAAGTTGGGATTTCTTTTTCTAAATCTTTGGCAACTTCGAGTGCTTTTTCTTCTTGATTGCTTGATGAATACAAATAAATTAGTGAAATATAATTGGCTTCTTCTTTTGGATTTTTCTTGATTAATGCAATTAAATTATCTTTTTCAGAACCTTGGTATTTGGCATCTCTAAGAATATCAGCTTTGTATAATTCTCTTTTGTCTGATTTTCCAATGGTTTCGTTTAGTTCATTAATAAGCGATAATGCTTTGTCATATTGCTTGGTGTACATATAAAGTGAAACCAAATCTTCCTTGTAAGAATCATTAAATTCAATCAGTTTTTGAACTAACGTTATTGATTTATTGTAATCTTTGGTTTCATACGTTACATCATACATTCCGTGCCAAAACCATCTGTTTTTGGAGTCGATTTTGGTGGCGTTTTCATAAGCTTCGTAAGATTTATCATAGTTTTTTAGATAAAAATAATTCTTGCCCAATTCGAAGAAAACGGTTGCATTGTTAGGTTGTTCTTTTTGACATTTTTCAAGAGCTTCGATTGCTTTGTCATAATTTTCAATTCCTTTTTGGCGTAAAGCTTCATAGAAAGAATCTTGAAATTTGTCTTCATTACTAGCAATGTCTTCTGGTTCAGCTTGCGCCAAAAGTGATGCCGGAAAGCAAAACATTCCTAGTAACAAACTAACTAAAATTATTTTTTTCATTTACTTTTTATTCTAAAACCGAATAATCTCCAATACTTATACTTGTAAAATTACCATCAAAACTAGCATGATTTCCTATCATTGCATTGTCTAAATTGGCATTTTTTATATGTGCATGTGTTTGAATCAAACTGTTTTTGATTGTACTATCAATTACATGACAACCTTTTCCTAATGACACATTTGGACCAACCGTAGCGTTAATCAAAACAACATCTTCGCCAATATAACACGGCGGAATGATAGTTGAATTTTCTTGTTTCACATCAAAATCAATAAGATGTTCACCATCGTTGTGCAAGAAATTCAGCATTCTGTTGTTGGTGTCAACGGTTACATCTTTGTTGCCACAATCCATCCATTCATCTACTTTTCCTGGTACAAATTTCATGCCTTTTGCCATCATTTGTTTGATACCGTCATTAATTTGGTATTCGCCACCATGAATAATATTGTTATCAAGAACTGACTGCAACTCATTTTTTAAAACGGCAACATCTTTAAAATAGTATATTCCAATAACAGCTAAATCGGAAACGAATTCTTTTGGTTTTTCGACTAATTCAATTATTTCTCCATTTGCATTTAGGTTTACCACTCCAAAAGCTTCTGGTTGATCCACTTGTTTTACCCAAATAACGCTATCGGCTGTTTTATCTAAATCGAAATCGGCACGAATAAGTGTGTCAGCATAAGCAATAACGGCTGGACCACTCAAAGAATCTTTAGCACACATAATAGCATGACCTGTTCCTAAAGCTTCGTTTTGATAATAAATGGTTCCTTTTGCTCCTAATTTTTGTGCAATTGCAATTAATTCTTCTTCTACTTTTTTACCAAAACTTTCGTGAATGATGAAAGCTACTTCTTCGATGTCTAGGTTTAAAACACCTGCAATATCTTCGACCAAACGGTGAACGATTGGTTTTCCTGCGATAGGAATTAATGGTTTTGGTATTGTTAATGTGTGCGGGCGTAATCTTGAACCACGACCTGCCATAGGTACTATTATTTTCATTTTTTAGTATTAAGATTTATGTATTAAGTATTAAGACTTAACTGTATACTTTAAATATTTACTTTTAAACTGCTTACTGCGACTGAGCACTGCTCACTATTTCACTCCTGTACTTCCAAAACCGCCCTCGCCTCTTGATGTTTCGGATAGTTCTTGTACTTCTATCCATTCGGCGCGTTCGTGTTGGGCGATTATTAGTTGGGCGATTCTTTCGCCGTTTTCTATTACAAAATCTTCATTGGATAAATTTACTAAAATTACTCCAATTTCGCCACGGTAATCGGCATCGACTGTTCCTGGAGAGTTTAATACTGTGATTCCTTTTTTGGCAGCCAATCCGCTACGTGGTCGCACTTGTGCTTCGTAACCAATTGGTAACTCGATGAAAAGTCCCGTTTTTACGATGGTTCTTTCGAGCGATTTTAGTGTTATTGGTTCAGCAATATTGGCTCTTAAATCCATTCCTGCCGAAGCGATTGTTTCGTAATTGGGTAAATCGTGTTGTGATTTGTTGATGATTTTTATGGTCATTTTTTGTGATAAATTTGTTTTTAAAAATGATGCCCTAGCCCCGATAGTAGTGGAAATCCTTTTCTTTTTTTCTTTAAAAAAGGAAAGATTGTAACGTATAGCGGGATTAGCTTCGTAAAAATACTATTTTCTTTTTAAAATTGAGAGTAATGTTTGTTTTTCGCTGTAATAAATGAAATATAGAAATGTTAGCACTAATCCGATTTTGATGAAATAATTATCTCTGATGTACGGAATATAAAAAGCGATTGCCGAAAAGAGAATTGTGAGTCCGAGATAACTGCCGATTTTATTCAAATCGTATGGAATTGGGTATTTTTTTTGTCCAAGTTGATAGGAAATGACCATCATAGTTCCGTAAGCGGCAATTGTGGCTACTGCTGAACCGTAATAGCTGATGGATGGAATTAGCAAAAAGTTTAAAACTAGTGTCACAAATGCGCCGATAATTGAAATATAAGCGCCGATTTTGGTTTTGTCAATAAGTTTGTACCAAACGGACAAATTGGTATAAATTCCCAGGAAGAAATTGGCTAAAACGATAAGCGGAACGACTTTGATTGCATCCCAATAATCGGGATTTGGTACTAGCAAATGTTTGAACAAATCGACAAAAGCGATTACGAATAAGGTTATGAACGAACCAAATATTACGAAATATTTTGTGATGGTTGCATAGGTTTGTTGTGCATTTTCATTGCTGGCATGACTGAAGAAAAACGGTTCGATACCCAATGTGTATGCCGTACGAAAAAGCACCATGAACATTCCGATTTTGTAACAAGCTGAGTAGGCTCCGATATCGGCTTTTGGAACTTTGAGCCATTCAAGTAGGATTTTATCGAAATGTTCGTTGATGGCAAAAGCGATTCCGGCTATTAGGATTGGGAAACCGTATTGAATCATTTTTTTCCAAAGAGAAAAATCGAAATGCCATTTTATTTTGAAATAATCGGGAGAAACGACCACAAATGTTAGTAAACTGGCAATTAAACTTGAAACAAAAATATAGCCAACTTCGAAATTTTCATAAAAAATTGTGTTGAAAAATCCGCTTGGATTGGACTTCGCTAATTGTGGCAAAAGCAATAAAAAGAATAGATTTAAAGCAAAGTTTAGCGATACATTTCCGATTTTGATTGCAGCATAAACCATTGGCTTTTTGTTGGCACGTAGTTTAGAAAACGGAATGATGGCAAGTGCATCTAGAACTAATATCCAAATGGTGTACGTGATATATTCGACATCGACGTTTGCCCAGTGTGATAATGATTTTCTATTTAATAATGCAATGAAAAGAAAGGCTAATGATGTCCAAAAAAGTGAAATTGTGGCGGTTGCAATTACGTTTTTCTTATTTTCTTCGGTGTTGTAAAATCGAAAAAAAGCGGTTTCCATTCCGTAAGATAAAATTACATTGAAGAAAACTAACCATGCAAAAATGATGGAAACGTCGGCAAATTCTTGTTTGGGTAAAACTTTGGTATATAACGGATTTAGTAAAAAGCTAATCATTCTAGGCAAAACTGTTGCTAGACCGTAAATGACTGTTTGCTTAAAAAGATTTTTGTATAAACTCAAAGTTGTTTTTGATTTATTATGGCACAAAAATAACTAATTTCTTGGTCTTGCCGATGGATATGCCAAAAGTTCTTTTTCGGGAATGTTTTTAATTTTATAAAGTTGGGTTTTGTTTTTTACGGCAAATTCTAAAATGGCTTCATCCTCTTTTAAAACAAATGGAAAATCGGTTTTGGATGTCTTAATTTCTGGCGCTTTATTTCCGTATTCGTTTGCTGGATTTTCATCAAAAATTAAATCTGTTTTACTTGGTTTGTAAATGAAATTAGCGGTGTAAGTTGTTTCATTGTTCTTTTCAAAACTAGCTTCTTTTTGATGAAAATAGGCTTTTTTGAGAGCAACATCGTTTGGAAGTGCTTGTTTAAACTTGATATGAAAATTGGTGCCGCCACCCGTTTGTTGCTGACCGCCAACCCAATTTTGAAAATAGATGTTTTCGGTTAGATAAGGAAGATTTTCGTTTATTTCTTTGTTGGATGAACAGGAAATAAATAGTAGAAGCAGAATTATATTTTTCATTTTGTGTCAAAATTTAATATAAATGTATAAAAAAAGAGGCAACTCTCGTCGCCTCTCATAATAATTTTAAATTAATCTTAACCTTTATGCTTCGCATAAATGAGGATTTGAAAAATCAAAGATTCTTCTAACCTTTCAATGCTTCAGCACCACCAACAATCTCAAGGATTTCGTTGGTAATTGCAGCTTGACGTGCTTTGTTATAGGTTAATTTTAATTGATCTCTCAATTCGGTTGCGTTATCAGTTGCTTTGTGCATTGCTGTCATACGCGCTCCGTGTTCTGAAGCAAATGAATCTCTAATTCCTTTGTATAATTGAGTTTTCAATGATTTTGGAATCAATTCCAACACAATTTCTTCTTTAGAAGGTTCAAAAATATAATCTCCTGTTGAAGCTGGCTTATCAGATTGAATTGGTGCTAAAGGCAAAAATTGCTCTGTTTGAACGATTTGAGTAGCCGCATTTTTAAACTGATTGTAAACCAATTCTATTTTGTCATATTCTCCAGAAGTGAATTTTTCAGTAATTGATTCAGCAATTGCTGCTACATTTTCGAAAGTTAAATTATCAAAAACAGAACTTTGATTTGAAACTACTTTAGAAGTTTTACCCAAAACATCATTTCCTTTTTTTCCGATAGCAAAAACATCAACTTGTTTTCCTGCATAATGATCAATACGGTTTTTTACTTCTTTTATTACATTCGTATTAAATGCGCCACATAATCCTCTGTTAGAAGTAATTGCAACTACTAGCACTTTTTTAACTTCACGTTGCGAAGTAAATTCTCCACCTGTGTCCCCATCTAAAGTTGCAGATAAATTTTGCAATAATTCCGTTAGTTTTTCGGCATAAGGTCGCATCGCTGTAATTGCATCTTGTGCCTTTTTCAGTTTTGCAGCAGAAACCATTTTCATCGCAGAAGTAATCTGCATCGTAGATGAAACGGAAGTAATTCTATTACGGATTTCCTTTAAGTTTGCCATTTTTTATAAATTGTATATTGTAAAATTGTATAATGTATACTGTAATTGCTTTTGGCATTATACAGTATACAACATACAATATACTTTTTTAATTATATTTTGCTGAAATTTCTTTAGCTGCGTTTTCGATAACATCTGTGATTTTGTCATCTAATTTTCCAGCTTTTAAAGCATCTAATGTATCTCTGTGTTTGCTGTTTAAGTATTGCAAGAAATCTTTTTCAAATTCTTTTACTTTTTCAACTGGCACATTTCTTAACAAGTTTTTAGAACCTGCATAGATAATAGCTGTTTGATCTTCAACTGTATATGGATCGTTTAGATTTTGTTTCAAAATTTCAACGTTTCTTTTTCCTTTTTCAATAACGTTTAATGTTACTGCGTCAAGGTCAGAACCGAATTTTGCGAACGCTTCTAATTCACGATATTGAGCTTGGTCTAATTTTAATGTACCAGCCACTTTTTTCATTGATTTGATTTGTGCATTACCTCCAACACGAGACACCGAAATACCTACGTTAATTGCTGGACGAACCCCAGAGTTAAACAAATCACCGTCAAGGAAAATTTGTCCATCGGTAATCGAAATTACGTTTGTTGGGATATAAGCTGATACGTCACCTGCTTGTGTTTCGATGATTGGTAAAGCTGTAAGTGAACCACCACCTTTCACGATTCCTTTTAAAGAATCTGGCAAATCGTTCATGTCTTTAGCAATTTCATCGTTAGCGATAACTTTACAAGCTCTTTCTAATAAACGAGAGTGTAAGTAGAAAACGTCTCCAGGATAAGCTTCACGACCTGGTGGTCTTCTTAATAAAAGAGAAACCTCACGGTAAGCAACTGCTTGTTTAGACAAATCATCATAAACAATTAATGCTGGACGACCAGAATCACGGAAATACTCACCAATTGCAGCACCTGCCATTGGAGCATATACTTGCATTGGAGCCGGATCAGAAGCATTTGCAGCAACAATTACTGTATAAGCCATTGCTCCTTTTTCTTCTAACATTTTTGCGATTCCTGCTACAGTTGACGCTTTTTGTCCAATTGCAACATATATACAAAATACAGGTTTTCCTGCATCGTAAAATTCTTTTTGATTTAAGATAGTATCGATACAAACAGTTGATTTACCTGTTTGACGGTCACCAATAACTAACTCACGTTGTCCACGACCTACTGGAATCATAGCATCAACTGCTTTTACTCCTGTTTGTAATGGCTCAGTAACTGGTTGACGGAAGATAACACCTGGTGCTTTTCTTTCAAGAGGCATTTCGTATAATTCACCCGTGATTGGTCCTTTACCATCAATAGGTTGACCAAGTGTGTTAACTACACGTCCTACTATTCCTTCTCCAGTTTTTAGAGAAGCAATACGTTGTGTTCTTTTAGCAGTAGAACCTTCTTTGATACCTGTTGATGGTCCTAAAAGCACCACCCCAACATTATCTTCTTCAAGGTTCAAAACGATTCCTTCTAAACCGTTTTCGAACTCTACTAACTCACCGTATTGAACATTTGATAGCCCGTAAACACGAGCAATACCATCTCCAACTTGAAGTACCGATCCTACTTCTTCTAAAGTAGCACCTGATTCAAAACCTTCTACTTGCTTTTTTAATATCGCTGAAATTTCAGCAGGTTTAATATCCGCCATAATTATTTATAAATAACTAGTTACTTAATTCTCTTTTTAAAACTTGTAATCTGTTGGCAACTGATGCGTTGTATTGCTTATCGCCTATTCTTAAAATAAATCCTCCAATAATTGATGGATCTATTGTGCTTTCTATTGTTATTTTTTTGTTTGAAAATGTTGCAATTTTTGCTAATACTTTTGATTGTAAATCAGCATCCATAGCTATTGCTGTAGTTACCTTTGCAACTTCAACACCATTCATCTCGTCGAATAAAGCATTGTATTCTGTTGCTATATCGCCAAGAATTTCAAATCTTTTATTTTCATACAATAAATGCAATAAACTTTTTGATACTGCATTCACATTAGAAAAAACTTCTAATAAAGCACTTTCTTTTACTTCAACTTTAGTAGTTGGATTGGCAATAAAATTACTCAATTCAGCATTTTCACTAATGGTTGAAGCTATTAAAGTCATGTCGTTATTTACCGCTTGTGCTGCTCCTTTATCATTAGCGATATCAAGGATTGCTTTTGCATAACGAATTGCTGCTCTTGTATTTGCCATAATTAGTTTAGTTTAGCGTCACCTAACATTTTTTCAACCAATTTTACTTGAGATTCTTTGTTAGATAATTCGTCTTTTAATAATTTTTCGGCAATTTCTAATGACAAGTTTGAAACTTGCGCTTTCAATTCAGCTACAGCAGCATTTTTTTCACTTTCGATTGTAGCTTTTGCTTGCTCGATCATTTTTAAACCTTGCGCTTGTGCTTCATTTTTAGAATCTGCAATCATTTTCTCTTTCATTTCACGAGCTTCTTTAAGCATAGTGTCACGCTCTAATCTTGCTTCTTGCAAAATTCTTTGATTATCAGCTTGCAAATTTTGCATTTCTTTTTTTGCATTTTCAGCAGAAAGCAATGCGTTTTTGATTCCGTCTTCTCTTTCGTTTACAGCATCAAGAATTGGTTTCCAAGCAAATTTCTTTAAAAGGAAAATCAAACCAATAAATAAAACTGTTTGTAAAATAAACAATCCTAATGAAAATTGTCCAAATAATTCTTCCATTATATATATCTTAATTAATTACTTTTTTACTAATTAACAAAAGCTGCAACCAACCGTTACAGCTTTTGAATTTTTTAGATTTACGATGCAAAAATTGCAGCGAAACCAATACCTTCAATAAGTGCAGCAGCAATAAGCATAGCTGTTTGAATTTTTCCAGTAGCTTCTGGTTGACGTGCAATTGCATCCATTGCAGAACCACCGATTCTACCAATACCAATACCTGCTCCAATAACTACTAATCCTGCTCCAACAATTCTAGGAATTTCCATAAAAATATGTATTAAAAATTAAACATTCAAAATTTGATATTAATGATGAGCTTCTTCGTGATGATGCTCTTCTACTGCTGAACCGAAATATAGGGCAGCTAACATTGTAAATATATAGGCTTGCAACAAGGCAACTAATACTTCTAATATTGTTAAAACAAACGCTAGTAAGAACGCTAAAGGACTACCAACAATGCTGTCTGCTTTGTACATTAGGGCAACTAAACTCATTAACACTACGTGACCTGCTAACATGTTTGCGTACAAACGAATCATTAACGAAAATGGTTTGATAATTGTTCCTAATAATTCGATTGGTGCCAAAACAAATTTCATTGGAACCGGAACGCCTGGCATCCAGAAAATGTGTCCCCAATAATCTTTTTTAGCTGTAAATGTTGTTATAATATAAGCTATTATTGCCAATGACGCTGTAATTGCAATGTTTCCTGTAACGTTTACTCCTAGTGGTGTTAACCCGAACATATTCATAAACCAAACAAAGAAAAATATAGTAAGCAAGAAACTCATGTATTTTCTATAATGTTTTTCTCCGATATTAGGAATTGCAATATCGTCTCTTACATATAATATGATTGGCTCGAAAAATCTTCCAGCACCTTTAGCAATTGAACCGTTCTTTTTATATGATTTTCCTAAACCAGCAAATAATAAGAACATCAATAATCCTGTGATAAGAATCATTGTAACATTTTTGGTAATAGAAAAATCAAGTGGTTTTGCATTTGTAACATGACCCTTTTCATCTTCTGTAAAAGTCCCTGCTGCATCTGTTTTGTAAATTTTCCCGTCGTGGTGGTTTATTTTGTAGTAGCTTCCGTTTGATTCAGCTGCAGCATGACCGTGCTCAAATTTTGACGAAGAGAAAATATGAATTCCGTTATCCCAAAGAATTACTGGAAGTGGAAAACCGATATGTTTTTCGTGACCTGATTCTTTTCCGTATGAAAATAAATGAAAATCGTGAGAGTCTAGAAGGTGGTGTTTTATAAATTCTTTTCTTTCTTCTTCTTTTTGTTCAGTTTCTGTTAACGCTTTTTCTGCAACGGCAGCAATTTCGTGTTTAACTGGTAATGTATCTGTTGAATTAGCAAGTCCTAAAAATGGCAAACTCGCCACTAAAGCTGTTATAATAAATTTCATCGGTTTCTTCGAAAACACCATAGCTATTCAATTAACTTAATTTTTACTTTCTAAAATTTGGTGCAAAGGTACATTTTTTATTACTATTCAAAAATCTTAAAACAATTTTTTTTGATGTAATTTTCGATTTATAGCTTTTTTATTGCTTATTGTTTAAAATTCTTATAGTTACAACGGTTTCTATTGTCAAAAAAACGGCGAAAACGATTAAGAAATTAAATTTCTCAATAGCTACATTTTCTGATGTTGATTGCAAAATTGGTCGAACTAACAAATAGGACAACGCCATTTTGATAGAAGTTACCAATAAAAATGTTTGTCCGACGCTATTAATATTGTTCTTTTTTACTCGAATTAATAGAAATAAAATGGACAACGAACAAAAAAGAAAAAAACCAAAAATGGTTTCGATTGAATGCTTAAAGGTTGCTTCGGCTGAAGTGTAATGAAAATGAAAAACTAATTTATCAACGATATAAGCTAGTAGTGATAAAATTATAATTTGAATAAAGGGTTGAAAGTTTTTGAGATTCATTTATTCGGAATTGTTAATGTCTTTTAATTGTCGGTTAATGTTGTAAAAAGCAATTGCTACACCGACCATTGTTAGCACTTTTACGTAAATTCTGTGTGAGTTTGGATATTCGCTATCAAGCCATTTTCCTAAATAAGCAAAGCCAAAAACGATTACACCCATTTGAATAGGAATGTTGATGAGTTGCAACCATTTATTAGTTTTATTATTCTTCGGATTTTTGTCCACCAGATAGTAATTTACTTTGATTCGTTTTCATTACACAAGTGGCATTAAATTCTGCTCCTGGTTCAATAGCTAGTTTTCCGCAGATAACTTCGCCTGTTATTACTGATGATGCTTTTAGAGAAAGCACTTCTTCAACTTGAATTTTCCCTTCAAATCTTCCTTCGATATCGGCATTTTTGCATAGTATATCACCTTTTATTGAACCTGCTGGTCCAATTACGATTTTTCCATGAGATTGAAAATTTCCTATCAAGTCACCATCAAGTCTAAAATCAGCTTTTGATAAAATATCTCCTTTTATTATTGTTCCTTCAACAATTCGGTTAGTTTGTCCAAGGTTTTCAGTATAAGTTTTTTGTACTTTATTAAACATTATTTGTCTCTTTTATTAGGGTTTGGGGTTTGCAAAGTAGGTTGTAATGTTGGCGTTTGACCTCTATCATTTCTTGGTTTTTCTTGTGGATCATCTTCTGATAATGATGGTGGTTGGTTTCTGTTGTTTTGTTTGGTTTCTTCTATAACTTGTTTTTTCTCTTCTTTTGGCGCAACTGGTCTCAACGGCGGTGCTGCGATTGCTTCAACTGGTTTAGGATCAGAATATGGAGTAGTTAAATAAGTTTCAAAATTTTTCTTGATTTGAACTATTTTATAATTCTCATTTGATATTATATAAGGTGTGTTTTTTACTTTGTAATCTTTAAATTCTTTAAGAATAGTTGCAATTCCTTTGGCACTTTCTTCGGTTGAAATTCCGTGAATTACTAAGAAATTATCTTCCATTGTATAGATATCATTAGAAAGTGTGAATTTCCCAACGCTTCTTTCTGCTATAAATTTAGACAGAATTTTATTTAGCGCCATTGTGTTAGTTTCTGTAGAATCTTTGGCTTTGTAAAGAATTTTCCAGCTTTTTGGAGCTATTGCATAAAACTCTAGAGCTTCCATTTGTGGAATTTCTTTTCCTAAAAATGATTCAGCTGTTTTTCCTTCTTCGCTATTTGGATAATTTAGGGCAACATAGTTTAATGATTTTTTGAATTCTTCGATTCCTTTTAATTTTCCGGTAACATTGGCTTTTAATAATTCAAATTTTGAAACGATATCTTCACCTGTATATTGGTCAATAGCTTCGGTGGTTTCTGCCAAAACTTTTTTGTAATCGCCTTTTAAATATTCTTTGTACAAATTATCATAAGTGGTTTCTGGCGAAGCTACTGCCAACTCACTTTCAGAATCAGATTTTGACAAAATTTGGGCATAACGAGAAGTTGGATATTGACTGATGATTTTATCTTTCATTGCCAATGCTTTGTCTTTGTCAATTAGCTCATAAATTTTATACAAATGATACATTGATGGTAAAATCAATCTTTCTTCTGGATTGCTTTGTAACAAATTTTCAAGTTTGCTTGCGGCTAATTTATATTCTTTGAACTTCTCTTTATAAATAAGTCCTAATTGGTAGTAAGCAAAATTTCTTTCTTTGCTAATACTATCGGTTTCTTTTTGCGTTTTTGGTAGTTGACTAGTGTAAAAATCTACCGTAAATTTTGCGTCTGCACTTTCTTTTTTGGCTGTATTATCGGCAACATCTTGTTCTTCATCATCATCATTTTTAGTCGAATTTGATTTGCTTGAAGCAGTTCTCCAATTATCTTTCAACGCTCTATTTCCCCATAATTTTTTAAATTCGAGTTTGCCAAATTCAAGTGTTTGTTGGTTGTAGAAATAAAAATTACCTGTTTTACCTATCGAATTATTAACTGTTGGCGCTTTGGAAACAGGTGCTTTTTCGTCTTGATTGGCTCTTGATTGTTGAGCCATTTTATCCATTTTGCCTGAAACTTCTTCATCACTTCGACTTTGACCGTCACTATTTTCAGGATTGCTCTCTGCCAATTTTGTATTTTCTGCTTCTAGTTTTTTTCTAGCTTCTTCTTCTTTTTTTAGTTTAGAAATGTACTCTTCATAATAGCTTTTTCTATTTGAATCAGACATTGCAAGAACTTTCAATATACTATCGTTTCTAGTCGCAATTCCTTCATATTTGATAACATCATCAAGATTTAAACGTTTCTTTTTGATAAATTTGAATTCTCTAGTTCGATCATTAAGTTGCACCAATGTGCTATCATAATATTTTCCAGCGGTTACATATTTAGCATCATTAAAATAAATATCTGCTAAATTTCTGTAGTTAGAAGCTGCTAAATATTGGTCGGCAGAACGTTTTTTCAAAGAAACATTATAGTAGTCTTTTGCTCTTTTGAAATTTTTGTTTTTTGCATAATACAAAGCCATTTGATGGTTTAAAACATCCAAAAATGATCTGTTTTCTCTGTCTTCTAATAAATCGTTGAATTTTTTCAAAAATGCAATTGAGTCACCGGTTGCTACATCAAACTGTGCTGCTTGTCGTGCATGTGCTTGGATCACATATTGTCGAGCCGCATTTCTATTCATATCAATAACTGATTGATAAGAAACATAGGCACTATCTTTTTGATTTAATGATTCAAATAATTGACCAAGAATAAAATAATATCTTGATTTTTCTTCTTTTTTCTTAGTAAAATCTCGTGCCAATTGGAGTTTTGCCATGGCGCTATCTTTTTGTTCTAAATTGAGAAATGCTTGAGCAAGAGCTGCATTAGCATCGGCAAAAATTTGATCTTTGAATTTGATTTCTTTTAATAATTTGGTCAAATTAGTAATCGCAATCGCATCATTATCAAGACGCATATTGGTTTTTTCTCGCCAAATTTTAGCTTCGTAAATTTTATCGCTACTAGGATATTTGTACAAAATATAATTGAAAGCTTCTAATGCAGGAACAAAACGCTGGTCGTAATATCTTGCTTTTCCTAGCATTAGGTGCGCTTCATCCATTTGAGGGTTTTTTTCCGAACCTTGAATGTTCATGGAATGTTTCTGAATAGCCTTGATAGATTTGTCTTCAGCACGTTCAAAATTAGCGTTCTTTTTTTCTTGTCCAGGAATTGTTGCTTTAGTTTCGGCAACTTGCATTCTTTCTATCGGAAGTTGCTCCCAAAAATTGTCGTTGTATTGCGTTTTCAATTCCTCAACACCTTTGTCTAAAGCGATTCCGCCGTTATACAAAATATTATATTTGGTACTAAGAGCGTGATTATTTCTGGTTAAAAAATTGTTTTTCTTGGTAGAACAAGCCACTACAAAAAGAACAATACTTGCAGAAAATATGTATTTTACTAATTTGGTTTTCAATGTAAATTGTTTTTTAATAATTAACTTTAAAAAGTCAATTTTAGTATATCGACTGGTAAAAGTACGTTTCTTTTTGATATTGCAAAAGTTTAAAATAAGTTTTTTACGATAGTTAGATTGTTTGCCAACAAAATTTAGAAAAAATAGTAAAGCTTGTCTTAAGTCATTTTCATACTTTTGCAAAAATTTATTGTTTATGTCAAGTTTTTATAAATTACAAATCAAAGAAGTAAAAAGAGAAACGCCAAGTGCAGTTTCGATTGTTTTTAATATACCAAGTGAATTGAAATCTGTTTTTCAATTTATTGCTGGTCAATATGTTAATTTAAAATTGACACTTGACGGAAAAGAAATTCGTCGTGCTTATTCTATTTGCTCTTCGCCTCAAAGTGGTGAATTACGAATAGCAATTAAGTCAGTAACAAATGGTCTTTTTTCAAAATTTGCAAACGAAAATTTAAAAGCTGGAGACATTATTGAAGTAAGTCATCCTGAAGGAAGATTTATTTTTGAACCAAATGCAGAAAAACAAAAAAATTACATAGGTTTTGTTGCTGGAAGCGGAATTACACCTGTTTTATCCATTCTTCAATCGGTTTTAGAAGAAGAATCTAATAGCACTTTTGTATTGGTTTATGGAAACAAAACGCCTCAAGATACCATTTTTCATGCGCAATTACATGATTTACAACTTAAATATGTAGGTCGTTTCTTTGTTCATTATGTTTATAGTCAAGCCAAAGCTGAAAATGAACTTTTTGGAAGAATTGATAAAGCTAATGTGAATTTTGTTTTGAACACCAAACACAAAGAAATCACTTTTGATAAATTCTATTTATGTGGTCCAGAAGAAATGATAAATTTGGTTTCTTCTATTTTAAAAGAACACAATGTAGCTGACAAGAACATTAAGTTTGAATTATTTACCACTTCATCAACTGAAAATGCAGAAGCAACTAGTGGTGAAGGACATACGAAAATTACCATTTTAGTTGATGGTGACGAAACCACTTTTGAAATGTCTCAAAAACAAACCATTCTTGAAGCAGCTTTAAAACAAGGTTTGGATGTTCCTTATTCTTGCCAAGGTGGAATATGCAGTAGTTGTTTGGCAAAAATAAACTCTGGAAGTGCCGAAATGCGTAAAAATTCAATTTTGACCGATTCTGAAGTTGAAAGTGGTTTAACATTAACTTGCCAAGCTCACCCAAAATCTAGTGAAATTTATATTGATTTTGATGATATTTAATTTTTAATTACTAGAGAAAATTTTCTCAAAAAAACAACAAAGAAAGAATTAACTTATAAATTTTAGTACAAATCTAAAAAAATTTTGTTTTTTAGGAATAATCTCTTTTCTTTGCTGGTTAACAATAACTTTACGGAAATTTTAAGCAAAAAATCATTAAACTATACAATTATGAAATTGAAATTACTAATTGCATTTTTATTCACAATCCCTGTTGTAAGTTTTGCACAGATTGGAATTGGTACAACAACTCCTAATGCCTCTGCTGAACTAGATATTACCTCAACTACAAAAGGTTTGTTAGCTCCTCGTATGACATTAGCGCAACGAAATGCCATTTTAACTCCTGCTACTGGACTGTTGATATATCAAACAACTGCTCCTGTAGGTTTTTATTTTTATGATGGTACTACTTGGCAACAAAATTCTCAAGCCGCTTGGTTGTTAGGAGGTAATTCATCAACAACGCCAGCAACAATGTTTCTAGGTACTACTGACGGTCAACCATTAATATTTAGAACTAATTCAGTGGAACGTATGAGAATATTAGGAAATAGTGTTCCAGCAACTGAAGGTTTTATTGGTATTGGGACAGCTACACCTACTAACAGGTTACATTTATTTAGTACAACAGCAGGTGCATTACGTATTCAAGATGGAACGCAAGCTGCCGGAAGAATATTAACTTCTGATGCAAATGGTGTTGCAACATGGGCAGTTGCTCCTGTTGCCCCAAGTACAGGTTGGTCAAGATTTGGAAACGCGGGTACTAATCCAACAACAAATTTTGTTGGAACAACAGATGCTCAAAATTTTATTATTCGTAGTAATAACTTGGCTAGAATAAATGTTTTAAGCAATGGAAATGTAGGTATTGGTGTTGCTGCACCAACTGCAAAACTTGATGTGTCTGAAAATTTAGTTGGTCAAGGTATTATTAGAGCAATAAATACTAATACTGCTGCTGCAACTGTTTCTTTTGGTATTTTAGGACAAGCTAGTTCAACATCTATTGGTTCTGCAGGAGCTGTAGGTATTTCAAACTCTGGAGGGCAAAATGAAATTGGAGTTCTTGGAGATTATGGTCTTTGGGGTGCTGGTGTATTTGGTAAAGGACCATTAGGGGCGTTTTCTGATATGACATCAAGTATAGATCATGGTGTTTTTGGTACTGTAGGAAACTCTGCAACTGGAACTGGTGTATACGGTAAAAACACATCTGTAAGTGCTTCTGCATACGGAATGTATTGTAATGGAAATTTTGCAGTAACTGGAACAAAATCGGCTTCTGTACCAACATCTAAAGGAAATCAATTGGTTTATTGTACAGAAAGTCCTGAATTATGGTTTGAGGATTTAGGTTTTGGCGAATTACAAAATGGTTCTGTGCATATAAAACTAGATGATATGTTTCAAGAGACAGTATATATTGACAATACACACAAAATGCACATTTTCCTTCAAGAAGAAGGAGATAGCAATGGTTTATATGTAACTATAGATGCTGACAATAAAGGATTTACTGTAAAAGAAAAAAACAATGGACATTCTAACAACTCTTTTTCATATAGAGTTTTGGCAAAAAGACGTTTCTATCAAAACCAACGTTTTGGAGTAGATGCAAATCAACCATTTGAAAACAATTTGGTTAAACATAAAGATGTGCCAGCTACTACAACAGACCCTCAAGAAATGAAACGTTTTGTTGACGAATATACTGCTTCAAGAACTACAGCAGCAGAAAATAACAAGCAAAAATAATTTATACTTTTAATTTTTAAAACTTCGGTATGAAAAATTTATCTTACTTGTTTTTAATTTTCTTTTTTGCAATCTCTGTTACAAATGCTCAGGTTGGAATAGGTGTTGCATCGCCTGACCCAAGTGCGGAACTAGAAGTTGCCTCAACAACTAAAGGAGTGCTTGTTCCTAGAATGACAAATACTCAAAGAGGTGCAATAATAGCTCCTGCAAATGGTCTGCTTATTTATCAAACAGATGGTGTTCCTGGTTTTTACTATCGTCAAGGAAGTTGGTTACCAATGAGCAGTATAACAACTGGTTGGCCATTATTTGGGAAAACCACTGGTAATCCTATATCAAGAGATATAGGCACAAATGATTTACAACCATTTATATTTAGAACGAATAATCTTGAAAGATTGCGAATTTTAGACGCAGGAAATATTGGTTTAGGAACAACAGCTCCGTCAACAAAATTGCATCTTTTTAGTGCAACTGCTGGCGTATTACGTATTCAAGATGGAACCGAAGGAGCAGGAAAACTTATGGTTTCAGATGCAAATGGAGCAGTCTCTTGGGCATCAGCTGGAAGTGTTTTTACAGTTGATTGGGATACTTTTGGTAATTCAGGAACGACACCTGCAACTAATTTCTTGGGTACAACAGATGCTCAAGATTTGGTAATTAGAACAAATAATATTGAAAGAATGAGGGTTCAATCTGATGGAAACGTCAGAATTAACTCTGGCCCAACATTATCACAGCTTCAAATTAACGGAAACTCAACTACACAACCAACTGTAAGAGCTGTGAATACAAATACAACAGCAAATACATTTTCATTTGGACTTGTTGGTTCGGCTCAAAGTACCTCTTTTGGATCTTACGGTTTAAGCGGTTATTGCTTTAATTCTGGTGGTGTAAGTGGTATTGGTATTTTAGGACAAACACAATCATTTGGAGCTGGTGTATTCGGTAGAGCTTGGAATTCAGGTGGTACAAATGATTTATACAACACCCCATTGGCAGATTATGTTGATTTTCTTCCAAATAGAGACTATGGTGTATATGGAAACGTAGGGTTTTCATCAGGTAAAGGTGTTTATGGTTATAATTCAAACTTAACTCCTGGCACTGCTTACGGAATGTATTGTGAAGGAAACTTTGCAGTAACTGGTACTTCAACAAATGGTGCGGGAATAGCTGTAGTTAAGGCTGCTTCAGTTCCTACTAGTAAAGGAAATCAATTAGTGTTTTGCAAAGAAAGCCCAGAATTATGGTTTGAAGATTTTGGTTCAGGAGAATTAAGAAACGGTTCGGCTCACATTAGTTTAGATGAATTATTTCTAGAAACTGTAAAAATTGATGAGCAACATAAAATGCATGTTGTTTTACAAGAGCAAGCAGAAACACAAGGGCTTTATTTTATTGTTGATGCCGATTATAAGGGATTTACTGTAAAAGAAAAAAGAAATGGAAGTTCAAATGGTACATTTTCATACAGTATTATGGCTAAAAGACGTTTTTATCAAAATCACCGTTTTGGTGTAGATGCCAATATGCCTTTTGAAAATAATCTAGTGAATGCAAAAGAAGGAGCTGTTATAACTACAGATCCTATGGTTATGAAAGCATATATAGAAAAAGTAACTGCTGAAAAAAATGCTAAATACGCTAACAAGTTTAAAAAAGACTAACTAGATAACTTAAATTAATAAAAAAGGAGCAATTAAAATTGCTCCTTTTTTATTTTAAAATTATACTTAATATGTCTTCAGGTGTTATCGTTCGCATCACATTTTCGTAACCTGCCACTTTTTTATTTCCATAAATTGACGTTGGTAATAGCGGATACTTCTCTCTATCAGATACCAAACAATTATTTATTGGTTGATTGAATGGCGTAAACCCAGCAAAAGGATGTGTTGCACCCCAAAGTGTAATTACTTTTACGCCCAACATAGCTGCTATATGAGCGTTTCCACTATCCATAGAAAGCATCGTATCTAAATTAGAAATAAAGTGTAATTCTTCTTTAAGTCTTAATTTTCCAGCAACAACTATAACATTACTTCTATTATTCGAAAAAGAATTTAGTTTCGCTATTTCTTTTTTTCCACCACCAAAAAGAAAAATTTTATTGTTGATGTCTAATGCTAATTCATCTATTACTTTTTGCATTAAATCTTGTGGATAAACTTTGCTTTCATATTGTGCAAAAGGCGCAATTCCAATCCATTTGAAATTCTCTTTTTTGCCAGATATTGACAAAATTTCATCAGACAAAATAGCTTTCTCAGGAAAATTAGGAGTATTTATATCAACCGAAAAACCTAGTTGTTTGAACGTTTTAATATGTCTTTCAAACATCGATTTTAAAGGTTTGAAAATTTTGTTTTCGGCATGTGTTAATTCTTTTTTTTCTTTTCTTCCTTTATCTGTATGAGCAACTTTTTTTCCGCTTAATGCAAATAATGTTCTAACAACTTTAGAACGTAAAACATTGTGCAAATCGGCAACAGCATCAATTTTAAGTTTACTTAAATCAGAATATAATTTGAATAATCCGAAAAAACCTTTGTGTCTTTTTTTTAAATCTATTTCAAAAAAATTCACATTCTCAATTCCATCAAAAAATGGTTTGAAAAAAGGTCTTGAAACAAACGTGATTTTTACTTGCGGGTTTTGCTCAACAAAAGCTCTTATTACAGGAACCGTCATTGCAACGTCGCCCATGGCTGACAGTCGAATGACGGCTATATGTTGGATTGGTTTTGACAATGTATGTCGGATGTTATTTCTTGTTTTGATATAAAACAGGATTCAAATCGTCGTCGTTGTACATCTTCATTTGTTTGTACACTTTCATAAATTTATCTCCGTTTTCAATGTCTGTCAATAAATCATCAATTGCAGTTGACAAATCGCTTCTTTGTTCTAAAAGCACATTTAGTTTTTCTTGACATTTATCTCTATGTTCTTGAGAAGCTTCAGGTCGAATTACTTCTTCATTCATGTGATAAATTTTTAATGCCAAAATTGACAATCTATCAATGGTCCAAGCAGGTGATTCAGAATTGATTTTTGCTGTTGGTTTTACAACTACATTTCCATATTTTTGAAGAAAATAGCTATCAATAAACTCAACCATATCGGTACGTTCTTGATTAGAAGCATCAATTTTTCTTTTCAAAACCAAAGCAGCAACAGGATCGATATTTGGATCACGAATTATATCTTCATAATGCCATTGAACCGTGTCAATCCAATTTTTAAAATATAATAAATGTTCAATTTTATCTTTTGGAAATGGATTGTTAATAGGTTGATCAACACTATCATAAACGTGATAATCTTTGATACTTTGTTCAAATATAGAATAGGCAAATTTTGAAAACATAACGATATATTTTTTTTACAAAGATAGTTTTTATACTTTTAAACTTGAAACTTGAAACCTTAAACTTGAAACAAAAATTATGCATATTCACTATATTTCAGAAAATAACAGTATTCTTAATCATTTTTTGGCTCAAATTCGAGATGTTTCCATTCAAAAAGACAGCATGCGTTTTAGAAAAAACATAGAGCGAATAGGTGAAATTATGGCTTATGAACTGAGCAAAACATTAGAATACAAAAGCATTGACGTGCAAACGCCACTTGGAATTAAACACACAACGACTATTGCTGACAATGTAGTTTTATGCTCAATTCTTCGTGCCGGATTAGCTTTGCATCAAGGGTTTATGAATATTTTTGACAATGCCGAAAATGGTTTTGTTTCTGCATATCGTCATCATCCTAATAATGATGATGCTTTTGAAATTTTGGTCGAATACCAAGCAGCGCCATCATTTGAGAATAAAAATCTGATTTTAATTGATCCAATGCTAGCAACTGGTCAATCGATTGTGGCTGTTTTAAACAAATTGCATTTGGAACAAAAACCTAAAGAAATTCATCTTGCTGTTGTAATTGCAGCTCCAGAAGGAATTGCTTATCTTGAGGAAAATCTTCCTGAAAATTGCCATCTTTGGGTTGCTGCCCTTGATGAAAAATTGAATGAGAAAAACTATATCGTTCCTGGTTTGGGCGATGCTGGCGATTTAGCTTACGGAAGTAAATTATAACTGTGAAAAATAGCTAAATAAACTTAATCCAACCAAAAAATAGACTACAACTTCTTTTTGCCACTTTATTTGTGCTGTTTCAATATGAAAAGTGGCCATCATAGCTAATGGAGCAAAAGTAAAGATTAATACATCATTGCTTTTTTGCGGTGACAATACATAAATTACAATTCCTAAAACAAACCACATAATTACTTTTTTGTACGAAGCCTGCAAAATCATTGGTCTATTAGATAATGTTGAGAAAAAAGAAACGACAAAAAATAATGCCACTGTTGCATATAATGAAAGTGAAATGTTTTCATAAACCGATTGGAAATAGTCTATTCTCATGTCAATCGTGGCATTTTGAAGGAATAAGTCTATCCAGTTTTTATCAAAAATTAAGGCGCTGACTATAAATAGAATTGCCACCGTTAAAAAGGCAATAAAAGGTAAAATCCAATTTCTATAATCGCTTGAAACGTGAAAAATTATAGATACAAAAACCAATATAATGAACAAAATGCACCAATAATGAAAAATTGCCGCTAGAAATATCCATAAAGAAGCATCAAATATCTTTTCTTTTGGGGCTTTTAACGATTGAAGCGAGATTAGTCTTCGTAAACCTAAAAGAACAAAAAAGTTGGCCACGAACAATCTTAAATTTTCTAAAACCGTTGGAAAAAACAAGACTAGAAATAAATAGAAAAAAACCGTGTAAGTACTGTCTTTGCAAAGTCCGTTTTTTTTGATGATAAAATTTACAACAAATAATGAAGCCAAAAGCATAACAATTCCAGCTCCTTTTTTTGTCATTTCTATCATCGTCATTTCTGCAGTTCCATGATTCATTACATAGAAAAAATAGAAAAAAAGCGTTGCTAAAAGAACAAATAAGTAATTAATTGGTGTAGATTTTCTAAAAACACTTGCTATCATGAGGATATTTTATACTTTTGTAAATGTAAATATAATACTTGTTTAAAAAATGAAAACATTTTTCGAAGGAATACAGTGGATTTTTGAAAATATTCTTTTTATCCCTCAAAACTTTTTTAGAAAGTTAGAATTGTCAAGTTGGTTTGGTGCTAACATTTTCAATTGGATTTTGATGATTGTGTGTGCTTACTATATTGTTTATTGGTGTAAACAATTAGCTATTCATCAAGATAACAACGAAGAAAACCAAGATACAACAGCTCATTCTTTCTTAAAATAAGTCTAAGCCAATATCTTTTCTAAAATACATCTTATCAAAATGTAGCTTTTCTATGTTTTGATAAGATTTTTTTGTGGCTTCTTGAAAATCATTTCCAAACGATGTCACTGCTATAACTCTACCACCATTTGTAACTACTTTTCCGTTTTCTAATTTTGTTCCTGCATGAAAAACTAGCGAATCTTCAATATTTTCAATGCCTGAAATTTGTTTTCCTTTTTCATAATCTTCAGGGTATCCGCCAGAAACAACCATTATTGTAGCGGCACTTCTTTCGTCAATTTCTAAAGAAACTTCATTTAGTTTTTCATAAGCAACCGCTTGAAACAATTCAACCAAATCAGACTTTAATCTTGGAATCACAACTTCTGTTTCGGGATCGCCCATTCGAACGTTGTATTCTATAACCATTGGTTCGCCTTTTACATTGATTAGACCAATAAAAACAAATCCTTTGTATTCTATTCCGTCTTTTTGCAAACCTTCAATTGTTGGTTTCAAAATACGATTCTCAATTTTTTCTAACAAAACAGCATCTGCAAATGGCACTGGAGAAACAGCTCCCATTCCGCCTGTATTTAATCCTGTATCGCCTTCTCCAATTCGTTTGTAATCTTTTGCAGTTGGTAGAATTTTATAATTTTTTCCATCAGTTAAAACAAAACAGCTTAATTCGATTCCGTCTAAAAATTCTTCAATAACCACTTTTGAACTTGCTTGTCCAAACTTTGCGTGAACCAACATATTTCTCAGTTCATCTTTAGCTTCATTCAAATCTTGAATTATTAAAACACCTTTTCCAGCAGCCAATCCATCAGCTTTCAAAACGTAAGGCGGTTGTAGAGTTTCTAAAAATTTACATCCTTTTTCAACCGTTTGCGCCGTAAAACTATCGTAAGCTGCGGTTGGTATTTTGTGTTTAATTAAAAACTCTTTGGCAAATTCTTTACTGCCTTCGAGTTGCGCACCAACTTTAGATGGGCCAATTACTGGTATATTATTTAATTGAGAATCATTTTTGAAAAAATCATAAATTCCATGAACCAATGGATCTTCTGGGCCAACCACAACCATTGAAATATTTTCTTTTAGCACAAATGCTTTTATTTCTTCAAAATTCAAAATGTCTAGGTTAACATTTGTTGCAATTTCGGCAGTTCCGGCATTTCCAGGAGCTACAAAAAGGTTTTTGCATTGTTTACTTTGAAGTATTTTCCATGCTAATGCGTGTTCTCTTCCGCCCGAACCTAGTAGTAAAATTGTCATTGTGTGTGTTGTTATGTTGTCTTGCAAAAATAGTTTGTTTTGAAGATATAATGATAAAAAGTTTTTAGTTTTTAGTTTATCATTTTGTGATTTGCTATTTTTGATGAAAATAGACATTTCGTGTTCAAACTTTTCGACTTATCACTTATTTTAAATGGTTTTCCTATAAAGAAAGCCAAAATTGCTTTTGAAAAAATTCTTTCTGTTTCTGATGAAAATTATGAAGCATATGTATTACAAAAAAGGAAAGAAATTACCGAATATCATTTAAAATACAATCCATATTATCTTGAAATAGTTGGAAAAGATTCTTTTGAAAAATGGGAAGACTTACCCGTTATGACCAAAAAAAACTTTCAAAAACCATTAAAAGAAAGGCTTTCGAAAGGATTTACACCCAAAAATGTTTATGTAAATAAAACTTCAGGTTCAAGTGGTGATCCGTTTATTTTTGCTAAAGACAAACCTTGTCATGCGCTAACTTGGGCAAGTGTAATTTATAGATTTGGTTGGTTTGGAGTTGATTTTAACACATCATATCAAGCTCGATTTTATGGCATTCCGTTAGATTTTATTGGAAACAAAAAAGAACTTTTAAAAGATTGGCTAAGCCGAAGATATCGCTTTTCGGTTTTCAATTTATCAGATGAAGTTTTAGAAAAATATTTGGCTATTTTCAAAACTAAAAAATTTGATTATATCAATGGTTATACAAGTTCAATAGTGTTATTTGCTAAGTTTTTGCAGAAAAAAAATGTGGTATTAAAAGACGTTTGTCCAACATTGAAAGTATGCATGGTTACTTCAGAAATGCTTTTTGATGATGATAAAATTTTGCTTGAAAACCAATTTGGAATTCCAATTGTGAATGAATATGGTGCATCTGAACTTGATTTGATTGCTTTTCAAAATCGTAACGGTGAGTGGCAAGTGAATTCCGAAACGTTATTTGTTGAAATTATTGATGAACATAATAACGTTTTACCTTACGGACAAGAAGGTCGTGTTGTGATTACTTCGCTTTATAATAAAGCACATCCATTTATACGATATGATATTGGTGATATTGGGGTTTTGGATGAGAAAAGCACATTCAAAAAACCGCTTTTCAAGAAATTAATTGGTAGAACAAATGATGTTGCTATTTTACCAAGTGGAAAAAAATCGCCTGGTTTGACTTTTTATTATGTTACTAAAAGCATTATTGAAGACGACGGAAATGTGAAAGAATTCATTGTAAAACAAACCAAACTAGACACTTTTGAGATAGAATATGTAAGTGAAAACGAATTAAACTCGAATCAAATTTTAGAAATTGAAAAAGCTATTCGATTATATCTTGAAGATAATTTGAATTTTATTTTCACCCGAAAAGACAAATTACAAAGAAGTAAAAGTGGCAAGTTAAAACAGTTTCAGTCGATGCTAAAATAAAATATAAACCACAAAACAAATACTATGAGCCAAAATTTAATTATTTCAGAAGAAACAATTTCAAATAAAATTTACTTTATTAGAAATCAAAAAGTAATGATAGATAGAGATTTAGCATTGCTTTATGGTATAGAAACACGAGTTTTAAAACAAGCGGTTAGAAGAAATATTGATAGATTTCCTGAAGATTTTATGTTTGAATTATCAAAAGAAGAGTTGGCAAATTGGAGATCACAAATTGTGACCTCCAATTCAGACAAAATGGGTTTACGATATGCTCCGATGGCTTTTACAGAACATGGCGTGCTTATGCTTTCAAGTGTTTTGAATAGTGACAAAGCTATTCAAACAAATATTCAGATAATGCGAATATTTACAAAAGTCAGACAAATGCTACTGGATACAACCGAAATTAAATTAGATATTGCTCAAATCCAAAAGAAATTAGCAAATCACGATAAAAACATCGAATTGGTTTTTAGTTATTTAGATGAATTAACAGAAAAAGAAGAAAAAATAAAACCACGAACAAAAATTGGATACAAATAATATATACTAATTTCTATATTTCATAAAACCGCGATACATCCATTGTAACATATAGTATATAGATTGAAAAACAGATAATTTTTCTACTTCACGGTAAAATTGCCATTGATATTTGATTAGATTTTTTTTGTTTCTTGACAATGAATTTTCTCTAATTCGGTAAATGGCTTTTGGTTCTTGAATTCCGTATGCATATGGGATTTCTTTTAGATATTGTAACCACAAACCCATATCTTGTCTTTTGAAAATTTCTGGCATTCTCTTCTTTCCAAGCGTTTTTATGTCAACAAAAGCGGTTAAGCAACTTATAGAATTTGATTTTAAAATATCAGTATAAGTTACTTTTTGAGGCACAATAAAATCAGAATAAACAAATTCTAGGTTTTCATTTGAGCGTTTATAAGATGAGAATACAAAATGAATTCCTGTTTGCTCAATTGTTTTAATACTATTTTCGATAAAATCAGGAAACCAAATATCGTCTGCATCTAGAAACGTCATGTAATTACCTGCTGCGAGTTCAATTCCAGCATTTCTAGCTTTTGCTGGGCCAGAATTAGTTTCCAAGGCAATTGATTTGATTCTGGTGTCTTTTTTAGACCATTCTTCGGTTAAAGTTTTTGTATTATCAGAAGAACAATCGTCAACAATTATCATTTCCCAATTTTGATAGGTTTGATTTAAAACCGACTGAATGGTTTCGGAAATAAATTTTTCAGAATTGTAAGTTGGAGTTATTATGGAGACTAAGTTTTTCAAAAGATTTTTCGTAAATACTATTTAAAGAAATTTATTTCCCTTTTCCTTTAAAAACTATTGCTATTGTTAGTAAAATTATTTTTATATCTGTTATAAAACTAAAATTTTTAAGATACAATAAATCATATTGTAATCGTTTATCCATTTCAGAAATATTTTCAGCATAACCATAATATACTTGCCCTAAAGAAGTTATTCCTGGTTTTACGTTGTGCAATCTTTTATACTTTGGATTAACCTTAAGTATTTCATTGATAAAAAACTCTCTTTCTGGTCTTGGCCCTACGATTGACATATCGCCTTTAAGAACATTAATAAATTGTGGAAATTCATCAATTCTATACTTTCGAATAATTTTTCCAATTGGTGTTATTCTGTTATCATTATCTGAAGATAATTTGGGTCCAGATGCTTCTGCATCAATCTTCATCGATCTAAATTTTATTATTTTGAAAGGATGTTCATCTTTACCTATTCTTTCTTGTAAATAAAAAATTGGCCCTTTTGACGTCAATTTTATAATAACAGCTATTATTGGAACCAACCAAGATAAAACCAACACTGCAATTACCAATGAAAAAACAACATCAAAAATTCTTTTTAGTAAAAGTAAAGTTTTGTCTTCATTGTGAATGTTTATATAGGAAGCTATTGGAATATGCCCGTAATATTCTATTTTATAATTAGAAATTAATAATTCTTTTTCATTTGCAATAAACTTTAGTGACTTTAAATTATTATCTGCGTAGTTTGAATAAAAAAACAGCTGATCTTTGTCCATATCATTAAGCGAACAATAAATTTCATCAATTTTGTTTTCTTCAATAAAAGAAATGCTTTCTTCCATACACTGAAGACTATTAATGTTTAAAACGTCTATCAATTTGTATCCTAAACTTGGATTTTCATTAAAAAAGTTTTTTAATTCTAACGTGTTTTCTTTCTTACCGATAATTATAACTTTCTTAACTTTTTGAAATTTTTTAGTTAAATAAAAATGTAAAATCTTAATAATAGAAATAAACAAGAATGAAAATAATGTATACTTTATTACTAAAGTAGTGTCCGATTGAGGTTTATAGATACCTGAAAAAGCATAACAAATAACTGTAAAAACGACAAATTGTTTTACAATTTTTATAATGATAGATCTAATATTTGATAATCTTCTAATATGATAAAAATCAATATTTAAGGAGATTATCGTCCAAGATAAAACAATAAATAGACTGTAATATAATGAAAAATTTTCAAAAGGAAAAATTCTTTTTGCAAATAGATTTAATATTACTAGATCTATAAAATAGGATAATAGTGTTATATATTTTAAATAACGCCTTGTTATTTTTGACATTTTATACAATATATTTCGAAAAATCTTTATGTTCTTCTTTCAAAAGTTCTTCCGAAGATAAAGATTTAAAGTATTCATAAGTTATTTTCATTCCTTCGGCTCTATTGACCTTTGCTTCCCAGCCAAGAATTTCTTTAGCTTTTGACGTGTTTGGTTGACGTTGTAAAGGATCATTCATTGGTAATGGATGATAAACAACTTTTTGATTGGTTCCTGTCAGTTTTATTATTTCTTCGGCAAAATCTTTTATGGTAATTTCATCAGGATTACCAATGTTTACAGGCAAATGATAATCTGAATGTAATAATCTATATATTCCTTCGACCTGATCATCTACATAACAAAATGAACGTGTTTGCATTCCATCTCCAAAGATAGTTAAGTCTTCGCCTCTCAATGCTTGACCAATGAAAGCTGGAATTACACGACCATCGTTTAATCGCATTCTTGGACCGTATGTGTTAAATATTCTAACAATTCTAGTTTCTACACCGTGGAAAGTATGATAAGCCATTGTTATTGACTCTTGGAAGCGTTTGGCTTCATCATAAACGCCTCTTGGACCTATTGTGTTTACATTTCCGTAGTATTCTTCTGTTTGCGGATGCACCAACGGATCGCCGTAAATTTCAGAGGTTGATGCAATTAAAATTCTTGCTTTTTTTACTCTTGCAAGACCTAATAAATTGTGTGTTCCCAATGATCCAACTTTTAATGTTTGGATAGGAATTTTTAGATAATCTATTGGACTTGCTGGCGATGCAAAATGAAGAATATAATCTAGTTGACCAGGAACATGTACAAACTTTGTAATATCATGATGGTAAAATTCAAAGTTTTCAAGCTTAAAAAGATGTTCTATATTCTTTAAATCTCCAGTTATAAGATTATCCATCCCAATTACAAAATAACCTTCCTTTATAAATCTATCACATAAATGTGATCCTAAAAAACCTGCAGCTCCTGTTATTAATATTCTTTTCATTTCCTACTTATTTTGATTTTTCTATTTTGTTCCATCGAATTGAATATGCAATACAAGGTAATAAAAAATAATATGCCTTTTTGCCTACACAAAACAGATTCTGTCAAAAATAATATAATCATTGTAATAGCAAACACAATATGAAGAAAATTATTATTTAATAATGCATTTTTTAAATTTAAAAATAACATTGTAATAAAAATTAATAGTCCAAAAATTCCCAATTCAGCAAATATCTGTATGTATTGATTGTGAAAATTATGATAGTTATAGTCTTCAAATAATTTATATTGCTGATGTTTTGCAATAATTTCTTTATCGGAGGCATTAATTCCAAATCCAGTTAACCAGATATTTTGTTCTTTTAGTATTTCTTTGAAAATTCTTGCTTGAAAAACTCTGTAAGCTGTTCCTGGAAAAAACTCATTGGTTTCAAAACTAGGTTTACTCCATGCTTGTTGTAGGCTGACATTATATATTTTATTATCATTGTTTTTTGAATCTGCATATATTGTGTTATCAACAAATGCTGTTTCATATTCGCTTACCACTCTATCATGGACTTGTGGCACATATATATAAGACAAAAATAAAAAAGTTATACCCAATGTAATTGTTACCCACTTAACACTACTATGTGCAACCCCTTTTTTTGCATAAAACCAAATTAATAATATAAAATCAATAAAAAAAACAGTCTTGGAGTTTAGTAATACAATAAATAGTACTAAAATATATATTGCTATAAGGTCAATTGTTTTTTTGTTTTTAAGTAAAATAAAATAAAATAAACAAAAAGAAGCAAAAGCTGCAATATATATAGCATTAAGCTCAACTGATACTAACTCATTATATAGAAAAACATCTTTATTTGATGTTTGAAAATACTTTATAAAAGCCTTTGCAAATGAAAACAATGCAAAAAATACCATACTGAATGCGTAAAGTCTAATAGATTTATAAAGTGTTTTTTTGTCAAATTTTTGGATGTATAAAAATAGTAATGGAATAAGTAAAAATGGTACATTTTTCTGTAAGCCTTTAATTGAGTAATTCAAATCTGTTGACCATACTAAAGATAATAGCATCAGTATAAAAAGAATTATAGGCAAAAAAAGTGTTAAATCGAATTTGAATTTCAACTTGAAAAAACCTGAAAAAGAAAACAACACTAATATAATTGTTGCAGCACTATTGTAAAATGGTGGTAATGGAATTGTTATAAGCGGTAGGGCTAACAAAAAAATAAATAGATTTGTTTTGTTAGTAAAATCAAAGTTTTTGAAAATTTCTAGAATCTTATTTTTTGGCATTTTCTATTGAAAATTTGATTTATTTATTACCTGTTTTTGATAAAAAACTAACTATTGTGCTATCAATAGAATTTGAAAACTCAACATTAATAATGCTTTTCAATTTTGAAATATCACCTTTAAGTATTTTTATTTCATCTTTTCTAACAAAATTTGGATTCACAATAACTTCTATTCTGTGGCCAGATTTTTCTTCAAATTTACTTAAAATATCATTTAAGGAGTAGGTATTTCCTGATGCAATATTTACTATAGCAGAAGTAGTTTCAGATTCTAATAATTTAAAATATACATCACACACGAACTCTATAGCATTATATTCTCTATAGACATTAAGATTTCCTAATTCGATTTGTTTTTCTTTGTTAACAAATGCTTTTGCAATCTTTGGTATAACAAATTGTTCTCCATGACCAGGTGCTGTATAATTAAATGGTCGTGTTATTAGTATCGGCAAATTAGTAAAATATGTTTTAGCAACTTGCTCCATTGCCAATTTGCTTATTCCATAATGGTTTATGGGGTTAGGACACATGTCTTCACTTAGCATCTCATTGGGATTATTGCCATAAACCGTTGCACTACTTGCTAAAATAACTTTTTTTAAACTTTCTTTTATAATTAAACACGCTTCAAGAATGTTTTGAGTACCGATTACATTTACATTGTAAATTTCTTGAATATCATTATGTTGTACAAATGAAATTGCTGCAAGATGGATAATATAATTAGGTTGAATTTCCCTTAAAACGGTTTCAACTTCACTTTTATCTGTTATATCACATTTGTATGTCTTATTTTCTTTATTTCCCAAATTGGAAATTCCAAAAACATTATATCCTTTTTGTGTTAAATATTCTGACAAATATTTGCCTGTAAAACCTCCGATTCCTGTTATTACAACTTTATTAGAAAGAGAATCCATTCTTGTTTCTTTTAATGTCGGCTTCTACCATTAACGAACATAATTCGTCTAAACCAGTTTTCGGTTTCCAATTTAATAAATCATTTGCTTTTTGAGCTGAACCAATTAAAAGTTCAACTTCAGCTGGACGGTAAAATTTAGGATTTATTACTACTAATTCTTTTCCTGACTTAGTACAATATCCCTTTTCATTTTCAGCTGTTCCTTTCCATTCTAATTCAACATCTATTCGATTAAATGATAATTCAACAAATTTTCTAACCGTATGTGTTTCATTTGTTGCTAACACAAATGTTTCTGGTGTGTCATGTTGAAGCATTTTATACATTCCATCAACATACTCTTTTGCATAACCCCAATCTCTTTGGGCATCAAGGTTTCCTAATTCTAACTTATCTTGTTTTCCTAAGTGGATTTTTGCTACAGTATCTGTGATTTTTCTTGTGACAAACTCTCTTCCTCTAAGAGGTGATTCGTGGTTAAATAAAATACCACTAACACCAAATATGTCGTAACTTTCTCTGTAATTTATAGTTGACCAGTGTGCAAATAACTTTGAAACACCATAAGGACTTCTTGGATAAAAAGGAGTATTTTCTGTTTGAGGAATCTCCTGAACTTTACCAAACATTTCTGATGTAGATGCTTGATAAAATCTTATTTTTGGATTTATTATTCTAATAGCTTCTAAAAGATGTAAACATCCTACGCCTGTTGTTTGCGCAGTAGCAATTGGTTGGTCAAAAGAAACACCAACAAAACTTTGAGCTGCAAGATTATATATTTCGTCTGGCTGAACTTTATCAATTAACCGAATATTACTTGTTTGGTCGTTTAGATCGTATTCTAAAAGGTGTAAATTGGGGTTGTTTTGAATGCCTAATTCTTCTATTCTCCAAAAGTTCATAGAACTGGAGCGTCTATAGGTTCCATAGACTTCATATCCTTTTTTAAGTAATAATTCAGCTAAATAGGCTCCGTCCTGTCCTGTTATTCCAGTAATAATCGCTTTTTTCATTTAAAACTTATGAGTTGCTATAATTTTTTCAATGGTTTCTTTAAACTCTTTTTCAAACCGTTTAGTATCAAATTTTAAAGCTTGATTTCTAATGGTGTTTTTGTTAAATTTGTCTTTATTTTTTTCAAAAACATTGACAGCATTAACTAATGATTCTACTGTTTGTTTTTCGAAAAACATCCCAGTATCAGTTGATTTCACATTGTTTTCAGTAGCAAAAGAACCGACTATCGTTTCTAAAGCTCCTCCTTTTCCAAAAGCAATAACAGGTATTCCACATGCTTGGGCTTCTATAGGTGCAATACCAAAATCTTCTTCGGCTGCAAATATAAAAGCTTTTGCCGATTGTGTATAATTTAATAAAGTTTTATTATCCAAAAAACCTAAAAGTTCAATATTTGAAGTTTTGAGTTTGCTTATTTTTTTAAAGTCAGGACCATCTCCTCCAACAATAAGTTTCTTTTCAGGCATTTTCGAAAAAGCTTCAACAATAAGATTTATTTTTTTGTATGGTACCATCCTTGAAGTTGTAAAATAATAATCTCCTGTTTCCTCTCCTATTATATAATTTGTACAGTCAACAGGTGGGTAAATCACAATTGAATCCTTATCATAAAGCTTTTTAATTCTTTTGGCGATATAATGTGATATTGCTATATAATAATCTGGACGATTAGCTGTACCAGCATCCCAATTTCTCAGATAGTGGAGCATCCATTTTATTGGTATACCAAGCAAACCTTTATTTAAATTTGCTTCTCTAAGATATTGATGATATAAATCCCAAGCATAACGAACTGGTGAGTAAACATATGAAATGTGCAATTGATCTGGTCGTGTTAGCACGCCTTTACAAGCTGAATACGAAGAGCTTAAAATTAAATCATATTCTGAAAAATCAAATTGTTCAACAGCATATGGATATAAAGGAAAATAATGCCTAAATAATTTTTTTGAAAATGGCATTTTTTGCAAAAAAGATGTTTTAGTTTTTTTTCCTTTTAACATTATTTGTCTATGATCGTCTGACAAATGGTCTATTAAGGTGAAAATATCAAAGTCATCCCAAATATTTGTGAAACTTTCTACGCATTTTTCTGAACCTCCTTTTTGTATAAACAAATCGTGAATTAATGCTTTTTTCATTTTTAAATTAATTCTTTATTTTCCTTATAATTGAGAAAATTTAATTTTGTATTATCTTTTTTTATTATTGATATAATTATTGCTATCAGATAGCATCCAAGTTGTCTATGAAAAACATTTTCGAAAATAAAAAACAAAACTAATGATAATACTAGTGAAAAAAAATAAAAATTATAAATTGATTCTTTTATTATTAAATAATTAAAATAAAAAAACAATATAGCACCTAGAACCCCAGCCATAAGGAAAAAATCTAAAAATTGATTGTGAGTATTAAACCTTGACTCTACAAACCAACTTCTTTTTTTTAAATCATAATCAAACTTAGTTTTATAACATTCGACCAAACTATTTTCAATATATTGATAACTTCTACTGCCGAAAAAAAAGTCGAACTCTTTGGACTCTATTAACCTAAGCGAACAATCCCAAATATCAATCCTTGCATCATAGTATTTAAGTTTTTCCGCGGTTAGATTAGACAACAATCTAGTACTTAAATTTTTGTTTGATATAACAACTATTGAAACTAATACTAAACTAATACTTAATATTAAAAGCTTATTAAACGGTCTGTACTTAGTATAAAAAATTAGATATATAACAGATAAAAGTAATCCTGAAATAAGTGCTAATCTTGCTGCAATTAGTATAATAAAAAAAGTGAAAACTAGAGACAATATGATTAATAGTGTTTTGTATTTAACTTTAATTGCAGATAAATATATGCATGATATTAATGCTATTAGACAAAAAAAACCTAAGTATGGTCTTTCAATAACTAATAATTTATTTATTATCTCCCCTCTTTCAAAAGGCAGGTAGTGATATTTTAAATAAAAAAAAAAGATGTTGTACGTTGCAATTGTTATTGAGACTAATGCAGATACTATTAAAGCAAAAATTATTTTATTCTTTGATATATTACAAATTAAAATTGGTAAAATTAAAATAATAATAATTCGAGATAAAATACTGCTGTCATACATTAAAGAGTTATTGATTGATGATTTGACTAATAAATATAACATAATTGTTAATATTGATATTTGAACACCATCTAGTCTAAATAGATGTTTATTTTTAATTCTATCAAACAGAAATAAAATTAGAGTTAATCCCAAAATTAAATTAGGAAAAGCCTTAGAAAAGGAAAGGCTAATCAATAATAATAAAACCGATATTTCATAAATTTTCTTAAGTGAAATATTTTTATAATACATTTTTAAGCTTTTTTTAGTGCTTTTTTAATTTTTAATAAAAAAGAATGAGATATAAAATAAAGAATGCAATTTCTTACCAATCCATATATTGGCCAAAAGCCAAAATAAAAATTATCCATAATAATTTTTATCCTACCCCCAACCTGTATCTTTCTTTTACTTAATGAAATCCCATTTGGATTAATCTCATATTTCAAAAGATATTGCTGTAGATTTGCTGTTTCATAGTTTTTAACTATTTTGAAAAAAAACTCATAATCTTCAGCTACTTTATACTTTGTTGGATAATATCCAACTTTGTCAATTACCTCAGCTCTATACATTGAACATGGGTGAGAAAACATTGAATTTAAGTACATTTTTTTTCTAATCTGTTTGCTGTTTTCGGGGAAAATAAGATTGTAAATAAAATTTCCTTGTAAGTCTACACAAATAACATTTGCGCTTAATAACATTATTTTAGGATTTTCATTAAGAAATTTTTCTTGAATACTAAACCTTTTCCCAATACAAAGATCACCACAATCTAGTCTAGCAATATAAGTATATATTCCTTTACTTATTATATTTTTAAGACCTACATTTAGTGCATTTTCTAGTCCAACATTTTGTTCAATATATTCGAAAAAAATTTCTCCATTAGCGCAAAATGCTTGTTTAGTTTCTTCTTCTCTAATTTTTTCTTTTTGACTACCATCATCTATTATAAAAACATCTATGTTTTCTTCACAATTTATAGAAGACAAAGATTTTATTAACCCATCTGGCTCATTATAATGTGGAATTAATAGTGCAGTTTTATTCATGTTTTTTATAATTTAATATTCAAAACTCTGTATTTAAATGATTATGCTTTTTTCAATAAGTAAACATTGTTGAAATACATAGTTCCATCACCTGGAAATAATAAACTTATTAAAGTTGCTCTAGTGTTGAAATAAATAATAAATGGAATCATTAAAATTTGTTTTATTGTTCTATTTTTAGGTAGATAGGATTTAATAAAATTCAATCTAAATTGAGAAATAACTTTAGCGTTATTACCACACTTAAAATGGCTAACTATTTCAAAACCATGCTTTTTATATAAAAAGTTTAATGCGGGAGTTGTATATCTAGCAAAATCATATGGCATTTCATGCTCCTCCCACATAAAAGGAGTAGTTATTAATGCAATTCCTCCTTTTTTAAGAACTCTATTAAACTCGCTTAATAATTCTTCAATATTAAATACATGCTCTAAAACTTCAGTACAAAGCATACTATCAAATCTTTCTTCATTAAAAGGTAATGTTCTACCATCATAAAAACAATCTGCATATTTTTGTCTTTCTTCCCAACCTTCAATCTGCAAATCAACACCTATGTACTCTTTGTTTTTAACAAAAAATTCTTTATATGGTTTTGTTCCACAACCAAAATCCATAGTTGATCCATTTAAATACTTGGAGTTAATTTTTATTTGATTATATATTTCACTTTTAATAAGGTAATAATCATTTATAAAAAATGACAAAAAAGATGGATTAACTCTTTCTTTATTTATTCTATTTTGAATTTTTCTCAGTATCATGATTTTTTATGATTTTTTCTTGTTTAATTTTTATAAAAATTGCTATTGATAACCACAAAACGTATATTTTAAATGTATCGTTTTGAAGCCAATATAAAAATAATCCAAATAATGTTGTATATAAAATTAATATTAATACAAAATTATCCTTGTTATGAATCCTTAGATGTTTATTGAGCGAATATAATACATAAATTATAAAATAAAGTAAAATACAAAATCCCACTATTCCTGTTTCGGCAAGAACTCTTGTGTAAATATTATATGCTGGTGGAAATGATTTTACTGCGCTATTTTCGTAAAGCTCTTTAAATTCATAATTCCTTTTTTTTGCCCAACCTGGATAGTAATTGCGACTATAAAATGATTGTTGTCCATAACCAACGCCAATTATAGGGTTGTCTTTAAAAACCTGTAATGAAGCATATTGAATTCCAAATCTTGATTGATTTGATATGTTTTTCGTCAAATTCTTTTTGAAGTTTAACGACTCAATTTTATTCTCGACCGATTTTAAAACCTTATCGGATTCAAAAATTACAAGTATTAATGATAAACTAAAGATAATTAAAACTCCCTTTTGAACTATTAAAAAGAATTGTTGTTTGGGTGTGATAATGTAAAGGAAAATAGAAAGCTGAATAAAAATAACTATTAATGCTGTTCTAGAACCTGAATAGTAAGTCAGAAATAGAATCATAATTGTTGGTAAATACTTACCAATACTCTTTTCAGTGTAAATATAGCTTAACATCCAACTACATGTAGAAATTAAAAAAAGAGCTAAATCTGGTGGCTCATTACCAATGGATGAAATACGGTCAAGAAAAATATCCTTTTCAACAAAAGGAAAATAATTCAATAATTCAATAATTGATTTTGCTTTTCCAATTCCAAAAACTGTATAAAGTGTTTCGAAAAAACCTAATATAAATGCAAAAATTAAAGTAATTAAGAACACGCGTCTAACTTTTAGAAAAATATCTTCTAACGACATTTTCTTTATAACATTATAAAAGAATAAAAAGAATACAATTGTTGAAAGAAATAAAGAGATATATTGCCTAATAAACCTATTTATTCCCGTTGTATGTTTCAAATAACTATTTAAGACACCACTTGTGTTCAAAATAGTTGTTATAAAACACCAAACAAAAAAAAGGATTATCAACTTAAAAATTGGACTATTTATTGGAAAGTAAAATTTCTTTTCAAAAAACATCAAAAAGAATCCAAAAACAATAAAATATGCACCCGCTTCGTTTTTAAATTCTCCTAAAAACTTTAATCCTTCAAAAGAATTAAAAGCAAAAAAGAATAAACCAAGATAAAATGTTATAAAAATTAATTTTCTATTCAAAATTATTATTTGTTTCTTGATTGATTAGAAACCATCTCAATATTAATGTTTTTATTACCCAAACTATTATTAAACTTGAAATAATAATTTCAATTGTCTTTGCGTAAAAAAAAGTAATAAGTAATATAAACAAAGATATTATTAAAATTGTTGTTTTAGCTATTTTTAAATTTTTAACATCTATAACCACATCAAAAGCGGGATAAATACCTGATGAATATATTTTTGCTATTCCTAATAGCAGCAACAATATGAAAACCGTTTTATATTTCAAAAAATCAAAGGTTCCTATGCCAATTTCGATTATTAAAAAATAAAAGATAATGAGCAAAATACTTAATAAAAAACCGTAAATTAAATTTGTTCTATTGTTCTTTTTGAAATTCTCAATTGTAAACGAATTTTTATAATGTACGAGTTTTTTAAACCCTATATATCCTTGCAAAATAGAAAATGGCGCTAAAAAAATATTAGATAAATAAAAATAATCTCCTACTACTGCTAGACCAAATTTATTCTCTATAAGATATCTGTCAGCAAAGTTTATTATTGAAAAAGTCGCAGTAGCAATCAAAAAGAAAACACCTGAAACTAAAATTGTATTTCTTGTTGTTGTATCAACAAAAACAAAACGCATTTTTTTTAATTTTAATATTCCAAAAATAAACGTAATAATTATACTCAACATTACTAAAAAAATAATTTCATTTTTATAAAATCTTTTTAGAACTAGAAGCAAAAGAGCTATAAAAAATAATATGATTTTAAATCCGTTTTGTAGTAATTGAGCAATAACAAAGTTTGAGTTTATTCTAAATATTGAATACAAAAACAACAAACTACTCATACATACAGAGGTAACTATGAGTAAAAAAAAATTAATTGAAATTGAATTATAGTAATAAATTAAGAAAATAGAACTTATAAAGCTTACTATAATTATTGAACCTATAACCAATTTAAAAAGAAACAAATTGGTTTCGATGACATTTTCTTTTACAACATGAGAGTATTTTGCAAATCCTTGTTCTAATCCAGATAAACCATAAATATAAATCATTGAAAAAAAAGTGATTACCATCGAATATTCTCCGTATGCTTTATCACTCAACTTTTCTTTTAGTAAAACATTTACAAGAAAATAACAAATTGCACTGAAAACAATAACAAAAAGCGATTGATGGCTTAATAATTTGGCAACAATTTTTTTTCTCACTTTATTGTAGTTTACTCTGAATTTTATCTATACATTTGTTATAGAAAAGCAATCTATCCTATACAAGCCTGCAAATATAAAGTTTTTTTGCATAGTTTGATTAAACTCTTTTTTTAATATAAACTATTAAAATTTATTCCAAATGAAAACATTCAATATTTTAATAGCAGTTGTTTTTTTAACGTTATCTTGCTCAAAAGATGAAATAACTGAAAATAATGTGACAACAACTATTCCTACAGAATCTATTGTTGTAAACAAAACCGTACTAGGGTTAACAATAAATCAAACGGAACAACTTACCTTTACTATCACACCAACCAATTCTACTAATTCTACTGTAGTTTGGTCGTCAGCTGACGAGACAATTGCTGAAGTTAACAGCTCTGGTTTGGTAACCGCTAAAGCTATTGGAATAACAAAAATTAAAGCAACCACATCTAATAATAAGTTTGTTGAAATTCTTGTTGAAGTAAGCTCAATTGGGAATTGGGAAGAAATTACAGGTTTACCTTATGGTGCTGCTAGATATGGTTGTATTGGCTTTGTTTTAGGTAATAAAGGCTGTATTGGTTTTGGTTCTAATTATCATTACAGTTCTGATTTTAACGTTGTTACTAGTTCAGGTGGAAATCTTAACGACTTTTGGGCTTATGATTTCACTACTAATAGTTGGTCATACCTTACAACTTTTCCTGGGGTTTATAGAAGTGGTGCAATTTCTTTTAGTATAAACAATAAAGCTTATATTGGTCTAGGCAGTAATTATGTAAATAATGGTTTCGACTTTTTAAAAGATTTTTGGGAATATGATTTGGCAACAAATGTGTGGACGCAATTAGCTGATTTCCCAGGCAACGGAAGGAATAGCTGTGTTTCATTTAGTTCTAATGACTATGGTTATGTGGGCTTAGGAGCAAGTGGAAGCTCAAATCAAACACTTTTAAATGATTTTTGGAGGTTTAACCCAGCAACTAATTCTTGGACACAATTACCTAATTTTCCCGGAGTTGCTCGAGCAGGTGCTGTGGGTTTTGCAATTGGTAATGAGGTATATACAGGGTTAGGTGGTAGTAATCAATCTTCAACTAATACTCTTTTATCTGATTTTTGGCATTTTGATTCCTTGTCGCTTACTTGGAGTCAAAAAGCAGATATGCCGCCTATTGCTTCCCGTCCCAATGTCACTTGGACCAGTTCGGGCAGAAGAGCTGCAAAAGGGTTTTGTATAAACTCAAAAGGTTATGTTGGACTTGGATATGGTAATGCGGAGATTATTCCTATCAATTACCCTTACCCTTCTTTTACTGAACCATATCAAAAGGCTTTTGATTTTTGGGAGTATAATCCAAATACCAATATATGGTTGCAAAAACAAAATGCTACTTTTTCTGGAGATTTTGCTTTTAATAGTTCTACTTCTTTTTATACTGGTTGCGGTTACTATTCTTATCAGGGGAATCACGGAGGCGGGGGCGGAGTAGTGAACACTTTTGTAAAATTTACTCCTTAATTTTGATAAAAAATAAGCTAGAAATAGCATCGTAAAAAATAAATATTAGTAACATTGTTTTTAAATAATTGCTATGAAAAAAATTCTTCTTCTTACAGTTTTACTTCTAAGTCTTTTTGCAAATGCTCAGATTATCAACATTCCTGATGCTAATTTTAAGGCGAAATTATTAGCAGCTAGTACAACTAATGAAATTGCTATTGATTTAAATTATCAGTACAATAAAATTGATACTAATAACGATGGCGAAATACAATTGTCTGAATCATTAAATATTTTTGCCTTAAATGTTCAGTTTTCAAATATTAATAGTTTAGAGGGAATAAGGTCTTTTACTAATATTATAAATTTAAAATGCGGTTATAATTCTTTAACAAGCTTAGACTTAAATGGGCTTTCTAGCATACTAATTTTAAGTTGTGAAAACAATCAGATATCAAATATAAATTTGAATGGGTTAAGTAATCTAACTGAGTTAACATGCCGTTCTAATCAACTGACAAATTTAAACTTAATAGGTATAACTAATTTAAACTTTTTAGACTGTCAAAACAATCATATTTCAAATTTGAATTTAAATGGATTGTCAAGTTTATCTTTTTTAAATTGTGGATCAAATCTACTAACTGTTTTAAATTTGAATGGATTATTAAATTTAAAATTTTTAATGTGTTATTCTAATCAACTTTCTAGTCTAAATTTCGATGGACTATCTAGTCTTCAAGAGATTAGTTGCCAAAATAATCAAATTACAAATATATACACAACTGGGTTAACTGCTATTAAAAAAATAAATCTTACCGCTAATCAGTTTGTAGATTTAATTATAGATGGTATAGCTTCTCTTGAAGAGCTGGTGTGTAATTCTAATCCTCTTGTAAATCTAAATTTAAGTAATTTGGTGAATTTAAAAAAATTAATTTGTGAAAATAATCAACTTACATCTTTAAGTCTTGTCAACTTATTTAATTTGAATGAATTAAAATGTAATCATAACTTTTTGTCAAGTATTGATATAAATAGCCTCATAAATCTTAATTATCTTGATTGCAGTTATAATGTTATTACTAATTTAAATTTAACCAATAATGCAAGTTTAAATTATTTAAATATTGAAGTTAATCAACTTACAAGTTTAAGTTTAGTTAACAATGTATTATTATCTAATTTAAACTGTGGTTTTAATCAACTAACAACTTTAAATCTGATTAATAATGCTGTTTTAGGCGTTTTATCTTGTTCTGATAATCAATTAACAAACTTAAATCTAATTAACAATACTTCATTAGCTTATTTATTTTGTAGTAATAATCTATTAACTAGTTTGTTAATTAAAAATGGTATTACAGAAATTTTATCTTTTCAAGGCAACCCAAACTTGCAATATATCTGTGCCGATTCAAGTCAATTGGCAAATGTTCAAAATTTAGTTACTTTGTATGGCTATACAAATTGTGTTGTTGATTCAAATTGCGCTTTATCAAATCAAAATTTCAACGTAGCAGAAGCCTTTTCAATATCTCCAAATCCTGTAAAAGATAGTATCACAATCGATACAACGATAGGTATGACAACTATAAATATTTATAATTCCTTGGGGCAATTAGTTAAAACAATCGCTAATGCTAAAGACACTAAAACAATTGATGTTGCTAGTTTAAACAATGGTAATTACTTTATGAAAATAGAAACCAGTGATGGTGTTGTTAATCAAAAGTTTATAAAAATATAATATCATGAAAAAAATTCTTCTTCTTACAGCTTTACTTTTTAGTCTTTTTGCAAATGCTCAGATAATCAACTTTCCTGATGCTAATTTTAAAGCTTATTTAGTATCAGATGACGTAAGTGCTATGAACTTAACACAAACAAGCTATATTCCTATTGATAGTAACAATGATGGAGAAATTCAACAAAGTGAAGCGTTAGCAATAGGTTTCTTAGGCGTTTCTAATTCAGCTATTACTAATTTATCAGGTATAGAGTTTTTTGCAAACATGACTGGATTAGCTTGTGGAAATATTCAAATATCTAGTTTAGATATTAGTAACAATCCCTTATTGACTAGTTTAGTTTGTTATCAACTTCCATTGTTGACTAGTATAGATGTTAGTAATAATACTGCATTGACTTCGCTAAGCTTTTATGAAACTGGACTAACTAGTTTAGATGTAAGCAGTAATACAGCATTGATTAATATATCTTGTAATAATTGTGAATTAACCAATTTAACTTTTAGCAGTAATAATAATACATTAAAATCTTTACAATGTTATAATAATATGATTGCAAATATAGACTTAACGAGCTTGTCTAGCCTTGAGTCTTTAAGTATAGGTGGTAACCAATTAACGAATTTAAATTTAAATGGATTATCAAGTCTTGAGACTTTAGGTTGTGGTAGCAATCAATTGCAAAGTTTAAATTTAAATGGATTAAGTAATTTAACAGATTTATCTTGTGGTTATAATCAAATTACAAGTATTAATTTTCAGGATCAAACCAATTTAAAAAGATTTCATTGCGATAATAATCAACTAACTAGTATTAATTTGAATGGGCTCACAAATCTTCTTCTTTTGTGGTGTAGTAATAATCAATTAGCAAACTTAGATTTTAATGGTTTAGTTAATCTTACTAATTTAGATTGTTCAAATAACAATTTAACAAATTTAAATTTAGCTGGATTATCTAGCATGGAACATTTGGTGTGCAATAATAATCAAATTACTAGCATAAATTTAGATGGTGTTAATAATCTGAAAACTCTTTACTGCAATAATAATTTTATTTCCAATATTGATTTAAATGGAAAATGTTTTTTATATAGCTTATATTGCTCAAATAATTTGCTTACAAGTTTGAATCTAAATACTATGAATATGAGTATTACTAGATTAGATTGTTCAAATAATCAATTAACATCATTGTCCATTAAAAATAATTATTATAATCATGAATGGGGGCCCTTTGACTTTTCTAATAATCCAACACTTCAGTATATATGTGTCGATACTATTGAATATCAAGATGTTTTGAATAAAGTAAATCAATATAACTATGTTAATTGTGTAATTAATTCTGACTGCAATATTCTAGATTTTAATTGTGCATTATCTAATGAAGATTTTTCTATTAATAAAATTTTAATTTATCCAAATCCCGTAAAAGATAGTATCACAATCGATACAACTATTAGTATTACAACCATAAATATTTATAATGCTTTGGGACAATTAGCAAAAGTAATACCTAATGCTAAAGGCACTAAAACAATTGATGTTTCTAATTTAAACAATGGTAATTATTTTATGAAAATAGAAACCAGTGATGGTGTTGTAAATCAAAAGTTTGTTAAGGAATAATTAAAAATTAATTCTTGACAATTTTTTTATGCCCTACAATTTGACCTTTTTTGTCATAAATTTTTATGAAGTATATACCTGATGAAAAATCGGTAAGATTGATTTTATTTGAAATATCATCTATCTTTTCTTTTTGGATTAATTCTTTTCCTGTAATATCATAAATAGAAAAATAGTTGGCTTGTAAATCATTCCCGATTCTTATAAATAAATCACCATTTGTTGGATTTGGGTAAATTTCAAATTCATTGTTTTTAGTGTTGTCATTTGATGAAAGATTGTTGTATTCATAAAACTCCATAGAATATGGAAAAGTTGGCGTAGATCGCATCATTGCAATCAACCTATAGGGATTTATGCTATACCATCTATAAAAATAACCTGCAACTGATAAATGAACAGACCATGTCTCTTTTGTCATGATAACATTTTCATGAGTAGAAAAGGGAGTAATTAGAGTACCATATCCTAAATAGGGAACATTACAAAAAACATCTTGATAATTGTAGGGGAATATTTGTGACTCACATATAAATGGATTCCAACTTCCATCATTATACTGAACCGCAATGGTTTTATGTTCAATTGAGTTTAAAGAATATATCTTATGAACTGAATAACTATTCTGCTGAAAACTATCAGCATAAGTTGCAGTAGGAAAAGCACCTAAAAGATCTGTATTTAAAGGAATTGTCATATATGTGCCACAAGGAGTAGTAGGAAAACTAGAATAATTCCATGTTACATTTTCCCCATTCGCTGGTAAACCAACTCCAATTCCTGAAGCAATAGTGTGACAAAATACATTTGCAAAAAAATTTGGGTCATAATTAGACTCGTTCAATACTGGTTGCGCTAAAACAAACAAGTTTGAAAATAAAAAAATAATCGTTATCCCTTTTTTCATTTTTCTATGGAATTAAAGTTATCAAAAATTCAAACTTCTTTTTTAAATAAAATTTAATACTATAAATTTACAAAATTTATTGAAAATCATAATAGCTTTCTTTAATTTACTATAAATAAATTTAAAGTAAAATGTTTTAAGAATAATTTTAGTAGAAATCTGTTTTTTCCATTCAAAAGTTTATAAAAATATAAAAATTATTCTTTTTCATTTCCCGATAAAGTATCCCCATAATATTTACCAAATTGCATTGTTTTCCAATCCCATAAAGCTTGGTTTATTCTTATAATTTTCCTGTAATTTGGACTTTCTTTATTGGTGATTTTGAATGAAACTCTATCGGTTGGAAAGTTAAATTTACCGTTTTTTACTAAAAGCTCTTGAGAGTTTTTATCAATAATAATTCTGCCATCATAAAGCTCAAAAATTTCTTCATAGGTCAAATATTCTTTTTTTGGATATTCAATCTCCGATGACACTTCTTCTCCGTAAAATAATCCGCCATCGTATTTGCCATATTGCATACTTTTAAAATCCCATAAAACAGTATCAATTTTAATTTCATCCTTATATTTTGGATGCTTTTTTTTATATTGATCTATAATTTTGGCTTCATAAGAAAACTTAAACTTAAAATTTTTAACTAAGAAAAGTTGGTTGTTTTTGTCTCTTACTAATCTATTATTGTATTTTTTAAAAATCTCATTGTAAACATCATCTCCCGTTAGCTTATCTTTTAATTTATTCTCTTCGATATCCCGTCCTATTTTCTCCTCTTCATACTTCTCTTTACTCCTCAAAACAATAGCATTATGCAACTCAACCTCATCAGCTGGATAAATATCGTCTTTACTTTTTATTCGTTCGTCGCCACGCCATTCAAAACCTCTTAGTAATCTTGCGTTTTCGGGTAGGTCTTTTTCTGGAAAAATGTCGCCATCTGGATTGTTGAACAACGTAATGGTTTCTATTTTGTTATTATCATCCATTATCATGTTTATCTTGCTACAAACAGACTTGTTAATGCCTATGAGTTCTTGGGCGTCATTTCGCATATAAAAAATAACCTCTGCGTTTTTGACAACATCGGTTTCGTATATTTTATTATTCTTGAACTTGGAATACAAATTGAGTCCTTTAACCTGATTATAACCCGTTCCAACCGTGTCTTTTGATATTATAAACGAGTTATTCAAAACTTTTAATGAATCTATTTTTTCGGTTTTGTTATTACCAATTAAGTGCATTAAATCGCCTGTTAATTGGTTATCAAAATTCCATAAAATTGGTTTTCCTATCAATTGAGTAAGCGCCTTTTTTTGATCGGAATGAATTGAATCGCACTTACCACTCAAATCTGTTTTGTAAAAGCGAACATTCTTTTGTCCTCTTATAACTCTTTCACCTGTTTTTCCTGTTAGAAAAATCTTTTTGGCATGAATAAACATGGAATCTTTCTCAGATAAAAATCGAATAGAAGCATGTTTAGTTATATAAACCGAATCCTTTTGTTTAAAGACTTCACCATAATGACCTTTAACAATAGCTTTGTTTATTGAATCGGTAATTTTTACATTATTGGTTCCTGCGGCATATTCAATTTTTCTATCATAATATAAACTGTCACCTTCTATCAATCGATCTTTGTATTTTATATAGGATTTTTGCAGAAAATATCCCGTGTTTTTCTTGCTATTATAATGTCCGTTTTCGGTGTAAATAAAGGTTTCTTTACCAACAATAGTTGAAGGTCCTTTTAAAACCGAATTTCCTTGGGTTGTTTTGTAATCTAAATGATTGGATTTTATTGTGTATTCAGGATTTTTCAACTCTACTGCTGACAAAAACTGGTATTTTTTTTCTTTTACATAGTAACGACCCGCTTTACTTTTTAAAGTATTGTTTTTATTTACAATCGTTCCATTACTATTAAAATAAACTTCTTGAATATTTCTGTCAAAATAGATTGTATCGGTAGTTAAGGTAGATTCTGGTGAATCCATAACTACATTTCCCGAAGCGTATGCTTTTTTTATGGCACCATTATATTCGGCATATTTACTGGTCATTGTTAACGTGTCGCCTTGAATCATTTCGACATCACCAAAAGCTTTTATGTAATTTTCTTTTTGATAATAATAGGCTTTGTTACAAGTCATTATTATTCCATCATGACTAACTCTAACATTTCCTGTTAATAATAATGCATCAGGAAGTTCAACCTGATTAACATCGGCAAAGTCGGAATATTCCACTTCTATTTTGCTTGTTTTTTGAGCAAAAAGTAGTGACAAATTAAATAGCAGAATTCCGATAAGAGTAAGTTTCTTTTTCAAGGTTATTTTGTAATATTTAATTTTTTTAACTCTTTATATAGTGTTTTCAAATCAACTACTTTCCAAAATTCATTTAGTTGATAATCTGAATTTCCAAAAGTAACTATAAAATTTGATTTGGTTTTTAAATCGTTAATTGATTCTGTATTTCCTCTACTTATCTTTGGATTGTTTGACAATTTTATTTCAATAGTTGCAATAATTTCATTTCCTTTTGTAATACACATATCAACTTCTGCGCCACTTTGGGTTCTATAAAAATAAGGTGTGCAATTACTATTTAACTTTGATATTATCTGTTCGATTACATATCCTTCCCAAGAATTTCCGGCTATTGGATTGGAAATTAACTCGTCATAAGAATTAATTTGTAAAATTGAATGTAATATTCCAGTATCTCGAATGTATATTTTCGGGCTTTTTACTAATCGTTTTCCGATGTTGATATAAAAAGGTTCTATTCTTCTGATAATGAACGAATGCTCTAAAAAATCAATATACTTTTTTACTTGAACACTTGTTATTCCTAATGCGTTACCTAACATAGAATAATTAATAACCGAACCTTGAATAGAGGCAATCATTCGTAGCAATTTGGTAATTAAAATGGGCGATGCGTTTAAGCCTAACATTCTCAAATCGGTTTCTACATACGTTTTTAAATAGGCTTGATGCCATTGTTGCCACAAAAAATCATTTGGTGCTAAAAACGCTTTGGGATAACCACCTCTAAACCAATGTTCTTCCTGAGAATATTGAAGTGTTTCAAATCGAGTTAAAGGTGTAAGCTCTTTGTAAACTATTCTTCCTGCTAATGTTTCGGAGCTTTTAGCTAATAATTCTGGTGATGCAGAACCTAATAGTATTAATTGTCCCGGTTTATCTTGTTTGTCAATTAAGGAACGGAGTAATGGAAATAATTTGGTTTCTCTTTGAATTTCGTCAATAATGATTAGTTTTTCCTTATTTTGAGTAAGAAACCACTGGGCATTAGTGCTTAAAATTTCGTAATCATTAGTATCTTCTAAATCTAAATATAAAATAGGTTTGTCTATAAAAGGTTGCAAATTTTTTACAAAAGTAGTTTTCCCAACTTGTCTAGAACCAAGAATGGCTACACAAGGGAAAAAATCCAACAGAGGAATTATTTCTATACTTAATTCGCGAGTAATCATTAATCTATTTTTTGCAAATTTACAAGTTTAATTTGATTTTACATCAATTAAACTTGTAAATTTAAACTAATTATTTAAAATTACTAGGTTATTTTGTTTTAACACAATAAAAAAATTGATATAAAAAGTAGCTGGTTTTCCATTATAATCTAAAATAAACTAGATAATTTTCCTTTATGATGGAAAAATTAAAGTCTTTAAGCTTTCTTCCCAATTTTTTATATCAATACCAAATACATTTTTTATTTTGCTTTTGTCTAAAACACTATAAGCTGGCCTTTTGGCTGGAGTTGGAAAACTAGTGGTTGGAATTGGTTTTAAATCAATTTTAATGCCATTAAATTCAAATATTTTTTTAGCAAAATCGTACCATGAACATTGACCTTCGTTGGAAAAATTATAAATTCCGAAAAGGTTGGAAGTTGGAGGTTGGAGATTGGAGGAAGCACTTCGACTGCGCTCAGTGTGACAAACCATACTAACTAAAACTTCCGCTAAATCAACAGCGTTTGTTGGTGTTCCTATTTGGTCATTTACTACTGACAAACTATCTCTTTCTGATGCCAATCGTAACATGGTTTTCATGAAATTATTTCCAAATTGTGAGTAAACCCAAGATGTTCTTATTATGAAATAATTTTCAAAAGCCTCTTGAATTGCTTTTTCACCATCTAACTTGGTTTGTCCATAAACTCCTGTTGGGTTAGGAACATCATCTTCAGTATATGACGCTTTCTTATTTCCGTCAAAAACAAAATCGGTTGAAACATGTAACAAAACCGAATCCTGTTCTTTACATACTAATGCTAGGTTTTTGGCTCCAGTTACATTTATAGCAATTGCTTTTTCTGTTTCACTTTCGGCTTTATCAACGGCTGTGTAGGCTGCTGTATTGATACAATAATTGGGCTTATACTTTGAAAAAACCGCTTTACAAGTATCTAAATTGGTAATGTCAAGTTCAGACGATGAACAGAAAACAAAATCTATTTGAGGATAATTATCAGCAATAAATTGAAGAGATTGTCCTAATTGTCCGTTTGCACCTGTTACTAAAACTACCATACTTTTTTGGCGTTTTCAAGAGTTGGAAGAATTTGATCTTTTTCTGAAATAATTAAATCACTCTCGTTAAAATTCCAATTAATTCCTATACTTTTATCGTTATAAAGTAATCCGCCTTCGCTTTCTTTATTGTAAAAATTATCACATTTATAAAAAAATGTTGCCGTTTCGCTCAATACTAAAAAACCGTGAGCAAAACCTCTAGGTATAAAAAATTGTTTTTGATTTTCACCTGATAACAATATTGCTTCAAACTGTCCGTATGTCGCAGAATTTGGACGAATATCTACCGCTACGTCTAAAACTTCTCCTTGCAGAACTCTTACCAATTTGGCTTGAGCATGCTCTCCTGTTTGATAATGCAATCCGCGCAAAACGCCTCTGGTTGAAAAAGATTGGTTGTCTTGAACAAAATGAACTTCTTGACCTACACCTTTCTGAAAAGTTCTCTCATTGAAACTTTCCATGAAATAGCCTCTTTCATCTGTTATTATTTTTGGCTCAATAATATAACAACCTTCTAGTTTTGTGGCTATAAAATTCATATTATTCTTGTAAAATACTCATTAAATGATTTCCATACCCACTTTTTAACAATGGTTCTGCAAGCAATTTCAATTGGTCTTTATCAATAAATCCCATTCTATAAGCTGCTTCTTCAATCGAACCAATTTTTAATCCTTGTCGTTCTTCAATAACTTGAACAAATTGTGAAGCTTGCATTAGCGAATTAAAAGTTCCTGTGTCAAACCAAGCAGTTCCTCTGTCAAGAATACTAACTTTTAGTTTTCCTCTACGAAGATATTCTTTGTTCACATCGGTTATTTCAATTTCACCTCGATGACTTGGTTTAATATTAGAAGCAATTTCTACGACATCATTATCATAAAAATAAATTCCAGGTACAGCATAATTTGACTTTGGAACTTGAGGTTTCTCTTCAATAGAAAGCACTTTTCCTTCTTTATCAAAATCTACAACTCCATAACGTTCAGGGTCGTGAACATGATAAGCATAAATAATTCCACCATCAGGATTGTTATTAGCTTGTAGCAAATTAGCAAGTCCAGTTCCGTAAAAAATATTATCGCCCAAAACCAATGCTACTTTATCATTTCCGATAAATTCTTTTCCGATTATGAATGCTTCTGCAAGTCCATTTGGATGTTCTTGTACTTCGTATTCAAATCTGCATCCAAATTTTTTTCCGTCACCTAGAAGTGTTCTAAAAAGCGGTAAATCATGTGGTGTTGAAATAATTAATATTTCTCTAATGCCAGACCATATAAGCGTTGACAACGGATAATAAATCATCGGTTTGTCGTATATTGGCATTAGTTGTTTACTAACCGCTATTGTAAGTGGATGCAATCTTGTTCCCGAACCACCTGCTAAAATTATTCCTTTCATAAACTAAAAAATTTATTTGTTAGAAAGTTTTGCTTTTTGTTTTTTGTAAAAAGATAAAAATAAACTAAAGAATATAAACCCAAAAACGAACACAATAGGAAGCACTAACTTCATTTTATTGTTTAATCCTTTTGTGTTTTTTACATTAATGACTCTACTTTTGTCTAAAATTATTTTATTTAAAGAAATCAATTGTGTTTTTATACCATTAATTTCATTAAATAATCCATTCTTTTGATCAATTAGACCATTTAATTGTGTGTTTTCGTTATAATAAACTAACTTGTCATTTTTCTGATTTTTTATGTTATTAGAAAATTGACTTAATAACGTATCAATCTGTTTTATAACTATTTGGTTTTGATTAATTTTACTGTAAAAGTTGTTTATATATGTTTTTTGAAACTCTTTATAAAAACTACTCTCATTTAAATAATTTAATATCGGATCTATTGTTTGTTTATTGGTAGTAAAACCATCTGTTACTATTAAAATCTTATGATGATTATAGTTTCTACTTGTTAACGAATCTTTGATTACTTTATTAATATCACCATCTTCAGCTAATAATTTTACTAATTCAAAGTTTTGTGTGTTTTCAGCGTTGTTTGCAGTACCCCTATTTTCGTTAACAAAACTATAAATGTCTATAACTGGTTTTATAGCTATTTTAGAAATGTTTTTTGGTTCGGCAATTCCAATTGATTTAAGAAATGAAGTGTCTCGTTGTTGTATTCTTGAATTAATTAAATTAATCTTATTATATAAATAATCAACACTTCCAAAATTAGGAGAAACTATAACTTCATGATTGTAAACTTTAGTTTCAGAATCGAGATAATAACCTAATCCTGCTCCAACTACAACTAGTGCTATTAATAAAATGATATTCTTTTGAACAAAAAGAATTCCTTTGAAAATACTTGTAGTTATATTACTAAAAAAATTACCTATTTTTCCAAACAACTGTCCTAAATCAATTTCTTCTTGGTCGTGATTTGTGTTTGTGCTCATTTTAATTATTTTATGTTAAAAATTTGTTCTACTATTTTAATTGTGATTAAATACGTTGGTTTGACACCAGTCGTTCCAAGTCCACCAGAAGCTAATGTACTTCCTGTTTCTAATGGATTATCTGATGCATAATAGGCATAACGAACTTTTACATTTGGATTTATACTCTTTCTAATTTTAGAAGCCGATTGTATGGCTTTTTGATAGTAAGAACCTTCCATTTCTAGTCCAATTGCTCCCCAAGTTGACTCGTGAAAAAATTTCAATAAGTCTTTGTTTTGAAGTGATGTTCCCAAAACGGTAACCATTGGTCCTGCAAATACTGGAATGCCATTTCCTTCAAACATTTTGGCTGTCAATTCATTTTCAAAAGGATAATTATCTGCTGTTCCTTCGTTAATGTGTGCATTCGGAATCATAATGTCGCCTTTTCCACCTTGAAGAATACCTGCTTTTCCCATTATTGAAACTGATTCGACATTCAAAAATAAGTTGTTTTTCTTGTTTTTGAAAGGTTTTAATAACTCGTCAATTGTTTCATAAGCTTGCTCACCAAAAGCATAATCCATTACAATGATAACGGGATTTTCACCTTTTATAGAAGCTTTTGGAAAACTTGATTTTGCCCAATCAATTTTGGCTGTATCAAAAATCTGAACATCAATATTGGTTCCTGATTGATCTGGAAGTGAAATCATACCATGTTGCAAAGCGAAAGTTTCGACTTTATTTCTCAAATCTTTGCTGCCTGAAGCACTTAAATCTTCGTAAATATCGTATTCTGATTTTCCTTTGTATTTTACTCCCAAAACATGTGTCGCAAAAATTGAATTCATAACCGAGTGCATATTAGCACTAATAATATGAATTGGTCTATCAATAAGATTGTTGTCGTTTAAAACTTCTTTGATATTGGTTGCCCATATTTCTCCATGTATATGATGCCCGAGTCTTTCTCTTAAAATTGGACTGAAAGTGATAGTACGCTTGTTATTATCAAGAACTTCTTCTATGGCAATTTTTCCTAACCAGTAAATAACGTGTAGAAATCTGTCTGGTTTTTCGGTTGTGCCAAAAGCATCATAAATATCTAAAACCTCAGCAAAAGTTCTACCTAAAACGTTAGAAGTATGCGAAATTGCTTTTTCTTTTTCTATTTGAGTCAACTTTTTGGTTTGCAAAGCGGCTTGTTCTAGTTTTAACCAATCGCGCGTTACTTCATTGCTTTCGTCAAGTAAAACTCTGTCTTTTATTTTGTGAGATTCGATGAAAATAAAAGTCAAATGTGTTAAAATATCGTAGATGTCTGAACGTCCACGTGTGATTTCGACATTCATTTGTTCTTCATCAATTCTGTAACAATTTCTTCTTCTTTTTGGCGGAATTATTGCTTGAAAATGTGATTTAGAATAGCCTTCATCCGAAGTTAAGTTGATGTAACGACATTCTTCAATGCCTACTGGAAGCCTTTCTATTACATAAAGCAAACCGTTAAGCTCTACTTTTTCATCTGCAATACTTCCGTAAATTTCTGGTCGAAGCGCTAATAAGGCTTCTCTTAAAGTTTCTCCTGAAACACCCATTGGTTTGTAAAAACCTCTGTTGAATAAATGTCTCATAGTAATGTACAATCGTTCGATGGCTGCCGACGATTCTTGCGCTCGAGAACGCGAAATGTTTTTAATTTCCTTCATTAAATTTTGTCTTATAACCTGCAAATGTACAAATTTTATGGATTAATTGCTAAGTATTAGATTTATCGCTGGTTCAAATACCCTAAATTTGGCTAATGAACCATCGTTAGCAAGTCTTGTTTCTTTGTTCCATTTTCCACCAGAAAAGGTGTAAGCGAAATATTTTTCGTCATGACTGTATAAAACAAATGGATAATACGATTTTCCTTCTTTATTACTTTCTATATTTAATTTTTCAAAACCTACATATAATCCGTTTTTGGGCATTATTAAATTTCGTTCTGAAAGATTTACTCGGCTATTATTTACTCCTTTTTTTACTGTAATAATTAAGTCTTTTTTTAGAAGTTCTTCGCCAGGTGAACAATCAGGATTTACAGAATAAAAATGAATTTTTACTGTTGCGTTTTCAACTTTACTGTCGGTTTGAAGTCTTAGTTGTTTTATGAATTTGGTTTTCTTGTAACTTGTTTTGTATGGAAAAAACTTGACGTCGATTTTTGGACCATTATCGAAAGCTTGGTAAATTCCGCTTGCGGTTTTTCCGATCTCTATTTGTTTCGTTTCTAACTTTTTTAGAATATTGATTTCTTGAAGTTCGTATGAAATGGGTTTTAAAATGACCTGTGAAGCGTCAGCAAGTTTAACGCTTTTCTTTTCAAATCCTAAGGCTGAAAAGAAAAGTTTTTGACTTTTGGAAGTTGTGTTTATAACAAAAGTTCCATCTTCTTCGGTTGTGGCGGCTATGTTTTCATTTTCTACCCAAATGTTTACAAATGAAATAGGTTTGCCTGTAATACTGTCTTTTACAACGCCTTTTATTTGAGCCGAAATTAGATTGGTAAGTAAAAGAAGAATTGTTATTTTAAATTTCATTTTATTCCTTTTGTTTGCTTTATAGCCCCGATTGCAGTGGAAATCCTTTTCTTTTTTTCTTTAAAAAAGAAAAGATTGGAATGCAAAGCGGGAAAATGGATTGTCGAAAAAGCCCAAGCCATTCGCTCCTAATTTTTAAACTAATTTGTCAGCAATTGTTCTGTCGTTTGATAATCTTGGTAGCTTATTTTGTCCGCCAAGTTTGCCTATTGATTTCATATACTCTTGAAAACCATTTTTGGAAACCTTAGTAATTACTAATGTTCGCAATACTTTTCCAACTATCAAATCGTCGTAATACACGTTTTGTTTTCGCATTTGTGCATCGATAGATAACGCAAATTCTTCGAGATTATTGGGTTCGTTTTCAAATTCGATAAACCATTCGTGATAAGGCAAGCCCTTATTTGGAGCGATTTGAGGCGCTACCGTAAATTCGTTTACTCGAATAGTGGTGTCTTTCATGGCTTCTTGTAGCGCGCACTCGACTTCTTTGCCGATTACGTGCTCGCCGAAAGCCGAAATATAATGCTTGATTCGACCCGAAACGATAACTCGATAAGGTTTTAGGCTTGTAAACTGAACCGTGTCGCCAATGTTGTAGGCCCAAAGTCCAGCGTTGGTGGAAATTATCAGAACATAATTTACGTTTAGTTCAACTTCACCAATGGTATATCTTCTTGGATTTTCGGTGAAAAATTCGTCGGCTTTTATGAATTCGTAGAAAATACCAGCGTTTAGCAACAATAGCATTCCTTTTTCTTTTTGAGAATCTTGGTAAGCAAAAAATCCTTCGGAAGCTGGAAATAGCTCAATGGAATCAACTTTTCGACCAATAAGATTTTCAAATTTGGCTCTGTATGGTTCGTAATTTACGCCGCCATAAATGAAAAGATTGAAGTTTTTAAATAGTTCACCAACTGGTTTATTGGCTTTTTCTTTGAGTTTTTCGAAATACATTTGTACCCAAGATGGAATTCCGGAAATGACTGCCATATCTTGGTTGATGGTTTCATCTACAATAGCATTTACCTTGGTTTCCCAGTCTTCGATGCAATTGGTTTGCCAAGAAGGAAGTCGGTTTTTCTGTAAATATTTGGGAACAAAATGCGCTACAATTCCTGATAATCTGCCTAGTTTGATTCCGTTTTTTTCTTCCAATATTGGGCTTCCTTGCAAGAAAATCATTTTTCCGTTTACAAAATCGGCGTTTCCTGTTTCGTGAATGTAACTCAAAATGGCATTTCGTGCTGCTTCTATATGAAAAGGCATTGATTCTTTGGTAAGTGGAATATATTTGGCACCAGATGTTGTTCCTGAAGTTTTTGCAAAATAAATGGGTTTTCCTTTCCAGAGAATGTTTTCTTCGCCGCTTACAACTCGGTCAACATAAGGTTTTAATGCTTCATAATCGCGAACTGGTACTTGATTGGCAAAGTCTTGAAAGGTTTTGATTTGAGAAAAATGATGGTCTTTTCCAAACTGCGTTGTGGCTGCTTGACGAATTAAACTTTCAAAAACTTTTTGTTGCGTTTCAACAGGATTTGATGCCCATTTAATCGTTTTTTGGTGAATTTTTTTTGCAAAAACCTTAGCGGCAATTGATTTTAATGACATCTTATTTTAGTTAGGAAAATTAACTTTGATTGCCTTTTCGACTTTGTAAAACATAAATGAAACTCCAATTAATAAAACTATTAATCCAAAGATTAAATTCAAGTTTTCACTAATTTTAAAAAATGAGAAAATCAAAGAAATAACGAACATTAGTAGTGCTAACTTTATCATTTGAATTGAAGAATATTTTTGAGCAAAATCCCATCTTTCTTGCGATTTCATTGAAGAATTGGTTCGATAACCATACAAATAATTAATTTTTTTAGGTGGAAAACTATACATAACAAGACCTGCAATTAAAAAAATTATGCTTGTTAAGGCTGGTAAAAACAAAATGTTGTCTAAATTGAACATATTATTTTTTCTTTTTTTCTAAATTGATTTTGTTTTCTTCGGCAAGAACTTCTTCTCTTAGTTGAATTTCGGCTTCAGAAGGTTTTAGATCTTCTTCTGAAAAGTCTTCTTTTGTAACAGCCAAAATCGAATCTTTATTTACTTTTTCGTATTCTAAATCGCCGTTTAAAACTTTTTTGATGGAAGCTAAATAAGCTTCATTTTTTTTGATAGCAAATGATAATGAATCAGATTTTAGTGCTAATTCGGTAGCTTCTCTTTTTAACTCAGATGAAGCAAATCCTGGTATATATTCTTTTAACGGTGTAAAAGCTATTAAAAAGGTAGTTGCTGTAATTATGAGAATTGCTCCTAAAGTTGCTACAACAAAAACGTTCATCAAAGTAAGTCGAAACGAGAAAAGTTCTTCAAAAGAATCTTCGTTTACTATTAGTAAACGGTTTTTGGTAAGTAGTTTTTTCTTTAAAAACTCTTTATTAAAAATTCTTTTAAGCATGTTGCTAAAGTTTATAGCACAAATATAGAAAAATAAGTTCTTTTATACGAATTGAAAACATTTAACGAAGTTTAACTATAAATAATTGTGCTAAAATTAAATCTAATCTTTTTTCTTTTTACCTTTGCTCATTATTTTACATTAAAAATCTGCGAAAGCGAAAATTTATAAATCATGGGAAGATTAGGTGCTACCGAAATAATAGTTATTCTAGTTATCGTTTTGTTACTTTTTGGAGGTAAAAAAATTCCAGAATTAATGAAAGGATTAGGAACAGGAATTAAAGAATTTAAAGACGCTTCAAAAGGCGATCAAGCAACTTCTAAAAAAGAAGAAGAAACGAAGTAGTTTTTTTGTCACACTGAGCGCAGTCGAAGTGCCAATTTAGAAAATTCCAAATTCCAATATTTAGTTGGGATTTGGAATTTTTTTTATAAAATATAATCTAAATAATTGTCTTGATTGATAATTTCAAAAGTTGCCTCTGAATAGGATTTTGCAAATTCGGTTGGAATTTTCCCTTTTGCTTTTCCATATTTATATTCAAATGCAGCTATTTGTTCGTTTTTAACTTCCAATCTGTCTATTTCTTGTTTGGTGTGTGTTCTCCAAAAATAATCAAAAATAGCTGTTTCTTGGTAACTTAGTTTTTTTATTCGCTCCGAATTCAAATAGTTTTCCCACAGCTTTCCTGCGTCTTCTCTCATGTTTAGCGGATTAAAAGAATTGATGATGGCATTTCTAATTCCGTTATCTACAAAATACCACTTTTTCATTTTGGTAATTTCGTTGTCTCTATTTTTGTTAAAACCGGATACGCTATAAATTATAAATACTTTGCTAAATAAATCTAAGTATTTTTCTACTGTATTTTTACTAATCTGTAAATCGCGGCCTATACTTTCTAATGATATTTCGCTTCCTGTTCTAAAAGCGATTATCTGAAGTAATGCTATAATTTTATCTCTTTTTTTAATGCCTTCAAAAGCGAATATATCTCTTAATAACTGCGTGTTTACTATTTCTTTTAGATAACTTATTTTGTCTTCTCTGTTGATTATTTTGCTCAATTCAGGATAGCTCCCAAAAATCAACCTGTCTTCAAGATTACTTCTAGTTTCAATATAATTTTCTGTTTTTGAAAATTCTATTTGCGCAATTGGATATAAATTAATCGTTTTCATTCTGCCCACTAATGGCTCGCCTATTTGATTGTTAATTTCAAATGCAGATGAACCCGTTACTAAAACCTTTAAATTTGGAATAGTATCGACCATTAATTTCAATTTCTTCCCAATATTTGGTATTTCTTGTGCCTCGTCAATTATTAAAAATCTTGTGTCGCCAAGTATTCTATTAAAATTTGCCGTACTTTGTGTTTCTAATAAATTATGCGATTCAACATCATCACCATTAAGGAAAAGATGTTTTTCGTTCAAATTTTCGATTACTTTTTCAATCAATATTGTTTTTCCAACTCGCCTTGCACCCAAAAGCACTACAACTTTGTTGGGTTGCAACTTTTTAGTAATCAAATCTAACGCAACTCTTGCTATTTCCATAAGTAAAAAATTTAGGCAAATTTAAATAAAATATTTTTAATTGCGTCTATTGATTGACGGAAATTAATATAATTGCGTCAGCTTAGTGACGGAAATTAATATAATTGCGTCAGTTGACTTAATTTTATTGGTTTATTTATTGTCTCAGATATCGTTTCGTTTTTTAAATTTATTTTCACTTTTATTTGTTTTTATAAATATTTTTTTAATTTTATTAAAAATTATTTTAACTTTATTAAAATGAAACTACCTGTTATTTGTCCGAGTTGTGAAAATTCACTTCGTGTAAGTCAGATGAAATGTGACCAATGCGAAACCGAAGTGAACGGAAATTATGACTTGCCTCTTTACCTCAAACTGAGCCGAGATGAACAAGATTTTATTTTAGAATTTTTCCTTTCAAGTGGCAGCATCAAAGAAATGGCTAAACAAGCTGGCAATTCTTATCCTACGATGCGAAACAAAATGGATGATCTTATCGAAAAAATTAATCAACTAAAAAACTTATAATGGTATGAATTGGCAATTACTCATAAATCCGTTTAACAAATTTTCTGAAAAAACATTATTGTTTTTTGGAATAATTACTTTTTGTATTGGAAGCTACGTTGCTTTTCTATGCGGCGCAACTTTCGATGGACTAATTGATGTTCATTTAAACTCAGAACTAACTTTTTTTGATTCATTAAAAGAAAACTGTTTTGATTTAGTTCTAATCACTCTTTTGCTTTTCATTTTTGGTAAAATAATAAATCCTCGAACGAGATTTATTGATATTTTAAACGCAGGTTTTCTTTTTAGAATTCCATTTTATTTTATGGCGTTATTAATGACCTTTCCTTTTTTAAAATCGTTTGAAAATGAAGTACAGAAAAACATAAATTCATTAGAAAAATTAGTAATAAAGCCATTGGATTTGGTAATGATATTAGTACTATCATGTGTTTTAATTCTTTTATTAGTTTATGCTATCACACTTTTATTTCAAGGATTTAAAACGGCAACCAACGCTAAAAAACCTATACACTTTGTTGTTTTTGGGTTACTCATTTTTTTTGCAGAAATACTTTCTAAAACTATTTTACCATTAATTTAAACTACATTATTTATGAAAAAAACTTTTTTGCTTTTCGTTTTTGTTTTGTTTTTCACACCTTTCTTTGGTCAAGAAATTATTGGTTCTTGGGCAGGAGAACTTGCTATTCAAGGAACAAAACTTCCTATAATTTTTAATATAAAATCAATTGAAACTGGTTTGACAACTACTTTGGATAGTCCTTCTCAAGGCGCAAAAGACATTCCGATTGCCAATACAACATTTGAAAAAAACGAGCTTTTTTTAGATGCTTCTAATATAAAAATTCAGTTCAAAGGAACTTTAGTAAATGACAAAATTGATGGTACGTTTAGTCAAGGTGACATGAATTTACCACTAGTTTTATCAAGAAAAAAAGATGGTGAAACGAAACTAAATCGTCCTCAAACGCCAAAAGCACCTTTTGATTATGAAATGGAAGAAATTACATTTGTAAATCCGATAGACTTGAACACGTTGGCTGGAACTTTAACAACTCCAAAAAACAAAAAAAACATTCCTGTTGTGGTTTTGATAACTGGTTCTGGGCAACAAAATAGAGATGAAGAGATTTTTGGTCATAAACCTTTTTGGGTTATAGCTGATGATTTTGCCAAAAAGGGAATTGCTGTTTTACGCCTAGATGATAGAGGAATTGGTGGTTCGGACAAAGGAAACAATACTACTCCAACATCTCAAAATTTTGCAACCGATATTAATGCAGCTGTAAACTTTTTAGCTTTAAAAGGTTACAAAAACATTGGATTGGCTGGACATAGTGAAGGTGGTATGATTGCGCCAATGGTTGCTTCTCAAAATAATAAAGTAAAATTTGTAATTTCACTTGCTGGTCCTGGAATTCCTATTGAAGAATTGTTACAATTGCAATCTAAAGCTATTGCAAAATTAGATGGCGCAAGCGATGCTGACTTGAAAATGAACGAAGAATTAAACAGAAAACTATATGCAGTTGCAAAAAACGGTACAACAACAAAAAACATAAAATTGGAAATAAAAGCAATACTTAGCGAAGATTTGAAAAAAATTCCAAAAGAACAATTGCCGCCTGAAAGCGAAATCAAAAAAATGCTAGAAAATGAAGCCAAACAAATTTCTAATCCGTGGTTTGTCTATTTTCTGAAATTTAATCCTGATGTCTATTGGAGCAAAGTTAAAATTCCCGTTTTAGCTTTAAATGGAAGTTTAGATGCTCAAGTTACTTCAAAAGAAAACTTAGCTGGAATAAAATCTTCGTTAGAAAAAGCAAAAAACAAATCGTTTGAAGTAGTTGAGTTTCCAAATCTAAACCATTTGTTTCAGGAAGCAAAAATTGGTTCGGTTGCAGAATATGGTGAAATTGAACAAACCTTTTCGCCAGCAGTTCTAGACAAAATGAGCTCTTGGATATTGAAATTAAAGTAATTAAATTCCAATATTAAAAATCCCAAATTCCAACTAAAGATTTGAATTTGGGATTTTTGTACTTAACAAATTCGAGGCAATTGTTCTCTAATCAAAGGATTCACCACTCGTTTTCCTCCAAAAGCAGTTTCAATAATAATCTTGGTAGGATAATTAGCTGTTACTGAACCTATAATCGATTCGTTATTGTTACTTTAATTTCAATTTTCAAAACTTTTGCAATCATTTGAACTTTGCATTTATCTATATCTAAAGTCGTTTATTGCTATTTATTCATTCATAATAACAATCTTACATTTCAGTAAAATATTTTTAAATAAAACTCGTTTCTAACTTTATTAAAGTTTCAAGAAAAATGTTAAATACCAACTATTTTCTAGCTTTTGTCAGAAAGAACTTTACATTTGTTTTTAGATGCTTAAAAATTATATTATGTTGAAATTTAATTTCTTAATTGTTGCTTTATTATTATTTTCATTTTCGTCCTTTTCTCAAAAAGGATCGCTCTTTGGACAAGTTAATGATTTAGAAAAAAATCCTGTTCAAAATACGGTCATAGCTTTATTAAAGCCAAAAGATTCTATTTTATATCTATTTACAAGGTCAGATAAAGAAGGACATTTTTTAATTAAAAACATCAACTCAGGAAAGTATATATTGACTACATCTCACAGTAAATTTGCCGACTATGTAGATGATATAGAAATAAAAGAAAACGAAAATAAGCTAGGAACAATTGTACTAATTAGTAAAAGTAAGCTGCTGGAAGAAGTTCTTATTAAAGGTGGCTCAATGAGAATTAAAGGTGATACAACTAGCTATAGAGCAAGCGATTATAAGGTTGATGTAAATGCTAATGTCGAAGACTTACTAAAAAAACTTCCCGGTATTCAGGTTGATAAAAACGGCGAAATTAAAGCAATGGGCGAAACGGTTAAAAAAGTTCTTGTCGATGGTGAAGAGTTTTTTGGCGATGATCCTGGAATGGCTACAAAAAATCTTCGTGCCGATGCCGTTAAAACAGTACAAGTATTTGATAAAAAAAGTGATCAAGCAGAATTTACTGGAATAGACGATGGGAAAAGCCAAAAAACAATAAATCTGAAACTTAAAGATGATAAGAAGAAAGGTCATTTTGGAAAAATAGATGCCGCAAATGGGCCTTTAATAGACATAGATCCTAGGTATAATACTAATTTGATGTTAAGTTCATTTAAAGGAAAAAGGAAAATTTCTGCCTTTTTATTAAATGGAAATACAGGTCAAGACGGATTAGATTGGCAAGACAATGATAAGTTTGGTGGTGGAAACGACAATGTTTCGATGGATATGGATGATGATGGAAATGTTAGTTACCAATGGATTGATGGAAACAATGATGATGAACCTCGAGTTGACACGCAAAATGGCTTTATAAAAAACACAAATGCTGGATTACAGTACAGTAATAAATGGAACGACAAACAAACCTTAAATTTAACGCCAAAATTTAATAATCAAATCTATACTAATAACAATAAAAGATTTAATAAAACACAAATTGGTGAAACACAACTAAATGAAAATACTGCTACTGAAACAGATGTCACAAGAACCAATTATAAATTAAATGCAACTTATGATGTGAAATTAGATTCATTAAATACGCTTAAAATAAACACTAAAACAAATTTTTATGCTACTAAAAGTAATGAATTTACAAATGGAATTACAACAGATGAAAACGGAATTCTAAAAAATAATAGTCAAAAAAATCTTGATACAAAATCGGATAAACAATCATTAATGGCTTCTCTTTTGTTCAAACATAAATTTGCCAAATTACGCCGAACTTTTTCAATGAACTTGTCTTGGAATAGTTTAAATAATGATTCTGATAATTATCTAAAATCTGATAATGAAAGTTTTGTTTCTGGAATTTCTTCATCTATTATAAGTCTTAATCAAAACAAGATTGGTAAAAAAACAACTCAAAGTTCTACAGTAAACCTTGTATATACGGAACCAATTGCAAAAAATTGGGCTTTACAACTTGGTTATCAAATTGATTACAACACAGGCAAAAACAATCAATTAACTTATGATTTTTCAACTTTGTCGAATCAATATGATTTACTTAATACTGGATTATCTAATCAATTTAAACAAACTATTATTACTAACAAACCCAATTTAAAAATGAGTTATAACTCAAAAAAAATAAATTATAGCTTTGGTAGTGGTTTTGGTTTTACCACATTTGATTTGATTGATAACACCTTCAATAAAGAGTACAAACGAAATTATACCAACCTATTTCCTTCGGCTAGTTTTTCTTATAAATACAAAAACAATGGTAATTTTAGGATAAACTATAATGGTGCAACAACCCAACCAACTATTGACCAATTACAACCCTTGCGAAACAACCAAGATTTCTTTAATCAGATTATTGGAAATCCTGATTTGAAGCAATCTTTTACCAATAGCATAAATCTATCTCATAATAATTATAATATTTTGAGTGAATCTCATATGTATCAAGGAGTTTATTTTAGAACAACTTCTAATTTAATTACTTATAACAGAGATATTGATTTAGATAATGCGAAAACTACCTCTAAAGCAATCAATACCAACGGAAATTTTTCTGGAAATTTTTATATGGGCTATGGTTTCAAAATAAAAAAGTTTGACATGGATGCAGGAATTAATCCTTCTTTTTACTTTGATAAATGCGTAATTAGCATTATTAATAGTTTGTGGAATTCTATGTATATTTTTTGTTG
>NZ_JAPZSP010000035.1 GCF_027531705.1 Flavobacterium sp. | reverse complement strand
AAAAACCGATCTGCCAACAGCAGTTACAAGAAATTGCTAGGTATGGGATTTATCAGAAATGGTAATTGTTGAATCAAAGTTTTGTCTATATTTGTAATTGTCAGTGAATGAAGACGCAACTTCTTGTAGCTGCCAAACGTTGTACGCAAGTCGACGCGAAATCTACAAAAAACTATGATTTACAAATAATTACAATATTGTTTTTTTAAAAATATTGAAATACAAAATCTACAAAAAGTGGAGCTTCTACTCTATCAAAATTTACACGATCAAAACTGAAAAACAAAACGCAGAAATGAAAATGGAAATGGAAAATTGTTGTGCAAAATATTGTAGAATAACTTTGTCAAAAATTGAATTCTAAAAAGTTCAGTTTTGAAATTCACTTTTACGTTAGCTTGCCACAAGTGCGGATGAAAAATCCGCACATGATGCCAAATTAGACGTTTTCTGAATGCCAACGCTATTAGCACTTTTGTTTTTTTCTTTATTTCCTGCAGAAGTAAAATTTAAAATTTGGAAACCAAGAAAATAAAGAAAAAAACAAAAGAGCTAATTTTCCCAACGCACCTATCGTACCGTAGAAACCGCTTAAAAAAAATAGAATTTAAAAAGTCATTAAACAAAACGGAAAAACGAAACGTGAAAAAACGACCTGCGTACAACAGCTGTTTCTAGCAATGGCTAGGCTTGGGATTTATTAATAAAACTTCTGTGAAAATCTTTTTTCTTACAATACAACTTTCGTTTTCAAATATTCGGTATATTTGTTGTTGTCAGTGAGCAAATTACGCCACTGCCAGAAGCTGCGAAACGTTGGCAGACATTCAAAAAAAACGTATAAATTAAAACTTTCATATCATGTTTTCGCAATGATTATTTAAACCAAATAGTACCGTAATTTTATAATTAATTTAAAAAACAAAATGAATAAAGAGAATTGGATTGAATTAGAAATTGGAAGAATATATGCAACTGAAAAAAGCTTAAAAGAAAAAATATTCGGTTCTAAAAATCCAAAATATGTATTAATACTTTATAATAAAAATGACCGAAATGAAAAAATATCTATGGTTGTAGGACAAAATGCTGGAGAAATGATTTCAACTGCAATAGAAAAAGTAATTCCAGAAGTTCCATTTATTGAAGTGCTTTTTAAAAATGTTATTGAAAGTTTTGAAATTAAGTTAGAATATGTTTTGATAAATGGTTTTAATGAAGAAGGTTATTTTAAATCAATCGTTAAGTATAACGGAAAAGAAAAAAAATTAGAATTTGAAGCCAGAACTGTTGATTTAATTGCTTTAAGTTTAAGACACGAAAGCCCAATATATATAGAAAAAAATGTTTTTGAAAAAAGTTTAGATTGAAAAATGAACGATCTGCCAACAGCTGTTTCTAGCAATGGCTTGGCATGGGATTTATTTATAAAACTAAATTTTTGAAACTAAATTTTTGTTATATTTGTGATGGTTAGTGAGCAAATTACGCCACTGCCAGAAGCAGCAAAACGTTGGCAGACAGTTTCAAGAAGCAGAAAACTAATAAAATATAATTTAAATAAAAGTTATGAAAAATATAATCAAAATTTTAACAGTATTTTTAATAGTTAGTTGTACACAAAATGATGATAAACAACTAAATGA
>NZ_JAPZSP010000036.1 GCF_027531705.1 Flavobacterium sp. | reverse complement strand
GGAATAGTAATTGTAACAGAAGATGGAGTATAATCAGTTCCGTTTGTTGCAGTACCTGTATAAGCAACAGTTATAACAGTTGGTACAGTTGTAGGTGAAGAAAGCGTTGCTGTAATTGTCGCCACACCAGCTGCGTTTTCAGCAATGGTTTGTGTTCCAGTTAAAGTTACAGTTGGAATAGTTTCATTATCTACAATAGTAACAATTGCTTGTTGAGTACCTAATTCTAATGCACCATTTCCACCTGTTACGTTTGTGATATCGATAATAACGGTTTCATCTCCTTCGAAAATTATATCATCCGATGGGTCGATAGTAACTGTTCCAGTAGTTGAATTAGCAGGAATAGTTATCGTAGTTGAAGAAGCAACATAATCAGTTCCATTTGTGGCTGTTCCAGTATAACCCAAAGTAATAACAGTTGCTACTGTTGTTGTGTTAGAAAGTGTAGCTGTGATTGTAGCTACACCAGCTGCGTTTTCAGCAATGGTTTGGGTTCCTGTTAAGGTTACAGTTGGAGGAACTGTAACAGTTGGTGTTACAGAAGAACAGTTGTTAGGAGCAATAGGATCATTATTATCACCATCAATACATGCTGAATTTGTGTAATTACCTGTAGCATTAACAATTGCTTGAATAGTTAATACAGCACTTGAGCTATTACCAAAATTACCAATTGTCCAAATACCAGTTGTATCATCATAAACTCCAGTTGTTGGTGTTGCACTTACAAATGTATAACCTGAAGGCAAGAGGTCAGTTACAGTTACATTAGTATCACTACTGATACCCAAATTAGTTGCCGTTATTGTAAAAGTAATATTGCCACCAGCTATTGCAGTTGCAGGACCTGATTTTACAACTCTTAAGTCAGAACAACCTTTAAAGGTGAAAGCTTGTACAGCTAATGTTTTTAATCCCCAACCCCATGTATTAATTATACGTCCATTTCCAAAATCGTTGCAAGTAACTCCATCAAGTTCATTATTTGTAGGTAGACCATTTGTTGGAGCTGGGATTATTTGGGAAGGATTTCCATTAAAACTCCAAGCATGCGCTGGACGTATTGAAGTTCCTATGACCGAGTTGTTAAAACCACCAGTAGTAGTGTTGTTAAGTGTATTTAAACAGTTTGCATCAACTGCTAATTCAGAATCATCCCAATACATTGTTGTGAGTGTATCTGCAAAAGGATCGATAATAGGAGCAACAATATCAACACTAAAACCGCCACTGTTAATTTCTGCATCAAATAAAGGTAAATTATATCTCCCTTTCAGATAATTAAGAGATAATGTCATAGTAGATCCGTCTGGAACAACGTTTCCAAGGGCGTCAAGACCATTCCATGAAATGCTATTTACTCCAGTAGATAAATCAGTTGCTTCTAAAATTAAATCAGAGGTATTTGGTTGAAATCCAGGTGTGCCATTCATGTCAAACATTAGATATACATCACCAGGTTCAAAAATTTGGAATCTAATGTTATAAGGACCGCAACCAGTCATTTGAGGGTTTAAAAATTGCGGGTTAGGAGGTATCACTGCTACAGGATAATAAGCAGAATCCGGATTGTTTAAAAATATCTTATATCCATCAGGTAACGAAGGAGCAGATGTGCTTTTTATTGATTTTCTTGTAGTAGTCCATGGACCAATATTGCTTACACCATAACTATTTAATGCCAAATCGTATGCAAGAGGTTTAAATCCAGCTTCAATATTTATTTTTAAAATTACAGATTGATCTGTATAAACATATAATTCTGGTTCAGAACTCGCTTGTGTAGAAAACCCAAAATCACCTGGTACAACAGCCATCAAACCCCACTTATCACAGTGTACACGACCATTTTTTCTGGGATTAGCGCCAGAACTATTAGCGACTGTTAAGTCAAAATAAACACCAATAGCTCTACCCGCAGATGTTAAAATTGGGTTTGCACCACCGTCAGCACTTCTGTAAAATTCAATCCAATATTCACCATTTTCAGTAGGATCGTATGATAATGGATCATACCCATTAGTTACGCCTCCAATATTTGGTCCATTAAATCCTTCAGAATATGAATCAATACTACCAGCAATGTTATTTGTCTGATTCCATTTTGCTTGAAAAACTGCTCCTGAGGGACTATGAATTCTATAGTATAAATTAACGGTTCTATTAGCAACTCCTGCTACATATTCTCTAAAGTCAAAACCATAATATAAATTTTCAACTGTATGATTACCGATTCTAAAGTAAATTCGATTGTCTTCAGGTGCTGCGTTCCCAGGTTGATTATTGTAATAGGATCCAGAAGGAATATCTGGAGCAACTAAAACACCTGTTATAGCTGTTGGATTTGGAGAAAGGGTTGGAGTTCCTTCTGCAAAAATTTTAATGTTAGAAGTCGACAAGAAAATAAGACTAAATAAAAAATACTTATTTAGCTTAGCTTTACGCATAAAATTCATCATGTTATTTTGTTTTAGATTGGGTAATCAAAAAAAATGTAACCACGTTAAACATAACTACACTTTTCAGAACCAAAAATAGATAAGAAACATTCATTTTGTATAGAATATCTATGAATTGCAATTTTAGTCGATAAAACACTAAAAATGAATAATAAATAGCTTTTTAAAATCAATAAATCTGTAAATATTATAGGTACCGGAATTACTTTATCAACATTTTTTTTAACAATTAATAATAACTAACAAACAAATAAAATTTATGTTAACAACTAACTATTTTGTCGGTAAAAAGCAGTAATAATCGATTAAACACTCATTTTTTAAACTAAAATCTGCTTTTCCCTTTTAAAATTGTTAATAACTGCTTTTTAGACATCGATACTATTTTAACTAAATTTGCAAACTAAATTTTAGTTAAAAAAATGAAAAATTTAATCCTAATTAGACACGCAAAAGCAACTCAAGATCTTTCTTTTAAAGACTTTGATAGAAATATAATCCCAAAAGGAATTAATAACTCAATTTTGGTAGCTGAAAAATCCAAATATTTAGTTGATTCAAGCTATACTATTTGGTCAAGCTCTGCTATAAGAACTCATGAAACATGTAAAGTTTTTGTTAAATATTGGGAGTTTGATCCAAATCAAATAATTCTAAAAGATAATTTATATACTTTTGATGGCAATACATTAGAAAAAATCATTAAAATGTGTCCTGATACTATCGAAAATTTAGTTATTTTTGGACATAACAATGCATTAACAGATTTTGTTAACCAATTTGGCAGTCTTTACATCGATTCAATTCCAACTTCTGGTTTTGTATCAATTGTATTTGATACAGTAAATTGGCAATCAATTAATAAAGGTAAAACGGATAAAATTATTTTTCCAAATCATTCCGTATAATAATATGAGTTTAGAAAAGAATTATAGATATATTGATAGAGAAAAAAGCTGGTTATCATTTAACGCCCGTGTTCTCCAAGAAGCAGCTGACGAAACAGTTCCATTACTTGATAGATTACGTTTTTTAGGAATATTTTCTAACAACCTTGATGAGTTTTTTAGAGTTAGATATGCTGCAATTCGTCGTTTAAGTTTAGCTGGAATTTCTGGCGAAAATGTTCTTGGCGGAATCTCAGCGCAACAATTAGTAAAAGAAATAACTGAAATTGTAATCAAGCAACAAGCAGAAAGTTTGCGAATTCTTAAAATAATCGAATCACAACTCGAAAAAGAAAATATTTTTATTGTTAATGAAAATCAGCTTTCTCCCGAACATCAAACATTTGTTAAAGATTTTTTTATTCAAAAAGTCAGCCCAGAAGTTGTTACCATTATCTTGAATGATCTTGACGAATTTCCATTACTAAAAGATACTGCAGGGTATTTGGCAATCAAATTAGTAATGAAACCTACAGAAAAAGCATCTCTTTTAGGATTGGTTAAGCCCAAAAAAGAAAAAAGGTATGCTTTAATCGAAATTCCTAAAAATACGAACAGAATTGTCGAACTTCCGTCTCCAAATGATAAAAAATATATCATGCTTTTAGACGATGTAATTCGATTTAATTTAGAAAATATTTTTAACATTTTTGACTACGAAAGCATCTCGGCACACATGATTAAAATTACCCGTGATGCTCAGCTCGACATCGATTCTGATATCAATAAAAGTATGCTCGAAAAAATTGCAACTTCTGTAAAAGATAGACGTATTGGAGAACCCGTTCGTTTTGTTTACGATACTGCAATTAGCAAAGATACGCTTAAGTTTTTCATTACCCGAATGGGAATCGACGCTTCCGATAGTATTATTCCGGGTGGTCGATACCATAATCGTCGCGATTATATGGATTTTCCTAATCTTGGAAGACATGATTTGCTTTACCAACAAAAAAAGCCTTTGCCTGTAGAAGGTCTTTCGCTCGAAGGTAGTATTCTCAACAAAATTGAACAAAAAGATTATCTGGTTTTTGCACCTTATCAATCGTTTTCCTATTTAATAAAGTTTCTTCGTGAAGCTGCTCTCGATCCAAAAGTTACAACTATAAAAATCACTTTATATCGATTAGCCAAAAACTCGCAGATTATCAGTTCGCTTATCAATGCTGCCAAAAACGGAAAGAAAGTTACTGTTCAAATTGAGTTGCAAGCTCGTTTTGACGAAGCAAGTAATATTTCCTATGCAGAGCAAATGCAAACAGAAGGAATTCAACTTATTTTCGGAATAAAAGGACTAAAAGTACATAGCAAAATTTGTGTAATTGAAAGAATTGATGACAACGGAAAATTAAAACGTTTTGGATTGATTTCGACAGGAAATTTCAACGAATCTACTGCCAAAATTTACACCGATGTTACTCTTTTTACAAGCCATCAAAAAATTCTAAAAGATGTAAATAAAGTATTTGAGTTTTTTGATGTTAACTATCGTGTTCATCGTTATAAGCACCTAATTGTTTCACCACATTACAGCCGCTCTCGATTTAATAAGTTAATCGAAAGGGAAATCACCAACGCATTAGCCGGAAAAACAGCATATATTAACCTTAAAATGAATAGTTTGTCCGATTATCAAATGATAGATAAACTGTATGATGCTAGCAATGCAGGAGTTAAAATAAAATTGCAAATTCGAGGTATTTGTTCGCTAATTCCTGGTATAAAAGACATGTCCGAAAACATTGAAGCCATTAGCATTGTCGATAATTTTCTTGAGCATTCTCGAGTATTCATTTTTGGTAACGATGACAATCCCGAAGTCTTTATTTCGAGTGCCGATTTTATGACTCGCAATCTCGACGGTCGAGTAGAAGTAACCTGTCCAATTTACCAAGAAGACATCAAAAAACAACTAATAGATAATTTCAACATTGGCTGGAAAGGAAATGTAAAAGCGCGCTACCACTCCGAAAAATTAGATAATAAATATAGAACTCGCCAGACTGACGAACCTGTTTTTAGAGCGCAACTCGAAACCTATAAATATTACGAAAAAAACGTCGAAGACAGAATAGATAAAGTTTAATACATGAGCCTATTTCCAGCTATTCGTTACAAGCACTTGCTGTAGCACTTTTTTTTCTAAGTCTTTATAAGAGCTTCTGTTGGTCGCTTTATAAAGCCAAGAAAAAATAAGTCCTACAACTGCGTGGCTTTTCACTATTATCTGGGGCAGATTAGTGCTAAATAACAACTAATAACTCCCAAATCAGGAATGATTTCAATCAAAAAATACGCTGCTATCGATATTGGTTCTAATGCCATGCGATTGCTTATTACCAACATTGTCGAACAAGAAGGCAAAGAAACACAGTTTAACAAAAGTGCTTTAATTCGAGTACCTATTCGTTTAGGACAAGATGCCTTTACCGTGGGCGAAATTTCTCCCGAAAACATCGATCGCATGACCGATGCCATGACCGCTTTTAGACTTCTTATGAAAGTTTATAAAATAGACAAATACAAAGCCTGCGCCACATCGGCAATGCGAGAAGCTTATAACGGAAAAGAAGTCACAGAAATAATAAGAGAAAAATCAGAAATAGATATCGAAATTATTGACGGAAAAGTAGAAGCTGCTATTATTGCTTCTTCTGATTTGCACAGTTTTCTTTCTACCGACAAAACCTATCTTTATGTTGATGTTGGTGGCGGAAGCACCGAGTTTTCACTATTCTCTAACGGCAAATTGATTGTTTCTAAATCATTCAAAAACGGAACTGTTCGATTGCTAAACAATATGGTAAACGAGGTCGTTTGGGAAGAAATCGAAAAATGGATTAGAACCAACACCCAAGATTATGACAATATAACGTTAATAGGTTCTGGTGGAAATATTAATAAATTGTTTAAATTATCAGGAAAACAGCAAGATAAACCGCTTTCTTTTTTATACCTAAATTCGCAATATCAATACTTAAATTCGTTAACCTACGAACAACGTATTGCCGAAATGGGTTTGAATACCGACCGTGCCGACGTAATTATACCAGCAACTCGCATTTATCTTAACGCCATGAAATGGAGTAATGCACGCCAAATTTATGTGCCTAAAATTGGACTTTCGGATGGAATTGTTAAGGCTATGTACTATGGTCGTATTTAAACAGCTTTCTTTTTCACTACTAAAGCAAAAATCAAAGAGAAAAAGATTCCAATTGGTAAGATTTCAAAGTAGGTCATGCCAATAACATATAAAGGATTTTTATACGATTCTGTCATTTGATTCATTTCGGCAGTTTTGGTTGCTATTTCGGTTGCGCTCAATCCACTCGATTGTAGTTTTGTTATTTCGCTAGCGGCATATTTTTCCATAAAATCAGGATAGAAATTATGCAATTCAAAAAGCCAAACTAGTACGTATATCGTTGAAATTATAAAAGCAATTGATAATCCAATTGTAAAAGCTTTTCCAAATGAAATTGAACCATTATTGACTTTATCTCGATATTGCTTCATTCCGATAAATGTAAATATAAAAGCAATAAACATTCCTGAAAACCCAAGAATATAGCTTAACGTTTCGTTTTCAAGATTTTGAGAATGAAAATATACGCTCAATCCCATAAATATTGAAACAATTATTCCTCCAATAATTCCGTTTTTTAAGATAGTAGTTTTCATAATTTTAGTTTTTGGTTAGCTTATTTTGATATATGTTTTTTCAATAATGGAATTTGTCCCAAATGGTAATAACTATGTTCAATCATTCCATCAATATTTCGCAAATATGTTCCGTACTTTTCATCAACAAACGGTTCATTTAGGTTTTCATCAGACATTTTTTCTACTAATGAAGCAAATTCTTCGGCATCTTTCCAAAATTGATTTAAAAAATTTTTCCATTGACTTTGTGATTCAATAGATTCAAAATCAAAACTATAAACATCTCTTATTTCCAATTTTCCACCTTTGAAAACATTATTTATACCATTGATGTAATAATGAATGTGTTGTGCCAAAACGGCAATTGTGTTCAACGAATCGATTTTGGTTGTTGCAATTTCGTAATTCAAATTATCTAATTCTAATCTAAAATTAGTATTTGCAATCCACGTTCCATTGAGGATAACTTCTCTAAATCGGTTGGCTAGTTGTTGTGAAATTGAAGTTGCCATCTTTTATATAAATTTTAAATGTAAATATATAAAATAATAAAACTAAATATCAATCAGAAATAACTAAATCATGCTTAAAAAGCAATCCTTTAGCACCTTCTAGCGAAAAAATCGCTTTCTTCAATTTAGTTTTGGTTGGATCAATAGTATAATTGTAACTGGTTTTGAAATTTGCTTTGTTAGCAATTGCTTTTTCAAATTCGGAACGGTATAAATCGCAATTGTCAAAAACAACGCCAGTCAAATCGGTAGCCATAAAATCAATGGCAATCATACTGCAATTGGTAAAAGAATTGGTTCGGATTTTTAAAGTGTAAAATTTGGTAAAATCTAAAATACAATTGTTGAAATGCATTTCAAAAATGAGTTTGTCGCTCATGGCAAAATTGACTTCTCTAAAACTACAATGATTAAAAGTCACCGTTCTAAAGGCTACATAATTTACTTTTGTAGTATCAAAATTGCAATTGTGGAAAGTACAATCTATAAAAGTTACGGCAACGAATAAGCAGTTTCTAAAATCGCAATTGGTAAACGTGCATTGCTCAAATTCTTTGAAATTGACTTCTTCTTTTTGGTAAACAATTCCTTCATAAGTAACCTCAAAAAAATAGTCAGCCATAATTTATAGGTCTAATTCAAAGGTTTTGCGAAGTAATTCTAAATTAGGATTTAGCTGATTCAAACGATTGAATTTATCTTGTGCTGTGAAGGCAAATTTATTTTCAACTGATTCATTTACAACAATATCAATTGTTATTTCGTGGTTATGTAAGTGACTTTTTAAAAATGTCAATAAACCATTTTTTTCAGATTCAAATTCGATTTTCGCACCTTCATTTGGCAATTCGTGAGTGATTGTAAATCCAGAAAGTTTGGGGTCATTAATTCTAAGTAATGATTCCATAATACGATAACCTTTGTCACCTAATTTATCTGCATATTTATACCAAAATGCTTGCATGTCGGTTTCGGTAAACGTTTCGGCTGGTAAATGAACAGTTTCTTTTACTACTGATTTGTTTTGTTGTTCCAATTCTCTTTTGGCACGAATACTCGCTAACGACAAAGCAGAAACTTTAGGATTGTCGGTTGTTGCTTGTTGATTATTACTTACTACTTGTTTTTCTTCAACAATTTCTGTAGTAGCTATATTATTTGAAGTTTCTACTTCTACAATTTCCGATTTTGTTTCAATTATTGGAAGTTCTTCAATTGGTTTTACTTCAACTTTCGGCGTAGTTTCAACAATTTTAACTTCGGTAATTGAAAAATTGTTGTTTCTATAATAAGTAGGTGGAATTATAAAGTCAACTTTTTTTTTTCTCCATCATAAGTGATAGAGGCTAATTGCATCAAGCAAAGTTCAACTAATAAGCGCTGATTTTGAGATAGTTTGTATTTTAAATCGCAGTCGTTGGCAATTTCAATTCCCTTTAATAAAAATTCTTGTGAAGTTTTTTGTGATTGGTCAAAATACAATTTTTGAGCTTGTTCACCTATTTCCATCAAGCTAATAGTTGCAGGTGTTTTGGAAACTAATAAATCTCTAAAATGAGAAGCTAAACCAGCTACAAAATGATGTCCGTCAAATCCTTTAGATAGAATTTCGTTGTAAGCCATCAACAATTCTGGAATTTTATTTTCTAAAATTAAATCCGTTACGTTGATGTACGTTTCGTAATCTAGAACATTTAAGTTTTCGGTTACCGCTTGGCGAGTCAAATTAGTACCACAATACGAAACAACTCTGTCAAAAATTGACAAAGCATCACGCATAGCACCATCTGCTTTTTGGGCAATGATATGCAACGCATCGTCTTCAAATTGTACACCTTGACTTTGCGCTACTTCAGCTAAATGTTCTTTAGCATCTTTTACTGTAATTCTTTTGAAATCAAATATCTGACAACGCGATAAAATCGTTGGAATAATTTTGTGTTTTTCGGTCGTCGCCAAAATGAAAATGGCGTGTTTGGGTGGCTCTTCTAATGTTTTCAAAAAAGCATTAAATGCAGCTGATGACAACATATGAACTTCGTCAATAATATAAACCTTATACTGTCCAGCTTGCGGCGGAATTCGAACTTGGTCAATCAAATTACGAATATCATCTACCGAATTGTTAGAAGCGGCATCCAACTCAAAAACGTTGAAAGCAAAATCTTCATTTGGATCGTCATAACCTGGTTGGTTAATTTTTCGAGCCAAAATACGGGCACAAGTAGTCTTACCAACACCTCTTGGACCAGTAAATAATAGTGCAGAAGCCAAGTGATTGGTTTCTATGGCGTTCAACAAAGTATTGGTAATAGCTTGTTGTCCCACAACGTCTTTAAACGTTTGCGGACGATATTTACGAGCTGATACTACAAATTGTTCCATAGAAAATTATTGGTTTACAAATGTAGTTAAAAGTTTAAAAGTTTAAAAGTTTAAAAGTTTAAAAGTTTAAAAGTTTGAGAAATAATTCAAAAATCAAAAATCCTCAATCTTAAATCCTAAATATCTATCTTTGCCCCGCAGACCGCCTTATCGCCACGCCCAAAAGCGTGGAGGAAAGTCCGGACACCACAGAGTAGCATAGCGGGTAACGCCCGTCAGTTCAAGCAATTGAATTAGGACAAGTGCAACAGAAAGTATGTACAGGTAATGCTGTAGTGAAACCAGGTAAACTCTATGCGGTGAAATTTCAAGTATATCGGCATTTAAGGATGACTCGTCCGTTGTCGAAGGGTAGAAAGATTGATCTTGTTGGTAACAACGAGACTAGATAAATGATAAGGGTTTCGAGCAATCGAAATACAGAATCCGGCTTATAGGTCTGCTTTTTTTAATTTTAACTTGCAAAAAATGTTTAAGTTCCTAAAATCATTATTTGAAAAGAAACCAAAAGAATTGTCCAAAACTATTTATGATTCTAAATTTGGTAAATTAACAACTGATTATTTCGAATCTGATGAGTATTTCTATTGGGCTTTTGAAGTTAAAAATAAAACAGAAAATGCAACTTCTGTCTCAATAGACGGAACTTTAGATGGTCCTTTTTCTGAAGTTTTAAGCAAAGCTTATCTTATTATGGATTCTTTGGAATTGATTACTAAATCTGTTCAAGAGGAATTGAATTTAAAATTTCAGGAGAAAAATATTGATTTAGGAAAATATTATATAGATGATATTTATTTTTTTAAAGATGAAGAATCAAATTCAATTTGTTACGATTTAGAATACTTTAGTGATGTAGAAGAAATGATTTCTGTAGAATTTCAAAATGATAAAATTATACTAATCGAATTTTATTGATCTTCATCTTCCTCATCACTTTCAAACTCAAAGAAAGTAAAGATAGAACCGCCGTAACTTTTTTCAAAAGAAAAATGCTCTAAGTGATTCAATTTGGTGTGTTTTGAATGTTCTATAATAACCATTCCATCTTCGTTTAGAAGTTCTTTTTCAAAAATTAAGAGTACCAATTTTTCAAAAACAGTTTGGTCTAATCCATAAGGCGGATCGGCAAAAACAATATCGTAACTCGAATTACTTCTTTCAATAAACTTGAAAACATCACTTTTGATTGCTGCGATTGGAAAATCAAATTCGGCTGCTGTTTGTTTAATGAATTTTACACAACCAAAATCTTCATCGACTGAACTAATGCTTTCACTTCCGCGAGAAGCAAATTCATAACTTATATTTCCAGTGCCTGCAAAAAGGTCCAAAACTCGTAATTCGCTAAAATTGAAATGATTGTTAAGCACATTAAACAAGGCTTCTTTACTCATATCGGTTGTGGGACGAACAGGAAGATTTTTGGGTGCATTGATGCGGCGGCCTTTGTATTTGCCAGAGATAATTCTCATGAGTTGAAAAGTATAAAATGAGCTCGGTTTTCATTTTCAGAAAAACCATTTTTGGCTTGATAATCAGTTACATCAAACAAAGATACGTTACGAATGTATTTATATGCAATTTTGAAAAATTCACTTTCTTCATTGATATTTCCTAAAAATTCTAGCTTGAAACTTTCTGGATTTAGCAACAATTGTTCTGCTGTGAAAAGCAAATAATAAATCAAATCTTCGGGTGTTTTATATTCAAAAGAATTGAAAAGTAACAATTTCTGATTTTGAACAACGATTATTTCAAAATGATTGGGCTGAAAATGAACAAACATTTTTTTGTCGTCAATATTTTTAGAGGCATCTAACAATTTTGAAACCAAAACTGAATGCGAATGCTTATAATCAAACGAACCAAATTGGTCAATCAATAAATTATTAATGTTGACATAAGGAACATAAACGGTGTTAAATTGATACGTTTCGTTACTGTCAAAAGCAAAAAAATCAGTTTCAAAAACTTTTACATTGTATTGAAGGTAACTTCCGGCAGCATTTTCGTCGAACAAAGGCGTTGGTACAAAGCAAGACAAATTATTATCATGTAAAACGATAATTTCATCATATTTTTCAATTAAAGCGTCATTTTCAGACAAAGCTTTTGAATACGAATCTTCAAGTAAATTTGAATAAGAAGTTGTAGAAAACACGACTTCATTAACTGCTAAAACTTTTGAATTTAAAGTATCAAAAACAGCATACGAAAAACCTTCTGGCGAAACCAAAAGCGATAGTTTTTTATACGTTTTGTCGGTGATACTCGTACTCATAGTTGCATTTTAACAGTACAAACTTACGAAGAAAAAAGCAATATCAATTACAAAAATCAATGTCAATCGCAATTTCAACTACAAATGCATATTTCAAAATAAGATTGATTTCTAAAATTGCCATTGAATTTTGCTTTTGAAAAACCTATCTTTACAACTCTCAAATTGTCATTGAAATTTGTAATTGATTTTTGCCATTGAAAAACTTCTATTCCATTTTACTTCAAAATTTTCCTTTTAATCCAACGGTTAAACAGGATATTTTTTTGCAACAAATAGCTCAATTTCTTACCAATAACAACAACGAAGAAGTTTTTGTCTTAAAAGGCTACGCTGGAACAGGAAAAACAACCGTTATTTCTACAATTGTCAACAATTTGATAGCGATAAATTTGAAATACGTTTTGTTGGCGCCAACAGGTCGAGCGGCCAAAGTCATTGCCAATTATTCTCAAAAACCTGCTTTTACCATTCATAAAAAAATATATTTCCCTAAAAAGTCGAGTGGTGGTGGCGTTTCGTTTACCATGCAACAAAACAAACACAAAAACACCATTTTTATAGTCGATGAAGCTTCGATGATTTCAGATACAAGTTCGGATTCTAAATTATATGAAAACGGAAGTTTGCTCGACGATTTGATTTCGTATATCTATTCGGGAACCAATTGCAAAATGATTCTTTTGGGCGATACAGCGCAGTTGCCACCCGTAAATTTAGATGTAAGCCCAGCATTAGATACCGAAACGCTTGCGATGCATTATGACAAAACCGTTCACAGTATCGAACTTGATGAAGTTATGCGTCAGGAAGAAAACTCCGGAATTTTGTACAACGCAACCGATTTGCGTGAATTGCTAAAAAGCCATTTTATTGACGATTTTCAATTTCAATTAAAAGGTTTTAAAGACATTGTTCGCTTGACAGATGGTTATGATATTCAAGATGCTATTAACCAAGCTTACAGCAATTATAGCATTGAAGATACGGCATTTATTGTGCGTTCCAACAAAAGAGCCAACCAATATAACCAACAAATTCGTTCAAAAATTTTGGATAAAGAAAGCGAACTTTCCACGGGCGATTATTTGATGGTGGTTAAGAATAATTATTTTTGGTTAAAAGAAAAAGACGAAGCTGGATTTATTGCCAATGGCGACATAATTGAAGTTTTAGAGATTTTCTCAATTAAAGAATTGTACACTTTTAAGTTTGCCAATGTCAAAATAAGAATGGTCGATTATCCCAACCAAAAACCATTTGAAACCGTGCTTTTACTTGATACAATTACTAGCGAATCACCATCGTTAACATACGATGAATCCAACCGATTGTACCAAGAAGTGATGAAAGATTACGAAGGCGAAACCAAGTACAAAATGTTTCAAAAAGTGAAAGAAAACGAATATTTCAATGCATTGCAAGTCAAGTTTTCGTATGCCATAACTTGTCACAAATCGCAAGGTGGACAATGGAATACCGTTTTTGTAGAACAACCATATTTGCCCGATGGCATCGATAGAGATTATATTCGTTGGCTTTACACCGCCATTACACGTGCCAAAGACAAGTTGTATTTGATAGGTTTTAAGGATGAGAATTTTGGTGGATAAATAATAAATGATTTTTTATACTTTTGAATAAAACAATAAAATAACAAAACCATGGCACTAATCAATATCCATTTAAATTTCAACGGAAATGCTGAAGAGGCATTTACTTTTTACAAATCGGTTTTTGGCGGTGAATTCGCTAAAGTTATGCGTTTCAAAGACATGGCGAGTCCAGATTTTCCTGTTGATAAAGAAGAAGAAAATAAAATTATGCATATTGCTTTGCCAATAGGTAACAACGTTTTGATGGCAAATGATGTTCCAGCAAGTATGGGAACAACCAATGAAAACGAACATAGATCTAAAATTGCTATTGGAGCCGAAAGTCGAGAAGAAGCCGACAAATTATTCAACGGACTTTCAGCTGGCGGAACTGTTGAATTTCCTATTCAAGATAGTCCTTGGGGTTCTTATTTCGGAATGTTTAGAGATAAATATGGCATAGAATGGATGATAGATTATGATTCAAATTATAAAGGAAAAGTAAGTTAATTTAAGTAAATATATTTTCCTTGATACTATCAAATGATACTATCAAAATTTTAAAAAATCCAAATGATACAAACCGTAATCTTCGATATGGACGGCGTAATTGTTGATACCGAGCCAGTTCATCATTATGCTTTTAGGCAACATTTTGAACAACTTTCTATTACCGTTTCTCCCGAAATGTATGCTTCTTTTACTGGAAATTCGACTCGAAATGTTTTTCAAAAATTGAAACATCATTTTCAATTATCTCAAGATGTTGAGGTGTTAATCGATACCAAACGACAACTTTTCAATGAAGCTTTTGACCAAAAAGAAGATTTACATTTGCTTGATGGTGTTGAAGATTTAATAAAAGTGTTGCATCAAAACGGAATGCAATTAATTCTAGCTTCATCCTCGGCTAAGGTTACGATTAATCGAATTTTTAATCGATTCAATTTGCATCAATATTTTACTCATATAATTTCGGGTGAAGATTTTGAAAACTCCAAACCTGATCCAGCCATTTTTAATCATGCTGTTCTTTTATCTAATTGTCCAAAAGAGAATTGCATCGTAATAGAAGACAGCACCAACGGAATAAAAGCGGCAAAAGCTGCCGGAATTTTTTGTATAGGTTACGATAGTCCCAACTCCAAATTACAAGATTATTCAATGGCTGATTGGGTGATTTCTGATTTTTCTGAATTGAATTTTGAAAAAATTAGATCAATCAACGATTAATATTTAACCATAAATTAAAAAGATTAGCGCAGTTTTTTTAATACAAAGAATAGAAATCCTTTTAATCATTTTAATCTGTGGCAAAAAACAAAGCCTTTATTCTAACAATAGTTTAATTTTTTAAACAAAAATTATTCGAGAATTTGCAGTTGCATTTCTTTAAAAAACTATTTTTGCCCAAACGAATTCTATAAGATGAAACGCTTTTCAATTTGATTTCTTTAAATAAAAAATGTTGTGAGCGTTACATCTGACCTTTAAAAAACAATAGTAAAATTACAGATGAAATACCTAAAATTAATACGTTTCCAGAATTTACTTTTGCTTGCTTTTATGCAGCTAATTTTTAGATACGGTTTTTTGAAATTGCAAAATATTGAAACGGCTTTAGCGCACTGGCAATATGCTTTGTTGGTTTTGTCAACCGTTTTGATTGCGGCTGGTGGTTACGTAATCAACGATATTTTTGACCAAGATACTGATGAAGAAAATAAACCTGAAAAAGTAATTGTAGGCAAATCGGTTTCCGAAACAACAGCATATTATATCTATGCTGGTGTAACTTTGGTTGGTGTTTCTATTGGGTTTTATTTGTCTAACTTAATCATGCGACCTGGTTTTGCGTCTATTTTTATCATGATTTCGGCTTTGTTATATTTTTATGCAACCAACCTCAAACAAATGCTTTTAATCGGAAATTTAGCCGTCGCTTTTTTACTGAGTTTTAGCGTTTTGATAGTCGGTGTTTTCGATATTTTTCCAGCAACTGCCGATGATAATCGTCGGACTATGACGTTGATGTTTTCTATTCTGAAAGATTATGCCATTTTTGCTTTTGTAATTAATTTTATTCGTGAAATTGTAAAAGATATGCAAGATATTCAAGGCGATACAAGCCAAGGAATGAGCACGCTTCCTATTACTATTGGTGTAAAATGGACAACCAAAATCGTAGCTGTTTTGTTAGTAATTTCAACGGTTGTATTGCTCATTTATGTCAATGCACATTTGATGGTAAATGAGTTGTATTATGCCACAATTTATGCTTTGGTTTTAGTGGTAGCACCATTGCTTTTTTGCTTGGTAAAAGTTTGGAACGCTACTTCAAAAGCTGATTTTTCGCAACTAAGTAAAATTCTAAAATGGATTATTTTCTTCGGAATTTTATCGGTTTTGATTGTAACTCTTAACATCAATCACAATGCTTAAAGAACTTTTAAAAGACTACAAAATCATTTTAGCTTCGGGTTCGCCAAGACGTCAACAATTTTTCAAAGATTTAGATTTAGATTTTGAAATTCGGTTAAAAGATATTGAAGAAATTTATCCACCAACTTTAAAAGCCGCTGAAATCACCAATTTTTTAGCAGAATTAAAAGCTAATGCATTCGATAATGAGTTGTCTCAAAATGAAATCTTAATTACCAGCGACACAATAGTTTGGCAAAACGAGAAAGCTTTAGGAAAACCAAAAAATTATAACGATGCTTTTCAGATTTTAAAATCATTATCAAACGCAACACATGAAGTAATTACGTCGGTTTGTTTCAAAACGATGAATTCTTCTGAAACCATTCATGAAGTTACATCTGTTACTTTTTCAGAATTATCGGATGATGCGATTCATTATTATCTAAAAAAGTATGAACCATTTGACAAAGCAGGCGCCTACGGAATTCAAGAATGGATTGGTTTAATTGGTATAGCTAAAATTGAGGGTTCATACTCAAATGTTGTTGGTTTACCGACTGAACGCGTATATAATTATTTAACACACAAATTCATTTTTAATGCGTAATTTTACCATTCAAAAAAATCATAATTAAATTTTGAATGCAATGGAAACCGAAGAAGAAATTAATGCAAAAATTATGAAAGTAACCATGGTAATTCAAGAAAATTATCCTGAATTATCTAAGTATTTAAACGAAATGCCTATCACAATACCAATCGATAGTCGTCCTGCTGTAAATGTTCAAAATCTTCAAAAATATTATGAAACATTGCTTACTTTATTTAGAAATTATGTTGCCGAACATCAACTAAATTATGTAAGTCAGAAAACAAAAACAGGAAATTTGTAGTTTTCATTTGTTAAAGAAATTCAAAAAATACAATTCAACTCATAATAATCTTTATATTTGAAGCTATTGCCAAAACCTAACGCAAATGCATCGAATAATTACTTCATTTCTACTTTTATTTATTGGTTTAAACGTTTTTTCGCAGCGACCAGCCAAGCCCAATTCGGTTGAGATTTATAACCAAATTCAAAAATTGAACTTTTTAGGTTCGGTTTTGTATATTGCCGCACATCCTGATGATGAGAATACGCGATTAATTTCCTATTTATCCAACGAAAAAAAGGCAAGAACTGGCTATTTGTCACTAACTCGTGGCGATGGTGGACAAAATCTTATCGGTCCAGAATTAAGAGAATTATTAGGCGTTATTAGAACACAAGAGCTCATTGAAGCTCGAAAAATAGATGGCGGAGAACAATTTTTTTCAAGAGCAAACGATTTTGGTTTTTCAAAAAATCCTGACGAAACACTTCAAATTTGGGATAAAGAGCAAGTGATGAGCGATGTAATTTGGGCTATTCGTAAGTTTCAACCCGATGTTATTATCAATCGTTTTGATCACCGTTCGCCAGGAACTACTCATGGACATCATACCGCTTCGGCTATGTTGAGTTTTGATGCTTTTGATAGGGCAAATGACAAAACCGTTTTTCCAAATCAGTTGAGTTTGGTTACTACTTGGCAACCTAAGCGTTTGTTTTTCAATACATCTTGGTGGTTTTATGGAAGCAAAGAAAAGTTTGAAAAAGCCGATAAATCCAATTTGAGCAAATTACAAACCGGTGTTTATTATCAATCAGTTGGAAAATCTAATCAAGAAATTGCGGCTTTAAGTCGTAGTTGTCATCAGTCGCAAGGTTTTGGAAATACAGGAACTCGTGGCGAAGAAGATGAATATTTAGAGTTTTTAAAAGGTGAAAGCACAACTGACAAAACCAATCTTTTTGAAGGAATTGACACATCATGGAACCGTGTAAATGGCGGAAATGCTATTGGTGCAATCTTGAATGCAGTTGAGAAAAATTTTGATTTTAAAAATCCATCAGCCAGTATTCCAGAGTTGGTAAAAGCATATGAATTGATTCAAAAATTAGACAACCAACATTGGAAAGCTGTCAAAACCGAAGAAATTAAAAAGATTATTGCTGCTTGTTCAGGTTTGTATTTAGAAGCTGTTGCCGAAAGTCAAAGCGTTTCTACTGGAAATTCTATCAAAGTAAAATTGGAAGCTATCAATAGAAGTTCGGTGCCATTGACATGGAAATCAATTCAATCAATTCCGACTTTTTCTTCTGATTTTAGTGCGATTTCATTATCAAATAATTCATTAAAAAACCAAACAATAGAATTAGTTGTTCCTTCAACACTAGATTATTCATCACCATATTGGCTAAAAGAAAAAGGAACGGTAGGCATGTATCGAGTTGACGAACAGCAAAATATTGGAATTCCAGATGTTTTACGTCAAGCAAAAGTTGTCTTTGAAATCGAAATTAATGGAGTTACTATTCCTTTTGAACGCAATATTGTTTACAAATACAATGACGATGTAAAAGGTGAAGTTTACCAACCGCTTGATGTTATTCCAACTGTAACTTCTGCAATTACTGAGAAAGTTTTTGTTTATAATTCTTCAAAATCGCAAACAGTAACAGTTAAAATCAAAGCTGGAAAAGAGAATGTAAATGGAAAAATTGAATTGGAAATTCCAACTAATTGGTCGGTTTCACCAAAAGAAATTCCGTTTAAATTAACCAAAAAAGACGAAGAACAATTGGCCGTTTTTAGCGTTTCACCATCAAAAGAAGCTAGTGAAATTGTCATTAAAAGCAAAATAACGGTAGATAATCATGTTTTTGATAATGAAAAAATTGAAATAAATTATCCACATATTTACAAGCAAATTGTTTTAAAACCATCAGAAGCAAAAGCATTTAAAGTTGATATTAAAATTAAAAACGAAAAAATAGCCTATATCATGGGTGCTGGTGATGAAGTTCCTAAAAGTTTAAAACAAATGGGTTACGAAGTCGAAATCATCAAACCAGAAGAAATTTCGGCAACAAGATTACTTAATTTTGATGTGGTTATGACCGGAATTCGTGCCTATAATACTGTTTCCGAATTGGCATTTAAGCAATCTATTTTATTAGATTTTGTCAAAAATGGAAAAACCATGATTGTCCAATACAACACACTTGATGATTTGGTAACGCCTACAATTGCTCCCTATTCGCTAAAAATTTCACGCGATAGAGTTACAGAAGAAAATGCTGAAGTTCGATTTTTAGCACCTGAACATTCCATTTTGAATTATCCTAACAAAATAACGGCAAGCGATTTTAATGGTTGGAAACAAGAGCAAGGTTTGTATTATCCAAACGAATGGGATAAAAATTTCACGGTAATTTTATCTGCCAATGATAAAGGTGAAAAGCCTAAGGATGGAGCTATTTTGGTTGCCAAATACGGAAAAGGAAATTATATTTATACAGGTTTAAGTTTCTTTAGAGAATTGCCAGAAGGTGTAATTGGAGCTTATAGATTAATGGCAAATATGATTTCAATTGGAAAATAATATGGAAACTCAAAAAAAATACCGCTGGAAAAACAGTTATACTTGGTTGTTGGTAATGAATGGCGTTTACATCGTTATCTTCTTTATTTTAATGCAAATATTCTCCTAACTTATGCAACAACTTGATTGGATAATACTTTCGGCAACGTTACTTTTTATTGTTTTTTATGGTGTTTATAAGACCAAAGGCAGTAAGAATGTGCAAGATTACATTCTAGGAAACAAAGAAACCAATTGGTTCACTGTTGGTATTTCTGTTATGGCTACTCAAGCTAGTGCAATTACTTTTTTATCAACGCCAGGACAAGCGTATCATGACGGAATGGGTTTTGTACAATTCTATTTTGGTTTGCCAATAGCAATGGTTGTAATTTGTTTCACTTTTATCCCAATTTACCATCGATTAAAAGTTTATACAGCTTATGAATATCTTGAACAGCGATTTGACATAAAAACTCGTTCATTGGCATCGATTTTATTTCTAATTCAAAGAGGATTAGGAACTGGATTGACGATTTACGCCCCAGCTATTATTCTATCAACATTATTAGGTTGGAATTTGACTTTGATGATTGTTGTTATCGGAATTTTAGTAATTATTTATACTTTTTCAGGTGGAACAAAAGCGGTAAATGTTACACAAAAACAGCAAATGTTTGTGATTATGTCGGGAATGTTTATCACTTTTTTCTTGATTTTGCATTTGTTGCCCAACGATATGACTTTTAGTAATGCTTTACATATTGCTGGTGCTAACGATAAAATGAATATTCTCGATTTTTCTTTTGATCCTGAAAGCAGGTATACTTTTTGGAGCGGAATTACAGGTGGATTTTTCTTGATGCTTTCTTATTTTGGAACCGATCAATCGCAAGTTGGTCGTTATCTTTCGGGAAAATCTGTAAAAGAAAGTCAGATGGGATTGATTATGAATGGATTTTTGAAAGTTCCTATGCAGTTTTTTATCTTGCTAACGGGTGTGATGGTTTTTGTTTTTTTTCAATTTAATCCTGTTCCATTAAACTTTAATCCGAATAATAAAATTGCAATTAATAAGTCAAAATACAAAGCAGAATATGAAGTTTTAGAGAAAAAATTGGTCAAACTTTCTGAAGAAAAGAAAGAAATAAATTTGATTTATATCGACCATTTAAATCAGAATTATGACAATCCTATTTTGAGAAAAGAATTGGTTGGTATTTCCAACAAAGAAAATGAATTGCGAGATGAAGCACGCGAAATAATCTCCAAAGCCGATGAAAAAGCAGAGACCAATGATAAGGATTATGTTTTTATTCATTTTATTCTAAATTATCTGCCACAAGGATTGATTGGATTATTATTGGCTGTAATACTTTCGGCTGCAATGTCATCAACAGCTTCTGGTTTGAATGCTTTGGCAGCTACAACAGCTGTAGATTTATATAAAAGAAATGTAAAAGGCGAAAAATCAGATAAACATTATGTTAACGCAACTAAATATTTCACACTACTTTGGGGAATAATCGCTATTCTTTTTGCATGCGTCGGAACCTTATTTGAAAATCTTATTCAATTAGTAAATATAGTTGGTTCAATATTTTATGGAACTGTTTTGGGAATTTTCTTGGTTGGATTTTATGTAAAATATGTAAAAGCAAATGCCATCTTTTTTGGAGCTACAATTAGTCAATTGACTATTTTTTACATCTATTATTTAGATATTGTAAGCTTTCTTTGGTTGAATTTTATTGGGGCAATGCTAACGTTGATTTTGGCAATTGTATTCCAATTTTTTCTTTTCAGAAATAAAGAAGTAACTATTTAAAAAGAAAAATTCCACAAACAAGAAAGGTTAGTTTCTCATTTGTGGAATTGTATTTTTTTAAGTAAAATTACTTTTTACTCCATTCGGCAATGCTGTCATTATTCATTTTTACATAATCATTATTTTTAGCTTCTGTTGCTGCTGCTAACGATAATTTTGCTGTTTCAATCGCACCTTTTTTATCACCTAATTTCGCTTGAATTAATGATTTTAAACGATTGTACCAAAACGGTTTGTCTTTGTTCAATTCTAATGCTTTGTTTATATAAGTCAACGCTTTATTCAAGTCACCATTAGATTGGAAAAAATATTGCGCTGATGAAAAGTAATCGCCAGCAGTTGGACCTGCTAATACTTTGTCAATACTAGCTAAAGCCGCTTTTTGTGTTGGAACTTCAAATTTGATTGAAACCATTGTTTTTTCCCAAGAAATGTCAAGCGTTGCACTATCATTAGTTATATTGTTTACTGCCATAGTAAATGTCTCAACATTATTACCTAAAGCGATTGGGTTCACATTGGTTCTTGCTGCCACGTCTTTTTCATCCCAATTTTCTGGCAAACCCCAATTATCAGTGGTTGCATAAAAATCAACTTCCCACATATCTGCTTTTGGAATTGTGAAAATAGCGTATTTTCCTTTTTTAAGTGTTGCACCATTAATAACAACATCTTCACTAAATGATACTGTAGAATTAGCATTTGCGCCAGTTCTCCACAGTTGTCCAAATGGAACTAAATCGCCAAATACAGTTCTTCCTTTTGCACTTGGTCTTGAATACTCAACAGTCACATCGGTGAGTCCAACTACTTGTGTAAGAACAGATTTAGGACTTGCTTGTGGTGTTTTTACTTGTGCTTCAATAGCGTAATTTGCTATTACAAAAGCAAATAAATAGATAATTTTTTTCATAGTTATAAGTTTTATTGCCTCAAAATTACGAATTGTATTTTCTTCAAATGTTAATTTAAACTTAAATTGAAAATATTTTGTTTAACATATTTTAAATATGATTAAACAATTTGTACTTTTACAAAAAAAATAAAATGAAAATATACACACTACATAGCAAACAGAATTTACCAATTTCTTTAGATGAAGCTTGGGAATTTTTGTCAAATCCTAAGAATTTGAAAGTAATCACTCCAGAATATATGGGTTTCAAAACTCTTTCGGGCGATGATAGAGAAATGTTTCCTGGACAAATTATTCAATATATTGTTACACCAGTTTTGGGTATTCCGATGAAATGGGTTACCGAAATTACACATGTACAAGATAAAAAATATTTTGTTGATGAACAACGTTTTGGTCCTTACGATTTATGGCATCATAAACATTTTCTCAAAGAAATTCCAGGTGGTGTAGAAATGGAAGATATTGTTGATTATAAAGTTCCGATGGGAATTATTGGTCAACTAGTGCATCCGTTTTTAGTTAAACCCAAATTAAATGAGATTTTTGAGTTTAGAAGAAAAAAATTAATAGAACTTTTTGGAGAATTTAAAGGATAAGATATGAAAAATATACTGTTAATAGGTGGTTCTTACGGAATTGGATTGGCAATTGCCAAAGAACTTCAATATGAAAATAAAGTTTTTATAGCTTCAAGAACAAATGAAAATATTGATGATATGAATGTTACTCATATTCAGTTTGATGCCACAACAGATACTTTGGATATGTCAAAATTGCCCGGAGTAATTGATGGATTAGTTTATTGCCCAGGAAGCATTAATTTGCGACCTTTTAAAGGGTTGAAACCAGAAGCATTTGAGCAAGACTTGCAAATCAATTTTATTAGTTTGGTGAAAGTAATTCAATCTATTTTGCCTAATTTAGTTGCTTCTGAACAATCGAGTATTGTGTTGTTTAGTTCAGTTGCTGCGAGTATGGGAATGCCTTTTCACACATCGGTAGCTGCTGCAAAAGGAGCGATTGAAGGTTTTGCGAAAGCATTAGCAGCTGAATATGCACCAAAAATTAGAGTGAATGTCATTGCGCCGTCACTAACAGATACGCCGTTGGCAGATAAGTTTTTGAATAATGATGTAAAAAGAGAAAAATTAGCAGAAAGACATCCACTAAAACGAGTGGGAACTTCTGAAGATATGGCACAAATGGCTAGTTTTTTAATAAGTTCAAAAAGCAGTTGGATTTCAGGGCAAGTTTTTCATGTTGATGGTGGAATGTCAACTTTGTTGGTTAATCAGTAAAATAACAATAACAATTGCAAAAATCAATTGCAATTTAAAGTAACAATCTAAAAATTGAATTTTGAATTTGATTTTTGACACTGACATTGAATTTATTATGAATATTTTTTGGTTTAGAAGAGATTTACGAGTAGATGATAACGTTGGACTTTTTCATGCTTTGAATAGCGATGAAGATGTTTTACCTATTTTTATTTTTGATGATTCAATTTTATCACAATTGCCAAAAGAGGATGCCCGCGTAACTTTTATACACCAACAGCTTTCCATTATTCAATTTGAATTAGAAAAAAAAGGAAAATCATTAGCTGTTTTTAACGGAAAACCTTTTGATATTTTTACCAAATTAATTGCTGAAAATAAAATAAATAAAGTTTATACCAATCACGATTATGAACCTTATGCTCGAAAAAGAGATTTAGAATTATTTCATTTATTCAAAGAGCATTCAATAGAATTTAAAACTAGCAAAGATCAAGTTATTTTTGAAAAAAGTGAAGTAGTAAAAGACGATGGAACACCTTATGTAGTTTATACACCGTATTCAAATAAATGGAAAGAAAATTTCAAAAAGATACAGTTAGTTAACTATAATTCTCAGGATTTATTGGATAGAATTAGCGTTCATTCATATCCGTTTTTGAGTTTGACACAGATTGGATTTGAAAAATCGTTTATCCAAGTTACACCTTTTGATATTTCTTCCAATTTGATTGATAATTACGAAGCAACTCGAAATTTTCCAGCTCTAAACAAAACTTCTTATTTGGGAATCTATTTAAGATTTGGAGCAGTTTCTATCAGAAAAATGGTTGCAAAGGCTTTAGAAAGTAAAAACGAAACTTTTTTGAAAGAACTGATTTGGAGAGAATTTTTTATGCAAATTTTATGGCATTTTCCGCACACAAGTAAGTCATGTTTTCGGCCAAAATACGATGCCATTGATTGGGAAAATAATGAAGATTTATTCCAAAAATGGTGTGAAGGAAAAACAGGTTATCCTTTTGTAGATGCTGGAATGCGTGAACTTAATGCAACAGGTCACATGCATAATCGTGTTCGAATGATTGTGGCCAGTTTTTTATGCAAACATTTACTGATTGATTGGCGTTGGGGTGAAACTTATTTTGCTACGAAATTACTTGATTATGAAATGGCTAGTAATGTTGGTAATTGGCAATGGGCAGCAGGAAGTGGAGTAGATGCTGCGCCGTATTTCAGGATTTTTAATCCAACCGAGCAGATAAAAAAGTTTGATAAAGATTTAAAATATATCAAAAAATGGATTCCAGAATTAGAAACTTTTGAATATCCAAAACCGATTGTTGATCATAAAGAAGCTAGAGAAAAGTGTTTAAGAGTTTATAAAGTAGCTGTAGGTTAATCGTGCTTTCCGTTATAATACAAATGCCATTTTCCTTGCACTTTCATAACTTGTTCAATTACGTCGCGAACAGCACCTTTTCCTCCATTTTTATGCGAAATATAATTTGAAATTTCTTTGATTTCGGGGCTTGCATCTTGTGGACAAGTTGGTAGACCTACTAATTGCATCACATGAAAATCGGGAATATCATCGCCCATGTATAAAACATTTTCAGGTTTTATGTTGTATAATTCAGTGTATTCTTTGAAAGTTTCAACTTTATCAGGGGTTCCTAAATGTATATCAGTTATACCTAAGTTTCTTAGTCTAATGCGAACACCTTCGTTGCTTCCTCCAGAAATTATACAGACATTATAACCGCTTTCTAGAGCAGCTTTCATGGCAAAACCATCACGGATATGCATTTCGCGAAGCATTTCACCAGTTGGAGAGACGTGAACAGTTCCGTCGGTTAAAACACCATCTATATCAAAAATGAAAGTGGTGATGTGATTCATAATTTCTTTATAACTTTTTGCCATGGTCAATTATAGATTTGGTTAGCAATTTATAGATTTCTTTCTGATTTTCATCGGTAAGAATTGCTAAATGTTTGTTTATGGTTGTAGTGTCATTTCGTTTTGCAGGTCCAGTTTGCGCATCATCTGGCGAAAGAATTTGAACTTTCTTTGCGGTTTCAAGTATAAGCGGTTTCAAAATTTCAAAAGGAACTTTATGTTCGATGCAAATATCACTTCCAAGTTTGTATAAATGATTTACAAAATTGGAAACAAAAACAGCTGCAACATGTAATGATTTTCTTTGGTCAGAATCGACTTCGAAGACTTTATCGGAAATACTTGTTGCAATTTTATTTAAAATTTTTAAATCTGATTCGTTTTCCGCTTCTAAGCACAATGGAACTTGTTTAAAATCGACTTCTTTTTTCTTAGATAATGTTTGTAACGGATAAAAAACCGCTTTTCTATTGGAATCGCTAAGTTCATTCATAGCAACACTTCCCGAAGTATGAGCTACTAATTTATTTGAAAAAGGAATTTGTTTTGAAACTTCATTGATAGCTTCGTCTGAAACAGAAATAATGTATAAGTCGGCTTCTTTTAAGTTAGAAAAATCATCGGTAATTTGCTGAGAATCGAGTAGGTGAGTAAGATTGTATTTGTTTCTAGCATAAGCTTGAATAACAGTCACAGCATCACTTTTGGCAAAAGCCTTAATAAGATGTTGGCCAACATTTCCCGAACCGATGATTACTACTTTTACCATTTGGTAAAAATAATAAAAACATCTCTTAAAAAACACTTAAATCAAATGCTTAATAATAAAGAAATTCACATTTTTACTTTACTTTTGTGTTTCCAAAAAAAAAACATTTCAAAAACATCATGAAAAAATTAAAATCGATACTTTTTTCAACTCGCTTAATGGCTATTTTATTTCTTGTATATGCAATTTCAATGGCAATAGGAACATTCATTGAAAACGACTATAATACCGATACAGCAAGAATTTTAGTTTACAATACAAAGTGGTTTGAAGCCATTCATGTTTTTTTCTTAATCAATTTTTTTGGAAATATTTCTCGTTACCAATTGCTCAAAAAAGAAAAATGGGCAACACTTTTACTGCATTTGTCTTTCATTTTTATAATTGTAGGAGCTGCAATCACTCGCTACATAAGCTATGAAGGAATGATGCCAATTAGAGAAGGCGAATCTTCTAATCAATTATATTCAGATAAAAATTACCTAACTTTTTTTGTTGATGGAGAATACAAAGGTGAGATGAAACGTAGAGTTTTTGAAGAATCGTTACTACTTTCACCTGTAACAAATAACCATTTTTCTATCGATTCTAAGTTTGCTGAAACTCCATTTGAAATTGAATATAAAAATTTCGTTATGGATGCCAAAGAAACCATTAAACCAGATGCAAAAGGGATTTCTTATCTAAAAATGGTAGAATCGGGTGGAGGAGAACGTCATGAACATTATCTAAAAGAAGGTGAAGTTCAAAATATTCATAACACACTATTTGCCTTAAACAAAGAAACACAAGGTGCTATAAATATTAATACAACAGGCGAAAAAACGACTATTTCTTCACCTTTTGAAGGAAACTTTATGCGAATGGCGGACAAGCTTCAGGGGAAAGTTGAAAAAGATAAAGTACAAGAGTTGATGTATCGTTCGCTTTATAATATGGGTAATGCGCAGTTTGTATTTCCTGATCAGCCAATAAAAGGTGTGAAAGATTATAAATCAAGCGGAAATTATAAAAGCAAAAAAGGAGAAGATGCTTTAACTTTAAAAGTGGCTGTTGAAGGAAAAGAAAAAGAAATTACTTTACTTGGTTCAAAAGGGCAACAAGGAACACCACAAACATTCAAATTAGGGAAATTGGAATTCACTTTTTACTACGGAAGTAAAGTTTATACTTTGCCATTTAACATAAAGCTGAACGATTTTATTGCCAAAAAATATCCAGGAACCGAGAAAAGTTATTCATCATACGAAAGTAAAGTTACAGTTGTTGATGGTAAAGAAAATTTTGATGCACATATCTACATGAATAATATATTAGACCACAAAGGATTTCGTTTTTTTCAAGCTTCTTTCGATCCTGACGAGAAAGGAACAGTTCTTTCTGTAAACCATGATTATTGGGGAACTTTTATAACCTATTGCGGTTATTTTATGTTGTTTTTTGCTATGATGGCTATTTTATTTACCAAACATTCTCGTTTTGCCGATTTAAAAAGAAAATTGGAAGATGTAAAACAGAAGAAAGAGAAGTTATTGACTATCTTTTTGTTATTCTTTTCATTGTTAGGATTTAGTCAAAATCATTCAAATCCAACTTCTAAAATTAGTTATTTAGATTCCATAAAAAAATACAAGGTTTCCGAAAAACACGCTGGTCAATTCGGACGATTAGTTATTCAAGATGAAGGTGGACGAATGAAACCTATCAATACGTTTTCATCAGAATTATTGCGAAAAGTTAGTAAAAAAGATTCTTACGAAGGATTAAATGCTGATCAAGCTTTTATTTCGATGACGCAATTTCCGCAGGCTTGGTTTCAAGTTCCATTGATTTATCTCAAAATAGAAAATGATAGTATTCATAAAATTCTAGGAGTTCCTAACGGACAAAAATTGGTTGCTTTCAAAGATTTCTTTGATGATAAAGGAAATTATAAATTGTCACCCTATTTAGATACTGCCTATAAAGCAGCCGTTCCAAACAGTTTTGATAAAGACTTTATCGAAGCAGATAAGAAAGTAAATCTTCTAAATTCTGCTTTAAGTGGAACTATTTTGAAAGTTTTTCCAGTTCCAAATGATAAAAACAATAAATGGTTCTCATATATGGATATTTCTCATACAACTGGAACCTCATTAGATACAATCAAATCTGCTTTGCCAATTTATCTAGATGCCTTGTTAAAAGCTTCTCAAAAAGATGATTATACCATGGCAAATACGTTTTTGGTAGGAATGGAAAATTACCAAAAGAAATACGGAAGCGCCGTTCGTCCATCTGATGAAAAAATCAATTATGAAGTAATGTATAACAAGTATGATGTTTTCAAAAATTTGTTTTGGATGTACATGATGGCTGGAACATTGATGCTTTTGCTAACAATTGTTAATATTTTTTCAAATTCAAAAATTTTAAAATACACCATAAATGGATTTCATATTCTAATAGGAATCTTTTTTATTATTCATACGCTTGGATTAATTGCGCGTTGGTATATTTCTGGTCACGCACCTTGGAGTGATGCCTACGAAAGTATGATATATGTGGCTTGGGCAACCATGTTTTTCACTTTAGCATTTGATAGAAAATCGAAATTAACTGTCGCTTCAGGAACATTTGTTGCTTCAATGATACTTATGATTGCGCATTGGAACTGGATGGATCCATCGATTGCCAATTTGCAACCTGTTCTTAATTCGTATTGGTTAATGATTCACGTAGCCGTAATCGTAGCAAGTTACGGACCATTTACATTAGGAATGGTTTTGGGAACGGTTTCTTTGATTTTGATGCTTTTTACAAACGAAAAAAACAAAGTCAAAATGGATTTGCACATTAAGGAAATCACTTACATCAATGAAATGGCATTAACTATCGGATTGGTTATGCTAACAATTGGTAATTTCCTTGGTGGACAATGGGCAAATGAATCTTGGGGAAGATATTGGGGTTGGGATCCAAAAGAAACTTGGGCCTTAATCAGTATTATGGTTTACGCTTTTGTTATTCACGCTCGATTTGTACCATCACTTCGTGGTAAATGGATTTTTAATTTAATGAGTATTGTAGCATTCTATTCAATAATGATGACCTATTTTGGAGTGAATTTTTACCTCACAGGATTGCATTCGTATGCTAGTGGTGATAAAGTTGTAACACCAACATTCATTTATTATTCAGTTGCTTTTGTTGCCATTTTGGGAACATTATCGTATATAAAATATAAAAAGGTTTTTAAATAATAAAAAAGGTTCAACAATCAAGTTGAACCTTTTTTTTCTTCTATTTTTAGAGTTATACTTTTCCTAAAGTGTATAATTGTTCCATTGTTGGCGATTGACTTCCGCCAGCTGGTTCAAGTGTGATACCAAAGGCTTCGGCATCAACTGTAGAGCTAACTTCAAAAACCAAATTATTTTCTCCAGAAAAATCTTCTAATAAACCAATACTTGTTGGCATTAATGTTGGACTCAATTTTAAACTCCAAACTTGATAAACCATTCCTTTTGGTGGTTTTGGTAATCCTGATGCATCAATATATACAACTTGTGTTTCTTTATTCCAATATACTTTTGCAGAAGATGTAGGCGAAACGGCTTGCCCAGCAAGTGCAATTACCGTGTTTTTAGAATCTCTTATTACATCCAAAGCTTTCTTGGTTTGATTGTTTTTATTTTCAGTAGCAACTACAGCTTCGTTTAATTTTTCTTTCTCTTTTTGAATAGTTACAATTTCATTCTTAATGATTTGTTGTTTATTATATTGGTAACCAATGCCAATTAATAAAACAATTGAAGCTGCCCAGCCAAGGTATTGAGACCAATTCGATTTTGGTTGTAAATCGACTACTTTGCCATGCTTCATTTCTAATTTTGCTTTAATTTTTTCAAAATTTTCAGCAGAAATAGCAGGAGAAAAACTACTCGACAAATTTAGAATTGCCTTTTCAATCGAAACAATTTCCTTTTTTATCTCTGGATTGTTTTTTGACAATTCACTAATTTTCTTAGTTTCACTTTCGTCTAATAATCCATAAACATAGAGTTCTAAGTTTCCAGATTCTATATATTCTTGTGTATTCATTATACTTGTAAATAAGTTCTTAAATCGTTTATACAACTTCTGTTTTGTGTTTTTACTGTGCCCAACGGAATTTCAAGTTCTTCAGACGCTTCTTGCTGCGTATAACCTTGAAAAAATAATAATTCAATTAGCTGAATGCATTTGGGTTTCAATTTTTTTACAAATTCTTGAATTCCAATAGTATCAATTCTATTGATTAGCTTGTTACTGTCGTCCAGAAGATGTACGAAATTATCAGACGATAGGTTTTTTTGACTGTTATTATAGCCTTTCGAACGTAACTTATCAATTGCAGAATTTCTTGCAATATTCAACATCCAAGTGTATAAACGACCTTTTGATTCGTTATAGCTTTCAATGTTTTTCCAAATTTTTACAAATGCATCTTGAAGCACATCCTCTGCTTCTTCGGTTTCTTTAATCAAGTTGGCGATAACTGCAAACAAACTTTTTGAATACATATCATACATAATGGTAAAACCTCGCTGTTCTTTCCTTAGTAACAACGGAATTAATTCTTCTTGTGACATACTGTTATTGTTTTTTTGTTTGACATATATACGAAACCAACAAAACTTTGGATTTATAAAACTACAATTTTTTTTTAGAGTAATCGGATTAAAAAAAAAATAAAACCATCCCTAACTTATTTCCGTATATGTATCCAAACAAAATAATTTAAAGGAATTAATTATGAAAAGAAAATTAAAATTTATAGCAATGGGATTAATAGGTACAACCTTATTACTACTCATCATTTTAGTTGTACACATTGCAACTGCTAAGCCAATCAAATACGATAACGCCACTATGCAGATAAGTAGAATAGACTTTCAGGAGCCATTAGATTCTCTCAAAATAAAAGAAATTCATAGAAATCTTAAATCAATTCCAGGATTTATTAGTGATAGTTATAATATAAAGAATAATGTAGTTGTCTTTTTTCACGATAATAAAATAGCTGATTCAAAAAAAATAGTTGACCAGCTAATCCAAAAGGGAAATTATAAAGCAACTCGCTATGTTTTACCAAAAGGCATGGAAGCTAAACAAGTATGTCCAGTTATTGAGGAAGGCAGTTTTAGTTATCACTTTTCAAAAGGAATTCAAAGAATTTTTAATTAATCTTAAATAGTACAAACAATGAAAAATTATGCAAGACCATTAAGCATTTTGCTTTTAGCAGGAATGTTTACAGCTTTTATCTCATGTAATAATGACGATGATGAAGCACCAGTTCAAGTAGCAGAAAAAACGCTTTATGAAAAATTAGGTGGAACTACAAAAGTTACAGATCCGAGAAATGTTGGACAAATGATTGAAAAAGGACGCTTAAGTTATCGTTCGGTTGTCGATTCTACGATAACATTAATAGTTGGTGATATTGTTGCAGGTGCTCCAGGAAATTTGGGTGCTCATTTTGCACCTATAGTTGGAGAAGTTTCATCAGGTAACACAACTAATGTAGCGGTTTTAAGTAAGAATTTAACCGATTTCTTTTCAGCAAATACAGGCGGTGGCGCAACCAACACCTATTCTGGATTGAATATGGTTGATGCTCACAATCCTGTTACAAATCCTAGAATGGGCGTAAAGTCAACCAATGCTAACTATGATAAATTTATTGGTTATGTTGGTGCAGCTGCTGGAAAAAATGGGGTTACTGATACTGCATTAATTAACGAAGTAGTGGCTGTTTTAGAATCACTTCGTGCGCCAATTGTTCAAGCACCTTAAAAAAATAAAAAAGGCAACAATAGTTATTTTGTTTTGTTTTTTTGTTTTGAAGCCCAATGAAGCATTTTGTTGGGCTTTGTTTTTATAACAAAATTTTAAGTAATGTTTTAAACTATAAACTAAATTATTATCTAATTTTATAAAAAAAATCATTATGAAAAAAATAATTTTATTATTCGGAATATTAATTATATCAAGTTGCAAAAACCAAGCGCAGAATCAAGTATTAACAGCTGAAACTTCTCAAACAGAAACTATGGAAAAGCAAAACATTTACCAATTTAAAGTACAAGATTTAGAAGGAAAAGAATTTGATTTTGAATCACTAAAAGGCAAGAAAATTCTAGTTGTGAATACGGCTTCCAAATGCGGATTGACACCACAATACAAAGATTTAGAGGCAATTTATAAAAAATATAAAGACCAAAATTTTGTGATTGTAGGTTTCCCAGCAAACAACTTTATGTCGCAAGAACCCGGAACTAATGAAGAAATTGGCGCTTTTTGTCAAAAAAATTACGGCGTTACTTTTCCAATGATGAGCAAAGTTTCTGTCAAAGGAAATGACATGAGTGAAGTTTATAAATTTCTAACTCAAAAATCTAAAAACGGATTGCAAGACAGCGAAGTAGAATGGAATTTCCAAAAATACCTAATCAACGAAAATGGCGAATTGGATAAAGTAATTTCTCCAAGTGTGCTACCAACAGATGATGAAATTGTGAGTTGGATTGAGAAAAAGTAATCAGTATTCAGTCACAGTATTCAGTTTTTTAGACTTAGACTGGATACTGCGACTGCAAACTACTAAATCATCTTCTGCATAAAAACACTATGCAACCATCGGTCAAATTTGAATCCAGATTCTTTGATGGTTCCAACGATTTCAAAACCGAATTTCTTGTGGAAATCAATACTACTTTGGTTTTCTGAATCAATTACACCAATCATTGTATGTAGTTTTTGAGCTTTTGCCAAATCGAGTAGGCTTTCCATAATCAATTTTCCAATTCCTTTTCCCATATGATTTGGATGTACGTAAACCGAATGTTCAACGGTAAATTTGTATGCTTCTCTAAATCGGAATTCGCTGTAATAACCAAAACCAACAACAATTTCATTTTCAGTTGCAACGATTATTGGAAATCCTTTTTTGAGTTTATCATCAAAAATGGCAATTTGGTTTTCCAAACTTCTAGGCTCATAATCATATAAAGCAGTTGAATTTTCGATATTATAGTTGATGATTTCTAATATCGCTTGCGTATCTTCCGTTCGGTAAGGTCTGATTTTGATTTCCATGTTTCAAAAATAATAAATTACTTCTAACACTTGAAAATACTTTGTACTTTTGTGCAAATCAATTTAAAGTACAGACAAATCATTGCTTTGTCTCTATCCGTTATAAAATGAAATATCCTAAAATACCTTTAGCACAATCTATAATCGAAATTTTTCGTGCCAAAGGAATCCATCATATTATAATTTCTCCAGGTTCTCGAAATGCGCCTTTAACGATTGGTTTTGTAAATAATCCCAATTTTACTTGTTATAGCGTAGCTGATGAACGTTGTGCGGCTTTTTTTGCACTCGGAATTGCCCAACAAATCAATAAACCAGTTGCGGTGGTTTGTACTTCAGGTTCAGCTTTGTTGAATTATTATCCAGCCTTTTCAGAAGCTTTTTATAGCGAAATTCCGCTAATTGTAGTTTCGGCTGACAGGCCAAAAAGCAAAATTGATATTGGTGATGGACAAACTATTCGTCAAGAAAATGTATTTGCTAATCATTCGTTATTTAATGCTAACTTGGACGAATTTTCTTCTGATGAAAATGATTTTTTAATCAATGAAGCGATTAATATAGCTTTCGCCAAAAAAGGTCCAGTACATATCAATGCGCCGTTTGAAGAACCTTTGTATGAAACAGTTGAAACACTTTCGGTTGAACCAAAAATCATTTCAAATGCTATTTTGAACAATGAAGTAGAAAATCTTTCCGCTTTTGCAAATGATTGGAATTCTGCAAAAAAGAAATTGGTTTTGATTGGCGGTTTGCATCCAAATGCTGTCGAGCAAAAGTTTCTTGATGTTTTAGGAAATGATAACTCGGTTGTAGTAATGACAGAAGTTACTTCAAATGTGCATCATCCTAATTTTATCACGAATATTGATACGATAATTACACCATTCACAAACGAAGATTTTTTAGAGTTTCAACCAGATGTTTTGTTGACTTTTGGCGGAATGATAGTTTCTAAAAGAATTAAAGCATTTTTAAGAAAATACCAACCCAAACATCATTGGCATATTGACGAATTAAGAGCTTATGATACTTATGGTTGCTTGACTAAACATTTTGAAGTTGCACCAAATAAATTCTTCGAAAATTTCTTTTCAAAAATAATTAAAATTGAAAGTGATTATCAAGAAAAGTTATTGAAAATTAGAGATTTAAGAACGCAAAAACACATTGAATATATTGATAAAATTCCATTTACCGATTTAAAAGCATTTGATATAATTCTGCCAAAATTACCATCAAATACACATTTTCAAATTAGCAATAGTTCGCCCATTCGTTATGCTCAACTTGTTAGTATTGATAAATCGATTGAAGTTTTTTGCAATCGCGGAACTAGTGGAATTGACGGAAGCACTTCAACTGCAATCGGTGCGGCAGTCGCAAACCAAAAGGCAACAGTTTTGATAGCTGGAGATATTGGATTTTTATACGATAGCAATGCTTTATGGAATAATTACATACCGAAAAACTTCAAAATTATTTTGATGAATAACGGCGGCGGTGGTATTTTTAGAATTCTACCAGGTCATGATGAAACACCAGTTTTCAATACATTTTTTGAAACTTCGCATTGCTTAACTGCTGAGCATTTAGCTAAAATGTACGGATTGAACTATCTTACAGCAAGTAATGAAACTACTTTAGATGAAAGTTTAAAAGTAATGTTCTCAAATGATGAAAAACCAACTTTATTAGAAGTTTTTACACCAACATTAGAAAATGATAAGGTTTTGTTGCAATATTTTAAAGAGTTGGTTTAAGAATGTTTCTTCCAATATTTCTTTCCATAATCACAGAAAATTTCTTCATCTGATTTTATTTTTTTAATGGCAATTAGGCAAACATTTCCGTTTTCATCCAAAGAAATTTTTGCATTATTCTTAAAATTAGATTTTGAAAAACCTTTTGCATCATTAGCATATTTGGCAAAACAATCGGTGTTTTTGCAATCCAAAATAGTTCCGTTTAGAAGATTCATGAAATAGTTGTCCTCTTTATTTGCAACTCTTATTTCAGCTTCATTTTTAGATAAAATTTCACCTTTGAAAATAGAAATTATTTCATCTTTATAAATTGCAATTGCTGTGAACAGCCCATTTCCTGAATTAGAAAGTTGAGAAGTCTTGAAATATAAATAATCGGTTTCCTCAGCGTCTATTATATTTTGATCGATAATTAATTTTGAATGGTGCATTTTTTTATTTTATGTTCTTCAAAAGTAAGGAATAGTTATTTGAGATTATAATTCTTAAAATTTTTATTTTTCCGCAAAAAAAATCCCTAAATAAATAATTTTTAATGAAATATATTTTATAAATTTGTTAGTATAAAATAGTAATTTCAAATTTTAAAAAAATATAAAATGAGTAAAAGAGACGAATTAATTGCTGTTTATGCAGCCGATTTAAAAGAAAAATGTGGTGTAACTGCCGATATGGCTTTGCTAACAAAAGTAGTTATAGGTTGCGGACCATCAATTTATAACAAAGATGCAGCAACAGTTGCTGGAAGTCAACAATCAGAGTTAGATACTGTAAAAAACAATTTCCTTATCAAAAAATTGGGTTTAAAAGACGGAGCAGATTTAGACAAAGGAATCGATGCTGTTCTTGAAAAATACGGTAAATCAAACAAAAACAAGTATAGAGCGGTTGTTTATTACCTTTTAGCAGTGCATTTCAAAAAAGAAAGCGTTTACAAATAATAGCAATTCTTTAAAGAAAACAAAAGCGTTCAATGGTAAGTTGAGCGCTTTTTTATTACATAAAATAAGCCAAAATTATGCCTAAAACAATAACGCTGATTTTTGCCAAATTAAATTTGTGACCTTCACTACTTTCAAAGATAATTGTAGAAGAAATATGAAATAATATTCCAATCACAATTCCCGAAATTTGAGCATAATAGTTCGATAGAAATGAAAAGTTCACAGATGCAAATGTTCCAAGTGGCGTCATCAATGCAAAGATGAACATAAAGAATAAGATGGCTTTTTTATCCAATTTGGCATTTTTGAAAAAAGAAGTCAAAATAATCGCAATTGGAAAATGATGCACCGCAATTCCATAAGCCAAGTGATTATGATTACTAATAGGCATTCCTTCTAAAAGCGCATGCAAACACAAGCTAAAAAACATCAACCACGGAATATGAAGCATAGTTTCGTGACCATGAACATGTCCATGTTCGGCACCTTTTGAAAAATATTCCAAAATAATTTGAAACACAATTCCAATCATAATAAATATTCCAATGGTTCCTTGTTGATGGTCGTGACCTTCGTGCTGGTGCATATCAGCCTCATAAACTTCAGGTAACAAATGCATTACTGTAAGCGAAAGCAAAAAAGCGCCACTAAAAGCCAACAACAACTTTAGATTTTTTTTGCTCTTTGGATGAAAAAAAGTAGCAATAAAATAACCTAAAAGCACCGCAAAAAGTGGAAATATGTAAATAAAATAATTCATTTTTTTAATTTAAAATCACAGGATTGTCACATTGAGCGCAGTCGAAGTGCCAACTATTTAAAAATCATTATCAATCGCTCGCTATCTTTTTTCAAGAACTTTTTCAATTTATAGTCGCCAAAAGTATCCAATAAAAAGATGCCTGCTTCGTCCATCATTCTGGTAAAATCTTCTAAAGTGAAAGCCCTAACTTTTTCAACAAAATTGTAGTTTTCGCCTTTATCGGTAAAGTTAATTTCTTTATAAATATAACCATCAATATGATAGCGTTTTATATGAAAATCAATGCCTTCAACGTTTTTTGTTTCTTCTGGAATTAAATTTGCTAACACATGATTTACGTTCATAAAATCAATAACGGCAAAACCATATTCTGAAAGATTTTCTTTTATAGAAATCAATGTTTTCAAGTGATCAGCTTCATTTTCAAAATAACCAAAACTGGTAAAAAGATTGAAAATGGCGTCAAATTTAGCTTCTAAAGGCTCACGCATATCATGCACTTGAAAATGCAAAGTGTCGTTGGCGTTTTTGGATGCTTCTACAATGCTCTTTTCAGACAAATCAACTCCTAAAACATCATATCCTAATTGGTTCAAGTAGATAGAATGACGACCTTTTCCGCAAGCTAAATCTAATACTTTGGCATGTTCTGGCAAGTTTAGATAAAGCGTAAGATTGTCCATAAACAGTTGCGCTTCTCTATAATTTCTTTCTTTATATAGAATGTGATAATAAGTTGTATCAAACCAAGAAGCAAACCAGTTTTCAGATTTAGGATTTACGACTTGGGATTCAGGATTTACGATTTTTGACATTAATTCTTATGCATTACAATTTCTAACGTGCAAATTTAGTGTATTTTTGCAGAAGTTACCCAACATTGTGATTGATATTGATTTTTGATATTGCAATTGAATTATGATATTGAAAAATGGAAAATTTTAAAATGATTGCCAAGACCTTTTTTGGTTTTGAAGAAATATTGGCTAAAGAACTACAACTTTTAGGTGCACAAAATGTAGAAATAGGAACGCGTGCCGTTAGTTTTAAAGGCGACAAAGGTTTTATGTACAAATCTAATTTGGCGTTGCGAACTGCTTTAAAAATACTAAAACCGATTTATTATTTCAGAGCTAATAGCGATTTGAATTTATATAAAGGAATTCAAAGTATGGATTGGAGTAAATATTTAAACGCCAACCAAACGTTTGTAATTGATACCACTATACATTCAGATTATTTCAAGCATTCGCAATTTGTTTCACAAAAAGCAAAAGATGCGATTGTAGATCAATTTAGAGAAAGAACAGGTCAACGACCAAGTGTCGATAAAGATTATCCAGATTTACGCATTAATATTCATATTGATAGAGACCAAGTTTCGGTAGCGCTTGATACTTCTGGAGCTTCTTTACACCATCGTGGTTATCGAACTGCAACCAACATTGCGCCTATAAATGAAGTTTTGGCTGCTGGAATGGTTTTGCTTTCTGGTTGGGATGGAAATTCTGATTTTCTAGATCCAATGTGTGGTTCGGGAACAATTTTGGCAGAAGCAGCTATGATTGCTTGTAATATTCCAGCCAATATCAACCGAAAAGAGTTTGCTTTCGAAAAATGGAACGATTGGGATAACGATTTGTTTGACCAAATTGTAGAAAGTCTTTTGAAAAAAGTAAAAGAGTTTCATTATACCATAAAAGGATACGACAAAGCGCCAAGTGCTGTTAGCAAAGCAAAAGACAATATTAAAAACGCCAATCTTGATGATTATGTAACAATTGAACAACAAAATTTCTTTGATACCAAAAAAGAAACCGTTGGACCATTACACATGGTTTTTAATCCACCGTATGGAGAACGTTTGGATATAGATTTAGAGCGTTTTTACCGAGAAATGGGTGACACGATGAAACAAAATTATCCAGGAACCAACGCTTGGTTTATAACAGCCAACCTTGAAGCATTAAAATTTGTTGGACTAAAACCTTCCAGAAAAATAAAACTCTTCAACGGAAGTTTAGAAGCCAGATTAGTCAAATACGAAATGTACGAAGGAAGCAAAAGAACGAAGTTTCAGACAACAGAAGGCAATTAGCAGAAATTAGAATTTAGAAATTAGAATTTTCACCATCCAGTTTGTCATTTCGGAGGAATCTCATTCTATAAATAATTTTTACAAATACAATTCTACAATATACAATAATACATTATACAGAAAAAAAATGTCAAAAAAAACAAAAGCACTCGTTTATAATCTTATCGGATTTGCTATTATATTTTTTGCAGTTCGATTTGCAGTAGCCACTTTTACAACATTAACAGGATTATGGATTCCGTTAATAGCTTTTATTGTTGGAACAGTTTTGGCTCCAAAATTTCAAGCAGTCGCCACGAAAGACGGTGAAAAACTATTTATGAAATGGATTTTTGCAAAAGGAATAAAAGAAGTGTAAATAGCTAAAAATTAAATTAAATAGCTAAATTTGTATCTATGATTGAAAAAAATCTTTACATAATTGCAGGTTGTAATGGAGCAGGAAAAACAACGGCATCATTTACAATTCTTCCTGAAATTTTGGATTGTAAAGAGTTTGTAAATGCTGCTGAAATAGCTAAAGGACTTTCTCCTTTTCAACCTGAAAAAGTAGCTTTTGAAGCCGGTCGAATCATGTTAAATAGAATTAATGAGCTTTTTATTAGTAATGAAAGTTTTGCTTTTGAAACTACTTTGGCAACCAAAAGTTATAAAGGGAAAATAAGTAACGCAAAGACAAACGGATATAATACTACTTTGCTTTTCTTTTGGTTGAGAAATGTTGAATTAGCTAAAGAAAGAGTAAAAACAAGAGTAATTGAAGGTGGTCATAATATTGAGTCAAGAGTTATAGAGCGAAGGTACATCAAAGGAATAATTAATTTATTTGAAATTTATATACCGCTTGTAGATCAAGTTCTAATTTTTGATAATTCAGAAGGAAATCATTTTTTAATTGCTGAAAAATCAATAAGTGACGAGCTAAATATTATTGATTCTCAAAAATTTAATGAATTAAAAAACTATTATGACAACAGAAGCCAAAATTGAAAGACGTAATAAAATTATTAAAGGTCTTGAGTTAGCTTACGAAAAGATGGTTCAATTTAAAAAACAAAAAAATAGCGAAATTGTTATCATTCGCGAAAATAAAATTGTTTGGATTAAACCGTAATCTACAAATGTCCTATTTCTTAGGCTTTTCCTCAACCTTAACAGTTGATTTATATAACGGAATGAAGTACGAAACGGTGTAATTAAAACCTACACCAAAATCGCCACTATATTTTCTGTTGAAACCTGGAATGTAAAGGTTATCAAAACCATCAGGTGTTTTGTTAGTAAATAATCGGTTAATTCTAAAACTAAAACCTACATATATATTATTGATAACCTTTGTCTTCACACCAGCCACAACTTCTGCCCATTGTGCCGTTAATCCATTAAACTCTTCACCAGAAGGAACAGTTGGGCTATCATTAAAATAAGTGTTGCTTGTATAAATTTGGTAATTATTCAATTTTTGACTAAACGAACTCACACCATAACGCATTCCAACATAAATAGAATTCTCTAAATTCATCCAGTTTTGATGCATGTTATAATCAAAACCAACTTTAAAATAAGAACCTTTTGTGGTGAAGTTTAGGTAATCTTCCTGAACTGTTTTGTCTTCGTTACCCAATTCTCCAGCGATGTAATACTTTTTGGTTAATCTGTAATCACCAACTACCTCAATGCCTCGATAATCTTTTTCCCAAAAAGAACGAGATAATCTAAACAAGTCAACACCAACACGCAAGCCATAACGGTTCACTTTTACTGGAGCAACAGTGTCTTTTTTGGCAATTTCAGGTGTTTTTTTTGCAACTTCTTGTGCATTAGCTAACAATGAAAGCAGCACAAATAATAAACTAAAGTAGTATTTTAAGATGTACTTCATTTGGATTTTCAATGTTAGTTGTTAGTGCTTCATAATCTTTAATCCAGAAAAATTCTGGTATATCGCTGTCGGTTTTAATAACACCATTAGTTGGATTAAGTGTGAAAGTTGTTTTAAAACCACATGCTCTAGATACATAAACACTTTTGGTTTCGTAATTGAACTCTAAATTATCTGTGTTTTTAAATTCATCCGAACCGCTATTTATTGTTAACTTATATTTAGTTTTAGGTTCGTTAATTCGCAACGGAATTTTTACTTGATTACCATTAAAATAATATTTGGTTGTAGCAGTACCACCAGCATTAAAAATAATAGGTTCAGAAACACCTTCCGCTTGAATAGTCAAATTAGCAACACTTAACGCTACTGAAGGATTGTCTTCACTGTAAAAACCAATTACCAAAAGTGGAGTAGTAGCTGTATTCTCATCGCAAATATCATCTTTCTCACAACCTAAAAGTGAAAACAGAACCAATAACAAAAATATCTTTTTCATAAACTTAACTTCAAACTAAATAACTGAATACTGCGACTGAACACTGAAAACTATTTCTTCTCCAAAAGTACAACATTTTCCACATGATGCGTTTGCGGAAACATATCCACAGGTCGCACACGAGTAACTTTATACATTTCGTCCATCAAAGCCAAATCTCTTGCTTGCGTTGCAGAATTACAACTTACGTAAACAATTTTCGGAGCACCAGTTTTTAATAACATTTCCACAACATCTTTATGCATTCCGTCTCTTGGTGGATCGGTGATGATTACATCAGGCTTTCCGTGTTGCGAAATAAAATCGTCATTGAATACGTTTTTCATATCGCCAACATAAAACTCACAATTCGTAATTTCATTACGTTTGGCGTTTTCTTTAGCATCTGCAATCGCCTCTGGAACGGCTTCAACACCAATTACTTTTTTTGCTTTTTTAGAAACAAATTGTGCAATAGTTCCAGTTCCGGTATATAAATCATAAACTACTTCGTTTCCAGTTAAACCAGCGAAATCTCTTGTGATTTTATATAATTCATACGCTTGGTCAGAATTGGTTTGGTAGAATGATTTAGCGTTGATACTAAATTTCAAACCTTCCATTTCTTCCAAAATGTAATCTCTTCCTTTGTATAGTTTGATGTCTTGGTCGTAAAGTGTGTCGTTAGCTTTGCTATTGATTACATATTGCAACGAAGTAATTTGTGGGAATTTCTCGTGAATAAAATCCATCATCAACTCACGACTGGCTTTGTCATTTTCAAAAAATTGAATCAAAACCATAATTTCGCCAGTTGAAGCGGTTCTAATCATTAACGTTCGTAACAAACCTTCTTGATTTCTTGCATTGAAGAACGTCATTCCGTTTTTATCGGCAAATTCTTTTATCGAATTTCTAATATCGTTCGATGGATCTTCTTGCAACCAACATTTTTCAATGTCTAGAATTTTGTCCCACATTTTCGGAACGTGAAAACCTAAAGCATTTTTCTTGCTCAAATTTTCCTCACTCGATTGAATTTGACTTTCGGTCAACCAACGCGTGTCTGAAAATCCGAATTCCATTTTGTTTCTGTAGAAAAATTGTTTTTCCGAACCTAAAATGGGTTCAAATTCAGGTAAATCGATTTTTCCAATGCGTTTTAGGTTATTGAAGACTTCGTTATTTTTGTAAAACAATTGTTGTTCATACTTCATGTTTTGCCATTTGCAACCGCCACAAGCACCAAAATGCTCACAAACTGGTTCGATACGATTTTCTGAAAAGGAGTGAAATTTTATTGCTTTTCCTTCAAAATAAGATTTACGTTTCTTGAACGTTTGCACATCCACCACATCGCCCGGCACAACGTTAGGTATAAATATTACTTGTCCTTCAGGAGCTTTGGCTACCGAAACACCTTTGGCACCAGCATCAAGCACGGTAACGTTTTCAAATATAATTCTGTCTGTCTTCTTTTTTCCCATGAGGCAAAAATAATGTATTGGTTTGTTTTTTGGATTGGGTTTAGGAAAATTTTATTTATTTTATGTTTTTATGATAGTTAGTTTCATGATTAATATCTAAAATTTAAAACAACAATGTATTTTTTTTAATTTAGCAATTCAATAAATCCCGTTAGGGATTAAATTCTGGTAAAAAAATTCAAGAGTAGACAAAGTCCCGTAGGGACGATATTAAATATGGCAAATACCTACACACAAATTCACATTCAATTTGTTTTCGCAGTAAAATATCGAAACGGACTAATTCACGCATCGTTCAAAGAGGAGTTATATCAATATATTTCAGGTATTATTAAAGCAAATAATCATAAATTATTAGCTATTAACGGAATGCCTGATCATTTGCATATTTTTATTGGCATGCGACCAACACAATCAATTTCTGATTTATTACAAGATATTAAAGGCAGTTCTTCCAAATGGATAAATGAAAAGAAGTTTTTAAAAGTAAAATTTGAATGGCAAGAAGGATATGGAGCTTTTTCTTATTCTAAATCACATGTTGAAAATGTTATAGAATATATTCAAAATCAAGAGAATCATCATAAAAAAGAATCATTTAGAGACGAATATCTGAAATTTTTGAAAGTATTCGAAATAGAATTCGATGAACGTTATATTTTTAAAGAGCCAATTTAAATATCATCCCTACGGGATTTTTTCTTGAGGAAGTTATTTTCGTTACCCAAATTTTATCCCTACGGGATTAATAAAATGTAATTGATAAGAACTTGTAGTTTGCTTTCTGTAATTTTGCAATTATTCCATATGGGTTAATAATATTGATAATTTTGTAACTATGACTAAACACCTAGCACTACTTCGCGGCATCAACGTCTCAGGACACAACATGATAAAAATGGAAGCATTAAAAACTACGTTAGAAGCCATTGGGTTTACTAATGTGGTTACTTACATACAATCAGGCAATGTGTTTGTTGAAACAGATGAAGAAATACCTGTTACGGTAGGATTTACCATCAAACAAGAGATTTACAAAAGTTTTGGACACGAAGTTCCAGTAATTGTAATTGGCAAAAATGATTTGGAGTTGTGTTTTAAAAACAATCCGTTTCTAAAGCAAAAAGAAGTTGATACCAAGAAATTATATGTAGCTTTCATTTCAAAAGAATTGCCAAGTTCTGCCATAAACGAACTAAAAATAAGCCAATTCAAACCCGACGAAGCAGTAATAGACGGCAACAGAATCTTCATAAAATACGATATCGGCGCAGGAAAAACCCGATTAGACCAAAAATACATAGAGAAAAAACTAAACGTAACCGCAACTATGCGAAATTGGAATACTGTAAACAAGTTGCTTGAAATGTTTGAAGAGGAAGTTTAATAGTTTAAAGGTTTAAAGTTGTTTAATTTGGTTTAACTTTGTAATTAAGGATTTCTTAGTTAACTCTTAAACTTTTAAACCTTTAAACTTATAAACCCTTCAAATGAACTCAAAAGTCACATTCAAATCAGCTATTTCAGGAGTAGAATTTTTAGAGAAAGAAAAAGTATCGGGAAAATCGATTCGTATTCCAATTCTGAATCTTATCATAGAAGAATATCCAACTTTTGATGTCAATCAGTATATTTCTGATAGCGAATTAAATATTTACCGTGAAAAATATATTTCCAAATTTTTGGAAACTGAAGTTGGCGAGTTAAATGATTTACATAAAAATATTATAGAATCGCTTTCTGATGATAAATCCTTTGTAAACAAAATTGAAGATGAGGTTGACAACAGAACTTTCGGACAAGTAATTGCCGATAAAGTAGCGTCATTCGGAGGAAGTTGGACGTTTATCATTTCGTTTTTCGTCTTTATCACCATTTGGATTGGTTCTAACGTTTTTTTACTACTCAACAAAGGTTTTGATCCATACCCATTTATTTTACTCAATTTGATTTTATCATGTATTGCTGCATTACAAGCTCCTGTCATCATGATGAGCCAAAACCGTCAAGAAGAAAAAGACCGCGAAAGAGCCAAAAAAGATTATATGATTAACCTAAAATCAGAGTTAGAAATCAGAATGCTCGATGAAAAATTAGATCATTTAATCATGCATCAACAACAAGAATTGATAGAGATTCAAAAAGTGCAAATAGAAATGATGAATGATATTTTAGAAAGAATTAAAAAATAGTTTAGTTTGTTTAAATTTGTTTAATTTGGTTTAAAGTTGTTTGTTAGTAACAATATTAAACTCTTAAACATCTAAACTTTTAAACTAAAATTTTACCTTTGTAAAATTATGGATGATTTCTCTCCACAAGAAGGAATTGATATTTTAAAATAGCCCATGACGAGTTTGGGTAAAAAAGAAAAAATTATGTCAGTTTTAGAAAAAATGAGTTCAGTAGATGCTATTGCATTAGAAGATAAATACGGAGCTCACAATTATCATCCACTACCAGTTGTTTTGAGTAGGGGTGAAGGTGTTTATGTTTGGGATGTTGAAGGAAAAAGATATTACGATTTTCTTTCGGCTTATTCTGCAGTAAATCAAGGACATTGTCATCCAAAAATTATTGGAGCAATGGTTAATCAAGCGCAGACATTAACATTGACTTCTCGTGCTTTTTACAACGATAAATTAGGTGTTTACGAAGAATATATCACAAAATATTTCGGATTTGATAAAGTGCTTCCAATGAATACTGGCGCAGAAGCGGTAGAAACAGCTTTAAAACTTTGTAGAAAATGGGCGTATGAGAAAAAAGGAATTAATGAAAACGAAGCACAAATAATCGTTTGTGACGGAAATTTCCACGGAAGAACAACTACCATTATTTCTTTTTCAAATGATGAAAATGCTAGAAAGAATTTTGGACCTTATACAGCAGGATTTATCAAAATTCCTTACGACGACATAGATGCATTGGAAAACGCACTTAAATCGTCTAAAAACATAGCTGGCTTCCTTGTTGAACCTATTCAAGGTGAAGCAGGAGTTTATACACCAGCAGAAGATTATTTGGTAAAAGCTAAAGCACTTTGTGCAGCCAACAACGTTTTGTTTATTGCTGATGAGGTTCAAACCGGAATTGCAAGAACAGGTTCAATATTGGCAGTTTGCGGTAATTGCACTTGTGAAAATGCTTGCGAAAAACAAGTAACTTATGTTACTCCAGATATTTTAATTCTTGGTAAAGCTTTGTCAGGTGGTGCCTATCCTGTTTCAGCAGTATTGGCTAATGATCATATTATGAATGTTATCAAACCAGGTCAACATGGTTCAACTTTTGGAGGCAATCCTATTGCAGGTGCGGTTGCTATTGCTGCTTTAGAAGTAGTTGAGGAAGAAAATTTAGCTCAAAACGCCAGAAGATTAGGTAAAATATTCAGAGAAAAACTAAACGAGTACATCCAAACCTCAACTATTGCAACTTTAGTTCGTGGAAAAGGTTTGCTAAACGCAGTTGTAATCAACGATACCGAAGAAAGCGATACAGCATGGAATATTTGCCTTGCTTTGAGAGATAATGGTTTGTTGGCTAAACCAACCCACGGCAACATTATTCGTTTCGCTCCGCCGTTGGTAATGAACGATGAGCAATTGTTAGATTGTGTTTCGATTATTATAAATACGCTGAAACAATTTGAAAAATAAAATTTCAATTTCATAGATAAAAAAATCTGCTTTATTCGAGCAGATTTTTTTTGTTTTAATGACTAGCGATGTTCTTCAATATATTCTTTTTTGGCTTCAATGTTTTTATTGAACGAATCTAAGTTTTCAAAACCGATTACTGTATAAACATAAATTACAAAGACTAAATAAAAGATATTTATAAAAATTCCTATTCCAGTCAAAACTCTTCCAATTAACAAAGTTTGATAATTATCATAACGTTTAGGATTTTCATGGTAAAGTTTTAAGTCACCTTTAGAAATATAAATTGCAGCAACAGCGAAAATTAATCCAACTAGAAGCCAACATGTCATAATTGAAAGTAATGCCAAGATTAAGACAGTAGTTGCGTTTGGCAATTTTTGATTTTCCATGATTTGATTTAAAAAATTAATAGCAATAGTTTGAAGTTTTGAAAAAATAAGAGACAACCATTATGATGGCATTTGCAATAGCAAGTCCAATTACAATTTTAGAATAGTTTCTAGATTTGTGAAAAAGATGCAAAGCCAAAAAAACAAAAAACAAAATCGTGGTATAAATAGCAGGATACATTTGAAACGCTTTTGCAAATTCTCCTTGGGAAATTAAAACCAAAGATCGTTGTGCACCACAACCCAAACATTCCACTCCAAAAAGTTTTTTGCTCAGACACGGAATCATATATTTTTCTAAATCCAAAATGGGTGTTTTTTTGAATTACAATTTTACGAAAAAATAATATTCATTGTCGAATAAACTTTTTATAATTTTAAGTTTCCTACTTTTGAATTTTAAAAAAAATAGGAGAGACGTTTTTTGAATAAACTATTTTTTTGAAATGAAAATTTGAAATCGATTTTAATAATTTTTTTGTTTAAAATGAATTCAAATTTTGATAAAAAATAGCTTTTTAATTTTAATAAAATTACAGTAAAATGATAAGTAGAGGAGACAAAGTTTCGGTGCTAGATGAAGCAGTTGACGGAGTAGTGATTTCGGTTGATAAAGATCAAGTAACGATAGAAACTAGCGACGGATTCGTGATGACATATTTTGTCAATGAGTTAATTAAAATAAACAATTCCAGTAATTTAGAGCAATCAATTAGAAGTTTTGATTCAACTAAAATAAAAAAGGAAAAAGAAGAGCCAAAATCTCGAAGTTTTGAAAAAGAAAAGAAAATTAAAGGTGAAATCCCACCACCAGAATTTGATTTGCACATTGAAAAATTGGTTAAAAATTTTAGAGGAATGAGCAATTATGACATCCTAACTTTGCAAACAGAAACGGCAAAAAGACACATCGAATTTGCCATCAGAAATCGCATTCCGAAGATTGTTTTTATACATGGTGTTGGTGAAGGAATTCTAAAATCGGAACTCGATTTTATGTTAGGACGTTATCCAAATATCGATTTTAAAGAAGCCAATTTTCAAAAATACGGACAAGGCGCAACCGAAGTTTACATCAAGCAAAATGTAAAATAGAGTTTTTTTAAAGCAATTTTTCAGCTAAAATTTTTAAAATTTGAGTCAATATTTTTGCAAAAAACGACTTAGTTTCGACTTGTTTTAGATGCTGTTTTTCGATTAAAAATAGACTCTTAAAATGATTTTTAAAGTAAAAATTTGAAGTAAAAAAGATTATTTTTTTGTTTGAAAAAGGCAAAAAAACAATTGACTTTCATCAAATTTAAACCGGAATAATGCAAAAAAAATGGGTTTATGAATTATGTTTTAGTTCATGTTTCAACTGAAATTATTAAAAAGTGGAGCAATAATTTTGCAAAAAATGACTCAGTTTCGACTTGTTTTAGATGCTATTTTTTGATTAATATTTAGCTCTTAAAATGATTTTTAAAGTAAAAAATGAAGTAAAAAATGTAAAAAAAACAATTGATTTTCATCAAATTTCAATCAAAATAAATTAAGTAATAGATGTTTTGAGCTATCTTTTTTTATTTAAAAAAAACCTTTTATTTGTAAAAATTTGACAAAAGAAAACCCATCAAAAATGAATTGATGGGTTTGTTTTTTTATAAATAAGATAATTGATTTAATTGAGGAAACTACCAAAAAGGAAGGTGTCACCTAATGAAAAACTGCTTAAATCTTTTTCTAAAGTAATTTTTTTCAGGGTTACGGTATGTTTATAAGTGCCACCGCCAGCAGATATAGTTACAACTTCTACAATGCCCGAAACACCAATTTCTCCATTTTTAGCCTTCCAAATTTCGCTAATTGTTGGCAATGTTGCTGTGCAAAAATCAATATTTGTTACTGCAGATTCATATAAATTATAAGTCAAAGTATTTGAACTATTTAGTGTGATTTTTCTCGGACTATCTACTGCTGTAGGGCTGTTTTGTATTAGATTTTCAAAATCAGTTTGTATCAATTTTAATCGCATTTCGCCTTTTCCAGACACATTATACAGGCTGTAGTCATTAGCACAAGTGCTCTTTGTTAATTTATCTTCGGTAAAAGTAAGCGGTAGTGCTTCAACAGCAGTATCATAATTACCAAATAAAAATTCTTCATATTGTATTTGCGAACCATCAGGTTTTTGGAATGTCACATCTTTAAAAATTATAGAATGTCTATATGCTGTAACTCTAGTAGCATTATCAGATGTTGGAGTGCTTAGAACAAAATCAGTCGTAATTTCCGCTGTTCCATTTAATGCTACCCATTCTTCAGTAACTTGTGGGTTTGCAGCCAAAATCGTTCCGCAAATTGAATTATCTGCAACTGTACCACTGTAATTTCTGTAAATAAAGCGATTAGTAGTATTGTTTATTACTATTGTTTTTACATTGGTAGAAACTTTATTAATAAATACACGATTGAAATCAGTTTCTGAAAATTTAGCAAGTAGTGCTTGATTGCCACTAAACTTGTATAAAATTCCAGTTTCAATGCAATACTTTGGTTGAACATCAGTCAAATCAATATTTTCTATAATAATATCTCCATCATCACAAGCGTTTACAAGTAGTAGTAATGCGAACAAACCTATTATTTTTTTCATAAATTTATATTTTATTGGATAATTCAAAGTTTAATAATCCAAAATCTAGTGGAAGCAAAAGTAAAATTTTAATTTACATTAGCCAATCAATTTGTATTCCATTAACACAATGAAATTTGTAACTTTGCAACTTCAAAATTGATAAGTTATTTAAAAGCCAATTTAAATAGAAATTTCGCTTAGTTTTTAGAGCGAAAAAAGTAGTTGATATGAAAAAAATATACCTAGATAACGCCGCTACAACATCTCTTCGTCAAGAAGTTATAGATGAGATGATAACAGTTTTGCAAAATGATTTTGGAAATCCATCTTCAACACATAGTTATGGTCGAAGTGCCAAAACTGCTCTTGAAACTTCAAGAAAATCGATTGCAAAAATGTTAGGATGCGCAGCGCAAGAGCTAATTTTTACTTCAAACGCTACTGAAGCATCTAATTGGATACTAAAAAGCGCCGTTAGAGATTTGAAAATAGAGAGAATTATTACTAGCAAAATAGAGCATCATGCTACCTTATACACCGTAAAACATTTGCAAAAAATGTACGGAATTGAAGTCGATTTTGTAAACATTCTACCAAGCGGACAAATTGATATTACAAATTTAGTCGAATTACTTTCTAAAAAAGGCAAGACTTTAGTAACATTAATGCACGTTAATAACGAAATCGGAACCGTTTTAGATATTGAAAAAGTAGGGCGTATTTGCGAGCAACATCATACTTTATTTCATTGTGACACTGTGCAATCTGTTGGAAAAACCGAACTCAATTTGCACGAGCTTCCAGTTGATTTTATTGTCGCAAGTGCTCATAAATTTCATGGACCAAAAGGTGCTGGTTTTGCTTATGTAAAGAAAACAAACGTTTTGCAACCAATGCTTTATGGCGGCGAACAAGAAAAAGGACTTCGTGCTGGTACAGAAGCCGTGCATCAAGTTGTTGGTATGGCAAAAGCATTAGAATTAGGTTATCAAAATCTTACTGAGGAACGTAACTATATTTCAGATTTGAAAGCATATTGCATTGAACGTTTAAAAGCAAATTTTCCTGAAATAAAAGTGAACGGAGAAGCTACTTTTTACAATATTCTGAATGTTTTATTACCATTTTCAGAAGAAAAAACGGCTATGATTTTATTCAATTTGGATATGAAAGGAATTGCTGTTTCTCGAGGTAGCGCATGCCAAAGCGGAAGTGTAAAGCCTTCTCATGTTTTAGCTAAAATTTTATCCGAAGAAGAATTAAAAAAACCTAGTTTGCGAATTTCTTTCAGTCATTATAATACCAAAAGTGATATTGATGAATTGGTTGAAGGATTAAAAGGAATTTAAAATTTAATTTTTGTAATATTTATCTAAAAGTTGAATTAAGCTGTCCTTTCTGATTGGTTTGGTTAAGTAAGATTCAAATCCGAATTCTTTTGCCTTTTCTACTTCTTGCGGTAACGCATAAGCTGATATTGCTATAATTGGTAATTGAGGATTTTTCTCTTTTAATTTTTTTGTTGTTTCATAACCATTCATAATTGGCATTTTTAAATCCATAAGAACCATTGAAATACCAGGGTTTTGCTGGTGTATTTCAATTGCTTCTTTACCGTTCCAAGCGTGTAATAGAGTTATGTTTAAATCAGAGAATAATTTGTCAATAAATAGAAAATTAAACGAATCGTCTTCGACAATTAAGATAATTGGTTTTTCAATTTTTACAGCAGAAGTATTAGTTGTTTTAACTTCTTTTTCAATAATACTGTCTTCAAAAGGAATGGTAAAATAGAATGTTGCGCCTTTTCCTTCATCAGAATCAAGCCAAATATTTCCGCCTATTAATTTGATAAATTCTTTTGAAATTGCCAATCCTAAACCAGTTCCGCCATAATTTTCATTAATAGTCACATCAGATTGAAGAAAATGTTCAAAAATTCTTTCGTGTAATTTAGGGCTAATTCCAATTCCAGTGTCTTTTACATAAAATTCTATGAAATTATTTTTTACAGAATAACCTAGCTCTACCGAACCAGATTTAGTAAACTTAAACGCATTAGAAAGCAAGTTTATCAATACTTGGCGAATTTTTATTTCATCAGAATAAATGTAAAAATCCTCAATCAAATTGTTTTCAATTTTGAATTGTATATCTTTTTCTAGAGCTTTTTTTAAGAAAATAGATTGAAGTTCTTTAATAACATAATTAACATTTACATTTGATAATGTAACTTGAATTTGTTTCAATTCTAAAATAGAAATTGTTAGCAAATCGTTAACGACTGACAGCAGTTGACCACTACTATTGGTGATGATTTCATTATATCTTCGCATATTTTTTGGAGAAGTTTTTGGATCACATAATAATTCAGAAAATCCAATGATAGCATTCATAGGAGTTCTAATTTCGTGTGAAATATTTTGAAGAAAAACTGATTTTAGTCTATCACTTTCTTCGGCTTTTTCTTTGGCTTTTATAAGCTCATCTTGGGCTATTTTATTTTCTGTAATGTCTCTTGCAGCAACAACTGAACCAACAATAGTATTATTTTTATCTCTAATAGGGGCAAAGCTATAACTGCCAACCCATATTTCTCCTGTATCTTTTCTTTTTATAGTATATTCATCACTTATAGCTTTTTCACCATTTAGAGCTCTTGAAACGGGTCTTTGATCTAGTTTAGCTATTTCTCCGTTAGGTAAATAAACCTCAAATAATTCAGGATATTCTTTATGATTTTTTGGACAACATTCCTTGTTTTCAAATTTGTGAAAAGTTACAAATGCTTCGTTGAAATTTATTAGACGACCTTCAATATCTGAAATAAATACGGCGTCAGTCATGCTTTCTAGAGCTACTTCAAGTTTGGTCTTACTTTCATGAATTTCGATTTCAGACTTTATGCGATCTGTAATGTCTCGTACTATCGATAGATTACCAATCCAATTTCCTTTTGTATCTAATAATTTTGCGCTGAATGACTCGCCAGGAAAGACTCTATTATTATTGTCTTTATAATTTATAACATAGCTCGTTTTAACATTTTCTGAACCTACATCAAAGACAAGTTTCCCAGCTCGTTGATAATCATTTTCATCAGCATAAAATTTTTGGGTTGAAATATTGTTTAGCTTCCCTTCAAATGCGAATGTTTTTTTGGCTGCATTATTAGCCATTATGATTTCCCTTTTGGTATTAGTTATTACTACGCTATCAGTTATAGTATTAAACATTGTTTCAAAAAGTAATTGTTGATCTTTTAGTTTTTGAATATGATGTTTAATTAATAGATATAAAAGAAATGTTGTAACAGTTATATAAAAGACACCTTTATATGTTTGAAAATGTATTAGTAATTCAACATTTGAAATGACAGAATTTAGAACTTTATCAGAAAATAAAATCCATATTATCCCTGATAAAAAATAATAAAAAGCAATTTTATACTCAATTTTAATTGATTTTATATAATTTATAAACTGACCTTTCATAAACATTGAAATTATTTATTGATTAAATAGTTAGGAGAATAAGTCTCAAACTTAGTTGTGTGTTCTTTTCAAGAAAAGTTTTTTGCTTATCTTCAAGTCCAGATATTGTTATTTTAATAATGTTTTCCTTTTTTGAATGTTTTTTTGTTTAGTAAATCAAATTCTACACTCAAAAAATTACGGTAAACATCTGAATTTACATTGCTTACATAATTTTTCTGCAGAATTACTTTGTTTCTAAATATAGTAAAAATTTTTTATTATTAAAATATATTTTCTTTTTGTAGATAGTAAAATTAAATAGATAATAGGTTAAAAGAGATTTTCATTATCAACTGACAAACCTTTTTTTATGAAAACTATAATCAAATAAAAAGCTAAGATAATATGTATAAGAGTAAAAAAAAAATATGTAAATGCAGAAGGAAATCTTATTAATGCTATTATGGGTAAAGCTATAAAACCAAAAAGTATTGACTTTTGTTTAGTGTCAAAACTATTTTCCAAGTTGATTTTTTTTTCATTTTGATTGCTGTTTAAATGTTTGTGTATAAATTGTAACTGATTGAAAATTAAAAAAGATTCAACAAGTTAAAAAAACAAATTTATAGCAAGTAATTATAAAAAAAAAATCCCCATTATAGGGGATATTTTTTATAAGAAAAACAAGTTAGTGAAAAATGTAAAATAATAACATACAGTTATGTAGAGTGTTTTTTTGTGGAATATAATTAAATTTCTGTTTTTAAGAAAAAACCTAGTTAATACAAACTCGGGTATTTACTTGGATTGCTTTCGTGCATCATTTCATATATTTTCTCGTAAATATCCTCTGTTGATGGTTTTGAGAAATAATCGCCATCGGTTCCGTAAGCTGGTCGATGTGGCTTTGATGTTAACGTTTGTGGTTTGCTATCTAAATAATCGTAAGCGTTTTGTTCATCTATTATTTGTTGCATAATATAGGCAGAAGCTCCACCTGGAACATCTTCATCAATAATCAATAAACGACTTGTTTTTTTAACGCTTTTTAGAATTCCTTTTTCAATATCAAAAGGCAGTAATGATTGAATATCAATAATTTCGCAATCTATTCCTATTTCTAACAATTCTTTTGCGGCTTGTTCTACCAAACGCAATGTTGAACCATAAGAAACCAAAGTAATGTCTGTTCCTTGTTTGATAGTTTCAACAATTCCAATTGGTGTTTTGAATTCGGCTAGATTGGTCGGCATTTTTTCTTTTAATCGATACCCATTTAAGCATTCAACTATTAAGGCTGGTTCGTCGGTTTGCAATAAAGTATTGTAAAATCCTGCAGCTTTAGTCATATTTCTTGGTACCAAAACGTGAATTCCACGAACTGCATTGATAATCATTCCCATTGGTGAACCTGAATGCCAAACACCTTCTAAACGATGTCCGCGAGTACGGATAATTAACGGTGCTTTTTGTTTGCCGCTAGTTCGGTATTGTAAAGTTGCCAAATCATCGCTCATAATTTGAATAGCATACAACAAATAATCAAGGTATTGAATTTCTGCAATTGGTCGCAAACCACGCATAGCCATTCCGATTCCTTGACCTAAAATGGTGGCTTCACGAATACCAACATCGGCAACTCGAAGTTCTCCATATTTTTCTTGCATGCCTTCTAATCCTTGGTTTACATCACCAATATTTCCTGCATCTTCACCAAAAACTAAAACTTCAGGATATTTTGTAAACAATGTATCGAAATTGTCACGCAAAATCAATCGAGCATCAACATCTTCGGCAGTTTCATCATAAATTGGCAAAACTTCTTTTATGCTGTGAATATTTTGAGAAGAAGTTGAAAATAAATTTCCGCTAAATTTAGGCTGAATTTTTCTGGTATATTTTTGAATCCAATCAGCTAAAACTACACGATTATTTTCTTTGATAATCATTCTCAAAACCTTACGAGCTGTAGAAAGAATTTCTTTGCGAATTGGTTCTTTTATAGTAGCTAAATCAGATGCAATTTTATCAATAAAAACTTTGTTGTCACTTGTGCTTGCTATTGTTGTTAGTAATGAAACTAATTCGGCTTGTTCAGTTTTAGTTGGTTCTACAAATGCTAACCAAGCAGCTTTTTTACCTTCTAATACTTCCGCTCTTGATTGTGACTCGGTTGCTAAAAGTTCTTCTTCAGTTGCCAAACTGTTTTCCAACAACCAAATTCTCATTTGAGCAACACAATCATATTTGGTTTCCCATGCCAAACGTTCTTCATTTTTGTAACGTTCGTGTGAACCAGAAGTTGAATGTCCTTGCGGTTGCGTCAATTCTTGCACGTGAATTAAAACTGGAACGTGTTCTTCTCGTGCAATTGCACTTGCCTTTTCGTAAGTAGCTACCAATTCGGCATAATCCCAACCTTTTACTCTCAAGATTTCAAATCCGTTATTGTTTTTATCACGTTGAAATCCTTTCAGAATTTCAGAAATATTTTCTTTAGTGGTTTGATGGCGCGCATGAACCGAAATTCCGTATTCGTCATCCCAAACACTCATTACCATTGGCACTTGTAAAACACCAGCAGCATTGATAGTTTCAAAAAACAAACCTTCTGATGTAGAAGCATTTCCAATTGTTCCCCAAGCTACTTCATTTCCTTTATCGGAAAAATTGGTTGTGTCAATTCCTGCAACATTTCTGTAGATTTTAGATGCTTGCGCTAAACCTAGCAAACGTGGCATTTGACCAGCAGTTGGAGAAATATCTGAGCTTGAATTTTTTTGTTTTGTTAAGTTTTTCCAGTGACCATTTTCATCTAATGAATGCGTTGCAAAGTGTCCACCCATTTGTCTTCCAGCCGACATTGGATCATGGTTGATATCGGTATGTCCATATAAACCTGCAAAAAATTGCTGAATTGTCAATTCGCCAATAGCCATCATAAACGTTTGATCACGGTAATAACCAGAACGGAAATCACCATTTTGAAACGCTTTGGCCATAGCCAATTGTGGAACTTCTTTTCCGTCACCAAAAATTCCGAATTTAGCTTTTCCCGTTAGCACTTCTTTTCTTCCAAGAAGGCTACATTCTCTGCTAATAGTGGCAATTTTATAATCTTTAAGCACTTCATTTTTAAAATCTTCAAATGTAAGTACTGTTGTGGTTTCTGCTTGATTCATAAATGAAAAGTATTTCTTTGGGAAACAAATTTAATTAAAAACTTAGTAATTATTGCATACTTTCAAAAAATAAATAATTGAATTTTTAATAGATAATAGTTCTTTTAGCTGAAATGAATTATAAAATGTTTAGTGAAATTGAAATAAAATAAGATTTACCGCAATTTTAAGGGTTAAAAACTAAAACCATTTTCTGGTAAAAAGGTTTAAAAGTGTTTTTGGGCTTATAGTTATTATGAAACGAATTTTTTCGTCATAATGAGGTTGTGCGATTTCCCAACCATTATTAGAATAGATAGGTAAATAAAGTTCAAAAAAATCTTGAACGAAATTCAATCGAAGTCCGTTATCGTATATAAATTCAGGGGAAATGGATTTGTTTTTGGCAAGGCCGATGTCGCCATATAGTTCAATCCAATTCCAAATAGTAAAACTTGCATTTGTTGCAACGAGCCATTTATTAGCATTTGTTGGTATTATTTTAGATTTAAATCCTCCATCTGCTACAACATACTGTTGACTAAAAAGTCCTGAACTTTCAGATCTTCCTAGTAAGTTTTGCTCAAAAAGATAATCATTTGGTCCACTTATCCCGAAACTGTATGCGTCAGTTTTTGTTTTATTAGTGATAAAACTTCCAGCGTAAAGTCGTAAACTTAGCTGACGGTTATCATCATATAATTTTCTATAAAATATTGACCCTGAAATTTTGCTAAATCCATTTGAGTATTGAAAATCAGTGCCATAGCTAAATAGAGAAGTTATTTCGTTTGTAAAATTGAAATATCTTAAATTGAAAATAGAGTAATTATCTTCTTTTTCTTGAAGTAGAAAATTTGATTTTTCTTTATTAATTATATTATATCTCGCTGAAATTCCTGATTTGTGATTATTTCTAAAATCTGGGTCTCTAAAAGTCATTGAAATAGTTGGATTCAATTTGAAATAAGTAGCATCTGGTGCATAATGAAAACGAGAACCACTCATAAAATATTTCATATTGAAGAGTTTTCCTTCTCTATAATCTTTATTAATTCCAAAACTAAAACTTCCTGAAAGCGATTCAGACTTGGTAGCATACATTGGGTTTACATCTAAAACAAAAGGTTTTTCAAGAATTGTTTTAGTATGAAAACGCAATCCTAACATTGCTCCATCGTATAAATTATATTCAAAAGATGGAACATATAAAATTTGGTTGTAATAAGGATTTTCCAAGTCTTTCATGAAAGCAAATTTCAAAGGACGATTTAAACCTAAGCATTTAAGTGATTTCCAGTTGTTTCTCAAATTATTTTCGGGAACTTCATTTTTATAATTGATAACAATTTTGTCATAATCAGTTCTAGGAACGGTAAATGTGCTGTCGGTTTTGATGTTTTCCAACCATTTTTTGAAGAGAACTTGTTTGTTTTTTATCCCGAAAACCGGAATTGGAACTGTTGTTATCTTGTTGTTTTTTATAGTAAAATTTAAACTATCTTTTTCTTTGATAATTTTACCAAATTTATAATCAATCTATTCTCTTGAGTCTATTATAGTTTTGAATAACCAATCAGGATGTTTATTTGTTTTTGAGTTTAATTTGGTGGCTCCTTC
>NZ_JAPZSP010000022.1 GCF_027531705.1 Flavobacterium sp. | reverse complement strand
AACTGTAAATGTGCTTCCTTCCATTTCGTTTGGAAGTAATTTTTTAGTTTTTGCTCTTCCTGCTAAATCTCTTACACTTCCTCCGATTTGAGATAAACTCATTGCATCGGTAAAACGTAAAACAGGAACTACTAATCCGTCTTCAACTGCAACTGCAACACCTATATTCACGTGGTGATTGATGGTAATTGCATCTTCTTTCCATTGCGAATTGATTTTTGGATGTTTTTTTAATGCCATTGCGCAAGCTTTGATTACCATATCGTTGAATGATACTTTGGTATCTGGCACGGAATTAATCATTGCTCTTGATTTCATAGCTTCGTCCATACTTACTTCAATTGTTAAGTTGTAGTGAGGCGCTGTGAATAATGATTCAGCTAAACGTTTAGCAATGATTTTACGCATTTGCGAATTCTTGATTTCTTCAGTCACAACTTCACCTGCAGGAACAAATGGTTTTGCTGCTGGAGTAGCTTGTGCTTCTGTTTGAGAAGTCGATTGTGTTGCAACAACTGGAGCCGAAGCTGTAAAGTTTTCTACATCACTTTTAACGATTCTTCCGTTTTCACCTGAACCTTTTACTTGAGAAAGACTGATTCCTTTATCTTTAGCAATTTGTTTTGCTAATGGAGAAGCGAATATTCTTCCGTTATCTGAAGTTGTTGTTTCTTGAGTTGGTTGAGATGAAGCAACTGGAGCAGCAGTTTCTGTTTTTGCAACTGCTGGTGCTTCACCACCTTTTGAATAGTTTTCAGCTATTCCTGTAATATCAGTTCCTGCTGGTCCGATGATTGCTAAAACGCTATCTACTGGAGCAGATCCTCCTTCTTGAATTCCAATGTATAATAAAGTTCCTGCATTGAAAGATTCGAATTCCATAGTTGCTTTATCGGTTTCGATTTCAGCAAGCATGTCACCTTCTTTTACTGTATCGCCAACTTTTTTCAACCAAGTCGCTACAGTTCCTGTTGTCATTGTGTCACTTAAACGTGGCATTGTGATAACTTTTACACCTGCTGGTAAGGTTGTAGGTTGTAGGTTTTGGGTTGTAGGTTGAGCAACATCTTCTTTAACTTCAACTTTTTCTTCTTGGGATTTGGAATTTGAAGTATTGGAAATTAAAGAGCTAATATCTTCGCCTTCTTTTCCGATGATTGCTAATAATGAATCAACTGGAGCAGTTTGACCTGCTTCAATTCCGATGTGTAGTAAAACACCTGAATTGAACGATTCAAATTCCATTGTAGCTTTATCGGTTTCGATTTCAGCTAAAATATCACCTTCTTTTATTGTATCACCTACTTTTTTAAGCCATGTTGCAACAGTTCCTTCTGTCATAGTATCGCTCAAACGAGGCATGTTTATTACTGTTGCCATAATTATAATCTATGAGGAATGAAAGGATAATTTTCTTGTTCGTACACTACATCGTAAAGTTGTTGAACTTCTGGGAAAGGAGATTCTTCTGCAAACTTTTCGCATTCGTCAACTAAGTCTTTTACTCGTTGATCCATTGCTTCAATTTCAGCATCCGTTGCGTATTTTTTCTCCTTTATGATGTCAAGAACTTGAGTAATTGGGTCGATTTTTTTGTATTCTTCAACCTCTTCTTTTGTTCTGTATAATTGAGCATCCGACATAGAGTGACCTCTATAACGGTAGGTTTTCATCTCTAAAAATGTAGGTCCGTCACCACGACGAGCTCTGTCAATTGCTTCTTGCATTGCTTCAGCAACTTTTACAGGATTCATTCCGTCAACTGGTCCGCATGGCATTTCATAACCTAAACCAAGTTTCCAAATATCTGTGTGATTTGCAGTTCTTTCTACAGAAGTTCCCATGGCATATCCATTATTTTCACAAATAAACACAACTGGAAGTTTCCAATTCATAGCCATGTTAAAAGCTTCGTGAAGTGAACCTTGACGTGCAGCACCATCACCAAAATAGGTTAAAGTAACACCGCCTGTTTCAAAATATTTATCAGCAAAAGCCATTCCTGCTCCAACTGGAATTTGAGCACCCACAATACCGTGACCACCATAAAATCCGTGCTCTTTTGAGAAAATGTGCATAGAACCACCCATTCCTTTTGATGTTCCAGTTACTTTTCCGTAAAGTTCTGCCATTACTTTTTTAGGATCAACACCCATTGCTATTGGCTGAACGTGATTACGATAAGCTGTAATCATTTTGTCTTTAGATAAGTCCATTGCATGGATTGCTCCAGCTAGAACTGCTTCCTGACCATTATATAAATGTAAAAATCCTCTAACTTTTTGTTGAATATATACAGCGGCTAATTTGTCTTCAAATTTTCTCCAAAACTGCATTTCTTCGTACCATTGAAGGTAAGTTTCCTTTGTAATTGGTTTCATTTTTTAATGAATTACGTTGATTAAATGTATTGTAATCGTATCACAAATTGCGAATTATCAAATTTGCGAATTGCAAAAGTAAGATATTGATAGTAGAAGTAAAAATAATTCAGAATTAAAATAGCATTTTTTAATAACTGTTTATTCTTAAATATCAACTATATCGTTATAGCTTACAAGGATGTTTTGTCAAACGAAAGCGGCAATAAATTATTTATAGAATTTGACTTATAAACTTCGCCAGATTCACCCATAAAATAGATTTCAATTGGAGTGTCTTGTTTAAATTCATATTCAGCAATTGATTGTCGACATGCGCCACATGGTGGAATCGGTGATAAGGTAGGATTAGTATCCGATGCTGCAGTAATTGCTAATTTTACAATTTTAGCATTTGGATAAATTGCTCCAGCTTGAAAAATCGCTACTCGTTCGGCACATAAACCAGAAGGATATGCCGCATTTTCTTGATTTGAACCTAAAACTATTTTACCATTATCTAACAATATTGCTGCTCCAACTCTAAATTTAGAATAAGGTGCGTAAGCATTTTTTCTAGTTTCTATGGCTTGATTCATTAATGTTTGAATCTCGCTAGACAATTCATTGATCCCGTTGAAAATTGAAATTGTGGTGTTAATGTTTATTTCTTTCATTATATATAGAGGAAAAAAAATCCAAACTTCAATTAGAAATTTGGATTGTTATTTAATTTATTATTTTTTAATATTCATCATATTTGTCTCCAAAAGCAAAGCTCAATGAGAATCGAAGCGTATTTTCTAATGGGTTTTTAACTTTAGAAGCTGAGAATAAATAGGAAACATCTACTTTTATTGCGCTGTATTTGAAACCTGCTCCTAGAGAAAAGAATTGTCTTGCTCCTTTAACTGGACTTTCATGGAAATAACCAAGTCGCATTGCAAAAGAATCTTGATACAAATATTCAGTTCCAACTGAGTAAGTAATCTCTTTTAGTTCTTCAGAGAAACCATCAGGAGCATCATTAAATGATTTGAAAATCCCTGATGACCAACCAATAGTGTTGTAATTTTCTCTTGTTATAGAATTTTGTTCACTTTGTGTTATATCATTTGGATCATCAAAATCGCCATCTCCATTTTCATCAAAAGCTGGTTGAGCGATTTGTGGAGTTGGTACTAATAACTTAGTTACCTCTGTATTTAATGATACTTTATTATAATCATCTAAAATAAAATCAAAGCCAGCACCCAATCTTAACAAGGACGGTAAGAAGTTTGCGTTTAAATCACTTTGTTCTTCATCATAGCTAATTTTTGGTCCTAAATTCTGAAAATTAAATCCAGCTCTCCAACGTCCATTAAAATCGTTATAGGCAATTTCTTCTGATTGATAAAAGCCAGCTACATCTACGGCAAATGAATTGGCAGCAGCGTTACTTTGTCCAGCAGATGCTAATCTTAAATTAGAACTAATAAAACGACCTCCAACAGACATTGAAAACCTTTCACTTAATTTTAAAGCATAAGCACCGTCAATTGCAAATTCGCCTGGTTTAACAACCGTTAATGCTGTGCCAATATCGTCAGTTAATTGAATTTCACCTAAGCTAAAGTAACGTATACTAGCTGAAAAAGCGCTTTGTTCGTTTAATCTATTAAAATAATTTACTTGACCTAATGAAATATCATTAACCAATTCAGATAAATAAGGTGTATAACTTATTGAAAATCCTTGTTTATCTAGCGAAAACGCATATTTAGCTGGATTGTATTGTTGTGAAAACGCATCTGTAGAAGTAGCTACACCTTGGTCGCCCAAACCAGCAGAACGAGCATCTGCAGCAATTAATAAAAAAGGAACTCCAGTGGTGATAACCCTTGTGGGAGTTTCTTGAGCTATAATTTGTTGTGTAAATAACGAGCTAACGAATAGTATTAAAATCTTCTTCATTTTATATTTTTAAATGATTACAAATATAGTATTTTATTAAAGGATTACAAGTTTCTCAAATTTTTCTGTTTTAGAATTTGAAATAGTTGATTTGACAGTCAGTTTGTAGATGTAAACACCTTTGCCAATCTTGTCACCAAAGTCGTCCTTTCCGTCCCATGAAATTTCTTTAGACAAGAAACCATCAGTTGTAACAACTTGATTTTTGGTCCAAATAACTTTTCCAGTTATAGTCATAACTTGGACTTGAACATCTAGAGGTTCGAAGGGTTTGTTGTGTGTAAACCAAAATTGTGTGTAGTTTACGAAAGGATTTGGATAATTCAAAACATTAGTAAGTGTTACTGAATTGTCACCAACAACAATAAATTGAATTTCTGCAGAAATTGGATTATTATAAACATCCCAAGCTTTGAAAGTGATTGTATGTAAGCCTAATGCAAGATTTCGAAAAGGATATTTTAATTTTCCTGACTTGTAATTATCTAATTCAGTTTCGTAATAATCATTTAACTTAATTGGATTTGTTTCGTCACCATCTAAAATCGCAATGATGTCGTGACCTATTCCACTTGCTGTATTAATTCCGTTTTCGTCTTCAAGAAAAGCTAAAAAGATTGGTGATTCATTGGTGATTCCTCCAGAAATAAATGTTTTGTCATTCATGTATAATTTTACTGTTGGAGCTGTATTATCAGCAGGAGCGTTTAAATTTACACCGCCAACTTTTATGGTGGTGTCATAACCTGTTTTGTCTAGTAAAATGTTATTCCTTTTTGCATAAAAACTCATTTTGCCATTTCCTACAGCTATTGTAATATCTCTAGGAACAACAAATCCAAACTCAAAATTTCCATTTACAACTGTTGCATTTCCTCTAAAAATTGTTTCACCTAATACATTGAAATTTAATGATGAATCATTGGAATCATTGTTTAAGGTCGTTCTTACAATTTCTTTGTCATAAATTTGAATGGCGACTTCTCCGTTGTATGTAGATAAAAGAGTGCCGTTTTGATCGGCAACTTCACCATTAATTTTCATATATGAGAGTGCTTTGAAATCGTCAATTGTTTGCGTGACAGGAACGTCGTTAACCTTAGTTAATTTAATCTGAGGTTTAGGCATAGCAAGCATTAAAGCTGGATCGCCAAGACATGCTACAATTTTCACTCCACCACTATAGTCATTTTTTGCCAATCGTAATGCTTCAGCAACAGAAACATAATCATTGGTGTCGTAAGCAAAAACGTATTTGCTTATGTCTTTGTTGAAATCTTCACCAGTAGTTTTGCCAATTTCTCTAACGGTTGTTAGCATTGCTATTGCTCCTCCTTTTGGATTCCAATAAGTGTATTCACCACCTGTTGGTCTTGAGGGATTATCAAATCTTGAAAAGTCACAGGTTATCGTTATGAATAATGGGTATTTAAAACGGTTGCTTAAATTTTGGCCGTCTGCTTTTTCCCATATTCTCTCCTGAGATAAACCGTCTTCACCACCATGTCCAAGATAATTAAAAACCAACGCTCCATTTTCAAAAGCATTATAGATGTCTTTTCTTGCTTGCGGGTATCTTTCACCTCCGGCAGAAGTTTCTTGAGCATAGGAGTCAAGGAGTATTTTTTTTACATTCATAAATGGTTTTTCAGATATAATAACATCGGCTAATTGGTTTTGCTCTACTTGCAATGTTTTGTCTCCAAAATCGCCAGGTATGTCAGCATCATCAGCAATAACTACAAAATTATTTCTCCAGTTTCCATAAGATTTAAAGTCATGATACTCTAAAACTTTATTTACTAATTCATCTGCTTGTTGTGCAGAGTTGGCTATCATTCTGCCAACAGCAATATCTAAATCATCATTTCTAATATCAAGGTTTCCACCATTTACATTCATTATGCCATAAAAATCATCAGTAGCAAAAGAAGATTCACTTATAGAAGTAAAGTTTTTCGCATGGTAAATAGGAACAAAATTGGTGTTGTTTGCTGTTTTGTTTTTAAAATCATAAGATGCATCTCCAAATAGGTTTACATACCTTACCGCTTTATCTACTGTTGAAGCATTGTTGTAGACGTATCTTATAAAGTTACGAATTGCAGTAACATCTTGTTTTCCAGATGAAAATTCGGGATAGATACTTTCAACGGTTACTACTTTTACATTTAAAAGTGAATAATTTCGGTGAAAATTTGCTAATTTTTCAGCTTGATTGTAAAAGATAGAAGGTGTAATGATTAAATAATCAATATCTTGAAGGTTGCCTTGAGCATTTTTGAAAATGGTTCCTTTCAGATTTTGATTAGAAACTTTAGGCTGACTTTCCTTTAGTGGTGAGTATAAATCATTTCCGACAACTGCAATAAATTTCCTGACATCTGTTGCATTTGATTTAAATGAAAAAGCGGATTGTGCATTATTGGTGTATTTGGATACATTATATATGTCTGTGATATCCCAAACTTGTGCGATTCCGTTTGCATTAGAAATTTGATATTCTTTTACAAAATTATTGGAAGTTGCATTATTTTGAAATCTAAATTGTTTTCCATATCCTTTTAGTTGACTTTTAAATTTTAAATTGATATAATTTAAATAACCGTTTGCTGTTGGAACACCATTGTTATTAAAAGTCAATTTGATATTTAAACTTTCTGTAGAAGGAATTGTTTCAGAATGAAAAGAAGGGCTGGGTAACTTACCGTCTCCAGCTAAGAATGATTTTGTAAAAAGAGTTTGGTTGTTTGCTTCAAATTTAAAAGAACAACTACTTGTTGACTTTACTGCAAAAAGAGTTGTTAAACTAATTGTTGATGAGGGAACAATATTGGGTAAAGAAAAATTAAAATCTTGAACATTTTTTGTGTCAAAGTCTTCTCCAAACCAAGTTCTTCCAACTTTAGCAATATTAACTTCATCAATCTCGTGAAATAAAGTATTGTCAAAATCAGTTATAGTTAGGTTGCTATTTTCTATTGGTTGAGAAGCCTCTGGGATTCTTTTTCCATCCGCTCCATCTGTTGTTATATAATAATAGGAGTTGTCAGAATATAGATTTACATTAGTTTCACTTTCTGAGTTCCAATTATCAGTCCCTTCTCCATAAAACAAAATTCCATCAGAATCATTAAATACACCATCTTCTTCTCCAATAACTTGTATTGCATTTTCTGTTAAATCGTCAGGGTAGAAGGTATTGTTTGGTAATGGTAGCATTCTTCCTCCGTTTCCGTATACTTTTAATTTTTTTGGATCAATATTGTCAACATTCATTCCTAAACTTCTTAAAAAACTTTTAGTGACTAAGTAAACACCAGATTTTTGGATATAAAAACGATACCAATCTCCTGTTTCTAATACAGAATTTGTTGGATTCATACCAAATCTTCTGCTCGTTGAATTTGAACTTTGTCTAAAGCTATAATCAAAAGATTTCACTCTTTTATATATTGAGCCTTCCTTAATAATAGGTGAAACTTGTAATCTTGCAACTATTTTGTTTCTCACATAATTGCTGCTAATGCTTGCTTCTAGTTTCGAAGGAAGTTTAGAAATGGGTAAATCACCTAGACTTGCTTCTGAAACAATTTCATAAAAAACATTTGAGATTTGTAACGAATTTTCATCAGCAGGTTTTTCTAAAGGAATTTTAAGAGCAAATAATAATTCTTTAGTGTAGCTATCAAAAACAAAATTTCTAACATCAAATTGAGGAATTGCCATTTTGGTTTCACCAACCATATACTCGGTTTTGTTACTCCAATTAATAATAACAGTCTCTTTCTTTTGAGCAAAAGAAAAAGTAAATTGGAATAGAATAAATAGTAAAAAAGTATTTTTCATCGAAGTAGAAACGATTTTTTTCAAAGAATAGTATTTAGCATGTAAAAATAATTTTTTTAATTCAATAATATAATATTTGAACAATTTTTACGTTACTTATATTCGATGTAAGCATTATTTTATCGATTAAATGCAATTTTTTATAAAAAGGTGTTGCAAATTAAATGTTAATTGTTAACTTGCGCCCAAAATTTATTACCTACTAAAAGTATGAAAGTAAACAAAATTATGATTGTCAAGTCATTACTATCATTAGTAATAGCGTTAGGTCTTATGACTAGTTGTGGAAAAGGGAAAGACACCAAAAACACTTCGAGTGCCACAGGATGGAAGATAAATGACAAAAAAGGAGGTTTTCAGTATGCTTCAAATTTCAAAAAGCAAGCTACCGGTCCAGGATTAGTTATGGTTGAAGGTGGAACTTTCACTATGGGAAAAGTTCAAGACGATGTAATGCATGATTGGAATAACTCTCCAAATCAGCAACACGTTCAATCTTTTTACATGGATGAAACTGAGGTTACAAATCTTATGTACTTAGAGTATCTTGAGTGGTTGAAAAGAGTATTTCCTCCAGATCAAGAAAACTACAAAAACATATACGATGGTGCTTCGCCAGATACATTAGTATGGAGAAATAGATTAGGTTATAATGAAACTATGACCAATAACTATTTAAGACATCCAGCCTATGCTAATTATCCTGTAGTAGGTGTTAACTGGATTCAAGCGGTTGAATTTAGTAAATGGAGAACGGATCGTGTAAATGAGAAAACTCTTGAAGATGCTAAATATTTGAAAAAAGATGCTAAAGTTGCTGATACAAAAGCAGAATCAACTTTTAGTACTGAAACTTATCTTGCTGCTCCAACTAAAACTTATGGTGGAAACGAAGAAATCGTTCTTAAAAGAGGAATGGTTAAATCTGCAAAAGATAGTACAAATGTTTATGCTAAAAGATCTTCAGGTATGATTTTACCTGAATACAGACTTCCAACAGAATCTGAGTGGGAATATGCTGCTGCTGCTGATGTTGGTCAAAGAGAATATAATATTTACAAAGGTCAAAAGAAATATCCTTGGTCTGGTTCATATACTCGTTCAGGAAAACGTCAATTCAAAGGTGACCAATTAGCAAATTTCAAACAAGCTAAAGGTGATTACGGTGGAATTGCAGGTTGGTCCGATGACGGTGCTGATATTACAAATGTTGTAAAATCATATCCTCCAAATGATTTTGGGTTGTATGATATGGCTGGAAATGTTGCAGAATGGGTTGCTGACGTTTACAGACCAATGGTTGATGACGAGGCAAATGATTTCAACTACTACAGAGGTAACGTTTACATGAAAAACAAAATAGGTGATGATGGTAAAGTAGAAATTGTTACTGCTGAAACTCAAACTTATGATACACTGTCTAATGGTAAAATTGTTGCAAGAACTTTCCCTGGTGAAATTGCAAGAGTTCCTGTTGACGAAAAAGAAACTTATTTAAGACAAAACTTTGATAAGTCTGACAACAGAAACTACAGAGATGGTGATAAACAGTCTACTAGATATTTTGATTTTGGATCTTCTGAAGATGATGATGCTAAAACTAAAGACAAACATATAATGTATGATTCTCCTAAACATAATGTAACAACTGATAGTTTAGGTAACATGGTGAGAAAATATGATAGATCTAGCAAAAGAACTACTTTAGTTAATGATGACGTAAGAGTTTATAAAGGCGGATCTTGGAGAGATAGAGCTTATTGGTTAGATCCAGCTCAAAGAAGATATTTCCCTCAAGATATGGCAACAGATTATATTGGTTTCCGTTGTGCAATGTCTAGAGTTGGTCCAAAATCTGATAAAAAGAAAAGACCAAGAAATTAATTTAAATGATTTAATACTATATAAAAGCCCTATCTTAGGGCTTTTATTTTATAAGTTTTTTTCAAAATGAATACTAACGAAATTCACAAACTGTTTTTAAATTGTTCTTCTGTGTCTATTGATACAAGAAAGATTGAACCTAATTCGTTTTTTGTTGCAATTAAAGGCGATAAGTTTGATGCAAACACTTTTTCTAAAGAGGCATTAGATAAAGGTGCTTCTTATGTTATAATTGATGATAATAGATATTATATAGATCAAAGAACAATCCTTGTAAAGAATAGTTTGGAAACTTTGCAAGATTTAGCAAATTTTCATAGAAATTATTTAAAAATACCAATTATAGGGTTGACAGGTAGTAATGGAAAAACTACAACCAAAGAGTTAATTAGTGTTGTGCTTTCTAAAAAGTATAATAGTAAAGCTACTGTTGGAAATCTGAATAATCATATTGGAGTTCCTTTGACACTTTTATCTTTCAATTCTGAAACAGAAATTGGGATTGTTGAAATGGGAGCAAACCATCAAAAGGAAATAGAGTTTTTGAGTAATTTAGCTCAGCCAGATTTTGGTTATATAACAAATTTTGGTAAAGCTCATCTTGACGGATTTGGAGGTTTTGAAGGGGTTATTAAAGGTAAAAGTGAATTATATCAGTATTTAAAGTTGGCTGATAAGTCAGTATTTGTAAATATTGATGATAAGTTGCAAGAAGAAAGAACGAAAACCTTAAAGAGAATAACATTTAGTCAGCAGGACTTATCAGCTGATATCTTTATAAAGAGTGTAAAAGCCAATCCTTTTGTAATAATTGAGTTTAATGACATTATTATTAAATCAAATTTAATTGGGCTGTACAACGCTAATAATATAAATGTAGCAATCACAATTGGAAAACATTTTGGGGTTTCTGATATTCAAATAAAAGAAGCGATAGAGAGTTATATTCCTGAAAACAATAGGTCTCAATTGATTAAAAAAAATTCTAATGAAATTATTCTTGATGCTTACAATGCAAATCCTAGTAGTATGAAGGTGGCATTAGAAAATTTTATTCAATTAGATAAAGAAAATAAAGTTGTTATAATTGGCGATATGTTTGAATTAGGTAAAGAAAGCATACAAGAACATCTCTCAATAGTTAAAATGCTAGAAAAAGAATCTGAAATCAAATGTGTTTTTATTGGAAACGATTTTTATGCAAATAAAGAAGATCATCTGCACTTTCAATTTTATAAATCTTTTGATGATTTCGCTATGTTTTTGAAAGAGAATCCACTTAAAAATAATTCCATTTTAATTAAAGGTTCACGAGGAATAGCTTTAGAAAGAACATTAGAATATCTTTAAAATTAAATAAAAACTCTTCAAGAAATTGGAGAGTTTTTATTTATGAGTAAGCATGGATTAGATTTTTTTGATTCTACTGAATTGTTAGTTTACTAAATGGTTTTTTAACTTTTGAAAAAAAAAACTCCAACATTTCTGTTGAAGTTTCTTGTGGGCGATGAGGGGTTCGAACCCCCGACCCCCTCGGTGTAAACGAGGTGCTCTGAACCAGCTGAGCTAATCGCCCTTATTGCGAGTGCAAATATAAGCTACTTTTCTTTATTTGCAAACTTATTTATAAAAAATTACAAAATTTCTGCAACAACAAAAGTGCTGCCGCCTATATATATAAAGTCATCTTCGGAAGCATTTTTCAAAGCTTCTTTATAAGCATCTGAAACTGAATTGTATATTTCGCCATTCAACTCGTATTTTTTTGCTTCTTGCTGTAAAATGGATGCGTTTAATCCTCTAGGAATATTTGGTTTACAATAGTAATAAATCGCACTTTTAGGAAATAGAGGCAATATTTCGTCCATATTTTTGTCATTTACAACTCCTAAAACAACATGTAATAGATTGAATTTTGTTTTTTGCACCTGTTTTAAAGTTATTTCTAACCCATGTTTGTTGTGAGCTGTGTCGCAAATAACTTTTGGCTTCTTTTTCAATTGTTGCCATCTTCCTTGTAATCCTGTATTTTGGATAACTTTTAGAAAACCATTTTCAATATTGATTTCAGAAATTTGAAAATCATATTTTTCTTGAATGATTTTTATTGATTGTAAGACGGTTTTTTTGTTGTGAAATTGGTAATCGCCTAGAAGTGCTGAAGCATATTCTTTATTGATTAATTCAGATGCAAAATAAATTTTTGAATTAGTTTCTTTAGCTTTCGTAATAAAAACAGGTTTTGTTTCGCTAGTGAATTCTCCAATTACAACAGGAATTTTTTGTTTTATAATTCCCGCTTTTTCTTTTGCAATTGATGCTAAAGTTGTACCTAAAAACAGGGTGTGGTCTAAACCTATATTTGTGATTACTGACAACAAAGGAGAAATTATATTTGTTGAGTCTAAACGACCTCCTAAACCAACTTCAATAATGGCAATATCAACTTTTTCTTTTTGAAAATAATCGAAAGCCAATCCGACGGTCATTTCAAAAAAACTTAATGAATTTTCTTCAAAAAATGATTTGTGTTTTGTTACAAATTCACAAACAAAATCCTCCGAAATTTCTTTTCCATTAATTTTTATTCTCTCGCGATAATCTTTTAAATGTGGTGATGTATAAAGTCCAGTTTTATATCCAGCTTCTTGAAAAATGGAAGCAAGCATATGCGATGTAGATCCTTTTCCGTTGGTGCCTGCAACATGAATACATTTTAAATTTTTTTCAGGATTGCTAAGATGGTTTGCAAGCAAAATAGTGTTGGATAAATCTTCTTTGTAAGCAGAAGCTCCTTGATGTTGATACATTGGTAACTGTTCAAACATCCAGTTTACAGTTTCTTGGTAATTCATTTTAAAAAGATGGTTTACTCCGTTAATTTGAAGCTATAAAGAATTTTTCCAACTTGTTTTTCTGGAGCACTTGCACTTGCATCAAATTTAGTACTCAAGGCAGCAATTTTTGCTTGATCTAATAAGCATTTTGCTGAATTTGTTGTTCCTCTAACTCCAGCAGTTGCATTAGTTACAACACCTGAACTATTTACAGAAATTTCAACAGCAACCGTTCCTTCTTCGTTACAAGTATATTTAGGTTGTGGTTTAGAAAGTGCTTTTCGACCACTCAATTGATAATTTCCAACTCCATTTCCTCTACCTCCGCCATTTCCGTTTCCATATCCGCTTCCAGTTCCAAGACCTTGACCGCTTCCGTTACCACCACCGCTTCCTGTGCCTGAACCACCACCGCCATTATAGCCAGTTGCATTTTTATCTCCATTAGCTTTTCCTTTGTTGCCAGCAGTTTTGTCGTCACCATCTCCCGATTTTGACGAACCATTCATAATACTAGAAAGAGCATCTGAAGTTGATTTTGATGGTTTGGGAACAACTTTTACAACTGGTTTTTCTGTGACAACTTTTTTTGGTTTTTCTACAGGTTTCTTTACAGTTACAATTGCTGGTGCATCATCATTATCACTAACAATTATTTCTTTTTCATCCGCAACAGTTTCTTCGGTTTTTTCAGGAGCAGCAGATACTTTTTCCATTGATTCGAAATTATCACCTGATCCAACTTCGCTATCACCAAAATTTACAGCAACTTCACCGCCACCGCCACCGCCTTCTAACATTTCCAAATTGACAACATTTGAAAATTTTAGATAAAATAAAACCAAAAATAACAATGCAAAGATAGCAGTTGTTATTCCTAGAGATTTCCTTTTATTTTCAGTTTCGATAAATGCCATAAATAGAAAGTTATTATTGTATAACGAAAATACTAAAAAATAATTGTTATACCAACTGTTTTAATGCAATTTCAAATGCAGTAGCACTGATGTTTACTTTTGAATTATTTAAATCGTGTGTTTTCTCGATAGCTTTTTTGATTGTTTCAGAAATATCGTAAAAAACGGCTTCGTCAGTCATTTGTACTTTTTTCTCCATAAAATAGGCAAAAACTCTAGCCATACCACAATTTGAAATAAAGTCAGGAATCAAACTTACTTTACTATCGGTTTCTTCCATAATCGGTCCAAAGAAAATTTCTTTATCAGCAAACGGAACATTCGCGCCACACGAAATCACTTGCAATCCTGAATGGATTAGATTATCCAATTGGTCTTTTGTTACTAATCTTGAAGCCGCGCAAGGAGCAAAAATATCGGCATCAATCGTCCATATTTTTTGATTGATTTCTTCAAATGGAATCATATTTTCTGCAACCAATTTGTTACCATCTTTATTCAAGAATAATCGTCTGATTTCTTCAAATGAGAATCCGTTTTCGTTGATGATTCCACCATCGCGGTCAATAATTCCGATAACTTTTACGCCCATTTCAGCTAAGTAAAAAGCTGCCGCCGAACCTACATTTCCAAATCCTTGAACAATGGCTTTTTTGTCTTTAAAATCGCCACCATAAGTGTTATAATAATGACGAACTGCCTCAGCAACGCCATAACCAGTGATCATATCAGCAACTGTATATTTTCTTAATACGTCTGGAGAAAATTTTGGATTTTCAATTACTTTGATAACACCTTGACGCAATTGTCCAATTCTATTGATTTTATCTGCTTCTGTTGGTTTGAAATGTCCGTTAAAAACTCCTTCTTGAGGATGCCAAACACCACATTCTTCAGTATATGGAATTACTTCGTGAATTTCGTCAACATTCAAGTCACCACCAGTTCCATAATAACTTTTCAACAAAGGCGAAACTGCTTTGTACCAACGTTGTAAAACGCCTTTTTTGCGAGGATCGTTCGGATCAAAATTAATTCCAGATTTTGCTCCACCAATTGCCGGACCAGAAACAGAAAATTTCACTTCCATTGTTTTGGCTAACGATAAAACTTCGTTCATGTCTAAACCTTTTCTCATGCGAGTTCCACCACCAGCTGCACCGCCACGAAGTGAATTGATTACTGTCCAACCTTCGGCTTCGGTTTCGCTATCTTTCCAGTTGAATACTATTTCGGGTTGTTTATTTTCGAATTTTTTAAGTAAATCTTTCATTGTTTGTTTATGTAGTCTGTTTGTGTTGCAAATATAAGGTTTTAAAAAGATTTGAGATTTTCCTTTTATAAAATTTGTTTAAACCTTAATCTTTTTGAATATTTATCAATCGAATATGAAATTAAAACTCCAATGAAGTAAGCAGCCAAATCACTCCATAAAAATCCTTGACCTAAAATATAATGTCCGAAAGTTGTTTTTCTAATTTCAATCATCCAATTGGCTTGATATAGTTGAAGAAATTCGATGCTAAAACAAATTAATAAAGCAATGATGGCAGATTTTAGCAAATTGTTTTTATTGAAAAAAAATCTAACAATGAAATAAATCATCATTGCATATAATAAATCGCCAACGAAAAGTGGAATGATTGAGATTTTTCTAGAAAGAATCCCTAAAATGATTATCAATAAAACTAAAATTGGGTATTTGAAATTCTTCATGGAATGAAAATATTTCCTGAACTATGATCCATCTTCGCGCCAGTAACACTACTCAAAACATTGATTTCATTTCGTAATTTCAAAACTCCTAAAAGCCCAAAAATCAACGCTTCTTTAAATTCTAAAGTTTTATTGTCAGGAATTATGATTTTGATATTTGGCAAGTGAAACTGCATTCGTTCAATTAAAAAATCATTGTAAGCTCCTCCACCAGTTATCAGAATTTTTCCGGTTTTGTTTGGTAATGCTAATGAAGTTTGTAAAGCAATATGTTCGGTAAATGTGTGCATTTTATCTTCAATTGAAATAGAATATTTTTCAATTAATGGCAATACAGTTTCTTTTACAAACTCAAATCCGAGTGATTTTGGAAATGATTTTTTATAATAATCTAAAGTGTTTAATTCTTTCAACAAATCCGAATTTATATTTCCTGAACGAGTGATTTTTCCTTTATCATCGTAATTTAATCCTAATTTATTAGAGTAAAAATTTAGAACCGTATTCACAGGTGAAATATCAAAAGCAATTCGCCTTGAATTTTCTTCAAATGAGATATTAGAAAATCCACCTAAATTTAAACAATAATCATATTCTGAAAATAAAATTCTATCACCAATTGGCACTAATGGTGCACCTTGACCACCCAATTTCACATCTTGAACTCGGAAATCACAAACTACTTTTTCTTGAATTATTTCTGCTATTTTAGGAAGATTTCCTATTTGAAGTGTAAAACCATTTTGAGGTTGGTGTAAGATAGTATGTCCATGAGAACAAATGGCATCGATATTTGAAATTGAGTTTCTTTCGATAAATGATTTTATAATTTTTCCTAAAAGTTCTGTATAATCTTCATTTAAATCAATCAAATTTTCTTCAGAAAAACTTACGGCTACTTTCAATTTGTTTAACCAATCTTGAGAATATGAAATGGTTTCTGATTCAAGGATTTGGTAATTCCATTTGCCTTCTTTTGTAGTAAAATTAATGTGTGCTAAATCAATTCCATCAAGAGAGGTGCCTGACATTACTCCAATAATATTATAAGATTCTTTAAACATATTCTAAATTTACGAAATCGTTTGAGATTTTAAGTTTTAAAATGTACTTTTGGCATTCAAAAATACAATATACATTTTACAATATACATTTATACTTAAAAAGATATGGATTTTAATCTTACCGAAGAGCATTTGATGATTCAGCAAGCTGCAAGAGATTTTGCTCAAGCCGAACTACTACCTGGAGTAATTGAAAGAGACGAACATTCTAAATTTCCAACTGAACAAGTCAAAATGATGGCAGATTTAGGGTTTATGGGAATGATGGTTGATCCAAAATATGGTGGTTCAGGTTTAGATAGCGTTTCCTATGTTTTGGCAATGACTGAAATTGCTAAAGTGGACGCTTCGGCAGCTGTTATCATGTCGGTAAATAACTCATTAGTTTGTGCCGGAATGGAAAAATATTGCAACGAAGAACAAAAAATGAAATATTTAGTTCCTCTTGCTAAAGGTGAAGTTATTGGTGCTTTTTGTTTGTCAGAACCAGAAGCTGGAAGTGATGCTACATCGCAAAAAACTACAGCAATTGATAAAGGAGATTATTATTTGTTAAACGGTACAAAAAACTGGATTACAAATGGTTCAACTGCTTCAACTTATTTAGTAATTGCTCAAACTGATGTTGAAAAAGGTCACAAAGGAATCAATGCTTTTATTGTAGAAAAAGGTTGGGAAGGTTTTGATATCGGACCAAAAGAGAAAAAAATGGGAATTCGCGGAAGTGATACACATTCGTTATTATTCAACGATGTAAAAGTTCCAAAAGAAAATAGAATAGGTGAAGACGGTTTCGGATTTGCTTTCGCAATGAATGTTTTAAACGGAGGAAGAATCGGAATTGCATCGCAAGCATTAGGAATTGCAACTGGCGCTTATGAAATTGCTTTGAAATATTCAAAAGAAAGAAAAGCATTTGGAAAAGAAATTTTCAATCACCAAGCGATTGCTTTTAAATTGGCCGATATGTACGTAAAAGTTACTGCTGCCAAATTATTAGTAATGAAAGCTGCTTGCGAAAAAGACGAAGGTAAAGACATTGCGCATTCTGGTGCTATGGCAAAATTATATGCGTCTGAAATTGCTTTAGAAGTAGCTAATGAAGCAGTTCAAATTCATGGCGGAAATGGTTATGTTGCTGAATATCATGTTGAAAGAATGATGCGTGATTCTAAAATCACTCAAATTTATGAAGGAACTTCTGAAATTCAACGTATTGTGATTTCTAGAGGATTGATTTAGAAATAAAAGTTAATTATAATTCAAAAAACTCTTTAAGGTAATTTCTTAAAGAGTTTTTTATTTATATTTGAAAAAAAATTGATAAGATGCTTATTCCGTCCATTGAAAATACACTTACTGAATTATCTGATTTGTTGTCTCAATTGACAAAAGATGACTTTTCATGTCCGTGTCATGGATTGAGTAATGCAACAATTGGTGAGCATATGCGTCATATAATTGAGCTTTTTCAATGTTTAGAGAATCAATATGAAAGTGGTGTTGTAAATTATGATAGTAGAAAAAGAGATTATGCTATTCAAACATGTACTGAAACAGCAAAATTAGCTATTGAAACCATAAAAAGCAATCTTGAAAAGCCAAATAAAAGTTTGATTTTGCACCAAATAATTGATGGAGAAACTATAGAAATAGAAAGTAATTACAATCGTGAATTGCTGTATAATTTAGAACATTGTATTCATCATCAAGCATTAATAAAAGTAGCCGTTTTGCAAAATGATTCGATAAAAATCGATTCAAATTTTGGAGTTGCTCGTTCTACAATTGAATACAGAAAACAATGTGCACAGTAAGTTTTGTTTTTTCTAACGGAAAAGCAATTTTAACTCACAATCGTGATGAAAAAGTAGCTCGTCCAAGTGCTATTGAACCTCAAAAATATTCGGTAAATAACAAAAACATCTATTTTCCAAAAGACCAAAAAGCTGGTGGGACTTGGTATGCTGTTGCCGAAAATGGAACTGTTTTAGTATTACTAAATGGCGCCGATGAAAAGCATCAATTAAAACCATCTTACAGAAAAAGTCGCGGATTAATTGTTCTTGATTTAATAAGCTCAAATTCACCCATTGAAGAATGGAATTTGATTGATTTATCAGATATTGAGCCTTTTACAATTGTCTTATTTCAGGACAAAAAATTATATCAACTACGTTGGAATGAATTCGAAAAATCTACTTTAAATTTAGATGTAAATCAAAGTCATATTTGGTCTTCGTCAACTTTATATCCAAAAGAAATTCGTGAGTATAGAGCTGAATTATTTCAAAATTTTATAGTTTCGAATGAGATTTCTGCTGAAAAATTATTCCAATTTCATCGTTATACAAAAGAAGATGATTCTGAAAACGGACTGATTATCAATAGAAATGGCGAATTGAAAACCTTGAGTATTACACAAACTGTGATTCAAGAAAATAAAATTGTACTTTCGTATTTTGATTTACAAAATCAGGAGGAATTCATTAATTCAATTACCATTAAATAAGTTGAAACTTTTTTTTCATAAACTTTTTCGTTGGGAATATTGGCCGTTTCAAATTGTCTATATTCCTATTTATTTTTTGTGGGCTTTTTATGCTTTAAAATCGCGTACAATTTTCTTTTTTAACGCAAGTAATCCGAAGATAAAAAACGGTGGATTTATGGCTGAAAGTAAAAAGGAAATTTACGATTTAATTCCGCAAAAATATTATCCAAAAACAGCTTTGGTTTTCGAAAATAACGATTTTGAAAAAGTAATTTCAGTTTTTCAAAATTCAACTATTCAATTTCCATTTATTGCAAAGCCTGATATTGGTTTAAGAGGTTCTGCAGTAAGAAAAATTCATGATTTGGAAGAATTGAGAACTTATAATTCTAATGCAAATTTTGATTATTTAATCCAAGATTTGATTCCATATGCCAATGAAGTTGGTATTTTTTATGTTCGATTTCCCAATGAGAAAAAGGGAAAAGTAACTGGAATTGTAGCCAAAGAATATGTAATTATTGAAGGTGATGGAAAAGCAACAATGGAGCAATTGATAAGAGCAAATCCACGTTATGAATTACAAATTGAAAATATTAAGAAAGATTTCGGAACTCAATTTAATGAGGTTTTAGAAAAAGGTAAAAAACTAAATCTTGTGCCTTACGGAAATCATGCTCGTGGTGCAAAATTTATTGATGCAAGTAATTTAATTACAGATAAATTAAATCAAACAATCGATGCAATGTGTCAAGAAATTCCTGAATTTTATTTCGGAAGATTGGATATTATGTATGATTCATGGATAGATTTAGAACAAGGAAAAAACTTTGCAATTGTTGAAATAAATGGAGCAGGAAGTGAGCCAACACATATTTATGACCCAAAACATTCGCTCTTTTTTGCATGGAAAGAATTGGCGCGTCACATTACTTACATGTATAAAGTAAGTGTTCAAAATCATAAAAGAGGATTTCCTTATTTGGAGCATAAAGAAGGAATGCGTCAATATAAATTACATTTGGAGCAAAGTAATAAGATTGTAAATTTTTAATGCAAATTCTAAAAAACATATTCGTCGGATTTTTAGTCAGTTTTATTGGCTCAATTCCGCTTGGTTATTTGAATATTGTGGGTTATGAAGTTTATAAAAGTTTCGGGTTAAACGAAACTATTTTCTATTTACTTGGAGTGATCTCGATTGAGTTTTTTGTGATTTATTTCACCTTGATATTTGCTAATAAATTAATTGAAAATAAAAAACTGATTAAATTTATTGAAGCATTTTCAATTATTTTTATGTTTCTATTGGCTTATATATTTTATTCAAGTGCATCAAAAGAGGCTTCTTCACAAACAGTTTTAGACAAATATGTTGATTATTCTCCGTTTGTTGTTGGAGTAATTCTAAGTTGTTTAAACTTCATTCAAATTCCGTTTTGGACAAGTTGGAATTTGTATCTTCTAAATGGAAATTATATAGAAGTTTCAAAATCAAGAAAATATTTCTACGTTTTAGGTACCATTATCGGAACCTTTTCTGGAATGTTGGTTTTGATTTTATCTTTAGATTATGTAACTAACCAAACTGATTTTTTAGCAAAGTATTTAATGAAAGTAATAATTCCGTTAGTATTTATAATTTTGGGATTAGTACAAGGATTTAAGTTTTATAAAAAGTATTCTAAATAGTTTTTTTTATCTTTACCATCAAGTAAAGAAACAAATGAAAAATATCATTATAACAGGAACTTCGCGAGGCATTGGTTACGAATTGGCATTACAATTTGCAAATGAAGGTCATCAAGTCTTAGCCATTTCACGAAAAACACCTCAAGAATTAATTGATAATCCAAACATTACTTGTCTTTCTATAGATATTGCTGTAGAAGATGAAATGCACATCATTGATAAATTTATAGCTTCCACTTGGAAAAAAGTAGATGTTTTAATCAATAATGCAGGATGTTTAGTTAATAAACCATTCTCACAGTTGACGCAATCTGACTTTGAACGAGTTTATAAAGTAAATGTTTTTGGAGTAGCCAATTTAATTAGAACTTGCTTGCCTTACATGCAAAAAGGAAGTCACGTTGTTTCCATAAGTTCTATGGGCGGAATTCAAGGAAGCATGAAATTCCCTGGATTGGCAGCTTACAGTTCAAGCAAAGGTGCTGTAATTACTCTATCAGAATTATTGGCAGAAGAATACAAAGAACAAGGAATTGCATTCAATGTTCTAGCACTTGGAGCTGTAAATACCGAAATGTTGCAAGAAGCATTTCCGGGTTATGAAGCACCAATTTCACCAAAAGAAATGGCAGATTATATTTTCAATTTTGCTTTGAAAGGAAATAAATTTTATAACGGTAAAGTCCTACAGGTTTCTAGTTCAACTCCTTAAATATTAAATTATTTTTGTAAATTGTACCTTCATTTAAATTATATAAACATGACAAAAGTAAACGCCATTCAGTTATTTGAAAGTAAAAATGTAAGAACTATTTGGGATTCTGATCAAGAAAAGTGGTTTGTTTCTATTATTGATGTGATAGCAATATTAACAGATAGTGTAAATGCAAATGCTTATTGGAGAAAATTAAAACAGCGATTAAAAGCTGAAGGAAATGAAACCGTGACGAATTGTCACGGGTTGAAAATGATTGCTCCAGATGGTAAAATGCGTTTAACTGATGTCGCTGATACTGAGCAACTTTTTAGACTAATTCAATCCATTCCTTCGCCTAAAGCTGAACCTTTTAAACTTTGGTTGGCTCAAATTGCTTCTGAAAGATTAGATGAAATTCAAGATCCAGAATTGACTATTGACCGAGCTTTAGAACAATATTTGCAATTAGGATATTCAGAGAATTGGATAAATCAACGATTAAAAAGTATTGAAATTCGTAAAGAACTTACCGATGAATGGAAAAGTAGAGGTTTAAAAGAAGGACAACAATTAGCAACTTTAACCGATATTATTTCAAAATCTTGGTCGGGAAAAACTACCAAAGAATATAAAATTCTGAAAGGGTTAAAAAAAGAAAATCTTCGCGATAACATGACTAATACCGAATTAATATTAAACATGTTAGCCGAAGCTTCAACTAAAGATATTTCTCAAGCAGTAAATCCTGAAACTTTTGAAGAAAGTAAAAAAGTAGCAAAACAAGGCGGAAATGTTGCCAAAGTTGCTATGAAAGAATTGGAAGCAAAAACGGGAAAAAAAGTTGTTTCTTCACTCAATGCTAAATCATTATTAGACTTAAATAAGAATATTGATAAATAAATGAGCGAAGTCCTATCAAAATATCTTCCTGAACATGCAGTGAATTTATGTTTTGAATTAATCAGAGCTAATGCTGTGCATTTAAAAATCGTTAACGAGCGACAAACGCGCCATGGTGATTATCGAAAAGGGCTTTCAGGTAAACACGAAATTACGGTAAATGCCAATTTGAATAAATACCGATTTTTGATAACACTAGTACACGAAATAGCACATTTAGTAGCTTTTGAACAATTTGGAAGAAAAATTTTGCCACATGGAGTAGAGTGGAAGATGACGTTTCAAAGATTAATGGTTCCGTTTATTCGACCTGAAATTTTTCCGCATTCGGTTTTGCCTTTAGTAGCTAATCATTTTAGAAATCCAACTGCAAGTAGTGATACTGATGCCAAATTAGCTTTCGCCTTAAAACAATTTGACGAAAGAAAGCCCGATATTCATTACATTCACGAAGTACCAAGTGGTAGTTTGTTCAGAATAAAAAACGGAAGAATTTTTCAGAAAAAAGGACTTCGAGTAAAAAGATATGAATGTATTGAAGTAAACACAGGAAGAACTTTTTTGTTTAACGCCAACGCTGAGGTTGAGATAATTCCAGGTTAATTTTAATCTATAGAAATCTTCATTTCGAAGCAAGAAAAGTGTATTCTATAATGACTTTGACTTTATTTCTTATTTTAATAAATATATTTGCTATACAGATTAAAAATTTTAGAATAGTAACCCCTAAATAACTTAAAACCTAAAAAAAATGAATAATAATTATTATGCAATATTAATGGCTGGTGGAGTTGGTTCACGATTTTGGCCAGTTTCTACAACAGAACTTCCTAAGCAATTTCACGATATGTTAGGTGCAGGAAGCACATTGATTCAAAAAACATTTAGTCGTTTGTCAAAATTAATTCCTGCTGAGAATATTTTGATTTTAACCAACGAACGATACAATGATTTGGTTCTCGAACAGTTGCCAATGGTAAAACAAGAACAAGTTTTGCTAGAGCCAGCCATGCGAAATACAGCACCATGTATTTTATATGCTTCTTTGAAAATTCAAAAAATGAATCCAAATGCTGTTATGGTTGTGGCGCCAAGCGATCACTGGATTGAAGATGAAGATGAATTTGCAAACAATTTAAAACAATGTTTCGATTTTTGCGAAAAAGAAGATGCTTTAATGACTTTAGGAATTCAGCCAACTTTTCCAAATACAGGTTTTGGTTATATTGAATTTGATAAATCAGATAATAATTCGATAAAAAAAGTGAATCAATTCAGGGAAAAACCTGATTATGCTACTGCAAAATCTTTTTTAGATGCTGGAAATTTCCTTTGGAATGGTGGAATTTTTATTTGGAGTGCCAAATCGATAACTTCTGCTTTTGAAAAGTTTCAGCCGCAAATGAATACTTTATTCTTGCAAGGTTTGGAAAGTTATAATACAAGTTCTGAAAAAGATTTTATAGAAAAAAATTACGCATCTGCCGAAAATGTTTCAATTGACTATGCCGTAATGGAAAATGCCAAAAATGTATTTGTTTTGCCAGCTACTTTCGATTGGAATGATCTTGGAACTTGGGGACAATTACACGAAAAATTAGTTAAAGACGAAAACAACAATGGTGTTATAAACGCAAAAGTGGTTTTAGAAAACGCTTCAAATAATATAATTCGTTCTGATGCAAACAAACTAATTGTTGTTGACGGTTTAAACGATTATATCATTGTTGACAAAGAAGGAGTTTTGCTAATTTATCCAAAAAGTAAAGAGCAAGATATTAAAAGAATTACGGCTTTGGCTAACGAATTGTAATCTAACCCTCTCGTAAAACCGCTTCTCTAACTTTTTTAAACAATTCAGATGAATATACAAAATCGGTAACCGCTTCGTTGTCGGTTTTGAATATTTCATCTTTTGAACCTTCCCAAGCTTTCAATCCGTTTTTTAGGAAAACAATTTTGTCTCCAATTTCCATAACGGAGTTCATATCATGCGTATTAATAACCGTTGTAATATTATATTCAGCTGTAATTTCCTGAATCAAATTGTCAATCAAAATAGCCGTTTTTGGATCTAAACCTGAGTTGGGTTCATCACAAAAAAGATATTTAGGATTATTTACAATAGCTCTTGCAATTGCCACACGTTTTTGCATTCCACCAGATAATTCAGATGGTTTTTTGTGATGAGCATTGATTAAATTTACTCTATGAATTACAAAATCAACACGTTCTTTAATTTCGGAAGGTGTTTTAGTTGTAAACATTTTTAGAGGAAATCCAATATTTTCTTCAACCGTCATACTGTCAAACAAAGCACTTCCTTGAAAAACCATTCCAATTTCTGTTCTTAATTCTCTTTTTTCATCAGCATTCAAATCGGAATAAATTCTTCCGTCAAACGATATTGTTCCACTATCAATGTTGTGAATTCCTAATAATGATTTTAAAAAAACCGTTTTTCCCGAGCCACTTTGTCCAATAATTAAATTCGTTTTTCCAGCTTCTAAAACCGTTGAAATTCCTTTTAAAACCATTTGGTCGCCAAAAGATTTTTTGATGTCTTTAACTTCTATCATAACTAGTTGGTTAAAAGTAATTGTGTTAAAATATAATTTACCAAAATGATTACAACCGATGTCCAAACAAAGGAAACTGTACTAGCTTTACCAACTTCAAGAGCGCCGCCTTTCATATAATAGCCATGAAATGAAGGTATTGTCGCTAAAATTATAGCAAAACACAATGTTTTTATAAAAGCATAGGCCACATGAAAAGGAATAAAGTCAACTTGAATACCGCTAACAAATTCATCTGCTGAAGAAAATCCGCCATACACAGCTGCCATCCAACCGCCCAAAATACCCAGAAACATGGCAATTCCAATTACAAACGGGTAGAGAAGTAGCGCAATCAATTTTGGGAAAACCAAATAATTTAATGAGTTAACACCCATAACTTCCAATGCGTCGATTTGTTCAGTAACTCGCATAGTTCCAATACTTGACGTGATGAAGGAACCCATTTTTCCTGCCATAATTATCGAAATAAATGTTGGCGCAAATTCCAAAATCACAGATTGTCTTGTGGCAAAACCAATTAAATATTTTGGAATTAGTGGATTGGTCAAATTTAATGCTGTTTGAATAGAAACAACTCCACCCACAAAAAACGAAATAAACGCCACAATTCCCAAAGAATCGATTATCAAATCGTCAATTTCTTTAAAAATAAGGTTTCGCATAACAGACCATTTTGTCTGTTTGTTGAAAATTTCTTTGAGCATCAAAAAATATTTTCCTATCTGCGATAAATAGCGAACTAGCATCATGGTTTAAAAATATCGTCAAAAATAGTGATTAGTTGTGAGTTTTATACAGTTGTATAGAATTTTTTAAAATACAAGTTTAATCTATTGAAAGAAAATACTTTGTATAATTTAATAAAAACACAAATTAATTTTTATATTTGACTAAATTTTGATTTTTATGAAAAAAATATTCCTTTTAATTTCGTTTTTAGTTTTTGGTATTGGGTTTGGGCAGAGTTCAGCTGAAATTGACAATGGTTTTAATATTGTAGACAATATTTTTCATACTGGTGGCAGAAAAATGATTAAGCAATCAAATGGGAAATTCATAGTTCTAGGAGGAGGAATTTCTGCATATAAAAACTTTGTTTATCCAGCAAGTTCTTTGTACAGACTAAATGCCGATTTTACACCAGACACAACATTTAATGTGATGGTGATTAATAATGTTTATGATTTTGATGTTCAAAGCAATGATAAAATTATTATTGTTGGAAATTTTAGCAGTGTTAACGGAGTTTCTGTTAATAAAATTGCAAGACTTGATAGTAATGGATTTTTTGATTCTTCATTTATTTTTGCAAATACAACTGGACTGGCAAATTTTACTATATATGGACTACATGCTGTAAAAATTTTAAGTTCTGGAAAAATTTTAGTTGGAGGTAAAGTAAATATATCAGGTAAAGGCGATTTATTTAGATTGAATTCTAATGGAACATTTGACAATACTTTTAGTTCAGGTGTATCTGCTGGGAATAACACAATAAGTTATGTAATTGATTTTGAAATTGATACTAGTGGAAAAATTGTATACATGACATCAAGAGATTTGGATGGTTTAGGCACTACAGTTAATGATGTTGTTTTTAATGTTGGACGACGTTTGGCTAATGGCACTAATGACACCACTTTTAATATACCAAATACATTTTTTAGTGGAAATTTAATACTTAATGGGAGTTTGCCAAAAATAAGATTTCAAAATGACGGCAAAATAGTTATCAAAACTTACTATTCAGTGGGTAATAGTTGTTGGCGACTTACAGCATCTGGTACTTTGGATACTAGTTTTACTGTTCCGATTTGTTCAAGTATAGATTATGAAATCCTTGATGATGGTAATTTTTTATTGGTCAATAGTACAGGAGGATTTTCTGTTTATAATGCTGCTGGCACTTTACTATCGTCAAATACAAATGAAGAAAACATAAAAATATCAAAAATATTTTTACAACCTTCGGGCGAGGTCATAACCTCTATTTCTTGGGAAGTACCACCACCACAAGGAATAACACAAACTGCCTATAATAGCAAGTTAGTAGTTTATAACCAATCAGGTAATTTGATTCCAACAACTCAAAAAGGGACATATTATGCTGGAAAAAAAATTATTAAAAACAATAATAATGAAATTCTTGTTTTAGGAAATATAAAATGGGATGGCGGCGTAAAAAATCATTTTGGGATCAAACTATTAAATAATCAAGGTGAACTTGTAATACATCCCAATCTTGAAAATTTTCTAAACAATAATATTGATTTCAATGATAAGACCAATTACATCGAAAATGGTTTGGTGCAATCGGATGGTAAAATTATTTTGCTAAAAGCAAAAAGATATACCAATTCAGGAGGTAATTATTATGGATATGATTTAATTAGGATAAATTCAGATTATACTGTTGATACTAGTTTTATTACCCCATATACAAATTTTGGTATTTCTTCCAATACAGATACTTTTATGACTCTTGATGGAAACAACAAACTACTTTTGAATAATGTTTCAAACGGGAAAATAATGAGATTAAATTCAGATGGATCTCCTGACTATGATTTTGTAAATAATCAATTAGGATTTAATACTAATAATATAAACTGCATAAAAGTGCTGCCTAATGGTAAAATATTAGTAAGTGGTCAATTTACAGGTTTTGATGTTAATATGGGTAATCCAACTGTTTTAAAAGGAATTGTGCGACTAAATAATGATGGAACTTATGATCCAACTTTTAATACAAATATTGATTCATATTCAACTATTACTGCAATTGATTTTCAAAGCGATGGAAAAATCATTATAGCTGGAGATATAAGGTATAATAATGTGAATTGGTATTCAGTATCTAGACTTAATCAAGATGGTATATTAGATACTTCATTTAATAGTATTAATTATCAAGTTCCACTCAAACGTATTAGCACAATGAAGACCCTTCCAGATAATGGTGTTATTGCAATTATGAATGAGTTTTATTCTGGTACAACATTTCTTATTGAAAGCTCTTTACTAAAATTATCGAGTAATGGAACTATTGACACTTCATTTAATATTGGAACTGGTTTTAATAGTATCATAAATGATGTTCTTCCTCAATCAGATGGTAGAATTCTAGTTACAGGAGATTTTGATAAATATAATGATATATGGTGTAACGGTACGATTAGATTAATTGGTAATTACAATCCATTAACACAAACTAATTTCAATGATATTTCTAAATCAAATATTATATTATTTCCTAACCCAGTTGAGAATAATCTGAACATAAGTAAAAAAGAAGAAATTGAAATTTCATCAATAACTATTTATAATATGCTAGGGCAAATTGTAGTAGCGATTCCAAATGCTAAAAACGTTGAAACTGTTGATGTTTCATCATTAAAATCTGGTAATTATTTTGTCAAAATAAATTCAGATAAAGGAACTTCAAACACTAAGTTTATTAAATTATAAAAATCAAAAATGCCTCGTTATATAGCGAGGCATTTTTTTATAGTAGCTTTTCTTTCATTTTCTTCAAGCGATAGTTTCTAATGAATTTAGCTTGTTCATCAGTAACTAAAAGTGTTTTTTTTGATGATTTTGCTTTCCAAAAACCTTTTATGTAATCAATAAAAAGTAGTGGTTTTTTCTTCATCATTGCTAATTTTAAGGAAGCAATAGCAGTAATCCAAAATCCATATCCTAACGAATAAAACGCTTCGCCTTGTTTATAACGAGCCGTTTTGTTGTAGTTGGCACCAGTTGGTTTTAGATGTTTTACATGTAAACTTTCATCAGTTACCACTTTCCAATTATAGAATTTGCACAATAATTCATCAACAGTATCCCAACCCATTTCTGGTTTTAATCCGCCAATTTGTTTGAAGGTTTCTTTTCTATAGGATTTTAATGCTCCACGAATATGGTCTTTATCAGTAAGATTTTCTAAAATCCATTCGCCGTTTTTTTCTATATAACAAAACCCACCAGCCATTCCAATTCGGTTATCTGATTTGAAATGCTTAATTATAGTTTCAAAATAATTGTTTGGAAAAATCAAATCGGCATCTGCTTTTACAATAAAATCATAGTTTTCATCCAGAGTTTCTAATCCTTTTTGAAACGCTTGAATGACTTTACTTCCAGGTAAATGAATAGCATCTGAAGTTTTATTAACTAAAGAAATAAAAGAATATTTTGAGACAAATAAATTAACAATTGCTTCAGTATTATCAGTAGAATTGTCATTTACAACAACAATTTTTGTTGGCAAAACAGTTTGTTCAATCAAAGATTGAAGTGTCAAAGAAATTAAAGATTCTTCGTTATGAGAAGGAATGACAATGTAATATTTCATAGACTGAAAACTGAAAACTGAAAACTGTGACTGAAAACTATTTTCTTTCTGCAAACACTATATAATATCTAGGAGTAAAATATCGCAACAATGGTCTGAAACCAAGTTTTTTTACAGGATGCGTAAATTTTTCACGAGCTGTGATTTTCCAACCTGTTTTTTCTAGAAGCCAATCCAATTGCCAATCTTCAAATTCGTGGTAATGTCTGTCCCACATATCAGTTTTGCTTCGGTATGCAGGAGAAAACCATAAACGTAGAGGAATTGAGATTAGCAATTTATCACACTTTACATTTTGTAAAACAGTATAAGGGTTTAATAAATGTTCGAAAATTTCAAAAGCTGTAAAAACGGAATAAGTTTCGTTCTGTAAAGCCGTTTGGTCGTTGTCTAAATCTTCACCTTTGGTGTTTTTTACAGTATAACCATTCTCTTCCATGATTTTTGAAAACGGATTTGGCACACCTAAATCAAAGATGGTTTCTGATGTAGCAACGTGCTTTTGTAAAAATTCTAAAGTATGCTTAAAGCGTTTATTGGGAAATGTTTTTTCGTACATTTAAGATAAAATCAAGTTTAGAGTCCAAATTTACAAATAAATTTTAACTATAACTCGCGTACCAATACCATTTCCATTTTCATCCTTTAAATCTTCATAAATAACATTATCATCATTGTTATTTAGTAATTGTAATCTTTGTGCAATTGATTCGGTTGAAAATGAATTATGTTTATTATTAGTTTTTATTTCTTGCGATTTTTTTCTACCTATTCCGTTATCTTCTACAGTACAAATAATATAATCTTCGTTATCACTCAAATTAAAATCAATACTTACCTTTTTCAAACCATTTTTGTGTAATAAACCGTGTTTAATACTATTTTCTACAAAAGGTTGAATAAGCATTGGAGGAATTTCATGGTAATCTTCGTCTATAGTAGTACCAATAGTTATACTATACTCAAAGTCGGTTTTGAAGCGCATTTTTTCTAGCTCAAGGTATTTCGATAAAATATCAATTTCTGTTGAAAGTAGAATTTGTTTTTTGCCTGATACATTTAATATTTGTCTTGTTAATTGAGTGAAGTTACCCATTTGTTCATTAGCTATTACTTTATCACCATACATAAATTGGTCTTGAATACTTGATAAGGCATTAAAAATAAAATGTGGATTCATCTGACTTTTAAGTGCTTTTAGTTCACTTTCAGTTGCTTTTTTCTCTGCTTCAATAGTTTTTTCAGCTTCTATTAATTGAGCTTTTAAAAGTTCGTTTTGTTTTTTGATTTTATAGCGATTGAATAAAAAATAAGTTGTTATTAGTAATGAAATTATAGCAATCGTTAAAATTATAGCAATCGTTTTTTGGCGTTGTGATTCTAAGTTTGCAATTTTTTTTTGTTGAGATAATGCCTTTATTTGGGCTTCTTTTTTTTCAGTTTCGTATTTGAATTCAGCTTTTAAGAGTTCATTTTTGTTTTGATCTTTATTTAATTTTTTTTCTGCATTTAACGATTCTTCTAAGAATTTTAATGCAAGCTTATATTGACTTTTATCATTGTATACGTTATATAATTTCAAAGAGGATTCTTTAATAATTTCTAGGTTCTTAGATTCATTACCTAATTTGTTGGATAATAATAGATAATCAAGTGCTTTTATGCTTTCTTTTTTTAAAAGATATAAATTTCCCAGGTTTAAATAATTATCAGATAATTGCTTCGTGTCATTTGCTTTTAAACTAAATTTCTCTGCTTCTTTAAAATTTTTTTCAGCATCAGATAATTGATTCATAGCTAAATAATTCTCTCCAATGTTATTTAAAGTGTAACCAATTTTACTGATATCGTTTAATTTTCTTCTAATTTCTAAACTTTTGAAATTATACTTTAAACTATTGTTATAGTTTTTATTTTTATAATTAATAGTTCCAATATGAGCATAGATATAACCTAAAGCAGCTTTTTCATTATTGTATTTTGCCAATATTTCAGATTCTTTGTAGTATTTAAGAGCTTTATCATATTCCTCTAAACATAAAAAATTAAAAGCAATAGCCATTTTAGCAAAACACGCAAAGGAATTATTTTTTATTTTATTAGATTCTTTTAATGCATATAGATTTATCGTAATTGATTTTTTATAGTTTGCTTTAACTTGTTCAAAGTAGGCTTGACTTAAAGAGGCACTTATCAATGCTATTTGATAATATTTTTTTGCTTTTGGATTTACAGTTTTTAAGTTTATTCTAGCTTTTATTGTTGATAAAAGATATTCATTAAGTTTTTCGCTTTTTTGCAAATTAGTTTCTTCATAGATACTCTTTCCAAAATTATTTACCGAAAGTGTATCATTTACATCACTTGATATTTTATTCTGAGAATAGTTGTATATTGAGTTGAATAAAATAAAAACAATTAAAAACAGATTCTTCATACCCTAAACACTAATATCACCAATATATCCATCAAACTCATTTTTCTTTTCTCGTGCGACAGGAATTACTTTGTTATTTTCAAAGACTAAAGTTGCACCATCTTTTTTACTGTATTTTTTTATTTGTTGAATGTTAATCAAGTAGGAGCGATGCACTCTAAAGAAGCGAGAATCATTGGTAAGCAGCTCATGAAATTCTTTTATTTTTTTGCAAACTAAGTATTTTTCTTTAGTTGTTATTACGTGAGTGTATGAGCCATCGGCTTCAAAGTAAAGAATATCATCAATTTTAATAAATAGTAATCCGTCTGAAAGTGGTAGCGCAATTTTTTGTAATTGCTTGACCGATAAATTATCTCTTAGTGTGGATACGCTTTGTAAAATCTGATTTTGTCCTTTTATTTTTATCGCTTTTTCAATCGCTTCTTGCAGTTTACTTATAGTTACTGGTTTTAATAAATAATCTACTGCAGAAACTTCAAATGCTTGCAATGCATATTCAGAATAAGCGGTGCAAAAAATGGTTACAAAATTTGGTTTGTCAAAATATTCAAAAAGAGCAAAACCATTTTCGTTCGGCATCTCTATATCTAAAAAAACCAAGTCAATATTGTTTTTATTGATTATTTTCACTGCTTCTTTTACGTTTTCCGCTTCGGCAATAATTTCAATACCTTTAAGATGTTCGTTAATTGTGTTCGACAATAAAGAACGGGCGTGAGATTCATCATCAACAATCAAAGCTTTCATAAAATTGAATTTAGTGTTTTTCAAAAATAGTATTTATTTTTTGAATTAATTCTTCAAGAATTTACCATTTATGAAGTCAAATTAACCATTTATGAACAAAGTTGTTTAAAATGACTTTGTAAATCGAAAATCTCATTTAAAATCGATTTACATTTTATAAAGTGAGAATTGCTGTTCGTGTAGTGATCAGTATAGAATTAGTTATTAGAAAATATTTTTGCTTCATAATTTAAAAATAAAAAAAATGAAAAAACTATTACACACTTTCACAGTGCTTTTTGTAGCAATAAGTTTTGGGCAAACGCCAATTTATCAGTTTAATTTTGATGGAAATACATCAAACTCGGGATCGAATTCCAATTTTGGAACATGGAATTCCTCAGGAACAGGTATTCCTACTTATGTAAATGATAGATTAGGACAAGCAAATAAAGCAATCAATATTCCAAACACAGTAAATTTTAATGCAACAGCAGTAGGTTTGCCTACAGGAAATGGTTCGAGAACTTTGAGTTTTTGGGCAAAATTTATAAACGATAGTGATAATAAAACGTATCCAGTAGTTGGTTGGGGAAATAATCTAAGTAATCAAGCTTTTGGATTTTGGAGAAATGGAGTTCAAAACTCCTATTACACTTGGGGTACTGGAAACGATTATAATATTCCGCAAACCAACTCTCAAATTCAAGCAAGTAATAACGGTTGGGTTCATATTGCTATGACACACAATGGTACTACTTTAACAATTTACTACAATGGAGTTGATGTGGGTAATTATCCTAGAACGTTAAATACTCTAAATCAAGTATTGTATTTAAACCGATTAGTAAATTCAAGTGGTGGAACTGGTGACGCTGTTCAAATAGATGATTTAAAGATTTACAATACCGCTCTGACAGCTGCTGAAATTTTGAGTTTGTATAATCCAAATGCAGTAGGAACAACACCAACAATTACTAATGTTACTAATATGTCGCCAACATCTAACAGTGCAACGGTAACTTTTGATTTAAATCCGGGTGGAACTTCAACTTCAACCTCAATTGTTGTAACGGCTTTTGGTGACGGTATTGGTGGTGTATACAATGGTCCAACCGCAACAGGAAATACAACACAGCCAATGAGTTACACTATAACAGGTTTAAGCCCTGGTACATGCTATACCTATCGTGTTGAGGCAATTAATAGTACTGCTACTATTGTTCAATCTTCAATTCAGGCCTTTTGTACGCAGGATTCGAATTCAAGGAAAACTCCTATATATCATTTTGAGTTTAATGGTAATACACAAGATAAAAATGATCCAACTTTATCATTTCAAAATCCAAACTCTGGATTTTTAAATAACAATACAGCCATCAGATTAAATAATAATCCTCAGGCTATAAATTTACCTTTTTTACCTCAAGGAACAAAAAAGAGAACAGTAGCTATAAGATTTCTATTCGAATCGGGAGCATTAGTTTCACAGAACAATATATTTAGTTATGGCACAGCAACTGCAAATCAATCTTTTGGATATGATCAAACGTCTACAAGTCAAGCATTACATTATTACTGGGCAAATGATATCCCATTTTCAAATTCTGTAAATTATAATAATTTTTATGAAATGGTTTTCGTGTATGATGGAATAAACACCAAAATATATAAAGATGGTGTTTTGTTAACTTCTAATTCAACTATTATTCCAAACACAATTGGTACTATTTTTAGAATTGGAAGAACAACATTGGGACTTGGAGGTTTTTTTGATGGAAGAGTGGATGATTTACGAATTTATAACGAAGCCTTAACTGATAACGAAGTTGCAAATTTATATATTCCTGCCACTTTACCAGTAATATCAAATGTGAGTGTTTCTAATATTGGAGCAACACAAGCGACTATAAATTATACTTTAAATGCTGGAAACAGCACAACAAGTCATAGAATTGAATATGGAAGAACAGCAGATTTACTAACAACTTTAGGAGTAATTAATAATTCGCCACTTTCGCCAAATACCACTATACCTTATGATATTACAATAACTGGTTTAAGTTCATGCGAAAGTTATTGGATTAAAATTATAGCAACTAATCCTGCTGGATCTGAAATTACAAATTCTAGTTTTAATACACTAAATACATTAGCGTTAAATAATATTTTTGTCAATAATGTAACAAATACAACAGCTACACTAAATTATAGTTTAATGACCACAAATGTAAATGCACTAGTAGAATTACGTATTCAGGCTTCATCAGTTTTTGATGACGATAGTCCATATACTACAATCACTGTTGCAAATCCAGTTTCAAATTCTTCATTAACTTCATACAATTATGTAATTACAAATTTAAATCCAAATGCAGTATATTCATTTGAATTGGGAACAATTGATTTTACAGGATGCTCTGTAGAGACTACCAATAACAACGCATTTACAACTGCAAATTTAGGTGTTAGTGATTATGAAAATAATTTAAAATTCAATTTATATCCAAATCCAGCAACTGATATTGTTGCAATTGATTTTGAAAATAAATTAAAAACTGTTGAAATTTATTCTTTACAAGGTCAAAAAGTTTTGACCACAACTGAAAAAGAATTTAATATTTCTCAATTAAATTCTGGAATATATTTAGTTAAAATAGAAGATATAAATGGAAATGTATCTAGTCAAAAATTGAATAAAAAATAATGAATATCTTCATCAAATACCGTTTAGAACTTACCTTGACAATCTTGTATTCTTTGATAATACTAGTAATAAGTAGTTTAGTATAGTAAGTAGTTTTTTTAAACCCAATCATGTTTATAACAGATTGGGTTTTTTTATTACATTCTATAAACGATTGCATTGATATTCATACCAGCACCTACTGATGCAAATAGAATTACATCGCCTTTGTGAATCTCTTGATTTTCAATTTTACCTTTAATTAAAGAATCGTACAATGTTGGAACCGTTGCCACGCTTGAATTTCCTAATTTATGAATACTCATAGGCATAATTCCTTCAGGTGGTGTTTGTCCGTATAATTTGTAGAACCGTTGAATAATGGCTTCATCCATTTTTTCATTGGCTTGATGAATCAATACTTTTTTTACTTGATTGATGTCAATTCCGCTGTTGTCTAAACATTCTTTCATGGCTTTTGGAACATTGCTTAAGGCAAATTCGTAAATCTTTCTGCCATGCATTTTTATATAACGAACGTCTGGGTCGTGGTCTTTATTAAAAGAATTTCCAAAAAATAAATAATTGGCTTCATCATAAGCATAAGTTGCAGATTCATGGGCCAAAATTCCTTCGTTTTCACCTTCAACAGCCTCAATAATTGTCGCGCCTGCACCATCAGAATATATCATAGAATCTCTGTCATGTGGATCAACCACTCTCGATAAGGTTTCGGCACCAATGACCAAACATTTTTTTGCCATTCCAGCTTTGATAAATGCGGTAGCTTGAATAACTCCTTCAACCCAACCTGGACAACCAAAAAGCATATCATAAGCCACGCATTTCGGATTTTTTATACGTAAATTGTGTTTTACACGAGTAGCCAAACTTGGAAGTAAATCGGCTTGAATAGCTCCTTTTTTCTGATTTCCAAAATTGTGTGCAAATATGATGTAGTCTAAAGTTTCAGGATCAATTTTTGAGTCTTCAATTGCTTTTTTTGCAGCAATAAAAGCAATATCAGATGTCAATAAATCATCAGAAGCGTAACGACGCTCTTCAATTCCTGTAATACCGTAGAATTTCTCTGTAATAACTTCGTTTGGAAGCGGAAAAGGCGTTCCGTCTTCATTCAAGAAAACATGATTTGAAAAGTCTTTATTAGTTACTATTTCTGTGGGGATATAGCTTCCAGAGCCTGTTATTTTGATGTTCATTTATTAATTTTTTTCACAAAATACAAAATACAATTTATAAGTTTATCAATTTAATCTATTTATTTGTAATAATTATTGAATTAATATTTATATTAAAAAAAAATACATAATTACCTAATTTCAGGTATTTCATTTAGAAAAATAATAATTTAATTTTGCACAAAAAATTCAGTAAGAAGTTGAAATTATTTTTAAAAATATCATTATGAAGTTAAAATTATATACATACCTAATTCCTTTTTTAATTTTTAGCAATTCTTTTTCTCAAAACGACTCTTGTTCAAATGCTGTTGTACTAACGCCAAATACTAATTGTGTAACTACAACAGGAAGTTTTAGTGGTTCGAGCAATACAGGTACTACAACTGCGTGTTCATCAACTTCTTTGCAAGATGTTTGGTATAGTTTTGTAGCTACCGATCCAACGATG
>NZ_JAPZSP010000049.1 GCF_027531705.1 Flavobacterium sp. | reverse complement strand
AGCGGCTGGTGCAGCTCCACAACCCGCTCCTTGAGCAACATCTACTAAATCTAAAAAGTTTCCTGTATTGTCAGAATTTTGATAAGGTAAAGCTGTAACCTGAATTGGATCAGCACAAACAGCACCATAATTAAGAGTGTTAAAGTTAAATGGTAAACTCCATTCACTTTCATTTCCTGGTGCACAAACATTTTGAACTGAAAATTGATATTGCGTATTAGGAGTTAAACTTCCTAAAATATAAGTCACCACATTTCCTGTAATAGAAATTCCAGTTGATGCCGCTGTTAATCCTACAACATTAGGTATTCCTGTAAATCCCTGTCCTAATACAACATATTCTAAATTCCATGTGGTTGATCCTGCTGGAATTGTCCAACCTAAAGTTGCACTTGTAGCTGTAGGGTTGGTAAAAGTCAGGTTTGATACTGGCAAACATTTAGAAACCACACTTATATCATCCAATCCCCATCTTTCACCCCAAGTTGTTGGAGTTGCGGTGACTTCTTTAACAAAAGCAATGTGTACATTTTGACCTACAGTAGCAATTGTTGTTGGAATATCAACTGTTTGCAATTTACAAGTATTATATCCATCAGGATTCATTTCATTCTCAGTGTAAGACTTTAGCTGAACATAAGCTGTCAATATACTTGGATCAGCATTAGTAGAAAGCATTACTTTATAAACAGTTCCTAAATCTTCTTGAAACGACTGACGAGTTGTGAATCGTACCTGAGCATTAGCTGGAACACTAAATTGCTTTGTTATTAAATAATCTTTTGAAGAATTTCCTGGCCCAATATTCTGTCTGTTGATAACAGCAGCATTAGAACCTGCACAAATTGCTGTAGCCGAATTGGTAGCAGCAAAAAGAGTGGTTCCTGAACCAGTGTGATAAGCATTCCAGCCTGTTGGTAAAGTCGTTGCCGAACCTTCAAATCCTTCTTGCGCTAATTGGCTATAGCCAAATAATGTGCAAAAAAACAGTATAAATACTAAAGTAATTTTTTTCATAATTATGAAAATTTAAAATGGTTGGTGGTTGTTTGTTTGATTTTTTTTTGAGAAAACCCAAATATATAAAATTATCGCAAAGTTGTGCTATAAAATTTGTTATAACCGACAAACTGCAACATTATAAGAGTAAATGCGTGTTTTTTTAACAAAAAAAAATGATTCCGTTGAATTTTTAGCAACACTTTTCAGGTTTTGTTATTAAAAAAACCAACTTGCCACAAAAATTGCAGTAATTACACAAATTACATCTACCAAAAGCATCGTTCCTAAAGCGTATCGAGTGTTTTTTATATTAACCGAACCAAAGTAAACCGCAATTACATAAAAAGTACTTTCGGCGCTACATTGAAAAATACTGCTCAGTCTTCCTGTCATCGAATCGGCACCAAATGTATTCATAGAATCTATTAAAAAACCGCGAGAACCAGCAGAACTAAAAGGACGAAGTAACGCAACTGGTAACGCATCTGTAATGTCTTTGCTTACACCCAAGTTGGAAAAAGCAAAGGCAATCCAATTGCTAATGATTTCAAATAATCCACTATTTCTAAACAGTGAAATGGCAACTAACATTCCCAAAACATACGGAAAAATAGTAACTCCTGTTTTTACACCATTATTTGCTCCTGTTACAAAAGCTTCATAAACTGTAGTATTTGCTTCTATAAATTTCTTTTCTTTTACAAATGATAAAATCAAAGTGAAAACAATTATTACTACCAAAATCAAAGCTGAAAGATTAGTAGTGAAATAGTTTTTGCCAATCAAATCTAATTGATTTACATACATCAACAATCCAATTATTGCTCCAATCATTCCCATTAATCCAGCAACCAAAGAGGCACTTTTGAAGTTGATTTTTTGTTTAATTCCAACTATTAAAAAAGCGGCAATTGTTCCAATAAAAGAAGTAATTATACAAGGCAACATAACATCTGCAGGATTTGCCGAACCAGCAGCAGCACGATAGCCAATGATTGAGGTTGCAATTAAAGTAAGTCCAGATGCGTGCAAACACATAAACATGATTTGTGCATCGCTAGCTTTGTCTTTTTCGGGATTTATTTCTTGTAAACTTTCCATAGCTTTTAATCCAAATGGTGTTGCAGCCGAATCTAATCCAAGAAAATTGGCAGCGAAATTCAATGTCATATAAGAAATTGATGGGTGATTTTTAGGAATACTAGGAAAGACTTTTACAAAAACTGGACTTAAAATCTTTGCCAATTTTTGTGAAGCACCTGAAATAATTAAAAGCTCCATTAATCCGCAGAAGAAGGCTAAATAGGCCATTAGAGGCAAAATCAAATCGAGCAAAGTGCTTTTACAAGTTGGTAATAAACCATCTGATTTTTGAACTCCACTATAAATTTTAACTACTTTATTTTTATAAACATAAGTAGTATCAATAGTAAGCGTATCGCGATTAATCACCATTGTTTTTTCAGGCGCTTTATCGATACTGTCTTTAATAAAAGCTGGTAATTCGGTTATATATTTTTCAGAAATTAGGATAGGATCATCTTTTTTTCCATTCAAAACATGATCAATTGTGTAACTGTTGCCAGTGAATAAACTGATAATAACAAATACAATTGATGAAATAAAAATAACTAACCAAAATCTACTTAATACCATGATTTATTTTTTTGTAAATATAAAATTTATTAAACTTGAAACGAAATTATTTTAAAAACCAATTATAGTTTACGACCTTTGAACAAACTTATTTTATGAAACTATTCGTAACAGGAATTGGAACTGATGTCGGAAAAACAGTAGCATCAACCATCCTAACACAAGCATTGGAAGCTGATTATTGGAAACCTATTCAAGCAGGTGATTTGGATAATTCTGATAGTCACAAAGTAAAATCCCAAATCTCAAATCCCAAATCTCAAATTTTTGAAAACAGTTATAAACTCAATACACCTGCGAGTCCACATTTAGCAGCTGCAATTGACGGAATCACAATTGATTTAAAAAAAATCATTGAACCAAAAACAAAAAATCATCTTGTAATTGAAGGCGCTGGAGGCGTTCTTGTTCCTTTAAACAAGGAAGATTGTATAATAGATTTGATTCAAAAAGATTACAAAGTCATCATTGTTTCTCGCCATTATTTGGGAAGTATCAATCACACTTTATTGACTTTTGAAGCTCTAAAATCAAGAAAGATTGAAGTTTCTGGAATTATTTTTTCTGGTGATGAAAATAAAGCTACCGAAGAAATAATTCTTTCTAAAACCAAAGCAAAATTCATAGGAAGAATAGATAACGAGCCTTATTTCGATCAAAATGTAATTCAATATTATGCTGATTTGTTTCGAGAAAATCTTTTAACATTATAAGAGAGGAGAAAATAGAATAAAGAAAATAGACTTAGTTATCTTTGCAAAAACATTTAGCGCTTAGTCTATATTCTATGCTCTATTTTCTATATTCTAATAAAAATGAATCTTTCACAACGAGACAAAAAACACAACTGGCATCCATACACACAACATAAAACAGTAGCCGATTTTCCTGCAATTGTAAAAGGAAAAGACGCATTGTTGTGGGATGAAAATGGTAAAGAATATATCGATGCCATCGCTTCGTGGTGGGTGAATCCTTTCGGACATTCCAACAAAGTTATGGCTGATGCTATTTATGAGCAATTAACTACTTTGGAACATGTTTTATTTGGAGGATTTACTCATAATAAAGCCGTAGAATTATCAGAAAAACTAATGGAAATTCTGCCTTCCAATCAACAGAAAATTTTCTATTCCGATAATGGTTCAACTGCAGTAGAAATAGCCATTAAAGTGGCTTTACAATACAATTATAACAAAGGAATAGTAAAAACTAAAGTCATCGCTTTTGAAGATGCTTTTCACGGTGACACTTTCGGAGCCATGGCTGCCAGCGGAATTACTTTTTTTACAGAAGCCTTCAAAGGTTCGCTTTTAGAAGTTGTTCGTATTCCGGTTCCGACTCAAGGCAACGAAGAACAAACTATAAAAGCTTTAGAAAATCTTGTAAAAACCAACGAATTTGCAGCGTTTATTTTTGAACCATTAGTACTTGGAGCCGCAGGAATGGTAATGTATTCGCCAGAAGTTTTAGATAAATTAATTGCTATTTGTAACCAAAATAACGTGTTCACGATTGCTGACGAAGTCATGACAGGTTTTGGTAAAACAGGAAAAACATTCGCCTCAGATTATCTAGAAAACAAACCCGATATGATGTGCTTGTCTAAAGCATTAACAGGCGGAACAATTCCAATGGCAATCACCACTTTTACTCAAGAAATCTTTGATGGATTTTATGATGACGACACCAACAAAGCTCTTTTTCACGGACATACATTTACTGCAAATCCAACAGGTTGTGCCGCAGCTTTGGCAAGTATTTCGTTATTACAAACTTCTGAAATTCAAGAAAATATAAATGAAATAAATCAAAGTCATTTGGCTTTTGAATCTAAAATAAAATCACATCCAAAAGTAAAAACCACACGAATTCTCGGAGTTATTTTTGCCCTCGAAATCAAAACCAATTCTCAAGAAAGTTATTACGGAACCATGCGCAACAAACTCTATAATTTCTTTATCGAAAACGGCATCATTTTGCGCCCAGTTGGAAACATTGTTTATATTTTGCCGCCTTATGTAATTTCCAAAAATCAATTAGAAAAAGTGTATCAAACAATCGAAAAAGCATTAGAAATAGTGTAATTTTGTAACTTAACCACAAAGGTCACAAAGAATGCACTAAGTGCGCTAAGCTTTGTGTTCATCGTGATTGCTTAGTGTGCTTAGTGGTTAAAATTTTACTATTGAAAACTAAAATCGCCATAACATCACTTGCATCCATTTCACCTTTAGGAAAAAATCCTGATGTTATTTGGCACAACTATCTTTCTGATGAAACCCTTATTTCAACCAAAGAATTCAACGGAAGCAATCAATATGTAGCCACAATTCCAGAAGAAATAAGACAAGAAATTGAAGAGTTACACAAAAGCGAAATCAAATACAAAGCTCTAGACGAAACCGTTTTACTTTCCATTTTAGTTTCGCGTCAAGCCATAAAAAATGCAGGTTGGAAAATCGGTGACGAATTCGGAATCAACATTGGTTCGTCTCGTGGCGCCACACAATTATTTGAAAAATACCACAAAGAATTTCTCGAAACTGGAAAAACGTCAACATTAGCATCGCCAACAACAACTCTTGGAAATATTTCGTCTTGGGTTGCACACGATTTGAAAAACAACGGCCCAGAAATTTCACATTCTATAACATGTTCCACTGCTTTACATGCCGTTTTAAATGCCGTTGCTTGGTTACAATCCGGAATGGCAAACAAGTTTTTAGTAGGCGGAAGCGAAGCACCTTTGACCGATTTCACTATTGCTCAGATGCACGCTTTAAAAATATATTCTAAAGAAACTTCCGAATGGGCTTGTAGAGCATTCGATTTTACAAAAATCAAAAACACTATGGTTCTTGGTGAAGGTGCCGCAGTTGCTTGTTTAGAAGTTGGAGAGAACCAAAACGCATTAGCTTACATAGAAGGAATTGGTTATGCAACAGACGATATTGAACACAACATTTCGATATCAGACGAAGCCAATTGCTTTCAAAAATCCATGAAAATGGCATTGCAAAACACCAATCTAGAAGAAGTTGACGCCATAGTAATGCACATGCCGGGAACTTTAAAAGGCGACACATCAGAATACAAAGCCATTCAAAAAGTATTTGGTCAAAACCATCCAATGTTAACCACCAATAAATGGAAAGTCGGCCACACTTTTGGCGCTTCCGGAATGTTAAATATGGAAATGGCTATTTTGATGATGCAACACAATCAATTCATTGAAGTTCCTTTTGCTGAAAAGCAATTTCCTAAAAAACAAATCAAAAAAGTGTTAATAAACGCAGTTGGTTTTGGTGGAAATGCGGTTAGCATTTTGTTAAGTAAAGAATTTTAGTTTCAAGTTGTAAACTGAAAATTATTTCTCCAATTCTTTTACTTTTTCATAAACGAGTTCACTTTCAAAACCTTTACGTAGTAAAAAGTCGCAAAACTTCTTTCTTTTTTTTAATGAATTTCGTTCATGCAAACTTTCCCAATTTCTTTCGGCTAGTTTATCAAATATTTCATTATATTCCTCTTCCGAAATTTCTTTTAAAGCGGTTGTAATATTACGTTGTGAAATGTTTCTGAATTTTAATTCGTTTACTATTCGTATTCTTCCCCAAGATTTTATTCTGTGTTTTCCTCTTGCAAATGAACAAGCAAAACGCTCTTCATTTAGGAAATTTTGGTTAATTAAATAACCGACAATTTCGTCAATTTCATTTTGTTTTTGACCTAAATCCCATAATTTTGAGACAACTTCTTTATGGCATCGTTCTTGATAAGCACAATAGGCTTCCAATTTTTTTTTTGCTTCTTCAAGAGTATAGGAAATTGGTTGATTCAAAATGGTTTTAATAAAGTTTGTTTCTTAATAATTTAATAACGCAAATGTATTGAATTTTACCAAATTAGATTTAGATTTGTAACCCCAAATCTTTTTTTAAATTACATTTTTAATTCATTTAATATGAAAACAAAGATATTATTTTTAGTTGCTTTTTTTACTTTAACATTTGGTTGGGGGCAAGCGATTTTACCTGTAACAAGAACAACTTGGGATACAACTCCAATTGGTTGGGCCGATAGTCCTCTTGACTCATATACGACTTCATTTGCTTGCTCAACGAGTAACGGTGCAAAGTTTGATACCACAGGCGATTCTAAAATTGTAAATATAAATGCTGCACCAGACCAACTAACATTTGTGGTCAAATCAAATGCTACTACTACTTCAAGCTTACTTGTTGAACAATCTAATGATGGTATAACATACACTACTATAGTGAATTTATCTACAACTACGGATTTACCAACAACCTGTACTACTAAAGGTCCATATGCTCTAAATGCTTCAACAAGGTATGTTCGTTGGACTTTTACTAAAGGGAGTCAAAATATGACAATGGACGACGTTAGTATAACTTCACTTTCGGCAACATCGACTATTACTACTTCAGCAATTACAGGTTCGCCTTTTTGTGTTGGAAATACAATAACTGCTACTGTGAATGTGCCTTTTACAATTTCTGGAACTTACAATGCAGGCAATGTTTTTACTGCTCAATTATCGGATGCAACAGGAAGTTTTGTTTCTCCAACTGTTATTGGTTCATTGACACAAACTACAGCTGGAACAATAGCAGCCATAATTCCTGCATCAATTCCTGCTGGTACTGGTTATAGGATAAGAGTTGTAGGTGATGATCCTGTTACAACCGGAACGCCAAACTCAGTAAATCTTACTGTCAATAATTTTGCTGCTCCAACAAGCTTAATTTCTACTTGCGGAAATGCAAGTTCTTCTTCAACTTGGACCAATCCTGCCTGTTTTGATCAAGTAATGCTTGTTGCAAAAGTTGGTGCTTTTACCGCAACATTACCAGTAGGTGACGGCACAGCATATACTCCAAATCTAGCATATGGTTCTGGAACATCTTTTGATGGAGGATTTGTAGTATATAAAGGCATTGTAGCATCTTCAGGAACAATAACTGGGCTAACAAATGGAAATTCATATTCTTTTAAAATTTTTGTTAGAAAAGGTACAACATGGTTAGCTGGTGGAACACAAACTTGTACTCCAGCAATTCCTCCATCTGCAGCTTCTGATTTAGTAATAACCGGGGTTTCTCCTTTAACAATTTCAAGTTTAATAAACAACAATGCTCCTTTGACTTCAGCAACTGGAGTTGAAGTTTTACGTTTTATTTTGCGAGATGGTGGTGCAACTAATGATACTGATATATTACCAACAACTTTGACGGCATTTACAATTGCCCAATCAGCAACTAATAACGTTGGTACTTGGTCTGATGCAATTAATACAATTGAGCTTTTTGACGGAACAACTCGTTTAGCAGCGGGAACAGTTTCTGCAACACAAATTCAATTTTCTGGTCTAAATATTACTGCTTCAGATGATGACCATACTTCAAAAGTTTTGTCTTTGCGAATGTCATTAAAATGTCCTCTTGGAGCAGATGCTTTTGACAATGAGGATTTTGGCTTTTCAATTGCAAATACAAATGTGACTTTTGATCCGTCAGGTTCTAATAAAACAACTTTTACTGCTGTTGTTAATCCAAATAACACTAACGTAATTAATGTTATCTCAACTCAGCTTCTTTTTGGAACTCAACCAACAACAACAAGTGTTGGATCATCAATGGGTGTAGCAGTTACCGTTATAGCAACAGATAATTGTGGAAATGTTGATACTAATTTTACTTCAGCAATAAGTATAACGAGTTCAGGCACTATGACAGGTGAACCAATTTCTATAAATGCTGTAGCAGGAGTTTCAACATATATTGGATTAACGCATACTATAGATGGATTAGGTTTAACTCTTACAGCTTCATCAGGTTCACTAACTTTAGCAACTAGTAATCCTTTTAACATAACAATTGCCACACAATTTACTAAAGGTGATTTTGCAGTTTTAGGGTTAAATTCAAATGTAGCATCATGTACACCTGCTCCGAGTGGATATTCAAATGGAGATGATGAGGTCAGTTTTATTACTTTTAAAGATATTCAAAATGGAGATTATTTTTATATGACTGATAACGGTTTTGAAAGAGCTAATGCATTACAATGGGGAGATACTGAAGGTGTTTATCAAATAACCCGAAATGGAAGTACTATTCCTGCTGGAACCGTTATTACTTTTCGTTTTTTAAATAATGCTCCATTTGTGGAGTTTAATTCACCTGATTCAAATTGGGCCTTTACAAAAGCTCCAGGTTTTACAGGAAGCCTTGTCTTAAACACAAATGGTGACCAACTTTTCTTCATGCAAGGTGGATCTTGGAGTAATCCAGGTGCTGCTCATGATGCAGTTTATACTCCAGGAACATTTCTATTTGCGTTTAACACAAATACTTCTTGGACTTCTTTTGCAAATTCAACACAACAGTCTGGTTTACCTTTAGAATTAAGGTGTTTCAGCATGCTTCCTGGAGCTGCAACTGATTTTATTGAATACACTGGTCCATTGACTCCTGCTTCTAAAACCGATTGGATTTCTAGAATTAATGATCCTTTAAATTGGACAAATAGATTAAATTGTGATGGGTACACACGAATGCACGTAGGTCAAACGTATTTACTTAGTGTTGGAACACCTCTTTTACCAGGTGTATGGACAGGTAGAGATAATACAAACTGGTTTGATTGTGGGAACTGGCATAATCTAGAAGTTCCCAAGGCTACTGATGATGTAAATCTAAATATTACTTATGCAACATCAAACATTGCTTCTATTGTTAGTACTGCTCCAGGAGCTAGCGATTATAGCGGTATAGCTAAATGTAATAATTTAACAATTGGTGCAAAAGAAGTACAAATTATTTCAAGTTCAAATAACAAACTTGAAGTTAATGGAAATTTAACTATTAATGCTTCAGGAACATTAAATATGGATGATTTGGTGAATGGAACTCCTGATGGTCAAATTTATGTAAAAGGAAATTGGACAAACAGTAGAGATGAAACTTTCTTTAAAGAAGGTGAGGGTACTGTTCATTTTAACGGAACTATAGCTCAAACTAGTGTTTGTGCTGGCGGAACACCTGAAAATTATTTTAATGTAAATTTAGCAAATCCTTTCAATTTTACTTCTGATGATTTTACTTCTGATTTAATTGCAAAAGGAAGTCTAACCTTATCAAATGGGTCAGATTTAACTGTAAAAACAGGGCATTATACTTTATCAGCAAAAAATTTAACAATTGGAATAAATAGTATTTTAGAAATTGAAGATGGTGCTTCTTTAACTCAAACCGATGACACAGGAATTGTCACAAATAATGGAACCATAAATGTAAACAAGAAAAGCACTCCTTATGTTCAATATGACTATACCTTTTGGTCATCGCCAATTGTAGGTGAAACAATTGGTAGTGTTTTTGCAACAAATCCTGCAAATTATAGATTTAGTTTTGACACGTCTAAATTTTTGGATATTTATAATTATAATACAGTCTTAGGTGATACAGGTTTCCCGCAGTTACAAGGTGTTCCCGACTCTTTTGATGATAGTGGAGATGATTGGGTTGTAGAAGCAGGAACAAATGTTGTAACACCGGGAAGAGGCTATTCTATAATGGGACTAACTGCAGATGGACCAACTGGACAATCAGTAGTTTTTAATGCAAATGGTGTAGCAGGAAAATTAAATAATGGTTTAGTTAATGTAAGTGTTTCACAAGACTTATACAATGCTTCTAGCATGAATGTTTCATCAACAGCAAATGCAGCTCACACAAACAATAACCTAATAGGAAATCCTTATGCATCAGCAATAGATTTGGTTGAACTAAAAGCAGATAACCCAATATTAACTGGAACTTTTTATTTTTGGACACATAAAACTTCAATTTCAACAAGTAATCCTGGTCCTTGGTTGTATAACTTCACAAACGATGATTATGTAACTTACACAGTAGGAACTGGCGGTAGTGCTAGCAGTTGTTCTGGTTGTCCTGTTCCTGATAGATATGTTGATTCTTGCCAAGGTTTTTATGCAAATGTTACTGGCAACGGAACCGTAACTTTCAATAATTCGCAACGTGTTACTGGAAACAATAACGCTTTTTACAGAAATACCTCAAACAATAATAATAAAATTTGGTTGAACTTTAATGCTTCAACTGGTGAATCTCGTCAGATTTTAGTAGGATTCTTGGAAAATGCTGAAGATGATTACAATCCTTATTATGATGGTGCAAGATTGGAAAATGGTGAGAATTTTGACTTTTTCTCTTTCATTCCAACCAATCCTGACATGCGATTGGCGGTTCAAGGAATGAGTTCTTTTGATTCTGGAAAAATTGTGCCTCTTGGAGTTGAAATCACTCAAGCAGGAACACATTCAATTTCTATTGATCATACCGAAGGAACTTTTGAAAATGGACAATCAATTTATCTTCAAGATAATTTAACTAATACAACTCACGATTTTGATAATGGTCCTTATGTTTTTGAAAGTGAAATAGGTAGCGCAATAAACAATCGTTTTGTATTAAAGTTCACAAACAGTTCATTAGGAACTGAAAATTTTGATTATACAAATAGTATTTCCGTTTATAGTAAAGATAAACAACAAGTTACTATTAATTCTTTGGTAGATAAAATGTCTGAAGTTACAATCTTTGATATTCTTGGAAGAGAAATTGTTTCAAAGAACAATCTTAAAGACAATGAAATCACTTTCACTAATTTGAACATTTCTAATCAAATAGTAATTGTTAAAATTAAACTTGAAAATGGTTCGATAATAACTCGAAAAATTAGAGTCTAAAAAAAATATGTGAAATGAAAAACGCCCAAACTTTAATTAGCTTGGGCGTTTTATTTTTGATAAAATTCTTTTATTTCTTACTAATTGAAGCCTCTAAATTACGCTCAATCTTATGTTCAGGTCTTGTCCATTTTGGTTTTTCTCCTAAAGATTGGAATTGGGAATCTTCTGCTTCAACTGTTTTGGGTTGCATTAGTTTGATGAATGGTTTTTGTGGCATTAAACCAAGAGTTTCAAACATTTTCATATCTTCATTCACATCTGGATTTGGAGTTGTCAAAAGTTTATCTCCTGCAAAAATTGAATTTGCTCCTGCAAAGAAACACATTGCTTGTCCTTCTCTACTCATTTCTGTTCTTCCAGCAGAAAGTCTAACTTGTGTGTCTGGCATAACAATTCGAGTGGTTGCCACCATTCTAATCATTTCCCATATTTCAACAGGTTTTTCATTTTCCATTGGAGTACCTTCAACTGCAACAAGTGCGTTTATCGGAACTGATTCTGGTTGCGGATTTAATGTTGATAAAGCCACTAACATACCTGCTCTATCTTCTATACTTTCACCCATTCCTATAATTCCACCACTACAAACGGTTACATTGGTTTTTCTAACATTATCTATCGTTTGCAATCTGTCTTCAAAACCACGAGTCGAAATTACTTCTTTATAATATTCTTCTGAAGTATCTAAATTATGGTTGTATGCATAAAGTCCAGCTTCGGCTAATCGTTGCGCTTGATTTTCGGTAAGCATTCCTAGCGTACAACAAACTTCCATATCCAATTTATTGATAGTACGAACCATTTCAAGAACTTGATCAAATTCTGGTCCGTCTTTTACATTTCTCCAAGCCGCACCCATGCATACACGAGAAGAACCGCTTGATTTGGCTCGTAAAGCCTGTGCTTTTACCTGATTAACACTCATTAAATCATTACCTTCTATATCTGTATGATATCTTGCTGCTTGCGGACAATAGCCACAATCTTCGGGGCAACCACCAGTTTTTATAGATAATAAAGTAGAAACTTGAACCACATTTGGGTCGTGATTTTCTCTATGAATTGTTGCAGCTTCGTACATCAAATCCATTAAAGGTTTGTTGTAAATAGCTATAATTTCTTCTTTTGTCCAGTTATGTCTTGGCGTATTCATATAATTTAAAACTTTTTTTCAAAAATACTAAAATGTTTTGTAGCACATTGAATTAATTTAGTTTTAATTTTAAACATAATCTTCATTTAACCCTTTTTTCAACCTCCAAAATTGAACATTAATATATGAAACTATAAGTATTGAGGCAATTCCTTCAATAAAAAGAGCAAATGAATATTGAACAATTGATAAGTCGCCTCCAAGTAAAAAAGATTTTGATAGTTTTTTTATATATTCTTCTCCGCCATTAATATTTAAGTAAACCAACAAACCAATTATCCCAAGTGAAATACCT
>NZ_JAPZSP010000029.1 GCF_027531705.1 Flavobacterium sp. | reverse complement strand
TATTAATGAACCAATTAGTAAAACTAGTAATACACCTAACGATAGTAAGATTTTCTTTAACATACGATTTCTTTTTAAACTGAATTATTGCAAGCAAAAACCTTGCCCTATTAACTACGCAAAGTTACATTTTTTTGCAAGAAGTTGAATTGTAAAGTTTTCACAAAAAAAATCCGCTTGAATTACCAAACGGATTATTACTATAATTAAAAATTATTTTGAAAATTTACTTAATCACAATTTCGTAAAGCATAGAAGCTTGAACGCCTTTTCTCAATGAAAAACGTTTGATTTCTTGCATTACTTTGTAGTTTTCAGCACCAATTTCTTCTTTGATTAAAGCTTCTTTAGTTTTTGCAAACGGAAAACCTAATCCGCTAAGTAAATCTCTTGGATCTTTTTTGTATTCAGGATAATTGATAGTTCTATATTCTTTAACTTTTGCTAAAGAAGCCGCGTATTTTAATGCTGCGTCCATTCCGCCGATTTCATCAACTAAGCCGATTTTTTTTGCTTCACTTCCCGACCAAACTCTTCCTTGCGCAATAGAATCTACTTGAGTTGTTGTCATTTTTCTACCAACAGCAACTCGTGAAACAAAAGTTGTATAGATGTTTTCGACCATTTCTTGGGTGAAGTTTTTAAAATTATCATCTAATGGTACAAACGGACTATAATCGCTAGCATTAGAGTGCGTTTTTACTAATTCAGAATGCAAACCAAATTTTGTAGCAGCAATATTAAAGTTCGGCAAAATTCCAAAAACACCTATCGAACCTGTAATTGTATTTTCTTCGGCAAATATTTTATTGGCATTACAAGCAATATAATAACCACCAGATGCGGCATAATTCCCCATAGAAACAATAACAGGTTTTACTTTTTTGGTCAATTCAATTTCTCTCCAAATTAAATCTGAAGTTAACGCATTTCCGCCAGGAGAATCTACTCGAAGTACAATTGCTTTTATACTTTCATCTTTTCTAGCTTCAATAAGTGAACGACGCATTGAACCTTCGCCAATAATATCAACATCGCCTTCACCATCCATAATTTCACCTTGTGCATAAATTACCGCAATGCTATTTTCAGAAGATGGTTTGGTAGCCGTTGTTGCCACATTTTGAGCATAATCTAAAATTTTTATAGAGTTGTAGTCTTCGTCTTTTTCAACTTTTAGCATTTTTCTGATGTCGTCATGATAAACATCTTCATAAGCTACTTTATCAACTAATTTTTCAGCTTTTGCCATTGCTGGCGTTCTTGCTAAAAGTCCGTCGGCGATAGCATTTAGTTTTTCAACAGGAATTTTTCTGCTTGTCGAAATGTCTTTTACAACTGAACTCCAAACTGAATTTAGTAACGAGGTAATTTGTTCTCTATTGGCATCGCTCATCTTATTTTCAAGGAAAGGTTCAACGGCACTTTTGTATTTTCCGTGACGAATTACTTCCATTTTTATACCCGATTTATCTTGAAAATCTTTAAAAAACATTACTTCAGATGAAAGCCCTTTAAAATCCATATCACCAACTGGATTTAGATAAACACTGTTGGCAACAGAGTTCAAATAATATTCTTTTTGGGTAAAAGCATTTGCGTAAGCATAAACAAATTTCCCCGATTTTTTAAAATCTTCTAATGCATCACGTAAGGCTTTACTTTGAGCCATTCCAAGCATTGAAGTGTTGTTAAGAATCGAAATTCCTTTGATGTTTTCATCCGTTTTTGCGTTTTCAATGGCGTAAATAACATCTGTTAAACCGTCGTGTGAATCGGTATCATTCAAAAACGGCATTTTTTCAAAAGTGAATTTCCCAGCATAATCGTTTGTTACTTCTGATAAATCAAGTTCGATAACCGAATTTTCTTTTACTTCTACAACATCAGAACTGTTGCCTGCTATGGCAGAAATTAGTACAATTCCAAAAAATAGCAACATAAGGAAAACAAAAATTCCAATTACCGTTGCTAAAACATTTCCTAAAAATCTCATATTCTATTTTTTTACTTATTAGTTGGCTGATTTTGTATATTGTTACAAATCTAGACAAATAAATTTATTAACAGTCGGCGCAAATATACTTCAATTCTGAAATTGTTTTACTTAATTTGTCTTTACGTATGAACGAGCAAAATCAAATCATTTTAGGCTTAGGAAGTAATCAAGGCGATCGATTTACAACTATCGAATTGGCAATTGAAAGCATTCATAATGAAGTCGGTACAGTTGTAAAAATTTCAAATTTATATGAATCACCTTCTTGGGGATTTGAAAGTGAGCCTTTTTATAATTGTGCGATTTTGATTCATAGTTATTCAAATGCTGATGAAATTTTACTTCAAATTTTAGAAATTGAAAAAAAACTAGGACGTGTTCGTTCCGAAAAGAAAGGTTATCAACAACGAATTATCGATATTGATATAATTTCTTTCAATGAATCTGTAATTGAAACTGAAAATTTAGTTGTGCCGCATCCTTTTTTGCAAGAACGATTATTTGTTTTATTACCTATTCGCGATTTAGATTCTAATTGGATTCATCCTGTCAATAAAAAACATATTGCGGAACTTATTTCAAATTTTGATGGAGAAATGAATTGTGTTTTGGTTCAAAAAATGAAATCACCGTTGGAATCGATTCATTTAGAAAATTACAATTACATTATTATTGAAGGGAATATTGGCGCGGGAAAAACAACTTTGGTTAATAAAATAGCAGAAGATTTTAACGCTAAAACAGTTTTAGAACGATTTGCTGATAACCCGTTTTTACCAAAATTTTACGAAGATCAAAACCGATATGCTTTTCCGCTAGAAATGTCTTTTTTGGCTGATAGATACCAACAAATTTCGGATGATTTGGCACAATTTGATTTGTTTAAAGATTTTATCGTAGCCGATTATCATATTTTCAAATCATTGCTTTTCGCCAAAGTAACGCTTACCGAAGACGAATATCGTTTGTACAGAAAGCTTTTTGAGATAATTTACAAAGAAATGCCCAAGCCAGATTTGTATATTTATTTGTATCAAAATACCGAAAGATTGCTCGAAAATATTAAAGTTCGAGGCAGAAGTTATGAGCAAGACATAGAAGCCGATTATTTAGAAAAAATCAATTTTGGTTATTTAGATTATATAAAAACACAGAAAGATTTGAATGTTCTAGTAATTGATATTTCCGATAAAGATTTTGTTAAAAACCAACAAGATTACCTTTATATCCTGAACGAAATTAGTCAGCGAATTAAATAATTTATCTTTTTATCGAAAAATGCCCTTTTCTTTCGGGTTCTGTATTATCAATTTTTAAGATATACCAATAATCATCAGCTGGTAAAGGTTTTTGCTTTAGTTTTCCATCCCAAGTTGGATTTGATGGCGTGAGTTTGGTTAACAATTTTCCATACCTATCAAAAATAGTAATTTCCATTTTTGGGTAATATTTCATCTCATCAACTGTCCAAAAATCATTGAATCCGTCGTTGTTTGGAGTAAAATATTTTGGCAAAAGCAGGATAATAAAATCCTCTTTGTCTTCTCCACAAGATTTATTATCTCTAACAAATGCCGTAAATAATCCGCCTTGCGGAATTGAGAAAGTATTGGAGTTTTGGTAATTTATTCCATCAATAGAATATTCAAAATCACCACCGTTTTCGGTAATTATGGTTGCATTTATATCTTCAACCAAAATAGTTTTGATTATTGGAATTGGGTTTTCAACTAATGTGAAATTCTTTGTTTTGATACAACCTTCTGGTGAAGTGATAACAACCGAATAATTCAATAATCCATTTGATAGAATAGATTGTGTAGTCGCGCCAGTTGACCAGAGATAGTCATAATTGGCAATTCCAGCATTTAATGTTACAATTTCATCTTTGCAAATCGTTATAGTTTCATCATTTATTGAAGGAAAAGAAACGACAGTTATATTTATTGGAATTCTGTTTATTGAAAGACAGCCATTATTATTTGCTTCTGCATAGTAGGTTGCGTTTTCATTGAGAATAGGAGTTGTAAAATTAGTTCCAGTTGCAATGATTGTTCCGCCAGAAATTACATTATACCAATTTAAAGTTCCTGCCGAAGCTAATGCACTTAAAGTTGCAGAAAAGCCTTTACATGACGGATTTGGGTTTGTTGCAGTAATTGTTGGAATTTCATTAATTGTCGCAGTTACTGACGTTCTTATTCCAGTTAAGCAACCAATTGGGTAGGTGTCAACATAATAGGTTGTTGTAGTTGTTAAGAGAGGAGTTGTAAAGTTGTTTCCATTTGCAATAGGTATTCCGCCACTTGGTGTAGAATACCAATTGACAATTCCGTTTGTAGCACTTGCATTCAAAGTTAAACTTGATGAGCCGCAACTACTTAAATTTGTAAAACCAGATATAGTAGGAATAGTTATTATGGTACTTGTTGAAATTTGTAAAACAGGGTCACCTGGCATGCCGCCGTATTCAACAATATATCCTTTTGGTTGGTAATTCCCGCTTGTTTCTCCGTTGTTTGACAAATCATTCCATGAGCCTAGTAGACCAACTCCAGGAGCAGTTACATGTGTATAATTTTCATTTCCAAGATTGTTAGGTTCGCCTGAATTCCAAAAAGCAAAATTTGGCGTAGAGCCATTGATGCTTCCATTCCAGAAGATGGTTCCAGTTTCTGGCCCAGTCATCCATTTCCAAATGCCTTCTTGTTGTTCGTCACTACCTCCAATCCATCCAGCGCCAGATGCTTGTTCGCCCGAAATTTTAGCTTCATCCGAAGACGTTATCGTGGCTAGATAACCTTGTAGTCCATAATACGTTGAAGTTTGCGCTAAATTTTTTGCTGATGACCAAGTAACGCCTAAGTTTGGTATAAATTGATAGTAATGTCCATTAGAGGGAAGATAATTTGCTTGTCCAACAGTAATGGAAAAATTCCTGATTCCGCTAGGGTTTGATGAACTACTTGAGTATTTGATGTCTTTAACGGCAGCAATTAATTCAGTGTATGTTGGCTGTGATGCAACGCCAGTCAAGGTTAGTTTTCCTAAAGTTGGATTCCACGAGCTTAAAATTGTTGTATGGACTCCGGTCAAAACAAGTTGGTCTTGACCAATAACATAACCTTGAGAGATTTGAATATAGAGAGCGTCAATTCCAGTATCGTCTGGATCGGTAATTGTGAAATCTGTTACAATATTTATTGATGTGGCAGGACAATATACTTGATTTCCTGTTGCAATAAGTATTGGAGCAACATTATTTAAGCTACTTTTTGGAGTAGGATTGTAGTTTCCAAAAACAATATTTGGTAGAAACGATAGTAGAAAAAAAACTATTTTTATTGATTTTGGTAGCATGTTTGTTTTAAAAAAACTAAAGGTAGTTTATTTTTTTAAACAAATCCCAAATAACTATTCCTGCACTTACAGAAATATTTAGTGAGTGTTTAGTGCCGAGTTGAGGTATTTCAATTGTACCATCACAGAGTTGAATAGCTTCTTGATTAACTCCGAAAACTTCATTTCCAAATACTAAAGCGTATTTTGTTTCTTTTTCGATTGTGAAATCTTGAAGAAAAATGGAGTTTTCTACTTGTTCGATTGCGTAAACTTTGACTTTTTCTTTTTTCAAGTTTTGAATTACTTCTTGAACATTTTCAGCATATTCCCAAGCCACAGTTTCAGTTGCGCCAAGAGCAGTTTTGTGAATTTCTTTGTTTGGAGGTGTTGCAGTTATACCGCACAAATAGATTTTTTCTATCAAAAAGGCATCACTAGTTCTAAATACAGAGCCAATATTATTCAAACTTCTAATATCATCAAGAATAATGATAAGAGGTGTTTTCGTAGAGTTTTTAAAATCTTGAATTGATTTTCTGTCTAATTCGCTATTTTCAAGTTTACGCATTTAAATATAAAATTAAATAATTGAAATAAAAAAACCCTTCACATTGTGAAGGGTTTTTAAAATACTAGAAATTAATTTCTAATTATTTTTTTGCTTCAGCAGCTGGAGCAGCAGCTTCAGTAGTAGCAGCAGCAGCAGAATCAACTACAGCAGCAGCAGAATCAACAACAGCAGCAGCTTCTTCAGCAACTGGAGCAACTTCTTCAGTTACTACTTCTTCAGCAGGAGCTTCTTCTGCTTGTTTACAAGATACTACAGTTAATGCAGCGATAACAGCTAAACTTAAAAATACTTTTTTCATCTTAATTTAATATAAAAGGTTAATTATTAATTCGGAGCAAAGATATAAATTTTTTTAATCGGAAAAACTTTTAGTTAAACTTTTTTTAAATTTTTCTCTCTGAATTCCGAAAACATACCTCACAAACTTCGTGCCAAACTTATTTTTTCTTAGAAATTATTTTCTTTTCGGCTGGGTAAATGATTTTCAATTCGTTAATGATATTTTTTGCACCAGCATATTTGTCTATTACAAACAATATATAACGAGCATCTACCATAATGTTTCTACAAATTTCTGGAGAATAGTAAATATCACTCATGGTACCTTCCCAAACTCTATCAAAATTCAAGCCAATTAAATTTCCATTTGCGTCCAAAGCTGGGCTTCCTGAATTTCCTCCTGTTGTGTGGTTAGTAGCTATGAAAGCAACGGGCATTTTCCCATTTTTATCGGCATATTTTCCAAAATCTTTTGTGTTATACAAATCAATCAGTTTTTTAGGAACATCAAACTCATAATCACCAGGAATATATTTTTCTATAACACCATCTAAGAAAGTAATTGGTTCGTAAATAACTGCATCATTTGGCTTGTAACCTTTAACTTTTCCATAAGTTACACGTAAAGTGCTGTTGGCATCAGGAAAAATTCGAGCCGATTTTGGACTTAACTCTAAAATTCCTTTCATGTAAGTTCTTTGTGCTGCAATGTTTTTCAAATTGATTTCGTCATATTTAGGAGCAACGTTTTTGGTAAAACTATCTGCCATCATTTTTACCACTTGAAAACCTGAATCGTTATTCATTTTTTCTAAAACTGTTTTGGTTTCGCCAGTCAAAAGCTCTTTTATTTTGTTGTAACTAACCAATTTAGAAGTGGTATAAACGTTTGTTGCTAAGGTTTTTGCATCTACGTTTTCTAGATTACTTGGTAAAAATTGTTTTGGATATTTTTTGGAGTAAATTCCAATTAATTGTTCGAATACTTTTTCGTCAACATTGGCATTAAAATCTTTATAAAAATCACCTAATCCGTTGATTAAATTGTTTCTTCTATCGTTAAAAGCTTGTTCGCCTTTGTTGGTTAAAATTTGTTCTAATTGGTATAATTTATAACCAACTGAAAGTAATTCGTTGTTACGTAACGCAATTTCAGAAAACAAATCTCTTGCTAATGCGTAGTCTTTTATTTCAGTATAATTTTTTTGAAAATCAGCTAGTAAGTTTCCATATTCAGCTTGTTTTCCTGCTTTTGTGACTTTTTCTTGGAAATCTTTTTCAAATTTTTGTTTGATGGCAACTGCATTCGATTTTTTTAAACCTTTAGTTTCTCCAATCCATTTTTTCCAATAATTCGCAATTCCAGCATATTTGGAAGCATATTGAATTTTGATTGCATTGTCTTTTCGCATAAAACCATCTTGTACTTTCAAAGCAGCATCACGAACTTCAATTTTAGCAGGATTCAAATCGTTTACAATTTGTTCAACAGCATACGAAGGCAAATATTCTTGTGTTCTTCCAGGATAACCCATTACCATGGTAAAATCATTTTCTTTAACGCCTTTTGCAGAAATCGGAAAGAAATGTTTTGGTTTATATGGAACGTTTTCTGTCGAATATTCGGCTGGGCGATTGTTTTTATCAGCATAAATTCTGAACAATGAGAAATCGCCTGTGTGTCTTGGCCAGACCCAATTGTCGGTGTCCGATCCAAATTTTCCGATAGAACTTGGTGGCGCACCAACCAAACGAATGTCTTTGAATGTTTCAGTTACAAAAAGAATATATTGATTCCCGTCATAAAAAGTACGAATGCTATTTTCTTGCCAAGACTCTTTAGGTAGTGTTTTGGTCAAGTTGGAAATGTTTTCTTGAATTTTCTTTTGTTTTTCAGCTTCTGATGTCAGTGTTGCAACGCCCTCTAAAACTTTTGTTGTAACATCTTCAATACGAACAACAAAGCTCACTACAACACCTTTGTTTGGTAATTCATCTTCCATTTTATAAGCCCAAAAGCCATCTGTTAGGTAATCGTGCTCGACAGTAGAATGGCTTTGAATATTGTCATATCCACAATGGTGATTGGTCAAAATCAAACCTTTATCTGAAATCACTTCGGCTGTACAACCACCGTCAAATTGTGGAACGGCATCTTTCAAACTCGATTTGTTTACCGAATAAATTTGCTCGGCAGTAAGTTTCATGCCAAGTGTTTTCATCTCGTTTTCGTTCATTCCTTTTAGTAATGATGGAATCCACATGCCGCCTTGTTGTGCTTGGATTTGAATGACGAATAGTAATAGTAGTAATTTAATAAATTTCATATTTTAGGATAGTTTGTGTTTTAATAATTTGCGATTGTGAACTTCAAAATCGTTGGCAAGATACAATTTTTGTGCGTTTTGATTATGGTTTTCCACTTCGAGATAAATCAATTTAACATTTTGATTTGATGCTTGCTCTTTTATAAAATCAATAGTTTGTTTTCCAATTCCTTTTCCGCGATAAGTTTCTTTAATATATAATTCGTCTAAAAATGCTATTCTTCCTTTGTATTCAAAACTAAAAACATAAGTTAGAATTACGTAACCAACCAATTCTTCATCCGAATAGATCAACCAAGCTTTTCCAAGTTTTTCGTCAGAAATAAATTCTTGAAATAGTTTTTTAGAAACGGCTATATCGATTGGATAATTATCAATTGCATAGAAATCTTGCATCATTTTGGTGATGGTTTCGATTTGATGGTTTTCTAAAGGTTGGAAAGTGGTCATTTTTACATGTTTTATATTTTTGTAAAATTATTTTGGGATTAAAGAAATTAAAAATAATCCAATGAATAGTAATGCAAAATATATAGTAAAGAAACAAGAAAGAGGATGATTTTCAATTATTGAATATTTGTTGGTATATAGTTTTAAAATTTCAACTTTTTTTATTTCTCTAAAATAAAAAATATAGTCAAATATTATTGTTAGTATAAAACAAGATAAAAAAACAGGTGATTTAACATTATCGTCAATAGTTAGATTAAGTAACGGACTTTGAATCATTGTCAAAGGAAGTAAAATAAGCCAAATCCATTGTATTGACATAAAAAGAACAACACCTCTATAATAATCAGTATTGCATCTCAATAATATGTAATATAATAAACTCACTAAGAAATATGTTTCAAAATAATATCTGTTGCACCTTTATTCATTTGCACAAAAGTGGAACAAATATGTCCTTTTTCGTGGCGAATATCTTCGTTGAAAATTAAATTGTTAAAGGCTTCGTTTAATTCATTTTGATTTGAAATTGAAATACAGCCTTCTTGATGAACCAAAGCTGTTGCTTCTGCAAAATGAGAATAATTTGGTCCAATTACAATCGGAACGCCAAATGTTGCTGGTTCTAAAATGTTGTGTACGCCTGGATTTCCAAATCCGCCACCAACATAGGCAATATCGGCGTAGGAATAAATTTTCGTTAAAATTCCGATGGTATCGATGATGAAAACGTTGTTTTCATGTAGAGACAAGGCATGCCTTGTCTCTACATTTTCGGAAAACAACATTGTTTTTTTTGTAATGGATTTTTTTAATTCATGAATTTGCTCCGCTTTTATATTGTGTGGTGCGATGATAAATTTAATTTCGGCAGATGATTTGTTAATGTATTCTACCAATAAATTTTCGTCTTTAGGCCATGAGCTTCCAATTACGATGGTGGTTTTGTTGTCTTTGAAATTTTCAATAAAATCTAAAGAATTGCCTCTTTCTAAAATGGAAACTACTCTGTCGAAACGCGTGTCGCCTGAAACTTTTACATTGTTGAAACCAATGCTTTGAATCAATTTTTTTGAACTTTCGTTTTGTACAAAAAAGTACTCAAATGTTTTTAAAGCGTTTTTGTAAAATCCGCCGTACCATTTGAAAAAAGCTTGGTTTTCTCTGAAAATTCCTGAAATTAAATACGTTTTTATTTGAAGTTTTTTCAGTTCGTTCAAATAATTAGGCCAATATTCATATTTTATAAAGAAAACGAGTTCTGGATTTATGGTTTTTATGAATTTTTGAGCATTTGATTTTGTGTCTAATGGCAAATAAACCGTGGCATCGGCAACTATATTATTTTTTCGAACTTCGTAACCCGATGGAGAAAAGAAAGTCACTACTATTTTATGATTTGGAAATTTTTCTTTTATTTTTTCAATAACGGGTAAACCTTGCTCGTATTCGCCTAATGATGCTGCGTGAAACCAAATGGTTTTGTCGTTTGGATTGATTTTGCTTTGTAAAATAGAGAAAACTTCTTTTCTACCATTAACAAAAAGTTTCATTTTTAGACTGAAAAGTGCCAATAGTTTTACTACTTGTGAAGCGAGAAGTATGATTAAATTGTATAGAAAAAGCATCTGTTTTTATTTGTGTGGCTAAATTAAGCAATTTATTTTTACAAAAGACGTTTACTGTCTAGCCCTGATTGCAGCGGCACCGAAGTAGAGCGAAAAGCAGGAAAAGGGAAACCAAAAAATCCCGAACCATTCGCTCCAAATAACTAGAAAAAGTTTACTTTTGTAACTCAAATTTTTTTAGAATGAAAAAACTACAAATGGTTGACTTGAAAGGTCAATACGAAAAAATAAAAGAGGAAGTGAATGCTTCTATTCAAGAAGTTTTAGAAACAAATACTTATATAAACGGACCTTTGGTTCATCAATTTCAGAATGATTTAGAAGATTATTTAGGAGTAAAACACGTAATTCCTTGTGCAAACGGAACCGATGCGTTGCAAATTGCCATGATGGGATTGGATTTGAAACCTGGTGATGAGGTAATTACTGCCGATTTTACCTTTGCTGCTACTGTTGAAGTTATTGCTTTGTTACAATTAACTCCCGTTTTGGTTGATGTGGATATGAATAATATGAATATTTCGCTAGACGGAATTCGTAAAGCGATTACACCAAAAACTAAGGCGATTGTTCCAGTGCATTTGTTTGGTCGTGCTGCCAATATGGATGCGATTATGGAAATTGCAAACGAATATAATTTGTATGTTATTGAAGATAATGCGCAAGCAATTGGAGCCGATTATACTTCAAAAGATGGTTCTAAAGTAAAAGTAGGAACGATTGGTCATGTTGGTGCAACGTCGTTTTTTCCATCTAAAAACTTAGGTTGTTATGGTGATGGCGGAGCGATTTTTACCAACGATGATAAATTAGCTCATATTTTAAGAGGAATTGTAAATCACGGAATGTATGAGCGTTACCATCATGATGTAGTAGGAGTTAACTCACGTTTGGATAGTATTCAAGCGGGCGTTTTGAAAGCGAAATTACCACATTTAGATACATACAATAAAGCACGTCAAGATGCTGCTAGAAAATATTCTGTTGCGTTGAGTGTAAATTCAAATATTTGGGCACCATTTATTTGTGAAACTTGCGATTGCCATGTTTTTCATCAATATGTTATCAGAATTACGAACGGAAAACGCGACGGATTATTAGCTCATTTGCAAGAAAAAGGAATTCCATGCGCGATTTATTATCCAATTCCGTTGCACAGTCAGAAAGCTTATGCTGATTCTCGTTACAAAGAAGAAGATTTTCCAGTAACCAATCAATTATGTAAAGAAGTGATTGCATTACCAATGCACACCGAATTGGACGACGAGCAAATTAAATTTATAACGGATACAGTTTTAGAATACGTTTAATTATACGTAGAGACGGAATGCATTCCGTCTCTGCTGAATAAAATAAAATATGAAAATAGTAGTAACAGGAGGTTTAGGTTTTATAGGTTCACACACAGTTGTTGAATTACAAAACGAAGGTTTTGAAGTGGTTGCCATTGATAATTTATCGAATTCATCTGAAAGTGTTTTGGACGGAATTGAAAAAATTACAGGTAAAAAACCAATTTTTGAAAAAATGGATTTGCGTGATAAAGCGTCGGTTCAAAATTTCTTTAAAAAACATAATGATGTTGATGGTGTGATTCATTTTGCAGCTTCAAAAGCAGTGGGTGAAAGTGTTGAAAATCCTTTATTGTACTACGAAAACAACATTAATGCGTTGGTTTATGTTCTTCAGGAATTGAAAGAATTGCCAAATGCTAATTTCATTTTTAGTTCTTCTTGTACTGTTTATGGTCAAGCCGAAAAAATGCCAATTACTGAAGATGCTTCTGTGCAACCAGCGATGTCGCCTTATGGAAATACCAAACAAATTGGCGAAGAAATTATAACTGATGTTGCTAAAGTTACCAATATCAATTCCATTTTATTAAGATATTTTAATCCAATTGGATCTCATCCTAGTGCTGAAATTGGAGAATTACCACTTGGTGTTCCTCAAAATTTAGTTCCATTTATTACACAAACTGCTATTGGAATGCGTGAGAAACTTTCTGTTTACGGAGATGATTATCCAACTCCAGACGGAACAGCAATTCGTGATTATATCCATGTTGTTGATTTGGCGAAAGCCCATGTTATAGCAATGCAACGTTTGTTGAACAAGCAAAATTTAGAAAAAGTTGAAACCTTCAATCTTGGAACTGGAACAGGAAGTTCGGTTTTGGAAGTGATTACTGCTTTTGAAAAAGTTTCGGAACAAAAACTGAATTACCAGATTGTGGGTAGAAGAGAAGGCGATATAACTTCGGCTTATGCCAATACTGATAAAGCTAATAATGTTTTAGGCTGGAAAGCACAATCAACTTTAGAGGATAGTTTGGCAAGTGCTTGGAAATGGGAAAAGAAGATTAGAGGTTAGTTTTCAGTTTTCAGTCGCAGTTTTCAGTATTTATTCTTAATCATTCGTTTACAGTTTGTCATTCCGGAGGAATCTCAATTATTTATTTTAAATCTTTATATTTAACTATTTTAATCTAAATTTATTTATGAAAAAACTTAGCTTTTTTTTAGTTTTAATTTTAGCTTTATTAATATCTTGTGAAGGTTCAGATTCCTATCAAGGAAAGTGGAAAGCTATGGATTCAACTGGTAAGAAGTTTGAAATAGTTTTTTCGCCGACTAGTTTTTATATTAAAGATAGTCTTGGCAAATCTAATGGGTATAAATACACACAAAACTCGATTAAATCTGAAAATTCTATTGAAACTTATGGAATTTTACTTGAAGATGGTCGTGGTTATCAAATTTATTTTCCCAAAAAGGATGAAAGTGTTGGATTGCTATTTGATGAAAATGGTAAAGTCATGTATACAATAGGAAGAAAAGATTATGTAACTTATGATGAAATTTACAAGTTAAATTAAAAAAGAATGACCAACCAAAAACCCGATTTAAAATTAATTTTTTCCTTAGTAATTGTCGGGATAGTTTGGGGAACCACCTATTTAGGTATTCGTGTTGCTGTTGAGAGCATTCCGCCTTGGTTTATAACTTCTATTCGTCAAGGAATTGCAGCGTTAATTGTTCTTGGAATTTTACTTTACAAAAAACAATTGTCTTGGATTGGTTGGAATAATTTAAAATACCAATTGATTCCTTCTTTGTTGATGATTGTTATAGCCAACGGTTTTACAACTATTGCCGAACAAACTTTACCAAGCGGTTTGACTTCTATAATGAGTGCACTTTCTCCTGTGATTATTTTTATTGGAGGTATTCTTTTTGGAATTGAAAAACCTAGATTAAAAGGATTTATTGGTGTTTTATTAGGTTTTCTTGGTGTGGTTTTTATTTTCAGAAATGGATTGGATGATATTTTAGATCCAAACTACAAAACTGGAATGTTGTTTTTAAGTATTGCCATTTTGAGTTGGTCTGCTGGAATGGTTTATTCCAAAAAACATACGCATAAATCTAATAACATTGCATTGAATTTATTTTACCAATTCTCTATTTCTTCCCTAATTCAATTTGCTTTAGCTTTTATATTTTCTTCTAACACAGATGTGAATACTTGGAGTTTACGCAGTATTTCAGCGGTTTTGTATCTAGCTGTTTTTGGCTCGGTTTTGGCTTTTTTCTGTTATTATTATGCTCTAAAAAGAGTTACTGTTCTTCAAGTTTCAATTTTAAATTATATAAACATAGTCATAGCTGTCTTTTTAGGATGGCTTGTGCTAGATGAAATTATTACAATTGACTTTATTATTGCTACAGCTTTGATTATTTTGGGTGTCTTTATAATCAATTACAAAAAGAAATAGTTGATATATTCCAAATAAAAAACCCAATCTTTTAAGATTGGGCTTAATTTTCTTAAGAAATAAAAAATTATTTTTTAACTTCTTCTTTAACTTCTTTAGCAGCTTCTTCTACTTTAGCAGCTCCTTCAGCAGCAGCGTTTTCTACAGCGTCTCCAGCAACAGTTGCAGTTGAATCAATAGCATCAACAGCACCTTCAGCAGCAGCATCAACTTCTGTTCCTACAGCTTCTGTAGCGTCTTCTACTTTGTCTTGTGTTGTTTCTTTACAAGAAACTACTAATAATGATGCAACTAAAGCTAAACTTAAAAATACTTTTTTCATGGTTAAATTGTTTTTGAATTAATAATTGATTTTAATTTTCAGTTTATTACAGAGCAAAACCAATGCCAAACTTTATTTTTTAACAGATTCTTTTATTTTTTTTGCGCCTTCTTCTACTTTTTCAGCACCTTTAGCAATAATTACTTTTGCTTTTTCGCCCATTTTTGTAGAATCTAAGACTTTTTTCGCTTTTACTTTTGCAGAATCAGCAGCTTGTTTTAAGTCGGCGCTTACTGCTTTTGTTGCTTGTTTTACTTTTTCTGTAGTTTCTTCTTTGCAAGAAATTAATAGTGTTGCGAACACTAAGGATAAAATTATTTTTTTCATACTATTTAAATTTTAATAACGTATTTGGATTAGGACAATTTTTTTGATAAAAATTCAAATTATTTTTAGAACAAACTCCAGGATAATCTCCTGTCTTTCCTTCCATATCTATAATAATTTGAAAATGCAAATGAGGCGCGTAATCACCATTTATTGGAGGCAAACCTAAAGTTGCTATTTGTGTTCCCTTTTTTATTTGTTCACCTACTTTTTTATCTACTAAACTGTTTTCACTAAGATGACCATATAAGGTATAAAATTTGAACTGACCTATTTCGTGTTCCAAAATTATTGCTGGACCATAATCGCCCAAACCAGTGTTGTTTTGAAAACTATGAATTGTTCCATCTAAAACTGCATGAATAGAAGCTTGTTTGTTTATCCATAAATCTAATCCAATATGAATGTTGCGTTCTTCTGAATTATTATTGTTAAAAACAGAACTTCTTTTATATAAATTTCTTGTCTCTAAATAGCCTCCAAAAGCAATTTTGGCATTGTTTAAAGAAAGATAGTTTTCAATAAAAACTTCATAATCTGATGCGCTTTCTAGTTTATGATTGCTCAAATCATTATTTGAAATTGACAAATCTAAAGCCACATAATCATTATATCCTATATTTGGTTCAATAACCTTACTAGCATCTAATGTGGATAATAAATTTATAAAGTTTTGCATAATGAATCAGTTAAGCAGAAATAGTCTCAACTTCTTTATCAATTTTATTTACTAATCCAACTAATACTTTTCCTGGACCAACTTCTGTAAAACTTGTAGCTCCATCTTTTATCATTTGCTGAACAGATTGTGTCCATTTTACAGGAGCAGTCAATTGGATGATTAGATTTTTCTTAATTTCATTTGCATCAGAAACCGCACTTGCTGTCACATTTTGATAAACCGGACAAATCGGATTTGAAAAAGTAGTTGCTTCAATAGCTGCTGCTAATTCTTCTCTTGCTGGTTCCATCATTGGTGAGTGAAATGCTCCGCCAACAGGCAGAATTAAAGCACGTTTTGCACCAGCTTCTTTCATTTTTTCGCAAGCCAATTCTACCGCTTTGTATTCTCCAGAAATAACTAATTGTCCTGGACAGTTATAATTTGCAGCAACTACAACACCATCAATTGAAGCACAAATATCTTCTACTATTTTATCATCTAAATTTAAAACGGCTGCCATCGTTGATGGAGTAATTTCACAGGCTTTTTGCATTGCGATTGCTCTTTGTGATACCAATTTTAATCCGTCTTCAAAAGATAAAGCTCTATTGGCAACTAAAGCTGAAAATTCACCTAACGAATGACCTGCAACCATTTCTGGACAAAAATCTTCCAATGTTTTAGCTAAAATTACCGAATGTAAAAAAACAGCTGGTTGGGTAACTTTTGTTTCTTTTAATTCTTCTGCAGTTCCTTCGAACATAATATCTGTAATTCTAAAGCCTAATATTTCATTAGCTTTTTCGAATAATTCTTTTGCTACTGCTGAATTTTCATATAAATCTTTTCCCATACCTGAGAATTGTGCACCTTGACCCGGAAATATGTATGCTTTCATTTTTTGAGTTTAAAAGTTTAAAAAAGTTTAGGAGTTTAAAAGTTCCTAAAAAAATAAATACAAAAATAACATTTTTATTAGAATTCGATTGTGTTTATAATTCCTAATAATTTATTCTTTAAATCTTCATTTGTTATTCCTTTTTCGGTATCGAAATTATCATTGAAACTTGGCAAAGAAAAACTTCCTTTAACAACAGCACCTTGAAAAGGAAAACGATTTTTTGCAATTTCTAAAACAGAACTTCCGCCACGCGGTCCAGGTGAAGTTGCTAGTAAAAGCACTTGTTTTTCTTGAAATGTTTTGGCATTGATTCTTGATGTCCAATCAAAAATATTTTTGAAAGCTGTCGAATAAGCACCATTGTGTTCTGCAAACGAAATCACAATTAAATCAGCACTTCCAATCTTTGCATAAAAATCTTGAGCTAATTGCGGAATTCCGTTATCATTTTCTTTGTCTACCGAATAAATTGGCATTTCGAAGTCATTTAAATCCAAAACTTCTACTGTAGTATTTTGAAATTGATGAGCTGCATAAGTTGCCAATTGTTTATTTATAGAAGTCTTACTTGACGATGCTCCAAAAGCGATAATTTTTTTCATTTGTTATTTTTTTAACCAGTGACCTAATATTTTTCCAAGAAAAGGAAGTAAAACAAAAACCATTAATGGAACTAAAATCCCCGTCATGATTAATGTTTTTAAAGGCAATGGTAAATTTTTAATATAATCTCCAATTAAAATACTTACTAATGTAATCGTTGGATAAATTGCTATCCAAACCATTACTGCAAATTTCCATTTAGGTGGTTGTTTCATTAATTTTCTTCTATATAAGTCTTAGTTTTTAATACAGCGTTTTTTGCCAATTCTTGATTGTTGATTTCAATTTGGGTTGTTTTATCAATCCAATTGATGGTGAAAGTCATTTCGGTTTCGGTTTCTGAAATCATTCTAATGTCATTATCAACATAGCCTTCCAGCGTCGGATGTTCCAATAATAGAAACCGAACCTTGTAGGGAATAAATGTTATTTTTTCTTTTAAAATAGTCTTGTTGTCAGGAGTTGTTACGGTCATTTGTCGTAAAACAAAATCACTATTCTTTTCAGAAATAACCACATCACTAACGCCAGGAACAAAATGTTCTGGTTTTTCAATTTTATAAATCAAATACTCCCAGACTTTTTCTAGTGTGGCATTTACAATTGTGGTGAATTGTACCATTCTATTTTTCGTTTAAATAATAAGTCAATGCACCAGAAGGGCATTTTTTTATAGTTTCAATAATTTTTTCAGTTGTTGAATTTTCTGCGATTATCCATGGTTTTTCTTTAGGTTTGAAAACATCTGGATTGTTTTTTACACATTCAGCCGCGTGTTTGCATAAACCAATTTTCCATACAATGCTAACCTCGCCATTACAATATTCTTTTGTTAAGTCGTTTGAATTCATAATTGATTTTTTACATTATAAAACGTCTCTAAATTCCGGAGTTTTATCAAATACACTTTTGGCAAATGGACAAAGCGGAATAATTTTAATTCCTTTTTCACGAGCATATTCTACTGCTTTTACTACCATTTTTTTACCAAAGCCTTTGCCTTCATTTTCCGGATTTACTTCGGTATGATCGATAATTATTTTGTCTTCGCCTGCAAAAACAAAAGTCATCATTGCTTCATGTTTGCCATCAACATCAATATAAAAAATACCATTTTTATCATTGATTTTTAATTGTACTTCGTTCATAATTTATTTTTTAACTGAACACTAATTACTGTTCCATCGGAATTTCCATCACTAAAAACTTTGAATCGGTATTTGCTTTAATTTCAATTTCAGAAGTTTCCCAAATTCCAATCGCATCTCTTTTTTCTAATTTTTCTCCGTTAACTTCAATTTCACCTTCAATATTCATGATGTAAAATCCGTTTCCTTCTTTTTTAAGGGTCAATTTTTTTGAGAAATCTTTATCAAAATCACTCAAATAAAACCACGCATCTTGATGAATCCAAACTCCAGCATCATCCGCATTTGGCGAAAGAATTTGTGCAAAATTATTTTTTTGCTCGGTTACATCTAAAGTAATTTGTTGGTAACGAGGTTCTACATTTCTATATTTCGGAAACAACCAAATTTGAAATAATTTAGTGTGTTGGTCAGCATTCGGATTGAATTCGCTGTGTTGCACTCCAGTTCCAGCACTCATAACCTGAACATCACCTGTTTTGATGGTTTCAGTATTTCCCATGCTGTCTTTATGAGCTAAATCTCCTTCTAGTGGAATAGTGATTATTTCCATATTGTCGTGTGGATGTGTCCCAAAACCCATTCCTGCAGCAACAGTATCGTCGTTTAAAACGCGTAACATTCCAAATTGAACTCTATCGGGATTGTACCAACTTGCAAAACTAAAACTGTGATAAGCATTCAACCAACCATGATTGGCGTGACCTCTTGAATCTGCTTTGTGTAAAACTATATTTTTCATAATGTATAAATGTATTAATTATTACGATACAAATTTACAGCGATAAGATTCGTGAAGCACTTAATGTAGATTAAGAAATTATTTTTTTAGTAATCGTGCTTTCATTTTACTAAAAAACTCAGGGGTTACTCCAATATAAGAAGCAATTTGCTTTTGAGGTATTTTTTGAATTAGTGTTGGATATTTAGAACAGAATTTTTCGAAGCGTTCTTCTGCAGATAAACTTAAATTATCCATTAAGCGTTCTTGGTGTGAAACCAATGAGTTTTCAGCTAAAATTCTGAAAAAGCGTTCTAGTTTTGGGATTTCTTTATAAAGCTCTTGATGATTTTCTTTTGAAATTATAACAAGTTCAGCATCTTCTAAAACTTCAATAAAAAGATTACCAGGTTTTCCCGAAATATAACTGTACATATCGCCAATCCACCAACCTTCACAAGCAAAATGCAAAACATGTTCGATAATATTATCGTTAATATTAAAACTTCTCAAAATACCAGAATTCACAAAGTAAGTACAATCGGCAATTTCTCCTGAACTCAATAAAATGGTCTTAGCTTTAAATTGTTTGGTTTCTATTTTAGATAAAAACAAAGTTTCTTCTTCAGGAGTTAAAGAAACATGCTTGGCGATATTTTGTAGAATAGATTGCATTAGTTCAAAAATACAATTTTTAACTTGTTATTTCGGAACAGAGATTTAAGAAATTAAACAGATTATTAAAATTTCTCTGATTTCTCCAAATCTGTGTTCCAAAAAAGATATTTTATATATTTGAATTATGAAAACCGAAAAAGAAAAAATGCTAGATGGCGAAATCTATTTTGCTAACGATAAAGTTTTAATAGCAGAAAGATTACGAGCAAAAAAATTACTTCATAGATTCAATATTACAGAGTATGTAATGAATGGAAATTCAAGAAATATTCTGCGTGAACTAATGCCCAATGCTCACAAAAGATTATATATCGAGCCACCATTCCATTGCGATTATGGTTATAATATTCATTCAGGTGAAAATGTATATTTCAATGTGAATTGTGTAGTTCTTGATACCATGAAAATCGAAATTGGTAATAATGTTTTCTTTGGTCCAAATGTCCATATTTATACAGCAACACATCCACTTGACGCTGTTGAAAGACGAACAGTTGAGTTTTCAAAACCAGTTTCAATAGGTGACGATTGTTGGATAGGAGGTAACTCGGTGATTTGTCCAGGTGTAAAAATAGGGAATGGTTGTACGGTCGGCGCAGGTTCAGTTGTAACCAAAGATATTCCAGAGAATTCACTCGCTGTTGGAAATCCTGCTAAAGTGATTAGAAAATTAAACCAATAAAAAAAACCTCAAAGTTTGAATTTTGAGGTCTTTTTTTAATTAAATTTATTTTTTTAAGAAACCGCTTCTTTAATACGTTTCATAGCTTCAGCCAATAATGCTTCGCTAGTTGCATAAGAAAAACGAATACAATTTGGATTTCCAAAAGCATCGCCAGTTACTGTTGCAACATTAGCTTCTGCCAATAAATACATCGAAAAATCATCAGCATTATTGATTAATTTTCCACGTAAAGTTTTTCCAAAATAATAAGAAACATCAGGAAAAACATAAAAAGCTCCTTCCGGAACATTTAGTTTGAATCCTGGAATCTCTTTAACTAAACCAACTACTAAATCTCTACGATTTTTGAAAGCAGAAACCATTTCGTTCAACACGCTTGGGTCAGCATCAACTGCTGTAATTGTAGCTCTTTGAGCAATAGAATTCGCTCCAGAAGTAACTTGACCTTGCATTTTAGTACAAGCTTTTGCGATTATTTCAGAAGCACCAATATATCCAATTCTCCAACCTGTCATGGCAAATGCTTTTGCAACACCATTTACAGTAATCGTTCTGTCAAACATTCCGTCAATAGTAGCGATACTGCAAAAAGTTCCAGAGAAATTAATGTGTTCATAAATCTCATCTGAAACTACATAAATTTCGTTTGGTTGATTCAAAATCACTTTTGATAAAGCCGTCAATTCCTCACGATTATATACAGAACCACTAGGATTACATGGCGAACTATACCAAATCATTTTAGTTTTTGGAGTAATAGCTTTTTCTAATTGTTCCGGTGTAATTTTGAAATCACTTTCTACAGAAGTCGGAACTTCAACTGGAATTCCGCCTGCAATTTTGATAATCTCATAATAAGAAACCCAATAAGGCGCAGGAAGAATTACTTCATCACCAGGATTTATCATACATTGAGCAATATTGTATAAAGATTGTTTTGCACCAGTAGAAACTACAATGTTGGCAGGTTTGTAATCTAAATTATTATCTCGTTTGAATTTTCTACAAATAGCTTCTTTCAATTCCATATAACCATCAACTGGTGAATAGGTTGAATAGTTTTCGTCAATAGCTTTTTTAGCAGCTTCTTTGATAAAATCGGGTGTATTAAAATCGGGTTCGCCCAAACTTAAACTGATAATGTCTTTTCCTTGTGCTTTTAATTCTCTTGCTAATGCAGCCATGGCAAGAGTTTGTGATGTAGTTAAATTATTAATTCTGTCTGATAATGGGTTGCTCATTGTTGTGTGTTTATATTTAATCGAAAAAATTGAAGTATCTAAAATATCTTAATACTTAATACTTCAATCTTAATTCTCTTTACGATAATTGTGGTTGTCTTCCTAAATCTCTCAAATGAGTAAAGTGCGAATAAATTGCAGCTCTAGTTGTTTTGAATTCGTAGTAAGGAAGATTACATTCTTTTGCAGTTTCTCTTACAAATTCAGCTATTTTATTATAATGAATATGGCTAATATTTGGAAAGATATGATGCTCAATTTGATGATTTAATCCACCTGTGTAATAATTTACTAACCAATTTTTTGGAGCAAAATTAGCTGTTGTATATAACTGATGAATTGCCCAAGTGTTTTCTATTTCTCCTTCATCATTTGGAATTGGATTATCCGTTTCATGTACTACGTGAGCCAATTGGAATACAACACTCAAGATAACTCCAGCCGTGTAATGCATAATGAAGAATCCGATTAAAACTTGCCACCAGCTAACATGTCCAACAAGAATTGGAATAACAATCCACATAGAAAAATATATCACTTTTGTAATCACTAATGTTGTCCAACGAATTACAGGTTTTTTGAACTCACCATAAGATAAATTTCTCTTTAAATAACGTCTCATTTGTTGAAAATCGGTTGTGATTGCCCAATTGAAAGTCAATAATCCGTAAAGAATAAATGAATAATAATGTTGAAATTTGTGATGACTGTACCATTTTGCCTCTTTGGTGAAACGCAAAATTCTTCCAGCTTCTAAATCTTCATCATGGCCAAGAATATTCGTGTAAGTATGGTGTAAAACATTGTGTTGTACTTGCCAATTGTAAACATTTCCGGCTAAAATATAGATACTTCCACCCATGAATTTATTTACCCAACCTTTGTTAGAATAGGCACCGTGATTTCCATCGTGCATTACATTCATTCCAACGCCTGCCATTCCAACGCCAATCACTACATTTAGTAAAAGGTAAGTCCAGAAAGGCATTTCCATTGCAAGTAAAAAGAAGTATGGAGTTAGGAAAATAGTAAACATTACAATTGTTTTTAAATGTAATTTCCAGTTTCCAGTTTTGTCAATATTATTTTCTTTGAAGTAATCGTTTACTCTTTTATTTAAAGTTCTAAAAAATTTAAGATTGTCGCTTTTAGAAAAGACAGGTGTGTTGGTACTCATAATTTGGAATTCTAATAATTTGTTCAAAGGTAAATATTATATTTTTTTTAGAAGTAAAAACAAATCATAATTATTAACCAAAAAGACTATTTTTGTTAAAAATTCAATTTATGGAAGAAATTCTAAAGCAATTTCCAAATCTGACTGATAATCAGATACAACAATTTGAAATGTTACAAAATTTATATGATGATTGGAACGCTAAAATCAATGTAATTTCGAGAAAGGATATTGATGAATTATATACGCGTCACGTACTACATTCGTTAGGGATCGCTAAGGTATTAGAGTTTAAACCTGGTTCTAAAATTATGGATGTTGGAACTGGCGGCGGTTTTCCTGGAATTCCATTAGCGATTTTATTTCCCGAAGTTGATTTTTACTTGATAGATGTTATTGCCAAAAAAATAAGAGTTGTCAACGAGGTTACTTCTGCATTAGGATTAAAAAATGTAAAAGCAGAACAAAAACGTGCCGAATTGGTAAACCAAGAATTTGATTTTATAGTAAGTCGTGCTGTAACGAATATGCCCGATTTTGTTTCTTGGGTAAATGGTAAAATCAGAAAAATTTCAAAACACGAGCTTCAAAATGGTATTTTGTATCTAAAAGGTGGTGATTTAACTGAAGAATTAAAAGATTATAAAAAAGCCGAACAATTTAACTTGTCCGACTTTTTTAAAGATGAATTTTTTGAAACCAAAAAAGTAGTGCATTTGGCTTTGAAACCACTTAAGTAATTAGTTTTTAATCATTTTTTGATTACTTGTTCCTTTATCTGTTGTGATTTTTACAAAATAAATTCCGTTTTGTAAAGTACTAACATCTATTCCATTTTCAAAAGAAGTTGTATTTAAAACAACACGACCATTGTTATCAGTAATTGAAACTGAATTGATAGTTGAATCCGATTCATTTCTAATTTTCAAAACATCTTGTACGGGATTTGGATAAAGAGAAACAAAGTTTTTATAATCGTTAGAAGTTGTTCCTAACAATTGTCCAACCCAAACTTCGTATTGAGTTACAGTTTGATTAATACTTAACAAAGGGACATTAATTGAGGTTGTTGTGCTTCTAAATAATGGTGTTTGAATTCCTATGCCTTGATCAGGGTAATAGTTGTAAGTAGTTTGCACAACAGTACCAACGTTAGAAAAAATTTGATAGTTCAAATTGATATTTTGAACCGATTTTAACCTTGTAACAGAAGTATTGCTTAGCAAACCAAAATTCGTAGACATAGTGCCATAAGCATCAACTGAACTTGCGATTGTTCCGGTTAAAGTCCCTGAATATGTTCCAAAAGTATAAGTTCCAGCTAATGTGTCAGTGTTTAAGTAACCATAATTCATAGGTAAGGTTCCAATTGATGCATTATTTGTTGCAAAATTCAAATCAATTTCGGTACTGTTTAGTCCAGTAATTGAAAATGTATTTCCAACAGTTTTAGTGAATAATTTCGAAACATTAGTTACCCCATTCATGTCACTTGTAGAAACTAAAACATTTGATGTGTTTGGATAGGTAGTGACTTCATCGGTTGTAGGTTCAAAATTATAAATAACGTTTTGTCCTAGAGAAACTAAATCGGTAAAATTCCATATTAAATTTGCGCCACTTGAGGATTCGTCTAATGTATTAGTTGAGTTTACAATTTCAAAAATATTTCCATTTTCAATTTCAAGAGTATTGATTGGAGTTTGTGCTGTAGTTTTTATCGAAATTAGAACTAAGATTAAAAGTAGTTTTGTTTTCATAACTTAAAGTTGTTATTTGTTTTGAGATGTAAATATATAAAAAAAGTCCAAACATCACTGAATGAACTTTTTAAAATATTAAGCACTTCTAATTTCGTAACTCGTACCTTAAAATTATTCTCCTAAAAATGGATATCTATAATCTTCAGGTGTTACAAATGTTTCTTTAATAGTTCTTGGAGAAACCCAACGCAATAAATTTTGCATAGAACCTGCTTTATCGTTGGTTCCAGAAGCTCTTGCTCCACCAAAAGGTTGCATTCCTACAACAGCACCAGTTGGTTTGTCATTGATATAGAAATTTCCTGCTGCGTTTTCTAAAGCTTTTGTAGCTTCAATTGTAGCATATCTATCTTGACTGAAAATAGCTCCAGTTAAGGCATATTCTGAAGTTTCATCAACTAGTTTTAATGTTTCGTTCCACTTGGTATCTTCATAAACATAGATAGTGATAACTGGACCAAAAAGCTCCGTTTCCATTGTGGTATATTTTGGATTTGTGGTAACAATAACAGTTGGTTCAATGAAATATCCTTTTGATTTATCATAGTTTCCACCAAGGATAATTTCGGCATCAGCATCTTTTTTAGCTTGGTCAATATAACTTGCTAATTTGTCAAATGATCCTTCGTGAATTACTGCTGTAATGAAGTTTGAAAAATCTTCTGGACTTCCCATTTTCATTGAATTTACATCAATGATTAATTGTTCTTTTACAGCTGACCATAAACTTTGTGGAATATAAGCTCTTGATGCTGCCGAACATTTTTGTCCTTGAAATTCAAATGCACCACGAGTAATTCCGGTAACTACTTGTTTTACATTCGCTGAAGGATGTGCTACAACAAAATCTTTTCCACCTGTTTCACCAACTATTCTTGGGTATGTTTTATAAGAATGAATTTGAGTTCCAATTTTTTTCCAAATTTCTTTGAAAACGAATGTTGAACCTGTATAATGAACTCCAGCAAAATCTGGACTTGCTAAAACAGTATCAGTAATCATGACAGGATCACCGAAAACTACGTTGATAACACCATCTGGAACACCAGCTTCTCTGAAAACATCAATTATGATTTTTGCAGAAAAAACTTGACTATCACTAGGTTTCCAAACCACTGTATTTCCCATCAAAGCTGCACTCGCTGGAAGATTAGCTGCAATAGCTGTGAAGTTAAAAGGTGTAATAGCATATACAAATCCTTCAAGTGGACGATACTCAACTTTGTTCCAAACATCTGAGTTTGATGCTGGTTGGTCTTGGTAAATTTGCGTCATGAACTCCACGTTGTAACGTAAGAAGTCAATCAATTCGCATGATGCGTCAATTTCTGCTTGAAAAATAGTTTTCGATTGAGCAATCATGGTTGCTGCGTTAATTCTAGCACGGTATGGACCAGCAATTAATTCGGCTGCTTTTAGAAAAATGGCAGCGCGATGTTCCCATGGCATGTTTGCCCATTTTTTTCTGGCTTCTAAAGCTGATGCAATTGCTTTTTCAACATGAGATTTTTCGGCTAAATGGTACGTTCCAACTATGTGTTTATGATCGTGTGGAGCCGACATGGTGCGTGTATTTCCCGTTTTTATTTGCTCAGAACCAATGTACATTGGCACATCGATTGTTTCGTTCCACATTTTTTTATAAGCAGCAAGAACGCCTGCTTTTTCTGGTGAATTAGGAGCATACGATTTTACTGGCTCGTTGACCGCTTTGGGTACGTTAAAGAAACCTTTTGGCATGATATAGACTGTTAGATTGTTAGACTTTTAGATGATAGACTTAGTATAAAATGCGAATTATTTAATTTGTAACAAAAGTACAAAGGTTTTTTTGAACTTTTGATAACAAGTGTTACAAAACTTTCTGTAGTCAATTTAGCTTACCGATAAGGTTAGCCCAGATAGTAATGAAAATCATTTATAGAAAGAATTCTATTTTTTTGTTGCGCTAAAAAAGCGACCATAGAAGCTCTTTTTAGGGCTTACAAAAAAAGAATTGTTCTATAAATATTGCAATGTATAGCTGGAGATTGCTTCAAAAAATTAGTTTAACGCAAAAGGTGCATTCAATTTGAATGTTGGCACAATTACTTTAAATGATTTTGTAGTTGTAAAGTTAATCATGTTGAAATAACCTTGCATAGAACCATGCGGTGATGAAAGAAGGCAACCTGAACTGTATGTGTGTAATTCGCCAGGTTTTAAAACGGGTTTTTTGCCAATTACGCCTTCGCCATCTACAATTTCGATTTCGTTTAGCGAATCTAATATTTCCCAATGGCGTGAAGTTAGTTGAACGGAATCTTTGCTATGATTTTCAATGGTTATTTCGTACGAAAAGGCAAAATGCAGTTTGTGATTTTTGAAGTATGTACCTTCAAAACTCGTCAAAACAGATATTTTTATGCCTCTTGTTATTTGGGTAACCATATTGAAACTTTTTGTAAAGTTACAAAATTTATAAAATCTCAAAATGGTTTTACCGTTAAATTATTGCTAATTTGTTATATCAGTTGAAGTTGCGATGCCTTTTCCGATGACTTTGTCATAACGTTGATTGTTTTCGCGGTAATATACCATGACAAAATAGTTATCTTCTGTTTGGTAAAAATTACCATCAATAGCATTTTCACCATCAATTTTTCCAGATTTATCGGCAATAGTGTATTTGTAATTATAGAATCCTTGTTTGAGCATAAGGGCTTTTTCATAAATACCTTTTTCACGATTATAATCCATTTTATATTCGTCTGTAAGGTCATAATTGTTAAACAGACCTGTAATATATATTGAATCTTTCCCATAATAGGATGGAGCGGAAAGAGAAAAGAAAACCCATGTATAATCGGATTCGACTTCGTTTTGTTCTGCATTTATGTTTCTAATAATAAAATTTCCATTTGCATCTGGGAAAAAGGTATATGGGTTTTTTGCTCTAGCATAATTGGGGAATAAATAAGTGTTATAAACTCCTCCATTTGAATCAATTTTTGCTACGTTATTTCCTGCCGCTCTAACATCTTTATTTTCAAAAAATAAATACTCATTTCCTGCCCAAAATTGTGTTTCTTTGTCGTATTTATAAATTAAGTCATTGCCAACAGTGTACATTGGTTTTATATTGGTTATAGCATTGTTTAGCTGTCCATTTTGTATTAGCATAACTTTTACATTAGTGAGCGGACTTTGGAAAATCATATCTTTTGATTTTATGGCAAAATCTAAGTTGTGTTTGTATTCGACATCTTTAACTTCTCGTGCTCTTTTTATTTGTAATGGGACTTGAACTTGGTCTTGGTATAAAATAAATTTTCTAGAGAAAACAACTTCTCTATCTTCATTTAAAATCGATAACATATAGTTTCCAGTAACTAAAAATCTTGTAAACTGGTTAGGAAATGAAAGACGGTAATGCGAATAGAGTTGTAAGGTATTAAATGAGTTGACGTAATCTTGAATGCGCTGATTATCGAAGCCAGCAATGTATTCTGCTTGTGCCAAATCGGACTGTTTCCAATCATAGTTGCAATGAGTGATTTGATAATAATAATTGGCTTCATTGCCATATAGATCATCAAATTGTAATTGAAAAGAATCGCCAAGACGGTATATTGGGATTGTATTTTGTCCATTTTGAACAAAAGTAATTGTTTTTATATGATAGGGTGCTGCAATTTCTTTTTGAACTTGAGAAAAAGCTACAAAATTTGAAATAAGAAAAACGCTAAGTATGAACCATTTTTTAAGCATAATCAATTCTTTAGGAATGTAAATATAACAAATATTCTTATCTAATATTATACCAAAGGATTAAATCTGATAGAAATTAGTACAAATATTATAAACGATTAAGAAAGTTAAGGAATTAAGTTTTAAGGTAAACTTAATGCTTTAGGTACAATTGATTAAACGAAAGAGCTCTTATTTATAACAAACAGGAATAATTTCGCCTTTTGCTAAACAATATTTCTCAACCAATTCAGGTGAAATTTTTGTGGTGTAATCTTCCTCAATTACGTTGAAACCTATTGAACGTAATTTATCAAAATAATCTCTGCCATAAACTCTCACATGATCATATTGCCCGAAAATTTTAGCTCTTTCTTTTTGGTCCACAATAGAATCATCTGAAAAAGTTGTCGCACGAGACAAATCTTGCGGAATCTGAAAAATACCCATTCCGCCAGGTTTTAATACTCTATATAACTCTTGCATTGCCTTGGTGTCGTCTGGAATATGTTCTAAAACGTGGTTACACAGAATAATGTCGTATGAATTGTCCTCAAAAGGCAAGTTGCAAATATCAGCTTTCACATCAGCCAATGGTGAAAATAAATCGGTAGTTGTGTAAGCTAAGTTTTTTTGATTTCTAAAAAGTTGGTAAAAAGCTTGTTCAGGTGCAAAATGCAATACTTTTTTTGGAGCTGTAAAAAAATCAGTTTCGTTTTTTAAATACAACCATAAAAGCCGATGTCTTTCAAGTGAAAGTGTGCTTGGCGATAAAACATTGTTTCGCTGGTTTCCGTAACCATAAGGTAAAAACATTCTGAAACTTCTTCCGTCAATTGGGTCAGTAAATTTAGTTCCTTTTAAAAGAAAAGCTAAAATAGGTCTAGCTACATAACTCAACCTAATTAGTAAAGGTCTTGGAATGGTGTTTAAGATAAATTTGAATATTTTTTTCATGTAATGTTGTATTGAAAAAATCTGCTCAAAAATACTATCTAAATTTGATAGTAAGAATTTAATCTGCAAAAATGTTTTCAGAACTCGTAAAATCGAGGATTTCTGAATTGGCTCCGTATTTTACAATTTCGTCAATTCCTTTTTGAAGACGTAATTCGGTGGTATATTTTCGGCTTATAGCAAGAAAACGTTCGTTTAAAGTCATTTTGAAAAAAAACTTTCCGCCAGGCGATTTTGATTTTTCAAACACGCAATTTGCTAGATTTTGCTTAATGTGCTCAATATCTTCAATGCATTCAAACTTCAATTCATACGGAATACTACTAAAAATAGTTTTCCCTTTTCTTGAAGTGAATTCATATTTATATCTATCGTCAAAACGTTTGCTTATAACAAATGCGCCCATAAGTTTTTAAAATTCCAAAAAATTAAATTCCAAATTCCAAGTTTGAATAAATAAAAAAAGCTTCAAATTTCTTTGAAGCTTTTTTGTACTCAGAGCGGGACTTGAACCCGCACGAACATTGCTGTTCACTGGATTTTAAGTCCAGCGTGTCTACCAATTTCACCATCCGAGCATTTTGCTTTTAAATGTTTTTTTAGCTAATTTTTAGAAAAAATTAAGTAAAGAGAACACCATCCGAGCATTTTTCTTTTTGAATAGATGTTTGATGATTACATCAAATAACTTTTCAATCTGATAATTTGCTTTTAATTATTAAAATTATCAGCAGAATATGGTTTTGAGCGAAAAACGGGGCTCGAACCCGCGACCTCGACCTTGGCAAGGTCGCGCTCTACCAACTGAGCTATTTTCGCGTGATTGTCTGTGTAAGAACTTCAATACTTAACTGTATTGCGGATGCAAATTTATAACATTAATTTAATTACACAAGGGTTTTGATTAAAAAAACTTTATAATTTACTAATGATTTGATTGCTTGAACTTTAAAAATTGCTTTTTTATTTTTTACCCAACATTCTTTTGATTTCGTTGAGTTTCATCATCGCTTCAATAGGTGTTAGTGTATTAATATCGAGGTTTAAAATCTCTTCTTTTATTTCTTCCAACAAAGGATCATCAAGATTAAAAAAGCTCATTTGCATTTCTTCCTTTTCAGCTTTTATTCCGTTTAAAGCATCATTTGAATGGTCTTTTTCTAGCTTTTTTAATAATTTTTGTGCTTTCAAAATTACTGTTTGTGGCATTCCAGCCATTTTGGCAACATGAATACCAAAACTATGAGCACTTCCGCCTTTTACTAATTTTCTAACAAATAAAACAGTGTCTTTCAGTTCTTTGACCGATACATTGTAATTCTGAATTCGGGACAACGATTCAGACATTTCGTTTAGCTCGTGGTAGTGAGTTGCAAAAAGCGTTTTAGGTTTTGATGGATGTTCGTGTAAATAGTCGGCAATTGCCCATGCTATCGAAATTCCATCATAAGTACTTGTTCCGCGACCTATTTCGTCTAATAAAACCAAACTTCTATCGGAAATATTATTCAAAATCGAAGCTGTTTCGTTCATCTCGACCATAAAGGTTGATTCGCCCATCGAAATGTTATCGCTTGCTCCAACACGTGTGAAAATCTTATCGATAACGCCCATTTGCAAACTATCAGCAGGAACAAAACTTCCCATTTGTGCCAACAAAACTATCAAAGCTGTTTGACGTAAAATGGCTGATTTACCCGACATGTTTGGTCCAGTAATCATGATTAATTGTTGTGTTTCTCTATCTAAAAAAACATCATTTGCAATATAAGGTGTTCCAACCGGCAATTGTTTTTCAATTACTGGATGACGACCATTTTTTATGTCTAATTCGTATGATTCATCTAGCGACGGGCAAACATATTTGTTTTCTATGGCTAATTGTGTAAACGAAGTCAAGCAATCCAACTGCGCAACCAAATTGGCATTGAGTTGAACTGGTTTTATATAAGTTGCAATCCAAGCTACTAATTGATCGAAAATTTCAGATTCGAGTTTGTATATTTTTTCTTCGGCACCCAGAATTTTGGTTTCATATTCTTTTAATTCTTCGGTAATGTATCTTTCGGCATTCACCAAAGTTTGTTTACGAATCCATTCTTCTGGAACTTTGTCTTTGTGCGTATTTCTAACTTCAATATAATAACCAAAAACGTTATTGAATGAAATTTTTAAAGAGGAAATTCCTGTTTTCTCAGATTCTCTTTTTTCAATTCCTTCTAAAAATTCTTTGCCCGATGTTGAAATAGCTCTTAATTCGTCAAGTTCAGCGTTTACGCCTTTTGCGACTGCATTTCCTTTTGCAACAGCAACTGGAGCTTCTTGATTTAGAGTTGATTTGATTTTTTCTCGTAGCAAATCACAACTATGCAAACTATCACCAATAATCTTTAAAGCTTCGTTTTTGCTCTCTAAAGCCAATGATTTTATTGGAATAATAGCATCAAGCGATTCTTTTAAATGAACAACCTCACGTGGCGAAACTTTTCCGGTGGCAATTTTGGAAATCAAACGTTCTAAGTCAGAAATTTGTTTGATTTGAAGTTGAATTTTCGACAGTACTTCTTTGTTTTCTTTCAAAAAAGAAACAACTTCGTGACGACTTCTTATTTTGTTGAGGTCTTTTAATGGTAAAGCCAACCAACGTTTTAGCAGTCGTCCGCCCATTGGCGAAAGCGTTTTATCGATTACATCTAGTAAGGTAACCGCATTTGGATTGTAACTATGGTATAATTCTAAATTTCTGATGGTAAAGCGATCCATCCAAACGTAGGCATCTTCTGCAATACGCGAAATATTGGTAATATGCTGAATTTTATTGTGTTGCGTTTCTGATAAATAATACAAGATCGCACCTGAAGCGATAATGCCATCGGCTAATTCTTCAATTCCAAAACCTTTTAGTGAATTGGTTTGAAAATGATTGGTTAAAGTTTCAAAGGCGTAATCTTCTTTGTAAATCCAATCTTCGAGATAAAAACTGTGGTAATCATCGCCAAAATTTTCTTTGAAATCACCTTTATTTTGTTTCGGAATTAAAACTTCACTTGGTTGAAAATTTTGTAATAGTTTGTCAATGTATTCTTCGTTTCCTTGAGCTGTTAAGAATTCACCTGTTGAAACATCTAAAAAAGCAATGCCGATATTTTTTTTGGCAAAATAAATCGAAGCTAAAAAGTTATTCGATTTGGATTGTAACACTTCATCATTCATCGAAACTCCTGGTGTAACCAATTCGGTAACGCCTCGTTTTACAATTGTTTTGGTCATTTTCGGGTCTTCTAATTGGTCGCAAATAGCCACTCGAAGACCTGCCTTTACTAATTTAGGCAAATAGGTATTTAAAGAATGATGCGGAAATCCTGCCAAAGCGGTTTCGGTTTCAGAACCAGCACCGCGTTTGGTAAGTACAATTCCTAAAATTTTTGACGCTCGAACGGCGTCTTCTCCAAAAGTTTCATAAAAATCACCTACTCTAAACAACAAACAAGCATCAGGATATTTCCTTTTAATCTCGTTGTATTGTTTCATTAAAGGAGTTTCTTTTACCGATTTTTCTTTTGATGACAAGGGAATTTTGATTTTAAATTGAGTTGACGAATTTAATTATTTATATTTAAAATTTAGCATTAACATTTCATTTAATAAAAATTTAAACTTCATTGTGAGTGTTGGCAAGTTTTTTGTATAAATTTGCTTCATTAAACTTTAAAACTTTTTAGAAAAATGAAAAAAATACTTTTAATTACTGTATTAGCAGCATTCGGATTAACGACTGCTTCTGCGCAAACAAAAGCTGTAGCAAAAAAAGCTAAAGCTAAAACTACTAAAACAATTACAACTACTAAAGGTGCAGCTATTGCTGAAGCAAAAAAAGAAGTTGCTAAAGTAACTGGTGCAGGAATGGTTTTTGAATCAGAAACTGTTGATTATGGAACAATTGCTCACAATGCTGATGGAAAAAGAGAATTTGTATTGACTAACAATGGTGACAAACCACTTATTATTACAAATGCTCAAGGTTCATGTGGTTGTACTGTTCCAACTTATCCAAAAGAACCAATTGCTCCAGGAGCTAAAGCGGTTATTGGTGTAAAATACGCTACTGATAGAGTTGGTAGTTTCCAAAAATCGGTTACTATTACAAGTAATGCTGAAGGTGCTGCTACAAAAGTATTGACTATCAAAGGAAACGTTTTACCAGACGAAACTAAAAAAGAAGAGCCAAAAGCAACTGAGTTAAAAGCGCAATAATTTTTGAAACTTATTCATAAAAAAAACTTCCTGAATTTCAGGAAGTTTTTTGTTTTATATGGATACCATATATTAATGAAAATTTTACACGAATTTCACTAATTTACACGAATTAGATTGAACTAATTATTTCACGAATTTTTAAACTTCGTTTATGGAATTTAATCTATAAAATAATTCGTTTATATTTTAAGCTGTCTTCTCCAAAATTTACTAAGAAGCCTAATTTGTTTTTGGATGATGCTAAATAATTTAATGTTTGTTTTGTGTCGCTAATAGTCAAATTAGATATTGCTTTTACTTCAAAAATTATTTCTTCGTAAACAACAAAATCTGCATTGTATTTTCTTGGTAGAATAATATCTTTATAATGAATTTTGTATTCTTTTTCTCTTTCAAATGGAATGTTGTTTATTCTAAACTCATATTCTAAAGCATCTTTGTATACAACTTCACTGTGCCCTTTTCCTAAAATTTTATGTACTTCCATACATAAACCAACAATTTTAAAAACTTCTTCTTTTAAATAAATTTCATTCATGGCGTATATTGATTAATGTCATTTTCGGCTTATAGTTTTATGTTTTTCACGTATAAATTAGTGAAATTTATGCGTAATAATAATTCGTGTAAATTGGTGAAATTCGTGTGGAAATCTATAGTTTTATGGAACGAAACTCATCTTCTTCATTACTCACAATTCCCAAAGCTTCATAAACATATTTGAAAGTTGATAAAATTTCAGGCTTTCCATTGATTAAAGCAACGTCGTGTTCAAAATGAGCACTTGGTTTTCCGTCGGCTGTTAGAATTGTCCAACCGTCTTTTAGTTGTTTTACGTTTTTTGTTCCCATGTTAATCATTGGTTCAATAGCAACAACCATACCTTCTACGAATAATTTTCCGCGACCTTTTTTACCATAATTTGGCATTTCGGGATCTTCGTGCATTTTGGTTCCCAAACCGTGACCAACCAATTCGCGAACAACACCATAACCATGACTTTCGCAATATTTCTGAATGGCACTTCCAACATCTTCAACACGATTACCAGCTCTAAATTCTTTTATACCAACATAAAGACTTTCTTTGGTAACCTTTAAAAGTTTTTTGACTTCTGGAGCAACTTCTCCAATTTCAAAACTATAAGCGTGATCGCCATAAAATCCATTTTTTAAAGCACCACAATCTACCGATATAACATCGCCTTCTTCAAGTGGTTTATTGTTTGGAACTCCATGAACAACTTGTGCATTTGGACTTACACACAACGTATTTGGAAAGCCATATAATCCTAGAAATCCTGGTATAGCACCATTATCTCTAATGAATTCTTCTGCAATTTTGTCTAATTGTAATGTTGTTACACCAGGTTTGATGATTTTTGCAACTTCACCTAATGTTCTAGAAACGATTAAAGCACTTTCACGCATTAATTCAATTTCTTCTCTTGTTTTTGGGATAATCATTTTTCTAAATTTCTTGATGCAAAAGTAACAAATTCAATTGCAATAACAATTTCAAATTCAATTGCAATAACAATTTCAAATTCAAAAATGATTTATGGAAATTAAAATAAACATTTATCAATCTGGATTAGCCATAATCTTAAACAATTCGGCATTCGAAATTAAATAACGGTTTTCTAAACTTAATTCTGATAATTGTGAGCTTACTAAGTTGTTTTCTCTCGAGTTGATTAAGAAAATTGAACTTTCTCCAAAAGAGAATAAACGCTCTTCTGAAGTCAACATCGTATTGTAATCTTTGACCAAATCACTTATTAATTTACGTTGTCTTTCTAACGAATTGATTTCGGTTTGTTGTGCGTTGATTTTGTTTTTAAGTTGAACGCGTTCTAAATCAAGTGAATATTTGGTGTCTTGAATTTTGAATTTCGCCAATTGTAATCCGCCGCGTTCTTTTCTTAGAAATAACGGAAAACTAAAATTCATACCGACTTTATAATTGTTAAAATTTGTATCATTCCAATAATTCGGTTCTGATAAATAGTGATAACCCAAATCTATTTTTGGTAACAAACTGTTGGCTTTTAGTTTGCGTTCTACTTCTAGAATATCCAATTTACTTTGAAGTGAATTGATTTTTGGATGGTTTTCTATCGAAATAGTTTCAACTAAAAGTTCGTTTGTTTTTAAAGTTTCTTTGATTGTGTTTTCAAGTTTTATCTCTGGAATTATGGTGTCTTGTAATTCCAAAGGAACATTGTTTTCAAGCCATAAGAAGTTGGACAATTCTAGTTTGGCTTTTGCCAATTTCAACTGCGAATCTTCAAGACTTAGTTTTCTATTTCTTACAATAATTCCGGCTTCAACACTGTCTATTGCTGGTTTGTCGCCGTTTTTTATTAAACTCGAAACACCTTTGAAGCGTATTTCTGCATTTTGCAAATATTCTGTATAAAGTTGTACTTCGCTGTAATTTCGTTTCCAATTAAAATAGGCGACTGATGCGTTGTATAAAACCTCGATGGCTTGTAACTTTCGTTCGGCTTGACTTAATTGGATTTGGATTTTTGCTTTTCGTAAATCGGCCATTCGTTGGTTTATCAATAATCCTTGTCCTAATGGAACTGTGATTCCAAGCGAAGTCAATCCTTGATTAGGAAGTGTATTTTGCGGATTTAAATAAACACCTTCGCTATTGTCAAAGCCTGCTTTTACTTCAATACCATACCATGTTGGAATCTTGAAACTGCTGTTTAAAAGCGAATAATATTCGGTGTCTTTAAATTGTTTTTTATCGAAATCTACTTTAATTTTTGGATCAAATCCACCACGTGCCATCATTAAATTAGCTTGAGCGCTATTGACTTCAAGGTTGGCACTTTTTACCATGGGATGGTATTTTTTTACATAGCCCAAATACTCATTGTAGGTGAGTTCTTGAAGGTTTTTTTCTTGACCAAAAACAAAGCTACAGAAAAACAGAAAGACTATAATTTGAACTTGTTTCATTACTTTTTCTCTTTTGATGTTTCGCCTTTTGGTTTGTAATAATTAGGTGGAAAACCATTTAATGTTCGCCATAATTCAAACCAAATAGGTACATTGTCTAGCAAAGCCAGTGTTTGCGCACCTGAACCAATGCTAACTTGTTTTGGCCAAGCATCTTCTTTTTCATCTGGTGCGATTAAAACTCGGAATTTTCCGTTGGGAGAAATGAAGTTTTCTATGGCTACAATTTTTCCTCCAAAGGTTCCGTAACTCATGTTAGGCCAACCTGAAAATACTATTGTTGGCCAACCATCGAACCAAATTCTGACTTTTTCGCCTTTGTGAATTAAAGGTAAATCAGTTGGTGAAACATAAGTTTCTACTGCGATGTCGTATTTTGAAGGCATGATGCTCACAATTTGAGTTCCTTCCTTAATAGTTTCACCAATTCCCGATTGAATGGCACGGTTTACATAACCATCTTGCGGTGCTTTTATGTAGTACATTCCGTTTCGAATTTGGTAATTTACCACTTGATTTTCAAGTTTATTTACTTGTGCTTCGGTATCATATTGGCTACTCAAAGCCGTGAATTGATCACTTTGTGCTTTTGAGGATTTCTCTGCATATTCGGCACTGATTCGGTTAATTTCAACTTTGGCGTTTATCAATTCGTTTTTACTTGCTAAAAGTTTGTTTTCTTGTGTAATGATTTTAGCTTCTACTTCTTGTAATTTCAATCTTTTTTCTTCGACATCAGTTAAAGGTTTTAGACCTTCTTTGTTTAATGTTACTGAACGATTGAATTGTGTGTTGGCGATTTTTATTTGGGTTTTTACAGCTTCCAAATCCATACTATCGCTTTTTACTTTTAAAATTCCTTGACGAATTTTATTTTGAGCTTGTTGTAATTTTAAAACGCGTTCGTTTTCAATGGCATTGATTTGAGCAGAAAGGGAAGTTACTTTTCCACCATAAGATTGTCCTGCCATTTTTTTAGCATCCACTTGGCTTTTGGTATTTTGAACTAAGTTTGGATCGAAATAATCTTCTTTAATTTCGGAAATGAACAAAATAGTATCACCTTTTTTTACAAAATCACCTTCTTGAACGTACCATTTTTCTATTCGTCCTGCAATTGCTGATTGAATAGTTTGTGGTCGTTGATTTGGTTTTAATGTAGTAACAGCACCTGAACCTGAGATATTTTGCGTCCAAGGAAGGAATAAAATTACAACTCCAAGTAAGGAAACATATAGGATTATTTTGTTCAATATCTTGTAATGAGGTCTGTTGGCAAGACTTCTTATAGTACTGTATTGATCAATTTTTTCGGTTATCGGATTTTTTTTAGAAATATTCAGCATGGCAATTATTGTTTTGTGTCAGCAATTATTTTTCCGTCTTTCATTTTGATTCTTCTTGAGCATCTTTGTTTCCAATACTCATTTTTAGAAGAGACAATTACGGTCCATTTGTTTTTGGCATCTGTAATAAAATCGATGATTTCTTTGGTTGCTTCTGCATCCATTTTGTCTAAAGGATCTTCAAAGAAAAGGATTTTAGGTTTACCCACAATGCTTCGAGCTAATAGAATTTTCTGTGCATTGGAAGACGATAACTGTCGTCCGTCTGGGAATATTTTAGTGTCTAATCCGTTTGGTAATGTTTTGATGAACGTTCCTAATTTTACGCTTTCAATCGCCCATTTTATGTCTTCATGCGGAACTAATGGATTGTTGAAAGTAATGTTTTCTAAAATAGTTCCTTCAAATGGCGTTTCGCCTTGCGTTATAGTTCCAATTTGCGAACGGTATTGTGCTAAGTCAATTTTGCGATAGGTATCGTCATTTATAAAAAAGGAACCCGAAGTTGGTTGCATTGCACCCGATAATATGCGCAAAAGTGTTGTTTTTCCTGAGCCATTATCACCTTCAAGGTAAATTTTTTCTGTTTGATCAATTTTTAAATTTATTTTATCTAGAACATCATCCATAGAATCTGGAAATTTGAATCGAAGGTTTTCAGTTTCTAAAGTGATATTGGTAAAACAATAATCTTGATTTTTAGATTGAGGTTCTTCAATATTTAAATCTACAATTTGACCAATTTTTTCTACCGAAGTTAACACATCATAAAGACTTTCTAATCCTACAATTAATTTTTCAACCGAGTTGATTACTAACAAAATAATGATTTCTGCGGCTACGAATTGACCGATATTCATCTTTTGATTTAAAACTAAATAACCACCAATTAACAATAAAGCTGCTGTTATAATTACTTTGAAAACAATAAGTTGTGAAAATTGTCTTTTGATTACTTTAAAATGTTTTTCTCTATAATTTAAATATTCATCTACTAGGATATTGTTTTTGTTTAAAGCAAAATCAAAGTTGTCTTGTTTTCTAAAACTGAAATTATTTCGAGCTATTTCTTGCAACCAACTCGCAACTTTATACTTGTATTTTGATTCTTTCAAACTTGAAGCAAGTCCTGAATTGTACGAGAATTTAAATATAGAATAGAGCAACACAAGTAGTAAAACTCCGAAAAAAATAAAGAAAGGATGATATAAAGACAACAGAATTATTCCGAATAGAATTTGTAAAAGTGCCGTAGAAAAATCAATTAGTAATTTTGAAGTTCCTTTTTGAATCGAAATAGTATCAAAAAATCTATTGGCTAATTCTGGTGGATATTGGTTGTAGAGTTCTTCAAATTTAATTTTAGGCAAACGATAGCTGAATTCAAAAGAGGAACGAACAAATATCTTTTGCTGTAAGTTTTCGGTAATTCTTAGTTGCATTAAGGACAAAATTCCAACTAAAGCTACACCAATTACCACAATTACCACGAGTACAACCCATGATACACTTACTTGTCCTGCTTGAATTAAGTTTATAATAGCTTGAATTCCTAATGGTAATGATAAACTTACTAATCCTGCAAAAACAGCATAAAAAACTATTTGAGAAATATCTCTCTTATCTAGTTTTAGTAAATTAAAATAACGTTGTAAAGGTGATTGATTCATGATTATCTTAATGTGTTTTCAATTAGATTAATATAAAAATCTGTTGGAGAAACGTTTTCGTTACAATTAGTAATCGTTTTTAAATGATCTTTCAAAAAGTGCTGGTGCAATGCGCCTTCTACAATAGACGATGCTAAACTTTTGGCAAAAGCATATTGCGGATTTACTTCGTTAATCATTTCAATAATTCGGTTGATTACTCTTTTGTAAACTAGAAAAAAACCTTCTTTATTTTCTTCGTCTACTTCTTTGGTAAGTAAGGTTTTAGTGAATTCTTGTATGATTATTTTATTTAAAACAGATTCATTAATATGCAACGTTGTTGAATCGTCTTCTACTTTTTCGGTAACAATGGTAATGCCTTTTTTTAATCGTTCCATCGGATTGGAAACGTTGGTTGTGGCAAATGCTAATTTGTATTCTATCCAGCCCCAATACCATGAGGAAAGATATAACATTAGTTTGTGTTTGCTCTCAAAATAACGATAAATAGAACTTTCGTTGGAACTTATTTTTTCACCTAATTTTTTGAAAGTAAAGTTTTCAAATCCGATTTCGTCAATTAGTAGAATACTTTGTTCGATAATTTTTTTGCCCAATTCTGATGTTTCAGGGTTTTTTACGTACAATTTGTCGTTGACAGAAATGATGATATTTGAAAGTATATTTTGCATGATATTAATCTTTTTTAGTAGTATTCGGAATCGTTTTCATTTGGATTACATCTACTAAAAAGGCAAATGCCATTGAAAAATAGATGTATCCCTTAGGTATTTCAAAGTGGAAGCCTTCTGCAATAAGTGAAACTCCAATCATCATTAAAAAACAAAGTGCTAATATTTTGAAAGATGGATGTTTAGAGATAAACCCACTAATTGGTTTAGAGGCAAATAACATAATGATTACGGTTACAATTACAGCAGTATACATTACCCAAAGTTCGTCTACCATACCAACTGCAGTGATAATTGAATCTATTGAAAAAACTAAATCTAACAGAATTACTTCACCCAAAAGCTTGCTAAAATTCCCTTTTTTTGGAAGTTCGGCTTCGTGTGAATTTGCGATTTCTGTTTTGTGATAAATCTCTTTGGTGCTTTTGTAGATTAAAAATAATCCTCCTAAAATTAGAATTAATCCTTTTCCGGTGAAGTCAATTTCAAAAAGTGAGAATAACGTTTTATCTAATTTTAGTATCCATGAAATAAAAGCAAGTAAAGCCAATCGCATTACCATAGCTAAACCAATTCCCCAAAAACGGAGTTTGTTTCTCTGACTTTCTGGAAGTTTATCGGCAAGTATCGAAATGAAAATGATGTTGTCTATTCCTAGAATTACTTCTAATGCAATTAAGGAAAGTAAAGGTATTAAAGCATCTATCATGATTGTATTTTTAGAAGTTTATTTTAAATCCGAAGTTTAGGTTTTTCATATCCTGTAATTCAGGTTTGATGTTGTTGTCTTTTAAATCAAGATATTTTAAATGATCTAATGATTGAATTTCAGGAATTTTTTTAAAATTATTTTGATTTAGGTACAAGTTTTCTAAGTTTTTAAACAATAAAATTTCGCTTGGCAATTTCGATAAATTATCATTTTCAAGATGTAACGATTTTAACTTAGGCAGTTTTGCCAAAATTGACAGCGTTTTAGGAAGATTCATATTCTTTTCATCATTCAAATAGATTTCTTCCAAATTGGTCAAATTTGAAAACTCCTCTGGCAAAATTGTAAAATCATTTCCGCTCAAGTCAATCGTTTTTAGTGATTTAATTTTTGTAATAGCAATTGGAATTTCTTTTAAATGATCGTTCTTTAAATTTAAATATTCCAAATTTATAAATCGTAACCATTGCTCACTTGAAATAGAAATATCTTGGTTGCTAAGGTTTAAACGAAAAACTTTTTCAGGACTTTTTAAGGCATCATTTAGTGTTGTAAATTCTTTTTCTTTTTCATTGTTTTGACCAAAAGATAAGTTTGACAATGCAAGTAATAACGCTAATATGTAAAATATTTTTTTCATGATTAATATTGTTTAGTATTAATAACAGCAAAGTTAAGTGCAAATATAATAGTAATACTATTGATTATGAAATTTTAACTTTTATTTAATAAATTATAGATTCATATTTTGAAATGAGTTTTATCATATTTCATACTAATCAAACCTCGTATATTTGCTTAAAATTAAAAAAGGTATGAGTAAATATGTTACTGCAGCCGAAGCTGTAAAAGTCGTAAAATCTGGAGATAGAGTTTATCTTCAAGCTGCCGCAGCAGCACCAACTATATTAGCAAACGCATTAACCGAAAGAGCCTCAGAATTAAGAGACGTAGAGGTCTGTCACCTTCATATAGAAGGAGAAGCTCGGTATGCTAACCCCGAATTAAGAGACAGTTTTCATGTGAATTCGTTTTTTATGGGAGCCAATGTTCGTCATACTCTTAAAGCAGGAAATGGTTCATATACGCCCGTTTTCTTGAGTGAATTGCCTCATCTGTTTCGTAAAAATGTTTTACCACTTGATGTCGCTTTCATACACGTTTCGCCTCCAGATAGACATGGTTATTGTTCGCTCGGTGTTTCTGTAGAAGCAACCGTTGCCGCAATTGAGAACGCAAAAGTTGTTGTAGCGCAAGTAAATCCGCAAATGCCAAGAACTTTTGGCGACGGAATTATGCACGTTTCCGAAATTGATTATTTAGTTGAGGTTGATACCCCAATTTACGGTCACGATGTTGTTCCGTTTACTGACGAAGAAGAAAAAATTGGAGGCTATATTGCTTCTTTAATTGAAGACGAAAGTACGCTTCAAATGGGAATTGGTTCTATTCCAAATGCTGCTTTAAGCAAATTGACAAATCATAAAAATCTAGGTTTACACACCGAAATGTTTTCTGATGGTGTAATCGATTTAATAGAAAGTGATGTAATCAACTGTAATTATAAAGGAACTTTACGCGGAAGAGTTTTAGCAACTTTCTTAATGGGTTCAAAACGTTTGTATGATTACGTTCACGATAATCCATTTATCGAAATGAAAGAATCTTCAATGGTAAATGATACGGCAAGAATTAGAAAAAATCCAAAAATGGTAGCTATAAATTCAGCTATCGAAGTCGATTTGACAGGGCAAGTTTGTGCCGATTCTATTGGGCCACAAATGTATTCTGGCGTTGGAGGACAAATGGATTTTATCCGTGGAGCATCATTAAGTGAGGGTGGAAAAGCAATAATTGCCTTGCCATCAACTACCAAAAAAGGATTGAGCAGAATTGTTCCTTTCTTAAAACAAGGCGCTGGTGTTGTAACCACAAGAGCACACATTCACTATGTAATTACCGAAAACGGAATAGCCGATTTATACGGAAAAACATTGAAACAACGTGCTGCCGAATTGGTAAGAATTGCACATCCAAATCACCAAGAAAGCATCGAAAGAGAGTATTACGAATTATTCAATAAAATGTAGTAGGAGCGAATAGCTTGGGAATTTTTGTTTTCCCTTTTCCTGCTATCCATTACAATAAAAAAGTCCCGAAACACTCGGGACTTTTTTATTTTCATTGCTATCAGGGCTAGATAGGTTTTGTCTTTTGCTAAATCAGATTTTTACAACAACGAATGTTGTGTCATCACAGCGGGTTTTTCAATTCCCATCAACTCTAAAATAGTAGGAGCGATGTCTCCCAAAACGCCATCATGAATTGTTTTTAATTCTTTGTCAACTAAAATAATTGGCACTGGATTAGTTGTGTGTGCTGTGTTTGGAGAACCATCAGGATTAATCATGGTTTCACAATTTCCGTGGTCAGCAATTATTATTGTAGTGTAATTGTTTGCAAAAGCTGCTTCTACAACATCTTTTACACAAGCATCAACGGCTTCACAAGCTTTTATTGCTGCTGCCATAACACCTGTATGCCCAACCATATCGCCGTTAGCAAAATTTAAACATACAAAATCAACTTCGCCTTTGTTTAATTCTGGAACAAGTGCATCTCTTAGTTCATAAGCACTCATTTCTGGTTGCAAATCGTAAGTGGCAACTTTTGGAGAATTTCTCAAAATTCTAGTTTCGCCTACAAATGGAATTTCTCTTCCGCCCGAAAAGAAGAATGTAACGTGTGGATATTTTTCAGTTTCGGCAATACGAATTTGAGTTTTTCCTGCTTTTTCTATAACTTCTCCAAGTGTTTCTGTCAAATTATCTTTGTCATAAATCACATGTACATTTTTATAGGTATCATCATAATTGGTCATTGTAACATAGTACAAGTTCAATTTATGCATATTTTGCTCGTGGAAATCTTCTTGCGAAAGCACTTCTGTCAATTCACGACCTCTATCAGTTCTGAAGTTGAAGAAAATTACAACGTCATCATTTTGAATAGTTGCTACTGGTTTGTCATCGCCATCAACCATTACAATTGGATCAATGAACTCATCAGTAATGTCGTTTTTATAACTTTCTAAAACACTCAAAACAGCATCTGTTGAATGTTTTCCTGTTCCGTTTACCAGTAAATCGTAAGCTATTTTTACTCTTTCCCAACGTTTGTCTCTGTCCATTGCATAATATCTACCTACAACAGAAGCTAATTTTGCTTTGGTATCGTAAATATAATTATTCAAATCTTCAAGATACAAAGAACCCGATTTTGGGTCAACATCACGACCATCTGTGAAAGCATGAACATAAACTTTATCTAAACCATATTCTTGTGATGCATCAATCAGTCCGCGTAAGTGCGAAGTATGCGAATGCACTCCGCCATCAGAAAGCAAACCTAATAAGTGAACGGCTTTGTTATTTTCTTTTGCGTATTTGAATGCAGCGACTAATTCTGGTTCGTTGTGTAATGTTTTATTTTCAACGGCTAAGTTGATTTTTACTAAATCTTGATACACAATTCGTCCAGCACCAAGATTCATGTGACCAACTTCAGAATTTCCCATTTGACCTTCTGGCAAACCTACGTTTAGACCATCAGTTCTTAGTTGCGCACTCGGATATTTGGTATATAAACTATTGATGAAAGGTACATTGGCATTGTCGATTGCTGAAACTTTTGGGTCTGGAGATTTTCCCCAACCATCAAGAATCATCAGTATTACTTTTTTGTTCATTGTGATAGTATTTTACACAAAGATAAGCATTTGCAAAACCTGAATTGAAAAGAACAGGGTAAAATTTAACTAAAAAAAACGAAATCGATTTAGTAATTACTAAAAGATTATTTTTTAGAAAACCAATGTTTAGCCGAATTATAATCAATAAAATAGCGAACACTAATAGAGAAAATGTGGTCTAGATTTTGGTGGTTTAAAGATTTTTTTATGTTAGCATCAAATTTGTTATCTACACCGGTAAATTTATCTTCTTCAGTAACACTATTGTTTCTATATAAAACACTTACTTGACTTCCAGGGGCAAACCACCAAGAATAAGACAAATCTAAATTCCAAGTGTTGTAATTTCTACTGTAATCTTGAGGATTAATCCCGTTGGTTTGTATACTTCCATCGTTTTGCAACGTACTTATACGGTTATAGGTCGCATAAGATAAATAGTGGCGCAAAGAAAGGTTTAAGTTCATTACATTATTGAGCGAAAATTTACTTGTAACAGAATTTGTAATAGTTGTTCTGTCTCTACGACCCATATAAACATCACTCGAATTATCATCTTTGTTTGTAACAAACCCAATATCATTTTTTTGTGCTCTTATAAAGAAATCATATATCAGTGAAAGTTTATCTGAAAATCGGTAACGTGGCATAATTTCCATACTGTATGTTGCACGTTTATCTTCATTTATAATAGTTACCGATGGATTTAGATCAATAGCAAATTTTCTATTGAAGTTAGATGAAAAATATATATAACCGTTTGCATATTTAGGAAGTGTAAGAAAACGGGCTTCATTGAAAGAACGTGGTTCGTAAAAATCAGAAACTTCTACAGGTCTAAATGATAATCCATAACCTAAATAATCATTTTTTCTACTAGTCGTATTTATGTTTGTGTTAAAAGTAAATTCTTGAACTCTTCCTGTTCTATTATCAAATTCTGAATAAGCATTGTTGAAAATACTGAATCGATTGAATCTTTTTGTGGGATTCAGAATTCTATAGCTAAAATTACCATAAAGAGCATGATAATGCGTTATAAAATTAATTCCCATATCATTATTATCATAATCGTTAGAAGTATATTCACCACCGATTCCATATCTGTATTTGCCAGCAGTTTCATTAAATTCTAAAAATGATTTTGTTCCAAATTTATCTGTATAATCATTTACGGCACTATAATTATTGTTGCCTAAGATTTGAAAAGAATTTTGTTTGTTTCTTAAATCAAAAGATAATCCGGTAACATTGGCATCTCTAAATTCTCCATTACGAGTTACGTTAGTGTTTATTATCGATACTGACGAATTTTGATTAAATCGCTTATCTACCACAAGAATGTTGTAATTTGCCAATGGCTCAGATACGGCTCTACGATTTTCTCCTGATGTTGTATTGTTTATAGTAGCATAAGTTTTTTCGGTAACGGCATTTAAGAACCCAATTCCTAAACCATCTTTAGTTCTTCCTGAAATTTTTAAGGCATTTAATAAATTTACTTTTGAAGGATTTTCTACAAATTCTTCATTTTCGTCAAGTTCTGGAGTAGTCGATGGTTCGCCACCGATCCTTCTTGAATAGAATAAATTTCCTTTGCTAAAAAGTTCTGTGCCTTCTGTAAAGAAAGGTCTGTTTTCTGCAAATTGTTGTTCAAAAGCCGTAAGATTTAATTCAACTTTATCAAAAGCTGTTTGTCCAAAATCGGGAACCAAAATAGCATCGAGAGTAAAAGCGTCGTTAATGCCATATTTAATGTCTAATCCACCTTTGAACTCACCTTTGGTTTTTTGATATTCATTAGCATTTAAGTAAAAAGAAGAGTAAGGAATAAAAAACAGTCTGGTTGGTGGTTTTATATTCTCAATACCTTCAAGTATTCCTGCCTGAGTTGCTTCAGTGGGTATTTTGGTATCAATTAGATTCCAAGTATAGTATTGTCTTTCGCGACGAAATTCTCTAAAAAGATTCAATCCCCAAGTCTGTTTTTTTTCTGGAGAAAAACGCAAGGCTGCATAGGGAATTTTCATTTCAACTGTCCAGCCAATGTCAGTAATTTTTACTTTGCTCGCCCAAATAGCATCCCAAGAGCCATCTTCGCCATTGTCATTTGTGTATAAATAGTCTTTTTGAACTCCGGCAGCCGTCACGTAAAATCTAAATTCTTGTTGTCCGTCGTTAAAACCATTAAAAAATATTCCAAATTGATCTGCAACTGCTTCTGCATCACGGTTGGATATTTCTTTTAAAATTTTGTTAGGTTCATTGTCATACAAAGTTGCTGCCACATAAATTGCTTCGTTATCATAAGCTATTTTAACTTCTGTTTTGCAATAATCTGCTTCTGGTTTACCATTATCAGGATCATATTTTACAAAGTCTTTAGCAATTGATGCTGTTTTCCAAATTTCTTCGTCAAAAACACCATCAATAGAAATTGCTTCATTTGTAAACTTGGTTGAGTATGTTTTTTTTTGCCCATGTACCAAAAAACAAAAAAACATAAAATAGATAAGGTAATTGAATTGCAAACGGTTCATGAGCTGTTGGTTAGTTGAGCAAAAGTAGCCAATTTATCGAAATTTCCTACTGTTTCATTAAAATTTTTTATTGGCTTGGTTTTTGGTATTTAACTTCTAATAGTAATGGTATTTGAGTATGTGGCTTGCGCTTAAACGTTAAATATTGATTTTAATCGATGTTTTATTGTTGAAAAATTTGTTAATAAAAAATTTGTTTCTATATTTGTCGCCCCAAAACTATTTAACTACTAAAAGATTAACCTATGAATTTTAAACTGATTCTGTTTTTTGTATCGTTTTCATTGTTTTCTTTTACTGCAAAAGAAGCAAATGTAAAAATCACTTCGCCATCTTCCTTTTCTTCGATGACGTCATTAGATAAAATGTTGTTTATTGAAGAAGTTTATAACAATCTTGAAACTAATAAAAATGCATTGCCTAAACTAAAAAGTTTTGAAAAAGGCTTGTTAGGTTTTTATGCTTTGAAAGAACAAGGCAAAATCAGAAAGAATATCCTAACCATAGTAGATTATAGTTTACCATCTTACCAAAAAAGATTGTGGGTAATAGATTTGAACGAAAATAAAATACTTTACAATACTTTAGTTGCTCATGGTGTTAACTCGGGAAAAGTTTATGCAAGCAAATTTTCTAACAAAGCAGATTCTAATAAAAGTAGTTTAGGTTTTTTTGCAACAGGCGAAACCTATGTTGGAAGCCACGGATTGTCATTAAAACTTGACGGTTTAGAAAGAGGAATCAATCACAAAGCTAGAATGAGAGATATTGTGGTACATGGAGCTCCTTATGTTTCTAATGCTTATATAAAGTCTAATAAGAATAAAATTCTTGGAAGAAGCCAAGGTTGTCCTGCTTTACCTCAAAAATTGAGCAAAAATATTATCAAGACTATTAAAAACAAATCTTGCTTATTTATCTATGCGCCTGATAATACTTATGCTAAAAAAAGTAAATTAATAGTATAAGTAAGCAAATAGGTCAGAATCTCTACAGTATATATCCTCTCTAAACTGTAAAACTCCATTGTTTTGCCAAGCTGTCCAGTATAATTGATGAACAAAAATATCATCTTTTATACCTAAAACAATTGTTTTTAATTCAGGATTAACAAACTTTTTGGGTGTAATTACTAAAAGTGGATTTTTTGCCAATCTTGCGGCATCTTTTTTTGCTTGTTCATTAAACTTTTCTTTTTTCAGTTTAATATAATGGTTAATATTGGTAGTATCTTGAATTTTTTCAAGAGGCCAATTCTCTTCATCATTAAGAATGTATTCTGCCATTTCTAAAGGTTTTTCAAGTCTCACACAACCCGAACTTAATGCACGATAAGTAAATTTGAAATAATCTCTATGATTAGTATCATGCAGATAAACAGAATATTTATTTTTAAAATTGATTTTCATCAACCCCAAGGCGCTATTTCTTCCAGGTAATTGAACATAATGATATTTGTTCGCGTCTTCTATTTTCCATTGCCATGGGCTGATTTCTTGTTTTTTCCAATTGTAAATTTTTAATTTATCCTTGTTAAATTTGTTTCTGTCTTTTATGGCATCAGGAAAAACATCTTCTGCCAAAATAGTGGGTGGCACAGTCCAATTAGGATTCAAATTGATATTTGATATTTTAGACTCTAAAACTGGTGTTTGACGTGTTTTTTTTCCAACTACTACTCGTTGTTTTTGCATTGTATCACCATCTTTTATAGCAACCAAACTATAATCTGGAATGTTGATTAATAAATAATTTGATCCAAAATCTTTTGCATACCAACGCCATCTTTCTAGATTTGCGCATACTTGTTTAATACGCTGTTCTCTTGTAAAATTCAATACTTCTATTGTGCCTGCACCTACAACACCATCAGGATATAAACCATGTCTTTTCTGAAATTTTTTTACACCCGCAACGGTTTCTTTGTCATAAACATTCGATAACGAATCGGTAATTACGGCGTCTTTCCAGTAGTTAATCTTTCTCTTTAGTAGCACAATGGCTTTGTATGATTTTCCTGGAATTAATTTTGGAGTTTTCGAATCAAAATTTTCTGTTTTAACTTTTGGATAGGCTTTAAGAATTCTTAAACTTTCTTTTAAGTTTTTATACATTGGATGACTTGGCTTACAGTCTTCAATAATATCCGAAAAATCATTTTTATCAATACAATCTTTTAAAATCGAATTTACATCAACAATTTTTTCTTTCAAGTCATAATCATCATATACCACAAGCGGATTTACTTTTCCTTTGCTGATGTGGGAAATGTAACTTTGCATGCTTTGTGTGAGCAACAAATCGTAATTTACTAATTGTTCATCGGTCAAATCATCATAATTGCTTTCATTTTTTTTAATAGAATTATACCAATAGTCAATAGGGTCTAATCCTTCATTTTCGGCATTTCCAATTTCTTGAAGTACAAAATTTCTATGTTCTTCTGATTGCCAAACGGTTTGGTAATTATAGTTTTTGTAAAAATCTATTAAGAGTTTGTTTTCAGTATCATTTAAAGCAACAGAATCAATTTTTATTTTATTTTCAAATAGATTCAAATCAAAAAAAGAAGCATTATCGTTAGAAACAATTCCTTTAGTGGGTTTCTGACAACTTGTAATTGCGATAAGTAAAATAAATAAGTAAAGTTTATTCATAAGCAATTATGCTAACATTTTATACATTACATAATGGCTGCCAATACCATCAATTATAAAAGAATTTCCATGTGTTGAATAACCTAATTTTTGATAAAATTCAACCGCATTTTCTCTTGCATTGAACCAAATTAGATTGCTATTTTTTGTCAAAATATAATTTTCACAATAAAGAACCAACTCACGACCAAAACCTTTTTGTTGAAAATCATCTAAAACCGCCATTCCGCGAATTTGATATTGATTTTCGGGTACAAAAATATCGCTTTTATTTTGAAATACAGATACAATTCCTACTATATTTTTATCAATAAACAGACCAAAATGAGCTGTTGTCTCCAAATCATCACCATCAAAATGGCAAGATTCTATAGGTTTTCCTTGTCTCAACACAGCATTTCTAACAGTATAAGTCTGTTTTGAAGCAATTTTTTGAATTAATTTCATTGCAAAAATGTTTATAACAAATTAAAAATAAATCTCTTAGCTAGTCCAAATATAAGAATCAAAATTTAGCCGAAAAAAAAATTAAAAAAAATTTGCATCCAAAGAAACAAATCTATTATATTTGCACTCACAAAAGCGGAAGTAGCTCAGTTGGTAGAGCTCCAGCCTTCCAAGCTGGTTGTCGCGAGTTCGAGCCTCGTCTTCCGCTCTGCAAAAAACCTCTAATTAACGTTAGAGGTTTTTTTTATTCTAACTCCAATCTCCCAACTCAGCTCCTGGCTCCAATTCTTGAGGCGATTTGTTTTGTTGAAATAATCTTGCTGTAAGTTCGCCTTTCAAAATGATTTTAGAACCTTTTACGTCTAGCCAACTTCCTTCTCTTAATCCCAAAACTGGTAAAGAATTGTAGGCGTGAAATTCTTTTATTCTAGTTTCACGGGTTTCACCCATATGTTTACTTTGCAAATCTGGATCTAAATAATGCGGATTCAAATTAAAAGGAATCGCTCCCAATGTTTCAAAACTTGGCGGATAAACTATCGGCATATCATTGGTAGTTTGCATCGATACACCTGTAATATTACTTCCAGCACTTGTGCCAAGATAAGGAGTTCCGTTTTCTACGGCTTTGGCTAAAACAGACATTACTTTGTTTTCATATAGTTGTGTGACCAATACAAAAGTGTTGCCGCCACCAGTAAAAATTCCTTCCGCATTTTCAATAGCCTCTGCTGGATTTTCATATTCGTGAAGTCCTTTTACTTTTTTATTTATTTTAGCAAAAGCAACACTAACTTTTTCGGTATATTCATCATGCGAAATGCCACTTGGTCTGGCATAAGGAATGAACAAAATGGTGTTGCATGAAGCAAAATGATTTTCTAATGTAGGTAATAAATAGTCAAGATATTCGCCACCATGAACGGTTGAGGTGCTGGCTATAAGTAGATTTTTCATTTTCAATTTAAATTTTCATCAAATTTACAAATTAATAATTAACGTGAGTTCGATATAAAAAACCAAAAAAACATTCACCATTTTACACTAATTGAAGATGGAAAATTACACCAATAAAATCTGATTTATTAGATTTTAGTTCGTGAAATTTAATTGTTAAAATTATAATTCGTGTAAATTCGTGCAATTCGTGTCTAAAATTTAAATTTGCTTACGTCGAACTCACGTTAAATTAACAAAAAATTACAATTCCATTGGCTAATTTTTTGGAAGACAATGCGATATTTTTACCAAAACAAATCAAACGAACTAACATTGAAGCATTTTTACTTACAACTTATTTTCATCTTGTTTCTAACAATGGCGCAAGCTCAAAATGGCGCAACCTACCAAATAAAAGGAAAGGTCAATGCTGATATAAGCGATTTAGAAGGTATAAATGTTGAAAATGTAGAATCTGAAAAAACAACGGTAACCGATAAACAAGGTTATTTTTACATCAATGCTAGAGTAGGGGAAACGTTAGTATTGTCTTCGGTTCAGTTGAAGAAAGTATACCGAATTATCAATGAAAGTGATCTCGATAAAGAATTGATTTACATTTTGATGAGCGCCAAAACGGTTGAATTGAAAGAAGTTGTTATTGAGAAAAGCGAGATAAACGCCGTTTCAGTGGGAATTGTTTCTAAAGATCAAAAAACGTATACACCTGCCGAAAGAAAAGTTCGTACGGCAACAACGGGACTTTTAGATCCACTTTTAAACAAGATTTCGGGCAGAACAGAAATGCTGAAAAAAGAAGTTGTTGTAGAGAAAAACGAAAAAGCATTAGTAAGATTAGAATACCTTTTTGAAGAAAATTATTTTGTTGAAAAACTAAAAATTCCACAAGAGTACGTCAAAGGATTTCAATATTATGCAGTAGAAAATGTCGATTTGCAAAATGCACTTAAAACTAAAAATAAAACATTAGCCAAATTTCTCATGATTAATTTATCGAAAGAGTATATACAAACCATCCAATCTAAAGACTAGCCGATGCGTTATTTAATCGCCTTATTTCTACTTATTATTACTTCATTAACTTCATTTGCACAGCAAGGAGAAACGCTTAATGGAAAAGTTATAGCTGAATATGGTGATACTAATGCTGTTTATGTTATTAATTCCAGAACCGAAAAAGGAATTCTTACCGAAAAAGGTGGTTACTTCTCAATAAATGCTTCTGTTGGTGATACAATATTATTTTCATCTGTTCAATACAAAGCCAACAAGGTGATTTTGAAACAAAAAGATTTTGAAAAAGCATTACTTTTTGTCAAAATGGAACCTATTATGAATCAACTAAGAGAAGTAATGGTTTTTCAATACAAACACATCAATGCGGTTGCAATGGGAATTATTCCAAAAGGTCAAAAAACCTATACGCCAGCTGAACGAAAATTAAATACAGCTTCTAATCCATATATGACTGGAAATGTTGATGGTACAACTGGTGGTTCAATCGGGCTTGATCCGTTGTTTAATATGATGTCTGGAAGAACTGCCATGCTCAAAAAAGTGGTAGAAGTTGAAAAGAAAGAATTCTCAAGAGCCAAAACAGAAGATTATTTCGACGAAAGTTATTTTATCGAAAAACTAAGAATCCCAAAAGAATATGTCAAAGCTTTCCAGTTTTACATTGTAGAAGATAGTGGTTATGCAGAAGCTATAAAAACCAAAAACAAAACACTTGCCCGATTCAGAATGGGAGAATTAGCAATTAAATACCTTGAAATGTTAGCAGGAAAGTAGCAATTACCTATTTTTGAAAAATGAAAAAAAATGGTTTAGTTATCACAATTGCATTTTTGGTGTTTTCCTCTTTCGGAATGCACAAATTTTACACAGCTATTTACCAAATCGAATTTGTGCCCAAAAAGAAAATGATTCAAATAACTACCCGAATATTTATTGATGACTTGAATGAAGCTTTAGAAAAAAAGTACAAACAAAAAGTTTACATTGCAACCGAAAAAGAATCATCACAAGATGTTGAGTGGATGAAAAAATACTTAGCCGAAAAATTTCAAATAAAAGTAAATGGCAAACTAAAGCCAATGATTTTTTTTAGCAAAGAAGTTGAAGAAAATGTAGTAATCTGTTATCTTTCAATCAAAGAGATTTCCAAAATAAAGACGTTGGAAGTAGAAAATTCAATCATTACCGAAGTTCACGATGAACAGCAAAATATCATTCAAGCCAAGTTCAATGGCGAAAAGCACAGTCTTCTTTTAACATCCGAAAACACCAAAGGAATGTTAAAATGAAGAAAATATTTTTTTTAATTTGACAGATTAGTGAAATTTAGTGAGAATCAAATTCGTGTTAATTAGTGAAATCTGTGTGAAATTTCATTTATAATTCGTGTTAACAGTTAAAATAATATCTATTTTAGCACTTTAGATAAAAATAATTACTTTTATAGCTTCAAAAACTAAGGTATGAACAAATTTCTTTTAGCATTAGTGCTATTTCCAAGTTTTATATTCGCTCAAGATAATACAACTACAAAACCTAAAAGCGAAAAAAACCCAGATAAATTCAAACAAATGTATGATTTGTTGGCAACGCCCAATATGTATCGTACAGCTTCTGGAGCACCTGGACCAGAATATTATCAGCAAAAAGCGGATTATAAAATTGACATCGAACTAGATGATAAAAATGCCAAATTAGCCGGAAAAGAAACCATCACTTATACCAATAATGCTAAGGAATCGTTAGACTATTTATGGTTACAATTAGATCAAAATCAACAATCTCGCAAGTCACTTTCACCATTAGTTGATAGCAATGTTACCGATCCAGTTTCTAGTCCAAAAGGATTTTCAAGAAAATACCTAGAAGAAGATTTTGATGGCGGTTTTAATATAGAATATGTAAATGATGCGCTAGGAAAACCAATGCAATACTCCATCAATCAAACCATGATGCGTATTGAGTTGCCAAAGCCTCTTGCCAAAGGTGAAAAAATTACTATTTCTATTAAATGGTGGTATAATATCAATAATTATCGCTTAGATGGTGGTCGTTCTGGTTATGAGCAATTTCCAGATGGAAACCGACTTTATGTTATCGCACAATTTTATCCAAGAATGGCGGTTTATAATGATGTGGAAGGTTGGCAAAATCAACAATTTTGGGGAGCAGGTGAGTTTGCTTTGCCTTTTGGCGATTTTGAAGTAAACATAACCGTTCCAGCCGATCATATATTGGAAGGAACAGGAAGTTTACTGAATCGAAACGAAGTTTTTACACCAGCACAAGTAGCGCGTTATGCACAAGCCGAAAAATCATTTGACAAACCAGTAATTGTAGTAACACAAGCCGAAGCTGAAGTAGCCGAAAAAGGATTTTCAGACAAGAAAAAAACATGGAAATTTAAAGCAGAGAATGTTAGAGATTTCGGAATCTCAACTTCTAGAAAGTTTATTTACGATGCCATGGCGGTGCAGTTAGGTTCTAAAACAGCTATGGCAATTTCGCTTTATCCAAAAGAAGGAAATCCATTGTGGGAAGAATATTCTACTCGAATAGTAGCACACACATTAAAAAGTTATTCAAGCCATACGTTTGATTATCCTTATCCAAAAGCGATTTCAATAAACGCTGAAGATCAAGGTATGGAATACCCGATGATTTGTTGGAATTGGGGACGACCAGAACCAGATGGAAAATATTCTGATAGAGTAAAACACGGAATGATGAGCGTTATTGCACACGAAGTTGGACACAATTTTTTCCCAATGATTGTCAATTCAGATGAGCGTCAATGGACTTGGATGGATGAAGGTCTTAACTCATTTATGGAATATATGGCGTTGATAGAATGGGATCCGAAATTTCCTGTTGATCGTGGTCCAGCCAAAAGTATGGTGCCTTATATGAGCGGTGACGAAAAAGGATTAGAACCTATAATGTCTAATTCTGAAAGTATCCGTCAATTCGGAAATAATGCTTACGGAAAACCTGCGGCAGCATTGAATATTCTTCGTGAAACGGTTATGGGAAGAGAATTGTTTGATTATGCTTTCAAAACCTATGCAAATCGTTGGAAATTCAAACATCCAACACCTGAAGATTTTTTCCGAACAATGGAAGATGCTTCTGCCTTTGACCTTGATTGGTTTTGGAGAGGATGGTTTTACACAACAGATAATGTTGATATGGGAATCAAAGAAGTAAAAAAATACTTTGTAAGTAATGACGAACCTAAAGAAGTGAAAGATTTTCTAAAAACTAGAAGAAGACGCAATCGCATCGAAGGACCAATGGTTTATATGGTGTCCGAAGGAAGCGAAAGTTTTAAAGCTTCTATGAATAAGCCTTTTGAAATTAAAGATTCAAAATCATTAGAAACATATATTAACGAGACGTTTTCTAAAGAAGAACAAGCTAAACTTAAAACGCCTAAATATTTCTATCAAGTAACTTTTGACAAACCAGGCGGATTGGTAATGCCAATTATTGTAGAACTAACCTTTGAAGATGGAACTACCGAAACACATCGTTTTCCTGCACAAATTTGGAGAATGAATGATAAGGAAGCCAATCGAACTTTTGCTACCGATAAAAAAGTGACCAAAATTGTGCTCGATCCAAAAGAAGAAACAGCCGATGTAGATTTGACCAATAATACTTGGCCAAAACAAGAAATAAAATCAAAATTTGACTAAATTTGCAGAGCTAATTTTAATATAAAAAATTATGTTTGGAATAGGTGGAGGCGAAATGATTTTTATAATTTTCATTGCCTTAATGCTTTTTGGTGCTGACAAAATCCCAACGATTGCTCGTACTCTTGGGAAAGGTATGGCGCAACTTAAAAACGCAACCAACGAAATTAAAACGGAAATTCAAAAAAGTGCCGAAGCTAATGGTTTGGATACTTCTATAAAAGATTTAACAAGCGGTTTTAACACTGAAATTGAAAGTATAAAAGATAATCTGGGCGCTAAGGACATCAATCCTCTTAAAGATGTCAAAGAATCTATTGACGATTTAACTGGGCCTATAAAACGTCAACTATAATGCTCGAAAAAATAATTGCGCTCGATAAAGAATTATTTGTTTTTCTTAACGGGTTAGGTTCGCCTGCTTTTGATGGTTTATGGTTGTTTATTACCAAACAAACCAATTGGACGCCAATTTTTCTGCTGGTTTTTTATCTTATTTACAAAAAAGTGGGATTAAAAAACCTTGGAATAATGATTTTATTTATTGCTTTTTTAATTCTTATTTGTGATCAAACGGCTAATCTTTTTAAATATACTTTTGAACGTCTTAGACCATGTAATGATTTGCAAATAAAAGACATTATCAGAGTTGTAAAACAGAGCGATACTTTCAGTTTCTTTTCTGGTCATGCTACCAATTCAATGGCTACTACCGTGTTTGTTTATTTGATAATGAGAAAATATTACAAACATATATACTTGTTGTTTTTATTTCCATTAATCTTCGCTTATAGCCGAATTTATCTAGGATTGCACTTTCCAATTGATATTTTAACGGGTTATACTTTTGGAGCGACTTTTGGTTTTCTTTTTTACAAAATTTACGCATTCAAATTTTTGAAAAATTAGCCAAATGAAAACGCTTTTTTTGGTAACATTAGTTACTCTGTAACACTTGTTACTGTGAGCGCATTTTTACCCATCTATTTTTGCTTCATAATTCAGATAGAAAATTATGAAGAAAATAAGTTACATCATTTTTACAGGAACATTTTTGAGTTCATTTTTTGGTTTTGGTCAAGATACATTGGCTATTTTTAAAAGTGAATTAGTACAAAAAGTCGCCGAGAAGAATTTGCAAATCAAAATTGCCGAAAAAAATTACCAATCAGCAAAAGCAGATTTTAGCCAATCAGCAGCACTTTTTTTGCCCAACATCAATATGTCGCATACCGGAATTTCAACTACCAATCCGTTGATGGCTTTTGGTTCCAAATTGAATCAGGAGATTTTGACAATGGCCGATTTCAATCCTGCTTTGTTAAATGATCCAGCCAAAACACAAAATTTCTCTACCAAATTTGAAATCCAACAACCGCTTATCAATGTAGATGGTTTGTACGGAAGACAAGCTTCCAAAGCCAAAATGGAAGCGTATCAATTGCAAACCGAACGTACCAAAGAGTATTTAGAATTGGAAGTTTCTAAAGCTTATATGCAATTGCAATTGGCTTATAGAGCTGTAAAAGTTTTAGAAAAAGCCAACTCAACAGGAAAAGCCAATTTGAAATTAGTTGAAAACTATTTCAAACAAGGTATGTTGCAAAAAACTGATTTGCTAAACGTTCAAGTTCGTGTAAACGAAATCGAAAATCAATTGCAGTATGCTAAAAGTAATGTGCAAAATGCTTCCGATTATATAGCTTTTTTATTGAATGAAGATAGTAATGGAAAAATCTACAAACCATCGGAAGAATTAGATAATGCAATTGTAATTAAAGAAATAAACACTTCATTATCAGGCAATAGAAAAGATATTCAAGCGATGAGTAAATCGTCTGATGCTTATGCAAAAATGTTGCAATCGTCTAAAATGGCTTTTTTACCAAGATTAAATGCTTTCGGAAGTTATGAATTGTACGACCAAAACTTTTTAGGAACTTCAGCCAAAGGCTATTTAGTAGGTGCACAATTATCATGGAATGTTTTTGACGGTTACAAAACCATTGGAAAATTCGACAAAGCCAAAGCCGATTTCCAAAAAGCCGAAGTAGAAACAGATCAATACAAAAAACAAAGCCAATTGGAATTAAATAAAACCAATCGCCAACTAAAAGATTCCGAAAATAAAGTAAATCTTTCGCAATTAGCATTTGAACAATCTCAAGAAGCCTACAGAATTCGTCAAAACCGTTTCACGCAAGGATTAGAAAAAACAACCGATTTATTACAATCAGAAACCCAAATGATTCAAAAAGAATTGGAGCATTTGCAATCAGTTTTCGAGTATAATTTCACTAAGCAGTATTTGCAATTTTTAACTAAGTAAAAGAGTATTAAGATTAGAGTATTAAGTATTAAGACAATAGAAAACATTATGAAGAAAGTAATAACTATCCTAACCCTTTCAACAATCTTATTCGTATCATGCGGCAAGGAAACGAAAGAAACTACTAACAACGAACCAGCCATTGCAGTTCAAGTAAGCGGTATTTCTGCCGATTCTAATGCGCCATTTGTAACCGCAAGCGGGAAAATTGAAGCCGAAAATAGCGCCAATGTTTCTACCCGAATGATGGGTTATGTGACTAAAGTTCACGTAAAAGTGGGGCAAAAAGTAGGAGCAGGACAACTTCTAGTTAGTGTAAATAACACCGACTTACAAGCCAAAAAAGCGCAAGTCGATGCTTCAATTCTACAAGCAACTGCAGCTTATAATAATGCCAAAAAAGATTATGAACGATTTACAGCGTTGTTCAATCAGCAAAGTGCTTCTCAAAAGGAATTAGACGATATGACTTCGCGATACGAAATGGCTAAAGCAGGTTTAGAAGGCGCCAAACAAATGCGAAATGAAGTAATGGCACAGTTTTCATATTCTAATATTACCGCTCCATTTTCTGGAGAAGTTACCAATACGTTTGTAAAAGAAGGTGATATGGCAAATCCAGGAATGCCTTTGGTAAGTGTTGAAGGAGTTTCGAGAATGCAAGTAACCGCCATGGTTTCTGAAAGTGATATTGCTCAAATTAAAAACGGAATGTTGGTTAAGGTTTTAGTGAAATCAATCAACAAAGAAGTTTCAGGAAAAGTATCAGAAGTAAGTGGTTCTGCTAAAAATACTGGCGGACAATATTTAGTAAAAGTAACCTTAAATACAACTGACAAAGCCATTTTATCAGGAATGTTTGTGAATGTTCAATTTCCAATAGCTAACAAGCCAAAAGCTGAAACAACTGTAAAATCAGATAAAGTAATGGTGCCAGAAAGTGCTTTGGTAAAACAAGGACAACTTACAGGTATCTACACAGTAGCCAACGGAAAAACAGCCATTTTAAGATGGATAAGAACCGGAAAATCATTCGGAAGTCAAGTAGAAGTTTTATCAGGATTATCGGCTAACGAGCAATACATTGTTTCCGCAGAAGGTAAATTGTATAACGGAGTTTTGGTTAGTGTTCAGTAATCAGTGTTCAGTCGCAGTTTTCAGTCGCAGTAATCAGTCGCAGTAATCGGTCGCAGTTTTCAGTGTCACACTGAGCGCAGTCTCAGTGCTTTTTAAATATAAGTTTTCAGTTTTTAAGCATTGCCTTTTAAACTCATAAACTTCTAAACTCATAAACTAAAAAAAAAATGCAAGAAGGTATATCAGGTAAAATAGCCCATTTTTTCATCAACTCTAAATTGACCATTCTATTGATGGTTGGATTGATGATAATTGGTGTATATAGTTCGTTCTTAATTCCGCGTGAAGAAGAACCACAAATCAATGTTCCAATGGCCGATGTAATGATTGGTTATCCAGGAGCAAGTCCGGCAGAAGTGGAAAGCCGTGTTATAAAACCATTAGAAAAAGTATTGTCCAACATCAAAGGTGTAGAACATTTACATAGCATGGCTATGAATGGTCAAGCGATGATTATTGTGCAATTTTATGTAGGCGAAGATTCAGAACGCTCGTATGTTAAATTGTACGACGAGTTGATGAAAAACGAAAACATGTTCCCAAAAGGTGTTTTCAAACCTATGGTAAAAACGCGTTCTATTGACGATGTTCCTATGATGGGATTGACGCTTTGGAGCGAAACGTTAAACGATTTTGAAATTCGTCAAATTGCCGAAGAAGTAACTTCTGAAATTGAAAAAGTAAAAGACGTTGCCATCACCAAAGAAATTGGTGGAAGAACGCGTGAGCTAAAAGTAGTTTTAGACAAAGATAAAATGGCTGAAAATGGCGTGGATGCTTTGTCGGTTATGCAAATGATTCAAGCTAATAATGGAAGTTCTCAATCGGGAAGTTTTGTTTCTAATGATAAAGAATACTTGCTTACAACAGGACAATTTCTATCGAATTCAGAAGATGTTGAGAATTTAGTTGTTGGTGTAAATGCAAACATGCCAGTGTATTTAAAACAAGTCGCTGCTGTTCAAGATGGTCCTTCAACACCAAGAAGTTATGTTTCTTTCGGTTACGGAAAAGCCAATGAGAAATATACTAAAAACAAATCAGAATATCCAGCGGTTACTATTTCTATCGGAAAAGTAAAAGGAGCTGATGCTATGAAAATTGCAGATAAAATACTTGAAAAAGTTGACGGTTTGAAGAAAACATTAATTACCGATGATGTTCATGTAGAGGTTTCTCGTAATTATGGCGAAACAGCTTCAGATAAAGTAGGAGAGTTGTTAATGCACTTGGGAATTGCGATTATTGCCGTAACACTTTTAGTAATGCTTGCCATGGGTTGGCGAGGTGGTTTAGTGGTGTTCTTTTCTGTGCCCTTAACGTTTGCTTTGACTTTGTTTGCATACTATATGTTGGGTTATACACTTAACAGAATTACGCTTTTCGCATTAGTTTTCGTGGTCGGAATTGTAGTAGATGACAGTATCATCATTGCAGAAAACATGCACCGCCATTTCAAAATGAAGAGATTACCATTCAAACAAGCGGCTATTTTTGCGATTAACGAAGTTGGAAATCCTACGATTTTAGCAACGTTTACCGTTATTGCAGCTATCCTTCCAATGGCGTTTGTGTCAGGAATGATGGGACCCTATATGAGTCCGATGCCAATTGGAGCTTCTATTGCGATGTTATTGTCATTGTTTGTAGCTTTAACGGTTACGCCTTATTTGGGTTACCATTTATTGCACGAAAAAGACGAACAAGAACACAAAGCTGAACAAGGATTGGAAACGTCTTGGATATATAGAGTATATAATAAAATTGAACGTCCATTTCTAGAAAATTCTACTAAACGTAGAGTGATGTTGGGAATTACGGTTGTTTTATTAGTAGGTTCAGTTTTGATGTTTTTCACAAAATCCGTTTTGGTAAAAATGCTGCCTTTTGATAACAAAAACGAATTCCAAGTAGTAGTTGATATGCCAGAAGGAACTACGTTAGAAAGAACTGCAGCTGTTACGCAAGAAATAGCTCAATATCTTACAACTATTCCAGAAGTGGTGGATTATCAAAATTACATTGGTACTTCAGCACCAATTACGTTCAACGGTTTGGTACGCCATTACGATTTGCGTGGTGGAAGCAACATGGCGGATATTCAAGTGAATTTGCTGCACAAAGAAGATAGAGATTTACAAAGTCATGATATTGCTAAAATTGTTCGTCCAGAAGTGCAAAAGATTGCTAAAAAATATGGTGCGAATGTCAAAATTATTGAAGTACCACCAGGACCACCAGTTTTATCAACATTGGTTGCCGAGATTTACGGTCCAAATTATAAAGACCAAATTGCAGTTGCCAATCAGGTAAAAAGTATTTTAGAAAAAACATCTGATATTGTAGATGTCGATTGGATGACCGAAGACAATCAAACCGAATATCGATTGGAAGTGGACAAAGAAAAAGCAATGCTTAACGGAATTGCACCACAACAAGTAGTTGGAAATTTGACGTATTTATTGAAAGAATATCCAGTTTCTAATTTATATGATGAAAATTCTAATAATAGCGTTGGAATTGTACTTTCTCTTGATGACAAAGACAAAACATCTTTGCAAGACATTCAGAATCTAAAAATAAAAGGAAGTCAAGGAAATGTAGTTCCTGTTTCTGATTTGGTAAAAGTAGTTGCGGATACTTTACAAAAAACAATTTACAGAAAAGACCAAAAACGAGTAGTGTATGTAACCGCTGATATGGCAGGAACTTTAGAAAGTCCAGTATATGCGATTTTGGGAATGAACGAAGAATTGCAAAAAATGAAATTGCCAAAAGGCTACAAAGTCAACGAATTGTACATGGACCAACCATCAGACGAAAGTGATTTCACGGTAAAATGGGATGGAGAATGGCAAATAACCTTAGAAGTGTTCCGTGATTTAGGTGTAGCTTTTGCGATTGTAATCGTGATTATTTATATGCTGATTGTAGGTTGGTTCCAAAATTTCAAAACGCCTATGGTCATGATGATGGCAATTCCGCTTTCGTTGGTAGGAATTGTATTTGGTCACTGGTTATTGGGAGCTTTTTTCACAGCTACTTCTTTCATCGGAATGATTGCATTAGCAGGAGTAATGGTCAGGAACTCGGTCTTGCTCATCGACTTCATCGAAATCCGACTGAACGATGGAGTTCCATTAAAACAAGCGATTATCGAAGCAGGAGCAGTGCGAACCACACCAATCTTACTAACAACAGGAGCCGTTGTAATTGGAGCCGTAATCATCCTATTCGATCCAATTTTCCAAGGATTAGCGATTTCGTTAGTATTTGGAGCCATCGTTTCAACAATTCTAACTTTGATTGTAGTGCCATTAATCTACTATATCACTGAAAGAAAAAAATGGGAGAATTAGTGTTCAGTGTTCAGTCGCAGTATTCAGTGTTCAGTCGCAGTATTCAGTCAATTGTCACACTGATCTTGTCGCAGTACTTTTTAAATATAAGTTTTAGTTTTTAAGCTATGCCTTTTAAACCCTTAAACTCTTAAACTTTTAAACCTTAAACTTTTAAACATGAAACTATTATTAATAACCGCAGTAGCCGAATTTGAAAACGAAGTAAAACAAATTCTAAAAAAAGCACAAGTCAAAACCTTCTCTTATCGAGAAGTTACTGGCTACAGAAACACTTCAGAAGATGCCATCGAAAGCAATTGGTTTGGAACAGAAATGAACGAAAACGAATCGATACTATTTTATGCATTTGTAGAAAATGATAAGGTAGATGATGTATTTAATGGAATTGACGAATTCAATGCAAAACAAGAAACGCTATCACATATCCATTCAGCTATTATCAATATTGAAAAATCGAATTAGAAAAACTATTCACCATTCACTAATTACTATTAAAATGAAAACAAGAATCATACACGCAGTAGCCGGAACTTTTATACTTATCAGTATACTTTTATCTTTATATGTAAATCAAAATTGGTTGTGGTTTACGGCTTTTGTAGGAGCAAATTTATTACAATCATCCATTACAAAATGGTGTTTGATGGCAGATGTTTTAACTAAGTTAGGGGTAAAAGATTAACCATAAAAAAACGAATTCGTCAACCTACACTACCGTCACTTCGAGTATTTTATAAAATGCGTCAGCTTTTTATAAAATGTATCGAGAACATAGAAGCAATAAATAAGTTTTTCAGAGGTTCTCGATTAGCTTCGCTCAGTTCGGCAAAAGCCTCGGTTCAATTTTGCATTTCAAAAACTTGCGTTTTCAAAATACAAAATCACTCGAAGTGACAATAGAGAAAAAGTACAAGTATAGTGTATCTAAGACTTATAAATTATATGTCTAAAAAAGCGAATTCCTCAACCTACCACTACCGTCACTTCGAGTATTTTATAAAATGCGTCAGCTTTTTATAAAATGTATCGAGAACTTAGAAGCAATAAATTTTAAAGATTCCTCTAATTTCTCCAGTCCGTGTTCCAAAAAAAATCCGCACAAATCCGCGTTTGCAAAGCGTCCGTTTCATCCGCGTTCTAATTAAATCTTCGCGTACTTAGCGCCTTCTTTGTGCTCTTTGCGGTTAAACCCTAAGCATAGCGCTAAAGTTCTCCAATCCGTGTTCCATAAAAAATCCGCGTAAATCCGCGTAAATCCGCGTTAATGAAGCATCCGTTTTATCCGCGTTCCATCCTAAGCGCAGCACCAAAAACTTTGTCGCCTATCCCAAGCGCAGCGCCAAAAATATAAAACTATGAAAACCTATGATTCTATGTGGTTTAAAAAAAGAAAAACCGTTTTCATCCACATTCCCATTAAACCTTTGCGTGCTTAGCGCCTTCTTTGTGCTCTTTGCGGTTAAATTCTAAGCATAGCGCTAAAGTTCTCCAATCCGTGTTCCAAAAAAATCACTGCAAATCCGCGTTTGCAAAGCGTCCGTTTCATCCGCATTCCATCATAAGCGCAGCGCCAAAAAAAATCCGCGTAAATCCGCGTTTGCGAAGCGTCCGTTTCATCCGCGTTCCATTAAATCTTCTCGAACTTCGCGCCTTCTTTTACTAACAATTGTTAATAAATTCCACCCACATAAATCCAAAAAACAGCTTCTAAATTTCTCCGAAAGTAATACATTTGAATACATTGAAAAAGTAAACCAAATGAGAATAGAAACCGAACTTAAATTAGGATTTAAAGATGTAATGATAAGACCCAAACGCTCTACACTTAATAGTAGATCTCAAGTGTCGTTAGAACGCGAATTTAAGTTTAAACACAGCACTGCGACTTGGACAGGCGTGCCGATTATGGCGGCCAATATGGATACCGTTGGAACCTTTGAGATGGCATTGGCATTGGCAAAAGAAAAATTATTCTCTTGTATTCACAAACATTATACTGTTCAAGAGTGGAATGACTTTATCCAAACAGCGCCTTCGGATATTTGCGATTATATAGCCGTTAGCACTGGAACAGGAAAAGAAGATTTTAAGAAAATAGCCGAAATATTTCAAAGCAATCCGCAACTCAAATTTATTTGTATTGATGTTGCCAATGGGTATTCTGAGCATTTTGTAGGTTTCCTAAAACAAGCACGCAAACAATATCCCGATAAAGTAATCATTGCAGGAAACGTAGTAACGGGTGAAATGGTAGAAGAATTACTATTAGAAGGTGCCGATATTGTCAAAGTTGGAATCGGACCAGGTTCGGTATGTACAACACGTGTCAAAACTGGCGTTGGTTATCCACAACTTTCTGCTATTATTGAATGTGCCGATGCCGCTCATGGATTGGGCGGACATATCATTAGCGATGGCGGTTGTGCTATTCCTGGTGATGTTTCCAAAGCTTTTGGAGCTGGAGCCGATTTTGTAATGCTTGGCGGTATGCTTGCCGGACATACAGAAAGCGGTGGAGAAACAATAGAAGTCAACGGAGAAAAATTCAAGCAATTCTACGGAATGAGTTCAGAAACCGCTATGAAAAAACACGTTGGTGGAGTCGCAGAATATAGAGCTAGCGAAGGCAAAACCGTTCAAGTACCTTTCAAAGGTGATGTAATTGATACTTTACATGATATTCTGGGTGGCTTAAGGAGTACTTGTACATACGTTGGAGCTTCTAAGTTGAAAGAGCTAACCAAAAGAACCACCTTCATAAGAGTTATAGAACAAGAAAACAGAATTTTTACCAAGTAAATCTAACATTCTCGCAGGGTTCTAAACCCTACGAGAGTTATAATAGTAATAACTCTATCCAAAGCGCAGCGCCTAATACAGATAAAGAAACCTATGTCTCTATGTGGTTAAAAAAAACAAGCGTAACATTTAAAGCAAAGTAAAAACCTTAGCGAACTTCGCGCCTTCTTCGTGTCCTTAGTGGTTAAACCCCAAGCACCGCGCGAAAAAAAATCTCATCATGGAATTAATAAACAAACAACAATCATTCTTCAAATACTGCCCCAATTGCAGTTCTCCAAACGTTACCAATCAGAACAACTTCAAGTTACACTGTTCCGATTGCGATTTTGTTTTGTACCACAATATTGCGGCAGCTGTGGCTATTATTTTCACCTACCAAGATAAGATTCTCTTTACCGAACGAAATGTTGACCCCGACAAAGGAAAACTCGACCTACCTGGCGGATTTATTGACCCAAACGAAACCGCCGAAGAAGCCGCTTGTCGCGAAATTAATGAAGAATTAGGGTTGAATATCACACCAAAAGAGTTAAAGTTCATTACTACATCACCTAATAATTATTTATACAAAAACGTTCCCTACAGAACTATGGATATTTTCTACGAATGTGAACTAAAAAGTGAAGTAATTTCGATAAAAGCTGCCGACGAAATAAAAGCCCTAACCTGGATAAAAAGAAACGAAATAGACCTGAATAAAATCGGATTTGTATCCATTAGAAGCGTGATAGGCGAGCGGTATCTATAGAAAAAGTTTTAATACTCAGTTTTTCATAGATTCTAGAACATCCCGATTGAAATCGGGACACCCGAAGTAACGATAGAGGAAAGTACGAGAATAAAGTTAAAGATACGAAATACGAGGCGCGAAGTGATGTTATGTAAAAGAAGAAGTAATGTGTTGCTGGGAAGTATATATCGTTTTGCAGCTACAAGAAGTTTCGTACTTCATTCACTGACTATTACAAATATAACCAAAACTTTGATTCAACAATTACCAATTCTGATAAATCCCATGCCTAGCAATTTCTTGTAACTGCTGTTGTAGGCAGTATTAATTTTTCGTAAATGTCAAATAATCTGTTCCTCCATTTCCACCACTAACATCTTTTAGTTTTATTACAGTTGTAGATTTTTCAATAATTTCCCAATCATCTGTCAATTCTTCAAATTGTGAAGGTGAACTAAATGTAATATTAAAATCTAAATCACTTATACTATCATCATTACTATTAATGTCAGTTACAGACCAAGTTCCAGTATAATTATTTGTTCCATTTGAAGCGGTTAGGGCATTACTTGCTCCAAAAGTAAAATTGTAACCATTAAAATTAGTAGTTTCTTCTTGGTCAGTATCATAATAAAATGTTATTCTCCAAGTTCCGTTATTTAATATGTTAATAACATCAGCTGGATTATTAACTGTTGGATTTGGATTATCATCATCATTACTACACATAGATGATGTAGTCAAAACAAATAACATTGCTATTACTAAACTAAATTTAATTTTTTTTAAGTTTTTCATAATTTTAGGTTTTTAATTGTTTGATGAATAATAACGTTTTTTTTGTCAAAATATTGCCTTCAACTATATGCCTTAAAAAAAAACGAACTCATCAATCTACCACTAATATCACTTCGAGTTTTTTATAAAATGCACCCGCTTTTTATAAAAAGTATCGAGAACTTAGAAGCACTAAATTATAAAGATTTCTCTAATTTCTCCCATCCTGGTTCCAAAAAAATCCGCGTTTGCGAAGCATCCGTTTCATCCGAGTCCCATCAAACCTTAGCGAATTTCGCGCCCTCTTTGCGTCCATAGCAGTTAAACCCAAGCGCAGCGTCAAAAACTATTTTTCTATGTGTTCCAAAAAAACATTTCGTCCTATAAACCATTGAATTATACAAACTTTCTAAATTATTCTGTAAAACGCCATCGATTAACATAGCCTAACTTTGATAAAGTTTTAATCCTTTTAGATACAAACGTTATGAAAAAAATATTGTTAGCTATTTTATTTTTTGTAGGACTTACTACAATGCAAGCTCAGACTGAGCGACAAGAAGAACGTCAAGAAAATGATTTGGATAAAATGCAGCAAGAGCCACCTCGACCCGCTCAAGCAAATATGGAACGTGCTGTTAGAATAGAAGCACAAAAAAAACAAAATGAAAAAGATGCTAAAAAAAGAGCTAAAAAACTAGCCAAACAAAAAGCAAAACAACCAGCTGTTAAGCAGGAATAACCCCCTTTAGATATAATACTTATATTCCTAAAAAAAACGAATTCGTCAATTCTCCACCACCGTCACTTCGAGTTTTTTATAAAACGCGTTAGCTTTTTATAAAAGGTATCGAGAACTTAGAAGCACTAAATTATACAGATTTCTCTAATTTCTCCAATCCGTGTTCCAAAAAAATCCGCGTAAATCCGCGTTTGCGAAGCGTCCGTTTCATCCGCGTTCCATCATAAGCGCAGCGCCAAAAAAAATTCGCGTTTGCGAAGCATCCGTTTCATCTGCTTTTCCATCAAACCTTTGCGTACTTCGTGGTTAACCTCCGAGCGAAGCGTTCCTTTATACCAACCAATTCTCCAAAATACTATAAAAATCACACTGGTTAAAAGGTTTGGATAGATAATCATTCATGCCAGCCCTCAAACATCTATCTTTTTCACCAACCTCAATACCTGCTGTTAAGGCTATAATAGGTGTTTTCAATTCAGTGTCAATCTTTCTAATTTCATGAGTTGCTTCATAACCATTCATATTTGGCATTTGAATATCCATAAAAACGATGTCGGGTTTGTAATATTTGAATTTCTCAACTGCTTCAATACCATCATGAGCATTAATAATTTCGCTATTACTTATTAATTTACTTATTATTTTGTTTGTCAAAAGCAAGTTTACCTTGTTGTCATCAACAATTAAAATCGTTTTGGTTTCAGAATAGGTTAACGTTCTTTCTTGTTGTTTTACATCAGAAAGAACAGTTTTTTGATTTAGTAACGAAAGTTTTTGTAATAAAGCTGTTGGATAAACAGGTTTTATCAAATGATCAATTTTAGTAAATTCTCTTTTAAACAAATAAATATTTTGAATATCAGTTGAATTATGTAATAGGATGATAGGGATTTTATTAATAGTAATGTTAAACTCAGATTTCATTTTTTTCAAAAGCTCAAAAACATCATAATCCTTAATCATTTTGTCAATTATGATTGCATCAGGCAGACTCTTCGCATTGAAGTTTTTCAATGTATCAGTTCCATTTTTGAAGTGTGTAATTTCTATTGAATAATCGCTCAAAGAATCAATAATAATTTGCTTTATTTTTTGGTTTTCTTCTAGTAGCAAAATGGAATTTACACCACTCAAATCATATTTTTTCTGAGATGATACATCTTCATACATAAATTGAATTTCAAAACTAAAAGTACTTCCTTCACCTATTTTGCTATCAATATTTATTTTAGAACCATTTAGTAACGAAAGCAAATTGGAGGAAATAGAAAGACCAAGACCTGTTCCGCCAAATTTTCTCGTAGTAGAGGTGTCTTCTTGTGAAAATGGATGGAATACTTTTGGAATTTTTTTTAAATCCATTCCGATACCTGTATCAATGATACTGAATTTTAATAGAATATTTTTCTTGCTTTTTAGTACCGTTTCTACCTTAAGTTCGACTTCTCCTTTTATAGTAAACTTTATGGCATTACTCATCAGGTTAACTAACACTTGTCTTAATCTAACAGAGTCGGTCCAAATATACTTAGGAACATCTGGAGAAATATTTAGTATTAGTTCAATATTTTTATTAGAGGCATGGTATAAAACAATATTGGTAGACTGTTGAATGATGTCTTCTAAATCAGATTTTTGAACTTCCAACTCCATTTGACCCGATTCGATTTTTGAAAAATCCAATATGTCATTTATTATTCCTAGTAATGATTTAGCCGAATTATTTATGGTTGATGAATAAAGTTGTTGATTCTCATCAAGTTTTGTTTTATTTAATAGTTCGCTAAAACCTATTACACCATTCAAAGGCGTTCTTATTTCGTGACTCATATTAGCCAAGAACTCCGATTTTGATTTGTTGGCTAACTCGGCATTTTGTTTAGCTAAAACAAGCTCTTTTTCATTTTTTAATCTTGCTGTAATATCTAAAAAACTACTTACCACTCCAGCACCATTTTCTAACAATACAGAGTTTATATTTATCCAAGAAAATTCATCGTTTGGTTTATAAACACCCATAATAACATTAGAAACCGATTTCTTAGATTTTAAAGCCCGCATTGCTGGATGATAACGTCCTGAAAAGGGACTTCCATCTTCACGAATGCATCGCCAACTTGGATCTATTGATGTTCTTCCAATCATTTGATTTTGTGTTAAACCCAATATTCTTTCAGCGGCTTTATTGCACTGTATAATTTTACCTTCTGGGTTTTGTAGCACTAATCCTTCCGAAATAGCTTCAAAGGTAATTTTGAAATTGTCTTTGCTAGTTTTTAACTGCTGTTCAATTTTTTTTCTTTCCGTAATATCTTGTGTAGTTCCTATAAATCTTATTGGCTTACCTTTATCATCATTTATTACTTCTCCAATGGTTAATAGTGTTTTTGTGACACCTTTACATATAACTCGGTATTCATGTTTGAAAGGAATTCCTGTTGCTATTGCCTGCTTGGTCATGTTTAAATAGGTTTCTACATCATCAGGATGGATAACTTTTTTAACTAATTCTGTGCGCTCAGTTTGATTTAGAACTTCATGGTTCTCTATTCCATATATGGAGTACAATTCGTTTGACCAGATTCGTTCGCCAGTTTTTACGTCAATATCCCAGCTGCCTATTTTAGAAATTTTTTGGGCTTTATTTAAAAGTTCTAAATTCTTATTGTTTTCAAATTCTAGTAATTTTTGTTGCGTAACGTCTTGATTGGTTCCCAAATGATATTCAGGAACACCATTTTTATCTTTAATTATTTTGGAAATGCCTTTAATGTATTTTATCCTTGTACCTCCATCAAACAGTAATCTGAAATTATATTCAAATCCTTCATGACCATATTTTGCTAATAATTCATCAAATATAATCAAATCATCAGGATGAATTTTCTCTCTTAATAATTCAAATAATTTTGGGCCTTTTTCTTTTTCACTAATTTCTACAATTTTGTACAACTCTTTTGACCAAAATAATTTTTTGGTTTTCAAGTTTAACTCATAACTACCTACTTTACTTATGGTTTGAGCTTCGGTCAGACGATCCCTTTCAAATTTTATTTCTAGTTCAAGAAATTTACTTTTTGTAACATCTTTACCAATAATATATATTTCTTCGAGTTCAACATTGCTATTGATATTACATTCTATATAAAAAACTTTGTTTTTTTTGTTGATATACTTTATGGTAAAATAAGAAACATTAAATCCTTTAAAAACGCCTTTTGTATGTTCAATAACATCTTCAATTTCATTGGCATTTATTAAACTTAAAATATTAGTTTTGAAAGCCTTTTTTTTGGAAAGTTTGAAAAAGTTAATAAAATGAGGATTGAATTTTTTTATTTCCCCTTTAAAGTTAACTATGCATTTTAAGTCTTCAGAAAAATTAAAAAAATGTTCAAACTTTTCTTTCTCAATCTTGTTTTTACGAGCAATCATTTTGTCGATTACATCTTCCGACAGCAGTTTGATTGATTTTTTTTGGAATTCAGATAATTTGTTAGGCTTTGTGTCTATGATACAAATAGTTCCAAGTGTAAACCCTTTTGTGTCAATTAACGGATAGCCCGCATAAAAACGAACAAACGGACTACCTGTAACAATTTCCATATTTTTATATTCCTCTTCATTGTGTGTGTCTTCAATAATATAAAAATCATCGGACTGAATGGTGTACTTGCAAAAAGACATATCAAGCGGTGTTTCGCATATATCCGAACCATATTTCGATTTAAACCAGTGACGGTTTGTATCGACTATACTTATAAAAGATATGGGCATATCACAAATAGTGGCAACTAATTCGGTAATTCTATCAAACTCGTTTTCAGGATCAGAATTTAAAATATCATATCCTCTAAGTGCTTCAAGTCTTTTAATTTCATCTTCATTCATAAGCAAAAATGGGGCTTAATATTAGTATTGGTAATCTATATCATAAAATGTAAACAGCAGGAATATCAAATTTATAAAAAAAATATTAAATAGATGTCAAATAACTATGTTTTTTAATCTTTTGCTGTAAATTTTTTGAATAAAAATGCTTATAAGTGCTAAAACGGTAAACGAAAATTCATCAACCCACCACCACCGTCACTTAGATTTTTTTATAAAATGCGTTAGCTTTTTATAAAAAGTATCGAGAACTTAGAAGCACTAAATCAGTTTTTCATGAGTTCTCGATTAGAGGCGCTCAGTTCGGCAAAAGCCTCGGGTCAATTTTGCTCCACTACGTTCTACAAAATCACTCGAAATGACGATAGTAGAAATTAGAAGTCTCATCAACTTCATGCTTTTTATTGGTAAAAACTCATTTTAACTTAAAATTAATATTCGTTTTCGTTGGGCTATTAACTTTAAACTGTAATTTTATATCTTATGGAAAAGAACACTAAAAAAGGATTTTTCTTCAAGAACTACGAAGCACCCAACCTTTCGCCATTCGACAAACTGTTTGAAATTTTCAAAGAGTTAATCACTCATACTTCGGGCGATTTTGACGAAGCTATTGACTGGTTGCGTCAACTAGATGTTGAATATAAACTGACGGACGAAAACTATACCATCGATGATTTTATTGAAGATTTAAAGAAAAAAGGCTACATCCGTGAAGAACTAAAAGAAGACGGAACTTCGGGCACTGGTATTACAGCCAAAACCGAAAGAGCTATTCGACAACAAGCTTTAGATCAAATTTTTGGCAATCTAAATAAATCGGGTAGTGGCAATCATAAAACCAAATATTCAGGAAACGGCGATGAACAAACAGGCGAATTTAGAGCTTACAACTTTGGTGATGCTCTAGATACAATCTCCTTAACAGAGAGCTTGCGAAATGCCCAAATCAATAATGGTATAGGCGAATTTCAACTAACCGAAAATGATTTGGTGTTAGAAGATGCTCAGTTCAAAGCGCAAATGAGCACTGTTTTAATGATTGATATTAGTCACAGTATGATTTTATATGGCGAAGACCGTATTACGCCTGCCAAAAAAGTAGCTATGGCTTTGGCTGAATTAATTACAACTCGCTACCCAAAAGACACCATTGATATCCTAGTTTTTGGTAACGATGCTTGGCCAATAGCCATTAAAGATTTACCCTATTTAAAAGTAGGACCTTATCATACCAATACTGTTGCCGGATTGCAATTGGCAATGGACATGCTGCGCAGAAAACGCAATACCAACAAACAAATATTTATGATAACCGACGGTAAACCAAGTTGTGTTCGCGAAAAAGATGGTACTTACTACATGAACAGTAACGGTTTAGACGAATACATCGTTGAGCAATGCTACAATCAAGCGGCACAAGCCCGAAAATTGCACATTCCCATTACAACGTTCATGATTGCTAATGATCCTTATTTGCAACAATTTGTAAACCGATTTACAGAAGCCAATCAAGGAAAAGCATTTTACACAGGATTGAAAGGATTAGGCGAAATGATTTTTGAAGATTATGAAACGAATAGGAAGAAGAAGATAAAGTAGATTTCAGATAATAGAAAATAGATTACAAATAACAGAATATAATAATAACGAATATACTTTGTGAACTTCGTGCAAACTTTGTGAGCTTAGTGGTTAAATAAAACAAATGAAAATAGAAAACATAAATACAGTAGGTCAGTTAAAACAAGCTGGCTACTTTTCTAAAAGTATTAAAGATGAATTGCGTGATAATTTACGAACCAAAATAAAATCGGGTAAACCAGTTTTTGAAGGAGTTCACGGATTTGAAAATACCGTAATTCCTGAATTGGAGCGCGCTATTTTATCGCGCCACAATATCAATTTATTAGGACTTCGTGGGCAGGCAAAAACACGTTTAGCTCGCAAAATGATTGAATTATTAGACGAATACATTCCTATTGTTGCCGGTTCCGAAATCAATGATGATCCTTTGCAACCTATTTCACGTTTTGCAAAAGATTTGCTAGCCGAAAAAGGTGATGAAACGCCAATCAAATGGATTCACAGAAGCGAACGTTTTTTCGAAAAATTAGCTACGCCAGATGTAACTGTTGCTGATTTAATTGGTGATGTAGATCCTATAAAAGCTGCTAATTTAAAATTATCGTATGCCGATGATCGAGTAATTCATTTCGGAATGATTCCTAGAGCCAATCGTTGTATATTTGTTATCAACGAATTGCCCGATTTACAAGCACGTATTCAAGTAGCTTTGTTCAATATTTTGCAAGAAGGCGACATACAAATTCGCGGATTCAAAGTGAGAATGCCTCTTGATATGCAATTTGTTTTTACTGCCAATCCAGAAGATTATACCAATAGAGGAAGTATTGTAACTCCTTTAAAAGACAGAATTGGTTCTCAAATACTAACGCATTATCCAGAATCAATTGCAATTGCCAGAACTATAACACACCAAGAAGCAAAATTGGATAAAAACCAATCAGATGTTGTTCATGTGCCTTCATTAGCCAAAGATTTATTGGAACAAATTAGTTTTGAAGCACGGGAAAGCGAATACATCGATGCTAAAAGTGGCGTAAGTGCCCGTATGAGCATTACCGCTTATGAAAATTTATTGAGCACCGCCGAACGTAGAGCTTTGATAGCTGGAGCAGCTACCACTTCGGTACGTTTATCCGATTTTATGGGAATCATTCCAGCCATCACGGGCAAAGTTGAATTGGTATATGAAGGCGAACAAGAAGGTGCGGCAGTAGTAGCACAACACCTAATTGGCGATGCCATTCACACTTTTTTTCCAGCTTTTTTTCCGAAAATTGAAAAGTTAGAACGTGATGCGACTGCTAGTCCGTATGCAAAATTATTAGAATGGTTTTTTGCAGAAACAGGTTTCGAATTGCTAGACGATGCTTCAGATGAAGAATATAAGAAACAATTAGACGCTATTGAACCATTAGAAGATTTAATTCAAAAATACCAACCCGAATTTCCTCAGGAAGACAAATATTTCTTAAAAGAATTCTTGCTTTGGGGATTGGTAGAATACGACAAATTGAGTAAAGATAGGGTAGCGGAAGGCTATCAGTTTAAAGATTTATACAGCAACTACATCAATAAATTGTAACAAAAAAAAACAAACTGTTTTTGTCTAGTAGATAAGGTTGCAATTAACCAATCGAAGTGACGATAGGGAAAAGTACGAGTAAAGTGCTTCTAGGACTTATAAATCTATGTATCTTATAAAAACGAATTCATCAACCTACCACCTCCGTCACTTCGAGTTTGTTCTAAAATGCGATAGCTTTTTAGAATAAGTATCGAGAACTTAGGAGCACTAAATTAGTTTTCCATGGGTTCTCGATACAATTTTGCATTTCAAAAACTAGCGTTTTCGAAACACAAAATCACTCGAAATGACGATAGTATAATGTACAAGTATAGTGCTTCTAGGTCTTGTAAATCTTAATATCTTAAAAAACGAATTCATCAATTTTCCACCACCGTCACTTCGAGTGTTTTATAAAATGCGATAGCTTTTTATAAAAAGTATCGACAACTTATGAGCACTAAATTAGTTTTCCATGGGTTCTCGATACAATTTTGCTCCACTACGTTCCACAAAATCACTCGAAGTGACGATAGTGGAAAGTACGAATAAAGTGCTTCTAGGACTTATAAATTTATGTATCTTATGAAAACGAATTTATCAATTCACCACCACCGTCACTTCGAGTGTTTTTTATATAATTGCGACCGAGCGATTATATAAAAAATGTATCGAGAACTTAGAAGCAATAAATTTTAAAGATTCCTCTAATTTCTCCAATCCGTGTTCCAAAAAAAATCCGCGCAAATCCGCGTTTGCGAAGTATCTGTTTCATCCGCGTTCTAATTAAATCTTCGCGTACTTAGCGCCTTCTTTGCGCTCTTTGCGGTTAAACCCTAAGCATAGCGCTAAAGTTCTCCAATCCGTGTTCCAAAAAAAATCCGTACAAATCCGCGTTTGCAAAGCATCCGTTTCATCCGCGTTCCCCACCCAAGCGCAGCGCCTAAATACAAACCAAAAAAACCATAGCGAACTTCGCGCCTTCTTCGTGTCCTTTGTGGTTAAACCCCAAGCGCAGCGCCTAAATACAAACCAAAAAAACCATAGCGAACTTCGCGCCTTCTTCGTGTCCTTTGCGGTTAAACCCCAAGCGCAGCGCCTAAATACAAACCAAAAAAAAACCTAGCGAACTTCGCGCCTTCTTCGTGTCCTTTGTGGTTAAACCCCAAGCGCAGCGCCTAAAACATAAAACCATCCATCTCCCAACAATTCCCTACTTTTGCAACACAGCAACCAACCAACCATGGACAGCATATTCTCCAACAACAAACAAATTAAAACAGTACCCACTTTCTCCGAACTGGTATCCACCGATTTCAAAGGAGAAAACAACGCCCTATGCTGGTACCGAAATTTAGAAGGCGATTTTAACGACATTGTAAGCAAACTCCAATTAAAAGAAAATATAACAGTAGTGGAACCCAACGACCTACTAGCACTCCAACTATCAGAACAAGGCGCAATAGCTAGAGAAATTATCTTAAATGATTTACAGTTATTAACCGATTTCGGAGCTTCCCCCGTTCTTAATTTACTTAAATGTTACGAACGAGATGACGAATTTGATTTTATTTCTACCGATGTGTATTCCTATCATGTAGATCGATCACCCATCGCAACCGATACTTTTTTATGCACTTACCACGGAGCCGCAAGTGATATTATTGCCAACGAGCACGCACAACAAAAAATCCTAATTCCTGAAATTCGAGAAAAATTAAAAGCACTTCATGATGGTCCATCCGAGGAATTTGAAGATTTTTTAAAAGATAATTATTTTGATTTGCATTACCAAGCGCAACCCAATGCAACGCCTACCAATTTAGGAACAGGACATCTTTGGCGACTAGCAGTAGATCATCCAACGCAACAGGTACCACCTTGTATTCACAGAGCGCCTATCGAGAAGGATGATGAATATCGTTTGTTGTTGATTTGTTGAATGCATCCTCAAACCATTTTTTTGGATTGTTGATTATATATTTCGAAATCACCTCATACGATTTTGCATCCCTAATAATACGGTCATAAAAACGTGGTTGCCAACCAAATTCAGGATTTATATTCCTTGCGTGAATGGTTACCGCCGATTTGAATCCGCGAATAATGGATGATACATTTTTGGATTGTGGTCCAAATTTGTTTGTGTATATATCATCCGTAGAGACGAGATGCATCGCGTCTCTACCACCACCACGTTCACCATCACGTTCACCATTAAATTCATTATCCCCAATAAATACAATCCCATGAAAATGATTGGGCATTACCACAAATTCACCTAATTCTATATTCATATCGGGTCTTATATCGGGTGTTTTTAACCATTCTAATTCAACAATTTTTCCAATTTCCGAATACATCATTTCTTCATTTTCAATTTTTCCAAAAAAATGTTTCCTATTGGCGGTGCATATTGTAATATAATAGGCTGCGCTTTTGGCATAATCCCAATTTTTCAATCGGGCAGGTTCAATTCTATATTTATTTTTGAATTTTGTCACTACGTTGCCTTTTTGTTTTTGAATTCTAATTTTGCACTGTATTTTTCCAAACCCTGCGAGGGTTTATTTTAAAACCTACACCACAATCCCAATCTTCTCCGGAATAACATTCGGAATCTTCGCTATTTCTAGCGACAAACCACCCTCTTTTATATCGTCCAAAAGCCATTTCCCTTCCGTATATTCCAAAAACCAAACGTATTCCTCCAAATCATAACCCTCTTTACCTTGTACAATCTTGTTGGTTGTTCTATCTTTTAGATAATCCTCTACTACTACATCTATGGCTATGGCAATTCTGGAGCCTTCCAAATTTGGTTCCTCAGACAATTCCAAATACAACGGTCTTATTTTCTTAATCTCTTTCATGCTTGATACATTTTTCAAATTCTCCCTTTTCCATTGGTCTAAAAAAACCGATTGCTGATTTTGCCAGTACCAATGATTCATATAGTTTTTCACCTCACTCAAGTCTTCATTTGACCATGCATTGTACACCCTTCTTATTACATTAGAAAACTCTTTATCCAAGTTTAGCCAACTAAACTCTTTGTGCTTCACACTTAACTTTGCTAGTAGCGACTTTATCTTTTTTGCTTTTCGGTATTCTATTAGCCTTATGTATATTATTAAAGGCAAAAACACTATGGTAATTACACCTAATATTATTTTACCCCACCATGTTTTGAAAAACACTTTAGCCACAGCACCACCAGGACCGGCATACATTGGGTCAACCATAAACAAAAAAACTACTACTGTTAGCAACAGTAACCATTGATTTCTAGACATATTCATAACTTAACTATTTAAACTTAGTATTCTAATTAGAGATCCAAAACTTATTATGCACAGAAAAATAATATAGCGATAATTCGTATTGGTATAATAACTTTTTCTTATATAATAGACACCCAATCCTATAAAGGCTAGTGCCATTCCTATCTGAAAATAAACTTCATTGGTAGCATTTTCCAGAATTACAGGTTTGTTTTTTAACTGCAAAGTTCTCACTTCTTTAGAAAAATGTAGCACTTCCAAGTTCACTGTGTCGCCTTCGTTTACTGCGTTGTAAATCTCCTCCGTAAATTGATCGTTATAGGTAACAAAGTCTATAGAGTGAGTAGTCGTACCAAACTTTTTACGCTCGCTTATTTTTTTATAATCTACTACTGTTGTAATTTTTTCTAAAGGCAAAAACAGCTCTACCATACTAATTGTCCCAGTGATAATAGGAATAAGAAGAAAAAACTTTGCTATTTTGTAGTAGTGTAAGGCGGCCATTCAGTGCGTTGTTATTGCTTATCGTTGTAAATATAAAGATTTTTTATTTTTTATTCGCCTCGTTTGTCATTTCGTAGGAATCTCATCATCAGTAAAACTTCGGAAATTCCTATTTAATTCAAATGTCAAAAAGTAATAATAAAACAAAGCTTTCATAGGTCTTGTTAACCCAGTTTTAGTTTCTCCTAATTTGTTAGGAAACAGTTTGGTTATGTATTCTTTTTCAATTGCTAACTGTTTAACCAAATCATTGCGTTTTATACCGAACTCCTTCATTTTTTCTATAATCCATTCAATAGTTAGCTTACTAACATCTAAACTATATACAGCAAGTTTAGTATTCTCTTCTGTAAATACTTCTCTGGCTATAGTATGTAGTTGTTTCTGATTAAGAATATAACCATTAATCAAACGCTCTTGACTTACAATTACACAGTTGTTTTCTGTTAACTTAAATATTATTCCCAGTCGTTCATAATGGGTAATAGATTGTTTCTGTGATTCTGTTAGCATAGTAATAAAAACGTTTTTATTTAATTATTTTTTTATCCGCCTCGTTTGTCATTCCGGAGGAATCTCATTAACAACTCACAACCTCAATCTACCACTGCCGTCACTTCGAGTGGTTTTTGTGTAATTGCGCCAGCTATTATACAAAAATTGTATCGAGAACTATTGGAAACAAAATTTTCTGATATTCTTTTACACAATCTTGTCATTCTGGAGGAATCTCATTATCAACTCACAACTCACAACTCACAACTCCAAGCTACTGCCTCCGTCACTTCGAGTGTTTTTTATGTAATTGCGACCAAGCAATTATATAAAAAATGTATCGAGAACTTAGAAGCAAAATTCAAAACTATTATCTTCCACCTTCAGTCCTCCAATTAATATTATTCTTCCAAATTTATAGTATTGCTACATCTTGGATAATTAGTACATCCTAAAAAATCACCATACTTTCCGCTTCTTTTTGTCATAAAACCACTTTTACAACTCGAACAAAGAAGCGTGTTTTCCAAAATTTCTATGTTATTGAAGGTTTGGTTACAACTTGGATAATGCGAGCAACCCAAAAATTGATTGTTCTTTATCGGGTTTTGCCTGATTACAAGATGTCCTGTTACACAATACGGACAATTGGTCTTGCTTAGCTTTTCATTGTTGGCACTTAGCAAAAAGTCGTTGTCTGCTACTAATTCTTCTGCAAATAAAGAAACATCTCTGGGAATGAGTAACACAACTTCGTTTTTTGTTCTGGTTAAAGCTACATAAAACAATCTTCTTTCTTCCGCAAAACGATAGGCTTCATCATCACTTAGTAATAAAGACAACATCGGGTCGTCTGACATTTTATTGGGAAATCCTAGTAAGTGATTTTTTAGATTTAACACAATAACATTTTCCGCTTCTAATCCTTTCGATTTGTGTACCGTTATATATTTAATGTCTATATCTTCCAACCCTTTTATTTCTAATTTATCATTGCGTTCATAATACGTTATGCTGCCATTAGGTGTAAACTTGATGAATTCATTGATATCAAAGCTATGACGACCTAAGACCAAAATAGGCTTTTTCCCCGTTTTATCAATTAGTTTCTTAACTTCATTAATAAATACAGCTTCCGCATTGTTTTCTGAATAGTAAACAAATTGTATTGGATTTTCTAAAGGTTCTTTTTTCGATTTGGGATTTTTTGGAATTTGCTTGGTGTTTTTTTGAATATATTTTGAAGTAATATCTATCAGTGCTTGTGAGTTGCGATAGGTTTGCTCAATAAATAACTGTTCGTATTTACCAACATACTTTTCAAAATTACTAAATAGAGAAATGTCACTACCTGCAAAACGATAAATGGATTGCCAATCATCTCCAACACAAATTAATCTTGCGCCTGATAAGGCTCTAATTTCTTTGATTAAATTAAATCGCGAATAGGAAATATCCTGATATTCGTCTATTATAATATGCTGATAAGTATAGTGTGGTTTGTTTTGTTTGATGAGGTCTGTTGCCAGATTAATCATGTCATTGAAGTCAATTTCATTAGTGTCTCTCAACGTTTGATCATATTTTTTTAAAATTGGAAGAGCAAATTTTAAAAAGAGTTCTTGCCTTTCAAGCATAAAACTATTTGGTTCTTTTTTTCTATCGGTAAACAATTTTGTTATGGAATCATAATCTAATTGTCTTGACTTACTTAGATTGATAAAAGTTACTATAAGTTTGGTGATTTCTTTTCCAAAATGGGCATCATTATCGGTAACTTTTTTAAAGATATCTTTCACATCTCTTGGTTTGAAAATCACCTGTTCCTTTTCCAGCATTTCTTTTAATTTGTCCAACAATACATTATTTCGATTGTAATAGGAATAGGTTTCCAAAAGTTTGGTGTTATTTGTTTTATGCGTTTCTCTTTTCAACTCCATTTCCTCTACATATTTTTCTGAATTATATGGAGTAAGCCAGTTGGCACGATTGTTTTCATCCACACCAAAATGTTCTAGATAAATATCGTAGTCTTTCAGATAAAAATCAGGACGATATACTACAGTGTTGCTAAATGGATAGGGTTTTTCATAGTCGTATTCAATACCATTCAAGTACAAAAAATTAGCAATGGTAAGTTCTTCAACACTTTTTACTTTTTCACCTTGTAGGGTGTCAAGAGCTGCTTTGGCTACTTTGTTTAATGGTTCAGGTTCGCATTTAGATTTTAGTGTTTGCAAATCAATACCTTTTTCAGTATCCAATTTTTCACCAAGCGAATCAAAGTTTTCGTGTCCTTCTGGAATGTTCATATAACAGGCTACATACTCAACAAAAGCTTGTAAGGATTTTTCATTTTCAAAAATCTCTTTTCCCAAATAGGTATTTATTATTTTGGAAAGGGTGTTTTCATTGGTAACAACAGGAATCGTGTTTTGGTATTTTTTTAGGGTGTCATAGCCCAATTTATGAAAAGTAGTGGCACGAGCGGTAAGACCTATTTTTTGCAATCGTTCATTTAATTCATCAACCGTTTTTTTGGTGAAGGACAACAATAGAATGTTTTCGGGATCTATCTTTTTCTGTTCAATAAGATACTTCACTTTTCCGAGAATGGTTAAGGTTTTACCCGAACCTGCACCGGCAATGATTAGGTTGGAATATTCGTCTGTAATTAACGCTGTTCGTTGTTGGTCGTCTAGTGGTTTGCCTTCAATGTCGTTAAAATAAAGATAGAGTTTTTCTTTTTGAGACTGCACATAGTTTTTATTGTAGTTAGTAATGTACGCATCAAAACCTTGATAAATTTCATTAAACTTTTTAACCTTTTCTTCTTTCTTATAAAAAGTAGTTTTGTTTTTAAAGTAGTTCCCAACATCGCTAAACTGTTTTTTTATTTCATCTCGATGTACCCATGTTATGTAATCATCCAACTTTTCAATTACCTCAAAAAAGGAATCTATATGGGTAAGATGCTCTTTGAAGATTGGGTTTTTGTACTTGTTTTTTTCAATTTTATAAAAATACAATAGCATTGAAAAGAACAAAATGATTGCTATAAGTATAATAAAATTCATTCAGTATCTTAATTTTATGTTTTATTTCTTTGTACCATCAATTACTGGTTTTATTACTTTAAATACCTCATTTAATCCAACAAAAAATCTTGGATAGAAATCATCATTCTCCAATGACCACAAACTATGTCCTTTTAATTCATAGAGATATATTGATGATTTATGATATGTCCAATACATTCTAAAACAATCGATTTCTTTGTACTCATTGTCATGATTTTTTGTAGATAAGTACTCAAATATTTTATGTAATCGACTTTCATCAAAATTTAGATTTATTACAGCTCTTTTTCCTTCAAAAACTAAATCGACATGGTCAAGAAAGTTTTCACATTTAGAATACCATTCTTCACCAGATTGAAAAGGTGAAAACTTCTTATTCTTTGAATGCTTATTATATTTTTGACATTTTTCAACTATTAAATCATAATCGGTTTTGATGATATCCATTTCAAAACCAATCGTTTTGGTTTCTCTACTTTCTTTTTCAAATTCTGAACTATTGATGATGCTTTTTATTTCTGTTATGGCATCTTGAAATAAACTTTCATCATCTTGACCATTTTTATAATCATTCCAACCGTTAGAATCTTCATTTGTTCTTCTAAACAAAACGCCCATTTCCCTATTGTTTCTTTGTGAATAATCATAAAGATTCATAGAGCAAATTATTAAATAATTCTCATTATAATAACATTTGCAATGCAAGTTGGGATGATGAAGCAAATTGAGATTGTCAATGCTTTTAAGTTTGTCTTTTTCAAACTCTTTTACTTCTTTTTCTTTATATATTAAAGTAGTTTCAACACCTCTTTTATCGGCTTTTTTTAATAGTTCAATAAACAGATCATTCGTTTGAATATAAGGACTTATAATTACTAATTCCTTTTCAGCAGTCTCGATAATTTTACTGAGATACTCTCTTATTTTTTTTGTGTCTAAAAATTCAGCCATTCTATAATGAAAAATAATATTGTTTAATCTTCTGTGCCATTAACTTTTCTCTCTTTACAAGAAAACTTGATAATCGAATGGTTGGTTGGTCTTTATAACTTTATTTTTTTTTCAAGAATCTCCTCTATTTCTTTTGATGTTACACCATAAACACCAAGTATATCTTTTGTTTTATTAACATTACTTCTTAATCTTTTTTTGGCTTGATGCACTTCAAACTCTAAATCATTAAATCTTAACTCTTCTAATGTAAAACCTTTATCTTCTAGTTGTAATAGGTGGTAATCAGTATAGTTAATAGGTAATTTTATACTTCTTAATATTTTGTCATCTTCAAAAAAGGTGGTCTGCACTTTAAACTTTGAAACACCAATTTGCATTTCATCATCAATAATAGTGAATTCAATTTGTAAATCTTTCCACGATTTAATAATTTCATAAAAATAATAAAATCCTATTGAGACCTTCGCAGTGCTACTAGTTTTACATGGCACTTCTAACTTTATCCCAGGCACAACAAGTGTAAGTAATTCATCAGTAATAGTTAATTCAAGTGCAGCAGCAGGTGCTTTTTTGGAGATGCCTTTATAGGCATTTTGCATTTTTGATAACTCACTTTTTAACTTTGATTTTTTAATGGTAAAAGTCGCTTTGTGCATAGGTTAAGATGATTTCAAAGTTTTTTATCAAATCGGCTTATTAAGCTTTTTTTAATAATTAATATTTTCCTATAATCGGGTTTAATTTTCTAGCTAATTCCATTTCTAATATAGTAATTAAGTCACACATTTCTTCTTTGAATACTATGTAATTTAGAGTTAGATTTCCAAATTCTTCTAACCTATACCAATGAAATAATTGTAAACCAGCAGTATCTTTATTTTTTGAATAACCTAAGTGTGTTACTAATCTTAAATGAAAATCTTTTTTGACTTTTCCTACATATAATGTTCTTGACTTTGGGTCTATGAATGGCTTGTATGAAGCACTATTTCTTGAAAATTTTAAATCTTTAAATTCTAAGTATTTATTTCTTAAAGTAGTCGCAGTAACATTATTATTATCAATTGAAAACCAATATAAAACAGGTTTCATTTTGATTTTTTTAATCTCACTGAAAATTTCATTATGTTCATTACAAGTTGTAATGTTTGATTTCTCACAATATATTTCATTAAATAATGAACTATTAATTACGATTGATTTCCCTTCATCATAATCATCATAATTATTCTGAATTATTTCTGTTATTTTTTTTAAAACTAAGTTTAATTGTTTTTTCATTTAAGAATTTAATCTGTTTTTTATTTCACCCCACTCAAACATAACTTTGCCATGTTCATTTTTATCGCCTAATAATTCTTTAGGATCTTTATAAAAGTTAGCTAATGGTAAAGGACAACTTTTTATTACACAATATTTTTTCAAATAGTTTGGATTTTCTAGCCACGGTTTTCCTAAAGCTGAAACTGCGTTATAGAATAATAGTAATTGTTCATGTGCAGATAGTTGAGAACGAATAGAGGCTATATAATTGTACTTACTATTGTAATCAAATAATTTTTCATCGGCATCATCAACAAACTTGACTAATTGAAATAGATGCCTAACATAATGACTTAATTTAGACATTTGACCATTACAAGGCACATATCTAATATCAAGTGTAAAATTAATATCATCATTTATTTCAACATCAATTGGATTACCATTTCCTCTTTCTTGACGCCATAAAACTTGTTGTCCTGAAATAAATTCTTCTACCGAATTAAAAAATCCTTCATATTCCTCACCAATTATATCTAAAACTATTAATGAAGAATTTCTACCGATCCCAAAAAAGAATATCAAATATGAAATATTATAAATTAAATCATCATCAATATCTTCTTGAAGATTTAAAGGCCTATAAACAGTTTCATAATATCTTTTTACTGAATAATATGTAAATTTTAATTCATTAAACATTGAAATAAAAGATTTTCTGCCTCTTAACGATTTACCAATAGTAATTTCAGTTATATTATCTCTATGAATTTTAAGCATTTCATAGAATTTATTTTCAAATCTTTCAATTTGTAAATCCCTTTTTTGCTGCTCATTAGCTTTGAACTGTACCCAAAAAGCTAAAAAAGTTAACAACGCTGCTGCTATAGCTATAAATGGATTCATAATACCCCCAAGAGTATCACCAATTTGCCCCATATCACTAAACTCATAAAAAAATAATTTATCTCTAATCCAGTAAGGAAAGAATAAGACTAACAGAATAAATACCAGAAATATTAATAATATTTTTATGAAATTACTGTCAAATGTTTTTAATTTACTCATTAATTTTTAAATAAAATTTTAAATTTTTGTTGCTACTTCAAATAAGTTTGGTTTCATACTTTCTCTATTGCATACTTCTCAAAATCCTCTTTAATTCAACCATTACTTTTGACGCTTTAAAACCTTGTAAGTCAATTACATTTTTTTCTAGCAGTTTTTATCAATCTCTTTTATAGTTATACCGTAAATGCTTATTGCCTCTTTTGAGAATGCTATTTTTTTTTATTTTTTTTTCGAAATGTATTTTAAAACTATACTAATTTATTTTAGCAATCATTCTTAACTAAACTTTGCAATTAATAAATCAAAATTTATTGTTCTTGATATTTCAGTATGTGGTACTAGCAAATATTTCCATTGTTTACCTCCGTTATGAGTAGTAAACTCTGTTGCATACTTACAATATTTTATAGCGGCTTCTTTTTTAGCTAATACATCTGCGTCATTAATATTTGCTGATGATTTTGGTTCAACCATATAGATTGTATCTTCTGTTTCAATAATAAAATCGGGTTCATATCTTTTTGAATTATTATCCCAATAGATACGGAATTGATTATTTGCAGGACGAAGCCATTTTAAAACTTTATTATCGTTTTCTAGTACAAATGCCAAGTCTTGTTCTGTCTTACTATCAAACTTATATTCGAAATGACAAGCTTTCTCAAAACCTCTAAAAACGTATTTAGGAACCATTATTGTTGGAGTAACTATTTCTCTATAATCTTTATATCCTGCATTGACTAAAGCGGAGAAATTCCATTGTTCTATTTTGGTAAATGGATATACTCTTGGTGCAACATATTCTGGAGTTGAAAGCGAAAAATTAGCTTTCATTTGCAAATATATCTTGTCTGCTATTGCTGATTTGAATTGGAATATTGCTTGTAATATATTTTCTTCTTTATCAATGTTTTCTTTTATAGCATTGTATGCTTGGGTTGCTAAATGATATAATAAGTCGGCATTATCATCATAATCAATTTCGGGATAATCAATTAATTCTGCAATAATCATTTTTACAGGATTTCCATAAGAACCACTTGATTTTGCTTTGATTGTTTCTACAGATTTATCCAATAAACCCATTCTGATAATTTCTTGTTCTAGTGCTTGATAATTAAAATTAGTAGTATCTAAATTAAAATGATTGAATGTAGCTGTAACTTCACCTAAAACTAAATCCATTCTAGGAATTTCAATAATATTTTCTTTGTAGGAAGCAACAATTTTTTCATAGGTTTCTTCTGCTTCTTTTAGTATATCCAAAGCAAAGATATTTTGTTGACCTTCGTTTAGTTTCTTCTCGATTTGGCGAATTACTTTTCTCTTTACTTCTTCTTTGTTTAAATCTTCAACTCTACGAACTTCAGGTAATGTATTAAAATCAGGTAATGAATTTATAATTGCTTTTTTTGCATCAAGTGTATTTTGTGCTTTTTGCTGATTTTCTTTGTTTTCAATTTTATTAACCTCAACCTGTTCACTTTCTAACTTTAATTCAAAAACTGGTTTTGAAGTAACTACTTCGGTTTTTGTTCCTAAATTTTCTTCTGGAATTTCTATGAAATTCATTTTGTTTAAAACCGAATTTGGATCTTTTGCCGCAGCTAAAACGGCTTCAAAATTATCGTGAGCAATAACTGTAAGTTTATCAATACTATCTATACCGGTTCTTTTACCATCAAAAGGTAAACGAAGACCACGACCAATAGTTTGTTCAATTAAGATAGCTGCATTAGCGGCACGAAGAGGAACAATTGTGTAAAGATTGGTAACATCCCAACCTTCTTTTAGCATATTAACGTGGATTACAATTTCTATATCATTATCTGAACTTTCTAATGACAAAAATTGCTTTTCTATTTCTTCTTCTTTTTTTGTTGAACTGTCAATTTGTAACACTTTACCTTTGTAATCGCCTTCATAAAAATCACTAGAATTGATTAAATCATACACTTCTCTAGCGTGATTAATGTCTTTACAAACTACTAGAATAAATGGTTTTACTAATTTAACTCCGTTGTTTTTTGAATATAATTCTAATTCCGTTTTAGTATCTTGATGAACACTAATTGCATCTTCCAATTTTATAATTTCTATTTCCTTTTCAGATAAATCACCACGTTTGAAATTCTTTCTGGTTGCAATAGCTGGATTTTTAACATACTTACCTTCTGCCAAAGCTTGAGCTAATGAATATTCATAAACCACATTTTGAAAAGGTTTTTGTTTTTCATCAAATGGTGTTGCGGTTAGTTCTAAACCTAAAATTGGTTTTAGTTCATTGATTGCATTTTTGGAAGCATCTGCGTGATAACGATGTGCTTCGTCCATAAGGATTACTAAATCTTGAATGCCTGATAAATATTCCCAATAAGATTGTCCTAAATATTCAGATAGTCTTTTAATCTTTGGAGCTAATGAAACACCATCTTTCTTTTGTCCTTTATTATCAGAATTGAATTTAGAAATATTGAAAATGTTTATTCTAATTTCTCCTTCTTTAAAAAGGTTTCCTTGTTGGTTGTAATTGTCTCCTGTAATAATTACTGGTCTGTTATGCACAAACTCTGAAATGCCATTGAAAACGTATTTATGATAAGCAGGATTTCCGAAATCTTCGATTAATTTATCGTAAATGGTTAAGTTAGGTGCTAATATAAAGAAGTTCTTAATTCCTTTCTGTAAATACAAATAAGCAACACAAGCACCCATTAACCGTGTTTTACCTACACCTGTTGCAATAGAAAACGCAACAGATGGAAAATCTCTTTGAAAGCTAGTACAAGTGGTAAAACTATGTTTTACTTTGTCTAATTCATTTTTAATAAATACTAAAGCTTCTTCTTCGTTATCTGGTACTTTGGTTAAAGATAAATCACCTGATAATTGAGCTACAATATCTAATGCTTCTTGCAATGGTTCACGAAGTGAAAGGCGTAATTTTATGTTATTGGCTATTGTGTTCATGTTCATATACTATTCGAATAATGTACCTTGATTATCAACTTCTTTGTTATCTCTTATTTCTTGTACGCTTTCAGTATCAATTTCATCAATTAAATCCTCTTCATTGTTTGGTTCTTCTGTTGGAAGATTAACAATGTTTAGACTGTAATCGTCTTTACCAAACTCGCATCTGTCTAATAACATTTGCGGTATTTTTTTAAGTGTAATGTTTGGGTATTTGCTTTTACATTCTTTTTGAAATGCTTTACAACATATTAAAATACTTTCACCTTCTTGCATATCATCGTGAATGCTGTCTAAAGTTTCAACTGTTATAAATTGAGTAGTTGTAAAAATAAAGTCGTTCTCGCTAGAGTTCCCTTGTTTCCAAAACTTATCTTCGTTTGGCAAATAGGTAAATCCTTCTTGTTTTGCCATTGCCGCTGCTAACATATCTGGGTTGTACTCTTGACTGATAACCCAATTGCCGAATTTATCTTGTTTTAGTAAGCTTGGTGCTAAAGTGTAGAATTTGAAACCACCGCCACCTTGCCAGTTAACAGCTTTAGAAATACCACCTTGTTCTCCATCAACAACCGCTTTTAGTCTTGGATAACAATGTGTCTTTGCGTGTTCTCCTAATTCAATACCAATATGTTTTCTACCCATTTTATGAGCAACAGCTGATGTTGTACCTGAACCAAGGAAACTGTCTAATACTATATCTCCTGGATTTGAAGCAAGAAATAATACTTTTTGAATTAGTTTTTCAGGTTTTGGAGTAGCAAAAACAGTTTTATCATTAAAAACCTTTACTTCATTTCTTGCATCTTGATTATGTCCTACTTCTGTATATTTCCATATGGTTAAACTTGTAATACCTTGTTTAACATCTGTTAAAAATCTTTTTAAAGCTGGAACATTACTACCATCAGAACCAAACCAAATTCTATTATCATTAATTAATTCTTGCATTCTTTCTTTAGAAGTCATCCAACATCTTCCTAATGGAGGATTAACAATTCTACCAGAAGGAGTAGTTATTGGGTAATCATAGTTTGCAGAATAAGTTTTAACTAGACAATCACTTGATTTCCAAGGTCCTCTAATGTCATTATCTATATTCTTATATCGTTTATCCATTTCTACAGTTCGTGGCAATAAATTTGGACGCCAAATATCCTTCTCTTTAGCATAAACCATTATAAAATCGTGATTATCAGATAACCATTTTGCATCATTTTGTGGAGAATATTTTTTCTCCCAAATCACATTATTAATGAAATTTCTTCTTCCAAATACTTCATCACATAAAACTTTTAAATATGCTTGTTCGTCATCATCAATACTTATCCAAATAGAACCATCATTACTTAATAAATTCTTTAATATTTCTAAACGAGGTTTAATTAAACTTAACCAAAGTGAATGTTCTATACCATCATCATAATGTTCAAATGCGCCACCTGTATTGTATGGTGGGTCAATGTAAATACACTTTACTTTGCCTGCAAAATCTTGTTCTAAAGCTTTTAATGCTAAAAGGTTATCGCCGTGAATAAGTATGTTTTCGGTATTTGGGTCACCGTAACTGTATTCAGGATTTTCTATAAGAATTCTTGGTTCTAGCTTGGGTTCATCTCCTTTGCCTATCCAAGTTAATTCTAGTTTTTGGAGTTTATTTTTGGACATTGTAAAAAATTTTACACCTCTTGTTGAGGATTAATAATTGTTTTGTATCTTTGCACCATCTCAGTGACCAAGCTTTAATTAGCTGTAAGCGTTAAAGGAGTATAAGAGACCGTTTAGTTCCGCTAAGCGGTTTTGGCATTTTTATAGTCTTCATATTCTTTTAATAGTTTTCTTTTTCGGTGTTCTGTATCAATAAAATAAGCTGTTATAAACATATAAAACTGTTTCCTATCTGTAAGGATTATGATATAATTTTCTGTTTGATTAAACAAAACTATTCTTTCATCTTTACCTCTTTTATTTTTCCAAATTAGAATTTCTTCGTGTTGTTCATTCTCTATTAGAAATTTAGGAAATCTAATTCTTTCCATTCTTTTTAAGTCAGGTGTTCTGTTTTCTTCATCTTCTCCTTCGTGTGTAATGTGATAAAATGTTCTGTGTAAACCATCGACTTCTGGATATTTTCTGACCGCCACTTTAAGTCCTACATAAAGCGGTTGCGTTTTTATAAAATCATTTGCGAAAATGGCATATACGGCATTAAAGTAATTATGAAAATCACCCCCAAATTCATTCAGCTCAATTATATCAGGAAAAACTAATGTACTCATAACTATAATAAATTTTTATTTCGTTCGGCATCCCAAATAAAAATATTGAATTTTTTTTCCTGAATTAAGGTTGACTTTTGTAACGAATATTTAGAGCGTTTTTTAATTAATTCAATAACTTTACCTTTGGCTTCACTAGTTGTTTTTGCTCTATGAATATACGCCATTGCACCTGTAAGTAAATCTGCCAATTCTATTAGTTCTACTTCGTGAGAACGAACTTGTTGTACTTTCTTTATTATTTCTTTAGAGTAATCATATTGATCGTTTCTCAATACTTTTTCGAGTTTATGTACTTTTTCGGTACTACGAGTATCCTTAATATCAATAAATATATTGTGGGCGTGGTCTGGTTTTAAAATCACTTTCAGCATACTGAAATACATCTTATAATAAAAAGTATCGTGAGTGTGATTGTATTTTTGATAATCTATTTTTGATTTATCAGGAACTACTAAAACTCTAAATGAGATATGGTCGTTATCAAAAAAATAATTTACTACATCTAAAAAATACTCTAGTTTACTATTTGAAATTTTATTCCATTTCAACTCATAATATGCACGGTTATCGCTCTCAGATTTCGGTTTTTTAGGAACTAAATTATGTTTTGTTTTTATTTCTTTAAGACGATTAAAAATATCTTCTTTTTCGTTAGCAGGACAATATACTGCACCTAGTACCATCACTTTTTCATCATCATTTTGCAAATGACAACTTTCGTCACAATAAATATTGATTAATTGTTTCATATTATATCATTTTCCATTTAATGGTAAATAGTTCTTTTTGCTCAATTTTTTGATTTAAGCGCTTTTCAATATCAGTCAATAAAGTTTCCTTTTTATCATCAATATCGTCTTGAGCAGAAAATAATGTTTGTCGCTTTTCACTTCTCTTTTTTTCTAGCTCTTTAATTTGTCTTTGCGATTTTACTTTTGCTTCTAGGTTAAGCATTTTTTTTGCTTCAGCTTTACGCAGTTTTATTTCAGCATCAAGGTCTCTAATTTCCTTTTCAAGGCTAATTTTCATATCATCAGCCCATTGGTCTAATTTATCCATTTCAACATCAAAAAAGTCTCTGTTTCTATTAGCATTTTCAGATATTATTTCTTGACGCTCTCTATAAATTAAATCTTTAAAATTTGTTGTTACTTCATTTGTTAATTCAATTGTTTCGTTTTCAACTGCATTAAGAGAGAAAAAGCGTTGTGCAATTTCTCTATGAATTGTTTCACCATCATCAGTATAACAAGCCATCAATAAATAATCTTCTTGTTCAAATGAATTTATACCAAGATGTTGTAATTGAAACCAACCAGATTTTCCAATTAATTCATTTAGTACAGAAATCTTTCCTTGCGTACCGGTGTAATCAAAAACTATTTCTTTAACTAAAGTTTCATTTTCTTTACAAACATTTAAAATTCGTTGTGCTAGTTTATGTCCAATTCTGTAAACATTTGTATCATCTGGAATAACAATATCTGATTTTTTTTGTCCTTCTTTAGGTTTCAAAATCATATATGGCCCACTATGAATATTCTCTTTAGGAAATGGATTTTTTATTAATTTAAATGAATAATCATCTGAAAATTCAGCATAATCATTCAAAAAATATTGTGTAGTTTTCCAAAGTATATCTTCAAAAGTACTTAAATACTGTTTTGTTTCAAGCAAATTGCTTTTCAATTTTTTCTTTACATCATCATCAAAATGTTCTAATAACGTAGTTCTAACTGTTTGTATTTTTTCTGATATTTCAGGACGTAATTCATCTTGAAGACTATCAAAAGCATTCTTTATTTCTTCTACCGTTCTACAATCGTTATATATTTGAGCAATTCTTTTTTCAAAATCTACACCATTACCAATAGCACCTAATACTTCATCACTGGAACCGAAAACGCCATCGAATAATTGAAATTTTTGGTCTAATAATTCATAAACTCTTTGGTCGGCTGCATTTTTAATATTCAAGAAATTAACAACTACAACATCGTGTTTTTGACCGTAACGATGGCAACGTCCAATTCTTTGTTCAATTCTTTGTGGGTTCCAGGGCAAATCGAAATTAACAATAAGAGAGCAAAATTGTAAATTGATACCTTCAGCTGCTGCTTCGGTTGCAATCATAATAGTTGCGTCTTCTTTAAAGTAATCTACTAAAGCTGCTCTTTTATCAGCAGTTGGTGAACCTGTAATTTTATCAGTTCCTTTGTGTTCTTCTAGCCAATTCTTGTAAATCTCTTTAGATTTTGCATCTGTATTAGTTCCATTGAATTGAACAACTTTATCTCTATAACCTCTTGCTTCTAATAGATTGTAAATAAATTCTTGTGTTCTTCTACTTTCTGTAAATATTAATGCTTTTTGATTAGCTCCTAACTTTTCAATTTCAACAAATGCTTTTTCTAACGCTACAATTAACCTTTCGGCTTTAGAGTTAATTCTAATTTTTTGTGCTAAATCACGAAACTTTTTTAAATCTTCAATTTCAGAATTTATAGCTTCAATATCTTCTGGCGTGTAATCTATTTCTAGAATAACATCGATTTCATCTTCTACCCATTCATCACTGATTTCTTCAAGCGTTTCAAAATCTTGTTCTAATTCACTTAATAAATCAGTGTCATTTTTGTGAATTATTTTCTCTAATTTTTTTACTAAAGCATCTAACGTTCCATAAATAGCATAGGTTGAAGAAGCCAATAGTTTTCTTAATATCAAAGTCATTAATTGACGTTGACTATTTGGTAATGCGTATAGTTTTGGACGTTGTAAATATTCAGAAACCCATTCGTATAATTGGTGTTCTTCATCTGATGGAGAAAACTCTTCGCAAAAGGCTTTTCTTTCTGTATAATTGATATATTCTAAAACTTGTCTTCTTAGAGTTCTATGACAAATTGGTAGCAATCGGCTTTTTAAATCCTCATAGTTACCTTCATCTAATTGTCTGCTGTATTGACTTTTAAAGCTTTTTAAATCTCCAAAAATAAAATCATCTATAATACTTACTAATCCATACAATTCAAGAATTGAATTTTGTAATGGTGTTGCGGTTAATAAAACTTTCTTTCTTTTTTGGATTGCATCTTTTATTACATTACCAATTTTGTTAGACGCTTTGTAAACGTTTCTTAATCGGTGTGCTTCATCAATAATAACAATATCCCAATTTGTTTGTTCAATATAAATTGCTTTGTTTTTAGCAAAGTGATATGAACAAATTACTATATTATCATTTTGATTAAATGGGTTTAAATTACCTGCTTTTAAATGCTCATTAAATGATTTTGTTTCTAAAATAACTGAAGGTAAAAAGAATTTATCAGCTAATTCTTGGTTCCATTGCTTACGCAAATTTGAAGGAGCAATTATCAACAGCTTTCTTTTTCGTTCCGCCCATTGTTGTGATAATATTATACCTGCTTCAATTGTCTTACCCAAACCAACTTCATCTGCTAAAATAGCACCTTGAGATAATGGAGATTGAAAAGCAAACAAAGCAGCTTCTACTTGATGAGGATTTAAATCCACTTGTGCATCTTGTAATGACGAAGTCAACTTTCCTAAATCATTAGAAGGTCTTTGTCTAGTCAATTCATATGCAAAATATTTAGCATGATAGGATGTAAACTTCATTAATATTAATTATTTTCTTAAAGAAAAATATTCTTTTCAAACGTAACAAATAAAACCGACATAGCCAATTTATTTTATAAGGATTTCCCCTAATTCTAACAAATATAAAAACAAAAAACAGGAACCTTTTACGGTTTCCCGTAATGATGTTAATTAGAGTTAGTATGTGCTTGTTTTAGTAAGCGAGTTAAAGTATAAATTCGCTATTTTTTTCTTCTTGGGTTAGCGCGGTTTCTTTAGCAGCGTATTTTTTTATCATAAAAACTGTAATAATTGCCAATGGTATGCCCAAAAGATTATTGGCAATAGCGAGCAAGGTACCATTTATAAGATTGTCAATGCTTTCTCCTTTGAAAGCCCAATTCATCCCATATTTTACAATGTAGTTAGTAAAAATCCAAAGTACCCACCATATACTAATAACATCAGAGTCTGACTTTACCTCTTTGCCACTGGCAATACTAAGCAAGCTAGTGGTTTCTTCGGCAAGTTCTTTCATTATTTGGTAAGGTCTATACAAACAGATAATGGGTACAAACCAACTTCCAGCTGCCCAACCATCGCTATGACGGCAGTTGCCTGTGCGCACTTGTAGGTTATAATAAGCTCTTCTAAACCAAAGAATAAAAAAGACAATACTTGTTATAAAAGCAATTAAAAAAACAAATCTAATAATCTCTTGTCGCAAATTGTTAGCACTAGATAGTTCATCGGTAAGTGCCATGCCATTTTTATAATCAAGCAACAGTTGCCACTGAAAATATGAAGACACTGAAGCCACAATATTTATGCACATGACTACCAGAATAGCAATTATGGCATACTTAGCTCGGTCGGCATTGGGTTTTATATACAGTTGCTTGTCCTCGGTAGCGGTAATAACTCGGGTATCTTTTTCATAATAAGAGCATTCTTCTTCGGGTTTGAGTCGAAGTCCTCTAACATTGCAAATATCTTGCGCATCAAAAACACCTTTTTTACGGTTCAAACAGGTTTTACATACAGAGAGTTGCGCTTCGGTCATCAAGAATGGTTTTGGTTAGGAAAGTGTATAGAGGTGTCAAACGTATTTAAAATAATTTGTTTTAACAAGTAATTTTTGTTTGGATATAAGATTTTGCGAGTGGCAAACTTTTTTTAAAGTGGAAAAAATGGAAAGTATAAAACTTTTTTTTGTGATTTTATTTTCTATTGGGTGTGTTTTTTAGTTGAAAATAACGTGTGAATACCTGTAAATAAAGGGTGAAAAGAAGTTATAAACAGTGTTAGTATAGTAAAAAAAATGTATTAAATTTACAACATTCGTTAGAGTAACTGGAATTACTCGAGGTCTTACAATATCTAAATTGCTCAAAAATCGGGGTTCTAGCTGCTTTTTTTGGGCTTTTTTTTATGGGGTTAAGCGAGGTGTTTTGACATCATCGGCTTTGAAGAAGGCTTGACCGACATTATAAGTTGTCTGTTCCAACTTTGCTCGACTTTTGTTATGGAACGCGGATTTTACGGATGCTTCGCAGGCGCGGATGGTTGCGGATTTCTTTAGGCGCTGCGCTTGGGGTTTAACCGCGAAGGGCACAAAGAAGGCACAAAGGGCGCTACGTTTTCTACTTCGACGTTGCACGTCTTGAGCAGCTGCTTCGCTATCGCTTAGTCTGGCATTAAAAGCCTTTTACTACTTCTTGTTACTTCTTCTAACGTTTTAGTTCGCGACGTGGATAAACGATGTTTTGCAGTTGTCGCTTTCGACTGATTTTTTCTTTTTTCGACCTATACTTTGACTGACTCGAGGGATGTTTTTTTAGCTTTTAGATGCTGCATTTTGGGTAGGAGATATGTTGAAAAGTGGGTGTGAAAAGAGGTTTTTTTCTTGTTTTGCTTTTGTTGAAGTGTAAAAGTTGGTGTTTTTTTTGTTAGATGAGGTTGTTTTTAGTTTGTCCTGACCTTTTTTTTAACTCATCAGGACATTTTTTTTGGTTCGTCGGGACTAGATAATTGGTTCGTCGGGACGAATTTGAGGTAAAAAAAAGACCCCGAGCACTGGAATACTCGAGGTCTTACAATAACTAAGTTGCTTAGTTACGGGGTTCTAGCTGGCTTTGCGGTAAGAAAGCGTAGTCAACAAATTACGCAATTTTTTACCAGGTCTAAAAAGGATTCTGTTTTTGATAATGGCACTCGATGTTACTTCATCGGCGGTGTCTTTACCTTCAGAACTTAATCCTACTTGGAAGTTACCCAAACGTCCTAGTTTTACAATACGACCTTCATTCAATTCGCCAATGATATTGTGTTCTAACGACATCAATACCGCATAGCAATCGGCTTCGGTCACAGTACATTGATAAGAAATTAACTCCGCGAGTCTTTCTAAATCAGTTTCGCCATCTGCAATAGCAGCAGCATAGAATTTTTCTGGTGCAAGGATGTCTTGCGGGTTCTTTCTAGGAAGAACTTTGAATTTAACACTCATTTTTTTAAAAGTATTAAGTTAAAAAATAAAAATTTTTGACTTAGTACAAATTGGAACCAAAATGCCTAACTGTCTGTTACAAAGATTATAAAAAGTTGCGTGAATAGAAAGTCAAACTTATTCACAATCGTAGCCATTTTTTAACAAATAAGTGAAATTTAGAACGCTTTATAACATGCTGAAATACAGTTGAATAATAATTTGGTATTTTGTAAATTATTGAAAATAAAAGCATTATAGACGGCGTATGTGGTATAGATAAACAAAAGTTTTATGTCGAGTTATAATCTAAACAGTTGCAAAAAATAATTGTCCAATGCCAGTAAAAAAGTCAAGTAAGGTGTTGACAAGGAGGAGCTTCTATTAAAAAGTCAAGCGTAACATCAGTAAAGTCGGTTATATCTTTAACGATTTCTTTTTCTTCGTTTTGTTTGGAAATAATCAAGGAAAAGACCTGACAGGTTTTTAAAACCTGTCAGGTCTAATGGGTTTAGTTTTTCATAGGTTCTCGATACATCCGCCGCGGCGGACACTCGAAGTGACGGTAGTGTAAAGTACTAGTTTAGTTTATCATTGGATCGTAAGGATACTAATCTATTTTTTAAAATTAAACCCTCGCAGGGTTCCAAACCCTGCGAGGGTTACATTAAAGATGGCTACTCACTTTTTGGTAGATAGTTATTGATAATAGTTTTAAATGTATCTTTATGATCATTATACAACGATTGAATTTTTTCGGCTTTAATTTTTCTGGAATTTGTCTCGATAACTTTTACAGAAATATCAGTTATCATTGCGTTTTCAGAAATTGTTATCATTTCTGTTCTATATTCATAATTAGATTGATTAAAAGTTGGGTTTTTTTCAAAAGCAAATGATAACACCTGTATTGGCTTAAGTTCAATTGCTTTTTTTGCGCCATTTTCTAATACCATCACATGAATTTCGATAGAGTAATCTAATAAATCCCCTTTTTTAAATTTTGCAGCCGAGTTTTTTAAAGCAATATCCTTTACATAATATACAAAATTTTCTGTGCCATTTACTAAATAAGGTTCAATAATAATTTTCAAAGCTTGATTAGTATCATCTAAAGTTCTATTTAATTCAATGTTTGGAATTTCTCCTGATGCGGCATCTAAAAAACTTGTAGTTTTAGAATATTCTGCTGTAAATTTCTTTATGTTGTTTTCAATCAATTTGGTAGTTAACTTAAAACCTTCATCTACTATAGTTGGTAAAAAGGAAATTAACGAACTTAAAGCTAAAGCTTCTGTTGTGCGTACTCGTTTAATTGTTTTTCCTGACTTTGTTAAGTTTAAATCAATTTTTTCTTTTTTATATTCTATTTTTTCACCATTGTGTGAATAGGCGATTTTTTGAGAAAATAAAGAAGTAATTGTTAATAATAATACGGCTGTAAAAATGATTTTTTTCATGATTTCTATGTTTTAAAGTTTCACTCCAAAACTACTTCAACCCTAATTATAACAACTTATGTATACCACTAAAAACAATATGGGTTTTTCTCTAATTTATTGAAATAGTTGTAGATATGGATTTTGTAAAGAAATTTTATTATTTTAGCAAGTAAATTAGTAAATAGGGAAAACACTATTCAATTTAGGGGTTTGCCTATTTGATATAAATACTTGAAATTGAATCTTTGTTAAAAATTAAAACTAACCTTAAAAAACAAAAATTATGAAAAAGAGTATAATTTGGATGGCATCAGTAATAATGTCGCTTATTGTGTTTTCTTGCATTAATAATAAAAAACCAACAGAAGAGACTACAGAAGCGGTTTCAGATACAACGGAAGTTAAAGATGAAGCCAAAGTTACTGGAGATACCGCAAACGATTCTATCAAAAAAGTATTTGCTACTTATTCGCTCCAGTCATTATTGGAAATTTACCATCAAAATGTTGTCATTAAAACTCGCTCCTCTGAAACTATAGCAATGCTGGCATTAAGAGAAATAAATGATAAACATGAAATATCAGAAGGAGAACATTCAACTTATACTAAAAATTTCTGGGCAAATGATATTGCTTTACCAAAGACAATGACCAAAGCTGAAGTTGTTGAAATGATTAAAGGAGCTACTGATTTGGAGTATGTAAAGTTTACTTTTGATGATAAGAAAAATGCAAGTTTTACTCATAAAATAGTAAACCAACACGAGTTTGATAACTTTATTTCTTGTCTTCCAGTTGTAACTTTTAAATCACTTACTAAAGATCCTCTTTTTGAAAAAGTTGAAATTAGAAAAGCCATAAAAGATATCCCAAAAACAACACCTCCGAGTACCTATGAAGGAAAACACAATGTTGCCGTTTTTAAAGCATATTATTCAAATAATAAAGTCCAATATTTTGACATTGTTGAAGACCCAACTCGAGGAAAATAAGCAGCATAAATGATAATCAAACTATATATAGTAATAACCCTAGTGCTTTATTTTGTTTTCAATAACAAGAACAAAATGCTAGGGTTATTATTATTTTTATCAGTAGTAAATATTATAGTAACAGATTTATTCAAACACTTTAGAATAGATACTTTTTTTAATAACAATATCTATGTTTTAGCCCACAACCTTTTATGGATACTGTTACTACAAAAACAAAGTTTGAATCCAAAGTTGTCAACATCCATTATTTGGGGTTTTCTGTTTTTTAATTGTTTTTCACTTTTCTATAGCTCTATTTTTAAGGAATTTAATTTTAATGCCTTTATTCTTGGAGCCTTAATTTATACAACACTATTTGTTTTTGAAAGTTATTCAAATTTAAAAAAAGAAAACCTTAGTTTTTTCATTTCCAACAATTACATCTTGTTATTTGCACCAATATTATTTTTTTTAGGAATGAGTTTTATGCTTGGCTTTAGGTCAAAATCGGTTACAGGAACAGTCTTATTTGGAGAAGTGAAACTTTACACTTTCGTGAATTATTTTGTAAACATAATTTACTACTCATTAATCAATATTTATATTTATAAAGAAAGAAAGAAATATGCTAAATAATATCGCCATTGGAATAATTATTGGCTTGTTGTTTGTAAGTCTTGTAATTTTATTTTGTGTAGTATTAATCAAACTCTACATCAACAAAGTAAAAAAGTACACCCAACAATTGTATCAAAAAGACATTGATTTCCAAAAGTTTTTAAACCAAACCATTCTCGAAACCCAAGAACAAGTCCTTAACAATATCTCACAAGATCTACACGACGATGCAGGACAACAACTAACCTACATCAACTTTCAACTAGAAAACCTAAAACTGGACTCTGCCGAGCTAAATACTTTGCTAGAACCACTATCTCAGTCGGTTGGCAATTTGTCTAGTTCGATTAGAAGCATCAGTCATTCGCTTAATAACCAGTTATTGTTGCAACAAGATTTGTTCAAAGCCATCGCCACCGAAGTAGAGCGTTTGCAGAAGAACCCCAAAATCAAGATTGTGCTAAACCAAGAAGAGCAAACCAAAAAAGAGTTCACCGCCAACGAAAAAATAGTAATCTACCGCATCTTCCAGGAAATCATCAACAACACACTCAAGCATGCTAAAGCCAAACAAATTAGCGTAACAATTAGCACAACACCAAGTTTTGCCATGACTATACAAGACAACGGCAAAGGTTTTGACCAAAAGGTTGTAGGGAACAAACAATCGCTTGGTTTGCAAAACATGTCCAGCAGAGCTACAATCATCAATTATAAACTAACCATCAATTCTGAAATAGGTGAAGGGACTACCATCACACTTTCTGAAAACTAATTGTAATATGGAAAAAACCACTATTTGCATCATCGATGACCACGCTATAGTGCGCCACGGACTAAAAGAACTTTTAGAAAAAATAAGCGACTTTGAAGTCATTCAAGAATTTGACAATGGAGAAGATTTTCTAGAAGCATTGCCACTACAACCAAAACCAGACATGTACATACTAGACTACTCTATGCCCAACATGAACGGCATAGAGGTACTACAAGCCTTAGAAGAAAAAGAAGAAGAATACAAAGTATTGCTACTAACCCAACACTTTGAAGAACAAATAATAAACGAAGCTTACCACCACGGCGCAAGAGGATTTTTGCACAAAAACTGCACCGCCCACGACCTAAAATTCGCCATAGACAACATAGTAAAAATAGGCTACAACAACGTAACCGAAATACTAAAAAGAATAAGAAACCACCAAACAGACACCACCAAAACAAAAGAAGAAATCACCCTATCCCAAAGAGAATTACATTTCCTAAAACTAGTCTGCGACGAAAAAGAACTAACCTACGACCAAATGGCAGACATAATGAATCTATCAGTAAAATCAATAGAAAGTTACAGAGCAGCCCTATTTGAAAGATACAACATAAAGTCAAAAGTAGGACTAGTGTTATTCTCTTTCAAATACAAACTAACAGAACCGTTTTTGTAAAATACGAGAATAAAGTTAGAGGTACGAAATACGAGGTACGAAGTGGTGAATGAAAGCAGATTTCAGAATTCCATAGGTTCTCGATACAATTTTGCTCCTCTTGTTGAAAAACGAGATTCACAAAACCACTCGAAGTGACGATAGGGTAAGTATGGTTTTAGTTCTTATAGGACTTGTAATTTTAGACCTGACAGGTTTTTAAAACCTGTCAGGTCTTTTGACGATAAGAATTCATCAATCTACCACTACCGTCAATTCGAGTGGTTTTTGTGTAATTGCGCCAGCTATTACACTAAA
>NZ_JAPZSP010000033.1 GCF_027531705.1 Flavobacterium sp. | reverse complement strand
CTGAAACCGAAAGAATATGAACAGCTCCGGATAATTGATAATCTTGAATAATTTCACTTGAAATTTCTTGTTGTTGCCCCAATAATAAAGCCATCGTAACCGCCAATTCTTCTTTACCAAAATGATTTTTCTCTAACCTATTCTTAATCTTATTTCTAAGCAAATCTGAATAATACCAAATGTCTTTTTCAATGATAGTTCCAACTTTTAATTCATTTGGAGCAACATAAACTTGTGCTAAAATTGACTTGTTGGTCAAATACTTTCCATAATCAAATTGATCTGGATTGTTGGGATTTTTATGCAGAATTATTTTTGTTGAAAATTGTAAATATTGTCCAATTCCATATTCATGATTTAGGCTGTCTTTATATATGTTTACCAAAATCTTCCCTGAACTTTCTTTATTGTCAACTTGTTTCACTAAAGCAACAAAGCGTTCACTAAAAGCAGAACTCTTTAAGCGTTCTCTCAAAACAACTTCAATCTTGTGTTCTTGATTAAAATCATGAATTTGATTGCTATAATTTGTTGGGTTAAATTTTTGATTATGAATTGTTACAGTCGTAATTCCGATAAAAAAAGAAAGTATAAAAACTGCAAAGCCAAAATATTTTTTCTGAATTTTATTTTTATTAGAAAGAAAATAAACAACCAGAAAAACAAGAAATGAAAAGGTTAGAAATGACCACGAAAATACTGGTTTTATTTCTACAAATTGAGAAAATAAAACACCAAAAACAAATGAAAATGTAATTCGTGAAAGTGGAAATTCAAGTATTTTCATGCAACTAAAATACTCAAATATTTGATAAATAACGTAAGTTCGACAAAAGTTTTTTATAAATTTAGACACGAATTACACTAATTTACACAAATTATTTTTTAATAATTAAATTTCACTAATTAGAATCTGATTTATCAGATTCAATTGGTGTAATTTTCCATCTTCAATTCGTGTAAATTGGTGCAATTCGTGTAAAAAATGAATGTTTTTTGGTCTTTATATCGAATTCACGTTAAATAGAAAAATTTATTCCACAACTCTATTTACATGTGAAAACGCATTCTTATAATATCCTTCTTTAGTAGTAGAAATAATAACACCTTTTTGGATAGAAGCGTGAACAAATTTAATTTCTTCATCATTTATTTCAACCACCATTCCAACATGGTTGATGACTTTGCTACCAAGTGTTCTAAAGAAAATCAAATCGCCTTTTCGTATTTCATCACGTTCCAAAGTTCTACCAAAACGAGACATTTCGTTAGAAGTTCTTGGTAAAGTAATATCAAATTGTTTGTAAGTGCTAAACATCAATCCAGAACAATCAAAACCCGATTTGTCAGTGCCGCCAGTTCTATACGGACTTCCAATATTATCGGCTGCGGTTTCTACTAATTGTCTTGATAATTCTTCAAAAGTCAATCCGTTGTAACTGCCATTTTCTCTTCTTTTTACAACTTTAAACTCATCTTCATTTTTCTTCTTTTCAGCAAACTTGGCATCAATTTTCTTATTTACAACCGATTTTTGAGTGCCAATTTTGGTTCCAGGTTTTTTGTATAATCCTTTTTTTTCAGCCTCAGCTTTGGAAGTTACAATTGCAGAAGTTGGTTTGCAACTCACAAAAAATAACGAAATGAATAGTATGTAAAGTAATTTTTTCAAATGAATCTGTTTTTTGTAAAAATACTTAAAATGAATGAAAACGAAAATTATCTGAGGTTTTTTATAATAAATTTAGCAGTTTTTTCACTTGCGCCAATTCCGCCAAGTTTAGCTTCGAGTAAATCGTAATTTTCTAAAATAGTATTTCTAGTGGCTGGATTTATCAATTTTTGCAACTCAATTTTAATGTTTTTGGTATTGCAGTTTTCCTGTATCAACTCAGTAACCACTTCTTTATCCATGATTAAGTTTACTAATGAAATATATTTCAAAGTAATAATGCGTTTTGCAATTTGGTAAGAAGCCCAACTTCCTTTGTAGCAAACGACTTCTGGCACTTTAAACAAAGCAGTTTCCAATGTTGCAGTTCCAGAAGTAACCAATGAAGCATACGAATGACTAAGCAAATCATACGTTTTATTAGCAACAAAATGAACGTTTTTATTCTTCAAAAACTGCTCATAAAATGAAAATTCTTGACTTGGAGCACCAGCAATAACAAATTGATAATCAGCAAAATCATCAACAACACTTAACATTACTGAAAGCATTTTGGTGATTTCTTGTTTGCGACTTCCTGGCAAAATTGCAATAATCGGTTTTTCGTCAAGATTATTCTCTTTTTTAAAAGTCATTTCGTCGGTAACTTTTCGTGTTTGAATAGCGTCAATCAATGGATGACCAACAAATTCAACTGGAAAATGATGCTTCTTTTCATAAAAATCTTTCTCAAAAGGTAGAATCACATATAACTTGTCAAAATCTCTTTTGATTGCCTTAATTCTACTTTCTTTCCAAGCCCAAATTTGTGGCGAAATATAATAATGCGTTTGAATTCCTTTTTCCTTCGCCCATTTGGCAATGCGCATATTAAAACCCGGATAATCAATAAAAATAATAGCATCTGGATTGAAATTTTCAATGTCTTTTTTACAAAAGTTAATGTTATTCAAAATCGTTTTTAGGTTAAAAACAACTTCAATAAATCCCATAAAAGCTAATTCGCGGTAATGTTTTACCAAAGTTCCGCCAACATTTAGCATCAAGTCGCCACCCCAAAATCTGATTTCGGCATTTGCATCTTCTTTGTACAAAGCCTTCATCAAATTGGAACCGTGTAAGTCACCCGAAGCTTCACCAGCGATTATGTAGTATTTCATATTTTAATTTTTTTGGCGTTACCCGAAGAAAAATCGGGTCGGGCTTTCCGCTATATCTTTTTCTTTTTAAAGAAAAAAGAAAAAGGATGCCGCTACAATCCCTAACGCAGTATCGTAAAACTACAACTTTTTGTTATACAAAAACAGTGATTATTGCTAGTATGATTGTGGCAAGTATTACTCCACGAGCCATTAATTCTTTCTTTTTTTGTAGCAAAATGTAAAAAGCGGCAATGTTTAAAACAGCACCAAGCGCCATTACTTTTCCTAAAACACCACTCTCGTTTATAATTTTCAAATCGCTCAACGAACTAAATTCGGTGAACATAAATAAAAACAAAAATGTACCAGCGATTATACAACAAACGCCAATTAAAAAACCAATCGCTAAATCTTTCTTTTCCATAATTTATTTTTTTGAATAATCTCTAAGATTTCTGTAGGCATGAATTATTGCAAGTACAATAATTTGCTTTGAACATCATCTATAACGTAATGTATTTGATAAGGAAATTGTTCTAAAAGAACCATTCTAACATTTTTATATTTAATTTGAAATGCTAGCGGAAAGTCTGAAATATATTTTTTTGTAATTTCAATTTTATTTAAAAAATCAATTGCTAATTCAGGATTAACGTTTTTGTAATAGGTAACAATATCCAAAATATCGTCTGTTACAGAAGGATTAATTACAAAACCATATATCATAAACCTTTTCTAATTTTTGCAATTGTCGTATCAAAATCTAGAACATCTTTAGGGTTTTTATAATAATTTTCTAAACGTTCATCAATGATTTCTTTTTGCCAAGAATTCAGTTCAACACAAGTGTTTATTTCTTCATTTTGTAAATCTGAATATTTAGTTTTTAAACTTTGCCATTCTTCAATTGGAATAAAAACACCAGTTGTATTACCTTTAATATCTTTAATAAATTGTAAATTCATGATTTGAAAATTTAGAATTAAAATCATTTTATACTACAAATGTAAAAAACTAATCACCAAATAATTCAATATTTTTTACTATTTGTATTTCAGTTTTCTACCTTCTGAATTCTGTCTTCTAAAAACTCCAAGTATTTAATTGTTGAATTGCATGATGTGCCGTCAAATCAAACTGAACTGGAACGACAGAAATATAGCCGTTTTGCAAAGCCCATTCATCGGTATCTTCACCTTTATCTTGATTGACAAATTCTCCTGTTAACCAATAATATTCTCTTCCAAAAGGAGTTTTTCTTTTGTCAAATTTTTCCATCCACAAGGCTTTTGCTTGTCGACAAATTTTTATTCCTTTTATATCGTTTGCTGCCAATTTTGGAAAATTCACATTCAAAACCACGCCTTCGTGTAATTTTTTTCCTAAAACTTCTAACGCAATTTTCTTGATAAAAGTCTTGGTTGGTTCAAAATCTGCATTCCATTCATAATCCAATAACGAAAAACCAATAGCCGGAATTCCTTCTATACCAGCTTCTACAGCGGCACTCATAGTTCCAGAATAAATCACATTTATCGAAGAGTTCGAACCATGATTAATTCCTGAAACACACAAATCGGGTTTTCTATCTAACAACTCATTTACGGCAAGTTTCACACAATCTACAGGTGTTCCCGAACAAGTATATTCGGTTACTTTAGCATTTTCTTTTGAAATTTTATTCAAATACAAAACGCTGTTTATTGTAATAGCGTGACCCATGGCACTTTGTGGTTTGTCAGGAGCAACCACAACAACTTCGCCAATTTCAGACATAACTTCTATTAATGAGCGTATTCCTGGAGCCGAAATTCCATCGTCGTTTGTTACTAGAATTAATGGTTTTTTCATGGAGTTGAATTATTTTTACAAAAATATAAAATTAGCGTTTTGTTCTTTGTTTATACAATATCGATTGAGCCTTTTGTGGTAAAATACTTTTCTGTTTGATGCCATTTGTCTTCATCATCTATATAAATTATTCCTAAATTTTGTAAAGTTTCAACAGCTAAATCAGTAGCATTATCAAAGTTTTCTGCTTTATCTTGCCATTTTTTTAAAATCATATCTTCTTTTTTATTCTGAAAATAAATCATTTTATTCCAATCTATATATAGTTTACCATCATTAATCACTACATCTACCCAAGCTTTGATACTACCTTCTTGAATTAAAACAGTATCTTTTTCGTATCTTATGGCTTTCATTATAGTGACATTGGTTTTATCATACTTTCAATAAATTCAATTTCCTCTGGTGATAAATTGTATTTTGCATACAGTTGTTTGTCAATGTCTTCTACTGATTTAGACCATTCTATGTCGGAATCTATATTAAAGTTTTGAAGTGGAACAAATATGTAAGTTTTTGATGTGCCGTGTTGGCTTATTTTAGCTAAGCTGTGCATAAATCTTGCAAATTTTGTTTTAAGATAAATGCATAGATTCTCACTTGAAATTTTATCTAATGCTAAATTTGCCCCAATAACCAAAAAAGTTTCAGTGCAAATTGTGCCAGGCTTCCCAATAAATGAGTTTTGATTATCGTCGTTTAATTCAGTTCCAATGTTATTAGATTCTGGCACATAAATTTTCCAAACATCAATCCATTCAGCATGAGAAACTACCTCGGACTTTTCTACATAACCAATTGAATTTCCTCTTCCAAAGCAAGTTATTGAATTTTTAAGTCCCGTTTTATTACTTCTGAATCTATTGTCATTGATGAAAAATGTTCTAAAACCAAAAGCTTTTGCTGCCGAAACATAGGTGGTTAAAGATTCAAATTCTGAACTGTTGCATACTTTTTCAATTATTGAAACTCCAATATTATGGCGTATTAAGATATCCGAATTATTAGTTCTTAAATTTCTTTTTTTTACACTAGGCGTTAAGGATTCTTTATAGGTGAAGACTTTAGTTAAACTTTTTTTGTTGTCAAAATTCTTTTCCCATAGAAAATGACAAATACCACCTCGTAGATTTATATTTTGAAAAATCAATTCAGGTTTTATAAAATCATGTAATTCAGAAATATGTTTGTCATTCAACATTTGATCTCTAAAATCGTCTAAACCTCTTCCGCCTGCATACCACCTTGTAGGTATAATTAAAGATATGAATTTGGGATTGTGTTTTTTTGCAAAGTTCACGAAAAGATTGTAAATGGGTAATGCAGTATTGCTATTAGCACCACCTTCACTTTGTTGATAAGGAGGATTACCAACAATTACATCAAATTTCATTTTTTGGTTATTTATTTTTATGGTTTCGTTTTCAATCAAGTTGTCTTCTTTGATTAAATCGTACGATGTGTAATCTTGTTCTATTAGTTTCATGTCTAACTGTAATAAGTTATATACTTTTCGGGTAAACTCGTAGGCAATTTTTGAGGTTGGAATAGAGTAGAAGTTGTTGGCTATTTCTTTTCCAAATTTTTTATAAACGGCATATACAAACTCACCTTGTTTGGAGGCAATATCCAGTAATTTTGTGTTTTTGTTTATGGCATCTTTTGGCAATGAGTCAATCATTAGTTTGGTAACCGTTTGTGGTGTTACAATTTCAGATTCAGACAAGCGCGTAAACTTTTTCATGGCGCGACCAACTCGTTCTATTGGTTCTAAATTGGTATCAGTTGCGATTGAGTTAATGTTTTGAATTTTATAATCTAACTTGCTTAATACTTGGTGTTGCATGTTGTCAATCATCAATTGCAAAATGGAATTATTAATTTCTAAATTGGCAGCAATTCTCTGGCTATCAGAATCTTTTTCAATCAAATCAATAATTTCTTGTAATGACATTATTTTGGCTTCTGTACAAAAAGCAAAAAACAGAATTTTAGAATAATAAGTTGCAAATTTTTTCTTTATGCTCGCTAGTTCATCCGTTTTCTCCTTGTTGCTTTTTGCTCCAAGATTTTCATCATTTTCATCATTTTTGCTTGTTGGAACTTCTAAATCATCACCTTCTTTATCAGCTTTAACGCCTTTTATTTTCAATCCATGATTAGAATCTATCTCGTTTTGTTTTTCAATTTCTTTTTTGATTAACTCAATATCTAAAAGCGATAAGTCAATCGGAATTTCTTTGGCTTCTTCCGAAACGCCTCTGTTGCTCGAATATTGTCTAACAGCATCTAAAATATCGGATGGTTTAACCTGAACTAATTTTGAACTATTTAAAGTGATTATGGGCGAAATTTCTAGTTCACGTTCCAATCGTTCTTCCAGTTTTTGATTGCCGTTTTTATCGGTATTGAAGTTGTAAATTTGTGCTTTTTCTTCTTGCATTACAAACATTCTTGTAGGATCAAAATCTACTAATAACGTTTGTGGTTTCATGTTATATTTTATTACATCGCCTTTATCATCAACAAACTCTTTGATGTATTGATTTTGTAATCTAAAAATTGCTTGGTCGTATTCTTGTGGAGAAGCTGTATCTTTAAGGTAAAGCATGGTATCCCATTCTGGAACAGTGCTTCCTGTTAGCATTTTGTTTACCGTTAATGTGATGGTTTTTTTGTTTTCACTTTCAAATTTTGTAATTTTATTTTGGATTTCTTTTGCTTGAATAGAATCCTTTTCAACTCCCGAAATATTGATAATTTCATAGTTGTTAAGATGTATGAATTTGTTGGATTTTATCAATTCTTCAAAAGCGTCACAAGAAGCTCTGTAAGGCAAAACGCAAACTAAATGGCGGCACATTTTGCCTTCTTTTATTTTGTCATAATCTAGAAAAGACAATATATTAGAATCACTTTCAATACCATCAATTACTTTCAGTAAATCTAAAACTTCTTTTTCGTGAACAAATTTTTTGTGCGATTGATTTTTAGTTTCTAATATGATTGATTGTGGTCTAAATAGTTGTGAGAAAGCATAGGTTATGCCGTTATTTTTTAATTCTTCTAATTTTTTTATTGAAGATTCATTTAGATTGAATGCAAACCGAATCATTTGCGGAAATCCATAATAAGGATTGTCCCATTCTTTTGTTTCGTCTTTAGAAAGATTTTCTTCGTCCCATTTTTCTTGATCGTCGGCAATATCTGAAAATTGATAAAAAGCGATTATGTCTTCTTTAGTAAATTCGTCATTCATCAAAATTCTATACGGCGTTCCCGAAAGATGAATTCTGATTTTGGCTTTTAATTCTTTATTGATAATTTCTAAATCTTCTAAAGTGCTATCATTGCCTTTTATTTCAGATTTAAGTTCACTTTTTGTTACCTGCAAAACTTTTCCATATTCGGAAGCTCTTGCACCAAAATGAGTTTCGTCTATTAATAATAAATCTATTTGATTTTCAAATACTTGTGCGTGCTTTTTTTTTATTTTTCCGCCTTGAAGGTCTTGTAAAGTTAAAAATAAAACAATTTTTTCATTTGCTTTTTGTTTGTCAGCAATAATGGTTTCACTTGTGAGTAAATCGTTAGCTTCTAAAAAACAAAAACCTTCAAAATTTATAAGACTTTCTACTGTTTTTTTCCACTCATTTCGTACGTCATTTTTGGCAGAAACTATAACAACTAGCTTTGCATCCATTTCAACCGCACAACACATTGAAGTGAATGATTTTCCAAAACGCATCACAGCATACATCAGCAGATTAGTTCTTTTGTTTTTGATTGCTTCTCGAAAATTAGTTACTGTTTTTTCTTGATTTGGTCGTAACTTGAGCAGAACTTCTCTAATATAAGTTTGCGTTTGTGTAACTCGACTTTCGTCGAATCGATAATATTGGTATTTTAAATTATTTTCTTGATGACTTTTCTTGATGTCTATAATGGCATCTTGTAAATCTTTTTCAGTAGCATTTTCAAAAAATTCTTTTGAAAAATAAGGTATGTTTCTTATTGAATCAGCTTTTAATCTATTTCTTTCTAAATCCTTTTCAAGATAATTATGAACTGCATAATCTCTAAAAAAAGTATCTTCATTAATCTTTGCAACATTTTCAAACTTTTTTTCAAGATTTGGATAGTGTTTTCGCCATTCATTCAATCGGGTTTCAACAGGTCGATAGGTGTCACCAACTTTGAGGTAACTTGGAATTTCTCCTGTTGAAAAAGCATAGATATGAGGTTCAACTCTTCCAATGATTATATTGTTTAGGATTTCGGTATTTATAGTATTAGTTTTTGGCATTACAATTCTACTTTTCAATTAAATCTACAAACCGAATTGGTTTATTGTTTCCCCAATCCATTATATAACTATAAATACCATTATGTTTTAAAATGGAATTTGATTTACAACCTTCACATTTAGTTGCTATTTTCTCTAAAACACCAAATAAATCAGTTACCTCTTGGTTTGTTTCTGAGCAACTATTTGGTATTATTCCTTTTAAACCGTCCATTTGCCATAGATTCCATGAAATGATATGAGCGATATTTTGAATAAATTCAAGTTTTGGTTCTGTTCCAAACTTAAAAATATGATTTTCAATGAATGTAAAAAGTAATGATTCTCTAGCTAAAAGCAAGCTGTCGCCTTGCCATTCAAAGCCATAAATATTTTTATACGCAATTTGAACCGCATTAATCCAATTGTCAATTGAAGTTACGTTTTCATTAATTACTCTAAGTTTTCTATCTAATAATCCAATTCTATTTTCAATAGTGATATACTCTCCAGTTGTTGTATCGTATCTGCTTACTAAATATGGAGCTTCTCCACAAGAAATTTCTAAACGGGTATCAGTAATATAATCTTTCCAAGTTTTACCTTTTGGGAAAACTATTTTATCTTTTGTTGTCTCCCAAGTTTTGGTTCCATTTTCAAGTATAATTTCGGTATTAAAAATATTTTCTTTTCCAAACCAAGAATTGTCAACTAAATTATTTTGAGCATTGCATATCCAAGAAGGCGTAAAAACTTCAGCCATTTCTTTAGAACGAGAAAGCTGTAAAACTTTATCTTTATATACTCTAGGCATTATTACATTTCCATTTTCACCCGTTATTAAATCAGGTAGTAGTGGAGAATCGAAACTGTATGATTCACCAAGGTATTTATAATTTTCGGTAGCCCAAAATATGTTTTTTTGTGTAGTTTGATCACAAAGGAGTATATTCAGAATTTCAGGATATTTCTGTTTTATCTCGTTCTCTAATATGTCGATTGCTCCTTGCACTTATTAATTTTGTTTTTTTTAAATTGTTTGACAAATCTTCCAATTTGCTTACTAACTTTATAATTGAAGTACTGATGTTATTTTACAAATTTAATTTATTATTTTAAACGTATCGTTTTATAATTACAAAATATTACTAACAAAAAAATATTAATAATCAAATGCTACATTTTCAATTTTTGGAATTTGAAGCCTGTTTTTTTAGTTGGAATTTGGAGTTTGTCTTTTGGAATTTATTAAATTTAGTATCTTTAACAAAAATTTGTGCGTGTCAACTCTTTTGTGGCATACTTTTTTATGTAATTTAGTTGAAAAATTTTAATGAACACAATAATTCAATTTATGAAAAGACATTATAAAATACTATTGGCAGTCGTAGCCTTGTCAATAGGACTTTGGAGTTTTATGCCTAAAGAAACAGTTGATCCCGAAAAGGACAAGACACTTTTAGAACTGTTACAGTTTGTAATTGAGCGTGGACATTATCATCCTGCCAAAATTGACGATGCTTTTTCTAAAGGGGTTTACAAAGATTACATTAATGCCTTAGATCCGTCAAAACGTTTCTTTTTGCAATCAGATATTGATGAGTTCGCTAAATATGAAACGTCAATTGATGATGAAATCAAAAGTCAGAAATTAACTTTCTTCGATTTGACATACAATCGATTGATGAAAAGAATGACAGAAAGTAAAGTTTTTTACAAAGAAATTCTAGAAAAACCATTCGACTATAACGTTGACGAGTCATTCAATACTGATTACGAAAAATTGCCTTTTGCAAAAAACATAGCTGAGCTAAAAGACAAATGGCGTAAACAAATCAAACTTTCAACACTTTCTTCTTTAACCGATAAGTTAAAAATGCAAGAAGATTTTAAGAATGGTGTTGCTGATGAAAAAGATAAAGCTAAAAAAAGTGAGAAAGATTTGCAAAGTGAAGCCAAATTAAAAGCAGAACTTTTAGGAAAATCATTTGAAGATTTAGAAAAAGAAACTAGAGAAACTTCTTTAAAATCGCTTAATGAATACTTTGGATTTATAGAAGAATTAGAAAGAAGTGACTGGTTTTCAGTTTATATCAATGCAATTACAGCACGTTTTGATCCACATACCAACTATTTTGCTCCCGAAGAAAAAGAGCGTTTTGATGTTAGTATGAGTGGTAAATTAGAAGGAATTGGTGCGCGTTTGCAAAAGAAAAACGATTATACCGAAATCACCGAATTAATTTCTGGCGGACCAGCATGGCGCGGAAAAGAATTAGAAGCAGGCGATGTCGTTATGAAAGTTGCTCAAGGAAATCTTGAACCAGTTGATGTAGTAGGAATGCGCCTTGATGATGTAGTAAAAAAAATAAAAGGACCAAAAGGAACCGAAGTTAGATTGACAGTTAAAAAAGTTGATGGAACAATCAAAGTTATTTCACTTATAAGAGACATCGTTGAAACCGAAGAAACATTCGCTAAGTCAAGTATTATCGAAAAAGATGGAATGAAATATGGAATTATTTATCTTCCAAAATTCTACATCGATTTTGAAAATAAAGAAAGCAGAGATGCTGGAAAAGATATCGCAATAGAAGTAGAGCGTTTGAAAAAAGAAAACGTACAAGGAATCATAATGGATGTTAGAGATAATGGTGGAGGTTCATTGCAAACAGTTGTTGATATTGCAGGACTTTTTATAGATGAAGGGCCAATTGTACAAATAAAATCGGCTGCAGGAAAAAAAGAAGTTTTGTACGATAGAGATGATAGAATACAATGGGATGGACCACTTGTAATTATGCAAAATAGTTTTTCGGCTTCGGCTTCCGAAATTTTAGCTGCTGCCATGCAAGACTACAAAAGAGCCGTAATTATTGGTAGCAAACAAAGCTACGGAAAAGGAACTGTTCAAAATGTAATTGACTTAAACCAGTTCGTTCGTGGAAGTAATATGGGCGATATGGGAGCATTAAAAACAACTACTCAAAAGTTCTACAGAATCAATGGTGGTTCAACACAATTAGAAGGTGTTAGCAGCGATGTTGCAATGCCAGACAGATATGCTTACCTAAAAATGGGAGAAAGAGACATCGAGAACGCTATGCCTTGGGACAAAATTGAAGCAGCAACTTATTCAACTTGGGACAAACTTGATAATTATGATGTTGCCATTGCGAATAGTAAAATGAGAATTGCAGCAAATGACAAATTCAAATTGGTTGAAGAAAATGCTAAATGGATTGACCAACGCGATAAAGAAAATGTTTATTCTTTAAAAATGGATAAGTTCAAACAAGAACAAACCAAAATTGAAGAAAACGCTAAAAAGTTTAAAGCAATTTCTAATTACAAAAACAGCTTGTTGCTTTCATCTTTGCCATACGAGCAAGAAGCAATGAAGAAAGATTTGTCGCTTAAGGAAAAAAGAGAAAGATGGCACGAAAGTCTTGCAAAAGACATTTATGTAGAAGAAGCTGTAAATATATTAAATGATTTGCAACCTGCTGGAGCAAAGAAAGTTGTTGGCAAAAAAGTACTTAAAGAAAAAGTGATTAAATCATAAAGAGAAAATTTTACCATGTAAAAATGCCTTAGAAACTATAAACTTCTAAGGCATTTGTTTTTTAGGAGCGAATAGCTTGGGCTTTTTCGATTATCCCTATTCCTGCCATACGTTCCAAGTCCCTAAAAAACAGGGAGCTTTCCACTGCTGTCAGGGCTAGATGGTTTTTGTCTTTTGCAAAATTCAGATTAAAAAACAAGGATATATAAAAAATCCCCAACCGAAGTTGAGGATTAAGATCTATCTTTTAAGTTTTTCTAACTTTTTTTGAGCTTTTACAATATCTTCTTCTAGCTCTTTAATTTTAAGTTGTTGTTTGGTAATTTTTACATTTTCTTTTTGAGTTTCAACTTCAGTAAGCTTTCCTCTAGCAATAGATTTATCAAGTTTGACTTGCATTTTTTCTAAATCGGCTTCGGCTTTATCAAGTTTGCTGTTTAACTTTTCAATGTCTTTTCCAGCATTTTCAACTTTCTTTTCTTGTTGTTCAACTTTTTTTGCAGCTTTTTCTTTTTCTTTAGCCGCCTTATCTCTTTCTTTTTCAGCTTTCTCTCTTTCTTTTTCAGCTTTTTCTCTGCTCTTTTCTGCCTTTTCTTTTTCTTTATCAGCCTTTTCTCTAGCTTTTTCAGCATCTTTTAATGCTTTTTCACTATCTTCTTTTTGTTTAAGAGCTTCTTTTTGTGCATTCAAGTCTCTTTCAATTTTTTCTTTTTCGTATAATTTCTGCTTTTCTAAATCAATTGTTGCAGGAACTGTTTTAACAGAATCAATAACAGTTGTGGTTTTAACTTCTTGAGCAAAAACGCTTTGAAACCCAATAAAAGCGAATGCACCTAATAGTAATTTAATTTTCATAGTAGTTGTTTTAATATTATTCAAAAGTTGTAATTATCTTTACAAAGTTAACACAAATCGTGCCATTGTCGCCTTATTCAAATCAATCATCATGAAGGACTTTTTTCAAAATTACAAATTTTTAGTAGCATTAACAATACTTTTATCTATTTCTTGTCAAAACAAAATTACTGAAAAAGAGGAGAACCAAGAACTTATTGATAGCACGTCTGTTTCGGTTTCTAATGATGATTCAGTTGACAAATCATTTGATTATTATCCAACTTCAACTAGTAATCAGATTATTCAACATGATAATTATACTTTGTCTTATAAAGAGGAATATGAACAAGCAGAATGGGTTGCTTATGAACTTAAAAAAGGAAGATATAGTAATCAAGATTATCAAAGACCTTTTTTTATAGAAGATCCAAAGGTCAAAACAGGTTCGGCCGATTGGCGAAATTATAAAAATTCGGGTTACGATAAAGGACACTTGTGTGCTGCTGGCGACATGAAATTTTCTAAAGCCGCTTTTGAAGAAACTTTTTATACTTCCAATATTTCGCCACAAGACAGAGAATTCAATAGTGGAATTTGGAACAGATTGGAACAAAAAACACGTTATTGGGCAAACAAATACGACGGGATTTATGTAGTAACTGGTGGTGTTCTCAAAGATAATTTGGAAACAATCGGAAAAGAAGATGTTGCTGTTCCTGACTATTTTTATAAAGTTTTATTAAATAAAAATAATGGAAATTATAAAATGATAGCTTTTCTAATACCAAATGAAGACAGCGAAAAAGGTTTGTACGAATTTGTAGTTTCAGTAGATGAAATAGAAAAACTTACAGGAATTAATTTCTTTCCAAAGCTAGAGGATTCAATCGAAAATCAATTGGAAAAAAGCAGTGATTATAAAAATTGGAGTTTTTAAAACTACCACTCATTTACTTTGTTGGCATCCATTTTGAGGAAAATAAAAAGCAAGATTGTAAAGCCCCAAAGTCCAGAACCACCATAAGAAAAGAATGGTAACGGAACACCAATAGTTGGAAAAATTCCAAGAACCATCGCTATATTCACAAAGAAATGGACAAATAAAATGGAGGCGACACAATAGCCATAAATTCGACTAAACTTGGTTTTCTGTCTTTCGGAAAGGTAAATTATTCTAAAGATTAGTCCTAAATAAAGTCCAATTACAAACAACGAACCAACAAATCCCCATTCTTCACCAACTGTTGTAAAGATATAATCGGTGTGTTGTTCTGGCACAAAGCCACCTTTTGTTTGAGTTCCTTCAAGATAACCTTTACCAAATAAACCGCCCGAACCAATTGCGATTTTTGACTGATTTACATTGTACCCAATTCCTTTATCGTCTACTTTTTTGCCTAATAAAATATTAAAACGGTCACGATGGTGTTGTTTCAAGACATTATCAAAAACATAACTTGTAGAATAACTAAATGCCGCAACCATTACCAAAGTTATGATACTTATAATCATATTTCTATCGGCTATCCTGCTTCGGTAATAGATAAAAGCCAGAATTAGAAACGTAATTAGTACAATATATAAAGGATTCATTATAAGACTTAAAACAAATATAATGATGATGAAAAGACCCATCCATAAATAACTTGATGGTAAACCTTCTCTATGCAAAACAAAAATAAGAACGGTATAAATCAAGGCACTTCCGGGATCATGCGGTGCGATAAATAATATAGGCAGAAATATCAATCCTAACGCAATAATTTGATGGTTTAAGTTTTTTAAATTTACTTGTACATCACTAAGGTATTTAGCTAATGCTAAACTTGTAGCAGCTTTAGCAAACTCTGATGGTTGTAACCCAAAAGACCCAAACGAATACCAGTTAGTTTGACCTTTAACCTCTTTCCCAAAAACAAAAAGACCAGCAATTGCCAAAAGACCTATAATATAAATAACAAAAGAAAATTTTTCGTAAAACTTACTATCAACAGATAATACAATTATTATTAATGGAATTGTAAATGCAATTGTAAGTAATTGTTTTCCATAGTATTGAGATAAATCAAAAATTGAAGTTTCTACTTCTGGCAATGACGAAGAATAAATATTTAGCCAACCTAAAATGACCATAACGATATAGATGCTTACAATCATCCAATCAATATTGCTACTTACACTTTGGTTTTTCATGGTTTAATAATCCAGTTTAGATTGATTTTGTAGTGTCAACACTTTCTTTTATTGTTTCTTCAATTTTTTCTTCCTTAGCTTTTTCTACTTCAAGAATTTTTATTTCTTTTAAAAGTGTTGAATCGTTTGGTTTTTTTACAAATCGATTGTATTCTGCCATTAAGCTTCTAGCTAAAGTTCTTGTTTCTAAATCTTTACGCGTTATCTTTCCTTTTAGATATTTCTCAATCATCAAACTTGCTATTGGTCCAGCAATAGTTGCACCATATCCTCCATTTTCTACAAAAACAGCTAAAGCAATTTTAGGGTTGTCTTTAGGTGCAAAAGCCACAAATATAGAATGATCTTTTAGCTTTACTCTTTTACCATAAACTTTGGTGTAATTTTCGGCAGTTCCAGTTTTACCACAAATATCAATACCTTCAACTTTTAGATGATATGCAGTTCCTTTGTTATAAACATCGAACAATCCTTCTATTACAGGTTTATAATATTTTCTGTCTATTGTAGTAAGATGTTTCGTTGTAAATTTTTTATCAATTTTTTCGCCTTTTATTTTCTTAACAATATGAGGTGTAAAATAATAACCTTGATTAGCAACCGTCGCCATCATGTTTGCCAACTGAATAGGTGTTGTCAATACTTCACCCTGACCAATAGAATTTGAAACAATGGCTGTTGCAGTCCAACCACCGTTTGGGTACATTCTTTTATAAGTTTTAGAAGTTGGGACTTTACCTTTTCTACCAGTTGGTAAATCATATCCCATAAAATCTCCTAAACCAAAACTTTTCACATGTTTTGACCAAATATCCACAGAAGCTCCAGGATCCTTATATTTTTTAATTGTCTTTAAATAGACATTCCCAAAATAGGCATTACAGGAACGATAAATTCCGTTATGAAGCTGGTGTGGTCCAGAGCCACCGTGACATTTCATAAAACGTCCTCTTCCATAACTAAAACCATGATGGCAGTAAAAAGTGGTTTGTTCGTCTATAACTTGCTCTTGAAGAGCCGCTAAACCTGTTATAATTTTAAATGGTGAACCAGGTGGATATTCGGCAAGTAAACCTCTATCATACAATGGTTTTGCCAAAGAGTCATTGTATAAATTTGTGTAATTTCTTGAACGTTGTCGACCAACCAATATTGCCGGATCATAAGAAGGCGCGGTTACTAAAGCTAAAATTTCGCCTGTTTTTGGTTCAATTGCTACAATTCCGCCACGTTTGTTAATCATTAATTCTTCACCATATTGTTGTAATGTAGCATCTATGGTTAAAGTTATATCTTCTCCGTTTTTAGAAATAGTATCAAATTCACCTTGTTTGTATGGACCAATATCTTTGTTGTACTTATTTTTTTGGCGGTATTTTACACCTTTTCTTCCTCTTAGAATTTCTTCGTAACTTTCTTCAACACCTTGTTTCCCAATCAAATCTCCACTTTTGTAATATTCATTAGCATCGATTATTTTTTGATTTACTTGCGCTATTGAACCAAAAATATTGGCTCCAACATGAACTTGATAGTCACGTAAATTACGTTTTACAATCTCAAATCCAGAAAATTTTCGCATCTTTTCTTGAAGTGCTGCATACTCCATCTTGTTTAGTTGCGATAGAAAAACAGAAGGCAATCTCGGGCTATAATTGATGGCTCTTTTTAATTGTTTATCAAATAATTCTTTTGGAATTTTTAATAATTTACAGAATTCTAAAGTATCAATTTTTTTGATTTCTCTAGGAGTAACCATTATATCATAAGATGGCTGATTGGCAACTAAAAGTTTACCATTTCTATCATAAATATAGCCGCGTTCTGGATAATCGTAAATGATTTTGATAGCGTTATTTTCAGACTTTAAACGTAAAGTATCATCAATAACTTGAAGATAAAAAAGCCTCAAAACTATAATAACAGATGTTATTATGATTATGGTCGGAAGTACTGACTTTCTCATCGTCTATTAGGTTTCACTAAATAAATGATTAAAATACTTAACAAAATTGTAAAAACAGAACTAATGGCTGTTTTAATCAAAACCTCTAAAATGTAATTTAAAGCAAAATATTCAAGTAAAAATAATACAAAATGGTGTAATAATACCGCAATTAATATAAATGAAAATCGTTGAGGTGTTAAAGTATCGTTTATTTTAACTGTTTGATATTCATAGCTTAAACCAAAAGAAAATTTGAATATTGATGGTCTAAAAAAAGCAAGAATTAAACTCGCAGCAGCATGGACACCACCCGAATTACAGAACATATCAACCGTTAAACCTAATAAAAAACTAGCTAACAAAAGTCCAGTCTTATTACTGTTTGCAGGATATAAAATTATAAATAAAATATACGGATACGGATTGATGTAACCCAAGAAGTTAATGTTGTTGAACAGCAAAATTTGGAGTGCTATCAACAAAATGAAACGAGCAATATTTATTAGTAAAGCACTATTCATCTTGTTTCTTTTCGAGGTTAAGAATTTCTTGAGTATCTCTGTTTTTGATTATATAAACATGGCCAAGATTTGTCATATCATTAAACAATCTTACATTTATTGTATAATAATTATTTTCATTGTTTATAAAAACTTTGTCGATAGTTCCAATATTAATATTCTCTGGAAAAATAACTGATTGACCACCTGTTACAATAGTATCACCTTTTCTAACAGAAGCCAATCTAGGAACATCTATCAACTGAACATAACCTGCATTTTTTCCATCCCAGATAAGTGAACCAAAGTGATTGGATTTTTTTACTTTGGCATTTATTTGCGATTTGATATTCAACACACTGGCAACCGTCGCATAATTTTTGGAAGTTCTATCAATAATTCCGACAATTCCTTGACTATTAATAACGCCCATATCTTGTTTTATACCATCTAGTGAGCCTGAATTTATAGTAAGATAATTTTCGCGAGTATTGTATGTGTTATTGATAACTTTAGACAAAATAACATTTGTACTTGGAATACCTTGAACGTCTGCAACAATAGGAGTTTGAGTCGAATCAACTTTGTTGAATAAAAGCATTCTTAGTCGGGCATTTTCTCCAGCTAATTTTTCGTTTTCAGTTTTTAAATTAAAATATTCTTCAACAGAATTTACTTGCTCATAAACACCACCCGTAACATAATTAGCAGAACTAATAACTTCACTTCGATGATAAGAATGAGACTGAATAGTAAGCGTTAATGAGATACCCAAAAGCAGCAAAAACAGCAATCGATAGCTGTTTTTAAATATAAATATAAATATTTGCTGCATCTTTTTAAAATGTATAAAATCTCAAATTCCAAATTTCAAAAAAAATAATTTAATGGAATTTGGGATTTGATAATTGGAATTTTATTTAATTAATATGCTTCTGAATTTAGGAATGTTTTTCAACGCCATTCCTGTTCCACGAACAACCGCTCTTAATGGATCTTCTGCAATATAAACAGGTAAATCTGTTTTTTGAGAAATACGTTTGTCTAATCCTCTAAGCATCGAACCACCACCTGCAAGATAAATACCAGTGTTGTAAATATCAGCTGCTAATTCTGGAGGCGTTTGCGATAAAGTTTCCATTACAGCATCTTCAATACGCTGAATAGATTTGTCTAACGCTTTTGCAATTTCTCTGTAAGACACATCAACTTGTTTTGGTTTACCAGTTAACAAGTCACGACCTTGAACCGACATTTCTTCTGGTGGAGAATCTAGTTCTTCTAAAGCTGCTCCAACTGTAATTTTTATTTTTTCAGCTGTACTTTCTCCCACAAATAAATTGTGTTGTGTACGCATATAGTAAATAATATCATTTGTAAAAACATCACCCGCAATCTTAACAGATTTATCACATACAATTCCACCAAGTGCAATTACGGCAATTTCTGTTGTTCCACCACCAATATCTACAATCATGTTTCCTTTCGGTTGCATAATGTCAATACCAATACCGATTGCAGCTGCCATTGGTTCGTGAATTAGGTAAACTTCTTTTCCGTTTACACGCTCACAAGATTCTTTTACAGCACGCATTTCCACTTCGGTAATTCCCGATGGAATACATACAACCATACGAAGTGCAGGTGTGAACATTTTTTTCTTTAATGCTGGAATGCTTTTAATGAACATGCTGATCATTTTTTCTGAAGCATCAAAATCGGCAATTACACCATCTTTCAATGGTCTAATTGTTTTTATATTTTCATGGGTTTTTCCTTGCATCATGTTGGCTTCTTTACCAACGGCAATTATTTTACCTGTAACTCTATCACGAGCCACAATAGATGGACTATCAATAACAACTTTATCGTTGTGAATGATTAGCGTGTTTGCGGTACCAAGGTCAATCGCGATATCCTCGGTCATGAAATCAAAAAATCCCATAGATATTTATATGTTTTAAAAAATAGTTTGTTTTTAACGCGCAAAGTTAAACAAATTAATGTTTAAAATGACGTGTTCCTGTAAATACCATTGCAACTTTATTTTCATTGCAATAATTTATACTTAATTCATCTTTTATCGAGCCACCTGGCTGAATAACAGCGGTTACTCCAGCGTGTTTTGCAATCTCTACACAATCAGGAAATGGAAAGAAAGCATCGCTTGCCATAACAGCTCCATTCAAATCAAATCCGAATGTATTCGCCTTTTCAATTGCTTGTTTCAATGCATCTACTCTTGATGTTTGACCTGTTCCTGAAGCTATCAAAGTATTATTTTTTGCAAAAACAATTGTATTTGATTTGGTGTTTTTACAAATTTTTGAAGCAAAAAGTAAATCTTCAACTTCTTGAGAACTAGGTTCTAGTATAGTAACGGTTTTTAACCCATCTTTAGTATCGGTGATATTATTTCTATCTTGAACTAATGTTCCATTTAGGCAAGTTCTAACATTTGTTTGTGGCAAACTCACTTCTTTTTGAACCAAAATAATTCTGTTTTTCTTTTCAGATAAAATTGCTATTGCTCGTTCGTCATAACTTGGTGCAATTACTACTTCACAAAAAAGCGAGTTGATTTCGGTTGCAGTAGCTTCGTCAATTTTACCATTAGCAATAAGAACACCTCCAAAAGCCGATGTTGGATCACCTGCTAAAGCTGCCAAATAAGCTTCTTTCATAGAGTTTCTAGTGGCTAATCCGCAAGCATTGTTGTGTTTTAAAATAGCAAATGTTGGTTCGTTGTTTTTGAATTCTAAAATCAAATTTACGGCAGCATCAACATCTAACAAATTGTTATAAGACAATTCTTTTCCGTGTAATTTGGTGAACATGGCATCAAAATCGCCAAAGAAAAAACCTCGTTGATGTGGATTTTCGCCATAACGCAGTACTTGACCCTTTTGTTCACTTATTTTCAAAACGGCTTCCTCATGATTTTTATTAAAATAATTGAAAATTGCCGAATCATAATGCGACGAAACATTGAACGCTTTGGTTGCTAATTGTCTTCTTTGTTCCAAAGTTGTAGTTCCGTTTCCTTCTGTAATTAGTTGCAAAAACAACTCATATTCATTTACAGATGGAACAATTACGGTATCTTTAAAGTTTTTTGCAGTAGCACGAATTAACGAAATTCCACCAATATCAATTTTTTCGATAATGTCACTTTCACTTGCTCCAGAAGCTACAGTTTTTTCAAACGGATATAAATCAACAATTACAACATCTATTTGCGGAATATTGAATTCTTGCATTTGTGCTACATCAGTTGGATTGTCTTGACGGTTTAAAATACCACCGAAAATCTTCGGGTGTAATGTTTTTACTCTACCACCAAAAATTTCGGGAAATGAAGTAATATCTTCGACTGGAACGACTGGAATTCCTAGATTTTTAATAAACTCTTCTGTTCCGCCTGTTGAATAAAGCGTTACATTTTGTTCGTGTAATTTTTGAACGATTGGTTCTAATCCGTCTTTAGAAAAAACCGAAATTAAGGCTGATGTAATTGTTTTTGTTGTGTTCATTGTGTAGTTAGAATTTTGATGTGCAAAAGTAGTTTTTTTGTAGATACTATTCAATATCTTTTTGTAACAAAATAGTGTAAATCAATACCTATTAGGAATAAAATATTTTATTAGGTTTTTGAATAAAATTTATTGAATTTTACACTAATATAAATCACCCTTTATGCTTTTATATATCCGATTGTTAAAAGAAAGTTTCAGTTTTGCAATGAACGCGTTGCGAACTAACAAATTGCGAACCTTACTTTCACTACTTGGTGTTACAATTGGAATATTTTCTATCATTGCTGTGCTTGCTGCAGTTGATTCATTGGACAGAAAAATTAAAAAAAACTTGAGCAGTTTAGATAAAAACACTATTTATTTAACTAGCCAATCATTCGGCCCAACCGATGTTCCTCGATGGAAACGCGAACAATTTCCTTCGGTAAATTATGAAGAATATCAAACATTGAAAAATTCGTTGCCCGATGCCGAAGAAATGGCTTTTCAGTTTTTTGTAGGACGCGAATCGGCTAAATATGACTCAAAAACAGTTAGCGATATAAATGTTGTTCCTGTTTCGCACGAGTTTACAACGATACAACAATTAGATTTTGCGAAAGGACGATTTTATAACGAATCCGAATCTAATTCTGGCGCAACCGTTGCTGTTATTGGTGACGAGATTGCCAACGTTCTTTTTGAAAACGCCGATCCGATTGGAAAACAAATTCGTTTGTACGGAAAGCGTTTTACAGTAATTGGAATTTTGAAAAAAGAGGGTTCAAGTATGTTTGATAGTAATGATAGTTCTATTTTTATTCCTGTAAATTTTATCCGAATGGCTTTTGGAGAAAACAATGATACCATGTTGCCTGTAATTATTATAAAACCAAAAAGCGGCATAGACATGGAAGCATTTAAAGCGGATATTTCTCAAAAATTAAGAACATTTCGAGGTGTAAAAACCAGCGAGATTGACAATTTTTTTATCAATGTTTTTTCAGGATTTACCGATATGATTGATATGATTGTGGGTCAAATGAAAATGGGTGGCTGGATGATAGCAGGATTTTCTTTATTAGTTGGTGGTTTTGGAATTGCTAATATCATGTTCGTTTCAGTAAAAGAAAGAACAAATCTCATCGGAATTCAAAAATCATTAGGTGCTAAAAATCGTTTTATACTTTTTCAATTTTTGTTTGAAGCAATAATTCTCTGTATAATTGGCGGATTGATAGGATTGTTCTTCGTGTGGATAATCGCTATGATTCTAACTAAATTAATTGATTTTGAATTTGTTCTAAGCACAGGAAACATAATTTTAGGAACAAGTTTAGCCGCATTTATCGGTTTGCTTTCGGGAATTTTACCAGCTATATCAGCTTCTAGGTTAGATCCTGTAGAAGCTATTAGAAGTGGGATGTAAAATAAGTTTCTATATTTGTCAAACAATCCAACAAACATTGAAGAAACAATTCGTTAGTCTTTTTTTTCTTTTTATTCTGCTTGTGCCAGCTGTATCAACTTACACTTGGTTACAACATCATAAACGCGCTATAAAAAAAGAAGTGAAATGGAAAATGATTGCTGGGATTGATAAAAAAGAGTTGGTTTATTTTGAATTTTCTGAACACGAGATCAACACGAAACTTCGTTGGGAGCATTCAAAAGAGTTTGAATACAACAACCAAATGTACGATGTTGTTGAAAAGAAAATAGTGAATGGTAAAACACAACTTTGGTGTTGGCATGACAGTGAAGAAACCATTTTGAATCAAAAATTACAAAAACTTTTAACTTCCGTTTTTAGTCATGATATAAAGTCTAAAGACAAGGGAAATCAGGTTTTTTCTTTTTACAAAACACTTTATTTTCAGGAAGTATTTGATTGGAAACCTTTTGTTATTCTTAAAAAAGTAAACCAATTTCATTTTAAAACCACATTTTACAATTCTTTATTCAATTTCATTTTAGTGCCACCTCCAAAAAATTAGAACTATAAATTTTAGTAGCAACTTAGTCTTGCAAAATTTAGTGGTAAACTAATTTATCAAAATAAAATGAAAAAAATCACAACATTATATATGTTGATGGTGTCTATGCTTATGGTTTCTCAAACCGAAATAGATACCACAAAAATTAAACAATTAAGAGAAGTTACGATCAATAAAATTTCAACTAATTCAGTTGGCTTACCTAATCAAGTAAAAGTCATAACATCAAAACAACTTGACTTTCAAAATTTTCAAAGCACGGCAGAAATGCTTTCTAATTCGGGTTCGCTTTTTGTGCAAAAATCGCAACAAGGCGCAGGAAGCCCAGTAATTAGAGGGTTTGAAGCGAGTAGGGTATTGCTCTTAGTTGACGGAATACGTATGAACAACCTGATATTCAGAGCAGGACATCTTCAAAACATTATCACAGTTGACGAAAGTTTTCTGGATAATGTTGGAATACTGTATGGACCAACTTCTACCCTTTTTGGAAGTGATGCTCTTGGTGGTACTGTTGCAATGAATACAAAAAAAGCAAAGTTTCTAGACCAAGTAAACACTAAATTTTCAGGAAATATAAACACACGCTACAGTTCATCAAATGAAGAGAAATCTGTGGCATTCAATTTTAATTATGCCACAGAAAAATTTGCATCACTAACAATGGCTTCATTCAATGATTTTGGAGATTTGAAAATGGGGAAAAAGAAAAATCATAATGGCGATTTTTTTGGAGAAAGACCTTTCTATGTTGAGACAATTAATGGTATAGACCAGTTAACAGTTAACGAAGATAAATACGTTCAAAAAAACTCTGGATATCAGCAATATAATATTCTTCAAAAATTTGCTTATAAAACCAATAGCGGATTTGAACATGGTCTTAACTTGCAGTTTTCAACTTCTTCAGATATACCTCGCTATGACAGACTTACCGAAACAACATCAACTGGATTGAAACATGCCGAATGGTATTATGGACCTCAACAGCGAGTATTAGCAGTTTACTCTTTGGAAAAGAAAAAAGCTTTTTTTGATACTGATTTTAAATTAAATGTGGCTTATCAAAACGCTAAAGAAAGTCGTCATAACAGAAGATTTGGAAAATATGATTTAGAGAATAGAGAAGAAAATGTAAATATGTTTTCTTTTTCTGCTGATTTGAAAAAAGTGTTTGCCAAAAGTGAATTATTTTATGGTATAGAATCGTATTATGAAACTTTAAAATCTTCTGCTTTTTCAAACAATATAAACTCTGGAGTTATAGCACCTATAAGTACTAGATATCCAAATGGAGATAATAATATGTTAAGAAACGACATTTATGTTTCGTATAATGAAAAATTATCCGAAGAAACATTTTGGAATGCAGGAGCAAGATTTGGTTATACAGCTTTAAAAAGTACAATTGCTGATAATACTCTTTTCTCTTTACCTTACGATTCAATTTCTCAAGATAATATAACTTACAGTGGAACTTTGGGCATAAAGCATAACCCTTCCAAAAATGTTTCTTTGAAAGCAAATGTTTCAAGCGGATTTAGAGTAGCCAATATTGACGATTTGTCGAAAATTTTTGAATCTGCTCCTAGTAAGAGTAGTTCAGAAATTGGAATATTAGTAGTTCCGAATAAAGACTTAAAACCAGAAAAAACAATTACTACCGATTTGGGTTTTGCTATACAATCTGATTCTAAAAAAACATCTTTTGACTTTACTTATTTTTATACAAGAATGTTTGATGCTATTGTAATAGATTCATTTGCATATAATGGACAAAGTCAAGTTATCTTCAATGGTTTTTTAAATAATGTAAAAGCGAATCAAAACAAGGGGAAAGCATATATTGCAGGTTTTTCAACTAGTTTCAATACTTATTTATGTACTAATTTGCAATTTAATGCTAATTTCGATTACACTTTAGGTAGAGTTGTAGAAGATGGAAATCAATCGCCTTTAGACCATATTTCTCCTTATTTTGGTAAACTTGGATTAGTATACACAAAAAAAATATTAGCACTTGAAGCCTATATGTTATTTAATGGCAAAAAAGACATAAGTGATTATTCTGCAAGTGGTGAAGACAACCTAGTTTATGCGCCAACTAGTGGAATGCCTGCGTGGGAAACTTATAATTTGAAAACAAGTTTTACCATAGTTAAAGGCGCCACTTTGTTTGTTGGTATTGAAAATATATTAGACACTCAGTATAGACTTTTTGCCTCAGGAATTAATGCTCCAGGAAGAAATATTTATGGAGGTTTGAAATATAGTTTCTAAAAAAACATTAAAAAGCCGGCTCATTTTTAAATTAAGAGTCGGCTTTTTTTATTTTGAAAAATGAATCTATCTAACTTCTTGATTCAAAATTAAATCTAAATACAAGTTGATTTTGTCTTTTAATTCTTTTCTAGGTGTTATAAAATCTAGGAAACCATGTTCTAGGACAAATTCTGCTGTTTGGAAACCTTCTGGCAAATCTTTTCCAGTTGTGTCTCTTACTACACGTGGTCCAGCAAAACCTATTAATGCTCCTGGCTCAGAAATGTTGATGTCGCCTAACATTGCATAAGAAGCTGTAGTTCCACCTGTAGTTGGGTCAGTACATAATGAAATGTATGGAATTTTAGCTTCAGCAAGTTGTGCTAATTTTGCAGATGTTTTTGCTAATTGCATCAATGAATAAGCAGCTTCCATCATACGAGCACCGCCTGATTTTGAAATCATCAGAAAAGGCACGTTATGTTTGATTGAATAATCAATTCCACGAGCAATTTTTTCACCTACAACAGCACCCATTGAGCCACCAATAAAAGCAAAATCCATACAGCAAACCACTAGGTCGTTTCCTTTAGATTTTCCAACAGCGGTACGAACAGCGTCTTTTAGTTTGGTTTTTTCCATTACATCTTTTAAACGATCAGAATATTTTTTGGTATCCACAAAATTCAAAGGATCTTTAGAAGTCATTTTGGCATCTAACTCTTTAAATTCGTTATCATCAAATAAGATTTCGAAATATTCTTTACTTCCAATTCTAACATGAAAATCATCTTCTGGGCTTACCCAAAGGTTTCTTGCTAGTTCATCGGTATCAATAATTTTTCCTGTTGGCGATTTGTACCACAAACCTTTTGGAACATCTTTTTTATCTTCTGTAGCGGTTGTAATTCCTTTTTCTTTTCTTTTAAACCAAGCCATATTTTATTGTATAATGTAAATTGTAAAATTGTATAATGTAATTTAGTTTTCAGTTTTACATTATACAATTTTACAATATACAGTTTTTATAAAGTGTTTACATTGTTTAAATCAGCAAATGCTTGCTCAAGTCTTGTATTGAAAGTAACTTCACCTTCACGAACCCATTTTCTTGGGTCATAATGTTTTTTGTTTGGAGAATCTGCACCTTCTGGACTTCCGATTTGTGTTCTTAAATAATCAATTTTAGAAACCATATAATCACGAATTCCTTCTGTGAATGCAAATTGTAAATCGGTATCAATGTTCATTTTGATAACACCATAAGAAATGGCTTCTCTAATTTCTTCAAGAGTTGAACCAGAACCACCGTGGAAAACAAAATCTACAGGGTTTGCACCAGTGTTAAATTTATTTTGAACGTATTCCTGAGAATTTTTTAAGATTTTTGGAGTCAATTTTACATTTCCTGGTTTGTAAACTCCGTGAACATTTCCAAAAGAAGCCGCAATTGTAAATCTTGGACTTACTTTCATCAATTCTTCATAAGCATAAGATACTTCTTCAGGTTGTGTATATAATTTTGAACTATCAACATCTGAATTGTCAACACCATCTTCTTCACCACCAGTTATTCCAAGTTCAATTTCTAATGTCATTCCCATTTTGCTCATTCTTGCTAAATAACTTTTACAGATTTCGATGTTTTCAGCAATTGGTTCTTCAGATAAATCAATCATGTGAGAAGAAAACAAAGATTTTCCAGTTTCTGCAAAATGTTTTTCAGAAGCATCTAACAATCCATCAATCCAAGGTAATAATTTTTTTGCACAATGGTCAGTGTGAACAATTACAGTTGCACCATAAGCTTCTGCAAGTGTATGAATATGTTTTGCTCCAGCAATTGCTCCAAGAATAGCCGATTTTTCACCAGCATTAGAAAGTCCTTTTCCGGCATTAAACTGAGCACCACCATTAGAAAATTGAATGATAACTGGCGCGTTTAATTTGGCAGCAGTTTCCAAAACTCCATTAATAGTGCTTGAACCAGTAACATTTACAGCTGGTAAAGCAAATCCTTTTTCTTTTGCATAAGCGAAAATAGCTTGAACTTCGTCTCCAGTGGCAACTCCAGGTTTGATATTATGTGACATTGTATTGTTTTTTTTAGTTAAGTCTACAAAAATAATAATTTCTAAAATTAGAATGGGTAATTTATTCCAATATTTAATACTGATTTTGAAAAATTCAATTCTCTAAACCATTTTTCACTTTCTAATTTTGCTGGATTGTAAGTTTTAAATCCTAAATCCAATCTGAAAATGAAAAAGCTAAAATCATATCGAAACCCAATTCCAGTTCCAATAGCTAAATCTTGTAATGATTTTATTCCGTTGAAAGTATATTTTTCATCTTCAACATTATCAAGCGCATTCCAAATATTTCCTGCATCAGCAAACAATGCACCGTTTAAATCACCTAAAATAGCAAATCTAAATTCCGCATTAAGAGCAATTTTTAAATTGGCTTCGTTAAAATCGTTTATTCCTGAACTGCTTCCAGGTCCTAAACTATAAGGTTGCCAACCTCTATTGTCGTTTGAGCCACCAGCAAAATAACTTCTAGAAAAAGGGATGCTTTTAGAATTACCATAAGGTATTGCAAATCCTACAAAACTTCGAACCGCAACAATTTTTTTGAAACTTAAATCCCAATGTTTTATATATTCAAATTCGGTTTTGAAATATTGTGAATATTCTACTTCAAGAAAGGTGTTACTGCCATTTTGGTTTTTTAGCTTTTTAGAAGCACTTGCCAAAAGCGATAAAAAATTTCCTGCTGATTCTAATTTAGTTCTGAAAACATAAAAACTTTCATCTGCCAAATCTTTTTTGGTGGTTTCAGAAAATTGATAATTGGTGGCAAAAATTAAGTTATTTTCGGTTAACCTTTTTCTACGTTCACTTATACTATTAATTATTTTTTTGTCTTTATCGTCAGGGAAAATTGTTGGATTAAGACCTAAAACATCATTCATAAAAGCATTAGTTCCATTGTCTATTAGTAGTTCTCCATTACTAAAATATGACGGATTAGTTGGATAGGCCAGGGCTAAAGTATTCAAAGCGGCATAGGAAGAAGAATAAACTTTAAAATAATTTTCAATATTAATATTTCTAACGAATTGGATGTTATATAACTCAAATTTTGCAGTAGAATTTATTTTTGGAGTCCAGTTATATGCAAAAGAGCTGGTTAAATTTTCTTTATCTAACCCAATATTAGTTTGTTTAGAAAAACCTAAAGTCAGACTTGTTGAAGGAATCATTTTTTTAGGAATAATTTTCTCGGTATTGAAAAACATGAGAATTCTTGGAAAATTTAATTTCATATCGAGACCATATTCCAAAACATTGAAAAATTTATCGTCAGGATTTGCAAAATATTTTGAAGCACCAATATTTCCCCTTGCAGCAATATCTAATGTTTCTGCACCATTAAAAACGTTTCTAATAGTAACGGATGGTGATAATGCAATTCCTAACTCTTGAATATTTGATCGGGTTACATCTAAATTGGCTGAGAAACTATATTTTTTTCTTGGAGTTAAGTATATTGAGGCAATGAGTGAATTTGACAACGAATCAGTCGGGTCAATTCTATAGGTAATCGTTGGATAATTAAAAACTTTAAGATTGCTCAAATATCTTGATGTCAAATTTGTTCTTGTGTCAGAAAAATAGCTTCCTTTAGTTATAAAAACGGCATCAGTTATTGCTTTTGGGCGGTATTTAAGCTTGTTAAAACTATATAAATTGAAGTTTTTGTAAGTAACACTATCCTTAAAAACTGACTTGTTTTTAGATGTGCTTGCGTAATCGGTAATGATATTTACACTACTAATTTTATATAGTTTAAATGGTGCTGTTTTAGTTGAATCGTTTTCTCGATAAGAATAATTGTTTATGTTCAAATTCACATTTGCTTTCTTGGGTGTTACCAATGTGTCAATATCATAATCTATATATTCTTGTTGAAACAAGAAGGCGCCATTGTTTCTAAAATGGTTTGTAATTCGAGCTCTTTCTTTATCAAAATCTTCAGTTAAATATTGTTTTTTTGATTTTATAAAAGAAGCTTCTTTTTTTAATTGATACAACGAATCTAATGCTGTTGAAAGGATTGTACTTTTTATCGAATCAATTTCAAAAGCTTGTCCTGTTGTTACATCATAATTGACTTTTGCTTTTTTAGTTCCGGCTGAATCAATGGTGAATTTTGTTTTTGTGTTAAAAAAACCTTTGTTTATGTAATAAGCTTTTAAATTTTTTATTGATCTTGTAGCACTTATACTATCATACAAAACAGGTGCTTCGCCAGTAGAAATTAAAAACTCATGAAATCCAGAATACCAAAATGATTTACCCAATCGATGTACTTGTTTTTCTGAAAGCCATTTTGATAATCTTTTATATTTTTCCGAATTGTCAATATATTTTAGCTTAAACATAGAATCATGTTTTGGGTTTGCTAAATTGAATAAATTCAAGCGAAGACGATAACCTAGTATTGAACTATTTGGTTTTTGATAAAGTAAATTGGTAATATCTTCATTGTTTACTCTTTCTCCATTTATCGAAATTTCGTTGTTGGTAAGCAGTCTTTTGCCATCTGGAACTCTTCTTAACGAATTACATGCGGCAAATACTACTCCAATTAGAATAAATAATGATATTTTTGTAAAATGATTTTTCAAAGGAATTTATAATTTAATTCAAAAGTACATTATTTCTATGGTTAGTAAAAACCAAATAAAGTTAATATCAAGTTTACAACAAAAAAAACAGCGACAAGTTCACAAATTATTTTTTGCGGAAGGCATAAAAGTAGTTCAAGAACTCTTATTTTCCAATTTTGAATTAGAACATTTATTTACTACCGAATCAATTTTTACTGAAATTCCATCTTCCAAACAAACGTTGATTTCTGAAGCCGAATTGAAAAAAATTAGTGCTTTGACAACTCCCAATACCTGTTTAGCACTTTTTAAAATTCCAGAATCCAAAAAAGTACAAGAAAAAGGATTGCTACTAGCTCTTGATGATATTCGTGATCCTGGAAATTTAGGAACTATTTTGAGATTATGTGATTGGTTTGGAATACAACAATTAGTTTGCTCTAAAGAAACGGTTGACTTGTATAATCCTAAGGTTGTTATGGCAACAATGGGTTCAATTGCTAGAGTTAACGTGACTTATTTAGATTTGAATGAATTTATAAAAAACACAAAATTACCTGTTTTTGGAACTTTTATGGATGGCAAAAACATCTATAAAGAAAAACTGCCAAACGAAGGAATTATTGTAATGGGAAATGAAGCCAATGGTATTTCAAAAGAAATAGAAAATAGCATCCAAAACAGATTGACTATCCCAAGATTTGGCGATTTGCAACAAACGGAAAGTTTAAATGTGGCAACAGCAACGGCAATAATTCTAAGCGAATTTAAACGTTGATTATTGAAAAGTAAAGTTGACAAAAACAGCTCTTGTTCGCATAGCATCTACATTTCCTGTCCATGGGCTATCTGGGTCAATGTCTCTTATTAACTCGTCTTTTAGTCCAAAAACGCCTCTAACGGATGGCGAAAATTTAAAGTAAGGTGTGTAAAAATCTATACCAAATCCCAATTCGTAATTATTGGTCCATTTTAGCATTCTAAAACGTTGATTGGTATTGTCTTCTTTTGCTTTTGAGTTGCTAGCAAGATTCAAATCGGTAGAGACTCCACCTAGTAAATAAGGTTTAATATTCCCAGTTCGCTTTGAAGAAACTTTTAGCAACAAAGGAAGGTGAATATAAGTAGAATTAACTTCTCTTCTTTTGTCTAGCGGTTTTGTTAATTCAGGATTGGCATAATTCAAAATACGTTGAGTATAATACAAACCTGGTTCAAAACGCAAATTTAAATGTTCAACAATACGAACATCGCCAACTAGTCCAACATTAAAACCAGTAGTTTTATCAACCAAAATATCGGGTGTGTCTTCTTTATAATCAAATTTGAAATCATACGAATTAAACCCAAGAAAATAACCCCAAGTTAAACGTGATTTATCCCAATTTTCAAGATTGATAATCGGATCTTTTGCAAACATTCTATTTTTGAATTGCGCCTGAATATTCAATACAGAAGTTAGTAATATAAGTGCAAAAATATTTTTCATTTTATTTTTTTGTAGCTGAATAAATTGTGGCAACACCAAATGTTTGTGGCATTGCTACAACATCTATAAACCCAATTTTTCTCAAAATATTGTTTAAAGCTTCTCCAAAAGGAAAAACTGATGCCGATTCTGACAAATAACCGTAAGCGACATTGTCTTTTGAGAAAAGTTTGCCAATAATAGGTAAAATATTTTTGGTGTAAAAGGTATAACCTTGTTTATAAGGTGTTTTTGTTGGATTTGAAGTTTCCAGAATTACAAAAATGCCATTTGGTTTCAAAACACGGTAGATTTCTGCCAAACCTTTATCAAGTGTTTCAAAGTTTCGAATGCCAAAAGCAACCGTAATAGCATCAAAAGAATTGTCATCAAAAGGAAGATTTTCTGAATCTCCAACAACCATTTCTATTTTGTTCGATAAGTTTTTAGCAATGATTTTCGTTTTTCCAACCTCTAACATTCCAACTGATAGGTCTAAACCAACGATTTTTTCGGCATTGGTTTTCGACATCAAAATGGCTAGATCGCCCGTTCCAGTGGCAATATCAAGAATCGTTTTTGGATTTTTGGCAGCAACTAGCTTTAAAACCTTTTTTCTCCATTTAATATCAATTCCAAATGAAATTACGCGGTTTAATCCGTCATAATTTCCAGAAATAGTATCAAACATTTGAGTAACTTGTTCTTTTTTTCCAAGTTCAGAATTTTTATAAGGCTTTACCGTTTGTGACATTTCAAAAAAATTTATGCAAATGTAATTTAGATTTTCTGATAAATCGATTTTTGTCAGTAGTTTTTAGTTTTTTCTAACAAATGTTTGAAAAGTAAAATCAAATGGATGTTTTTCATCTTTAGCATGAAATTCCTCAAAAGTCAATTCCCATTCATTCAAATCAATTTCTGGAAAAAAAGTATCAGCTTCAAATGAGCCGTGAACACGAGTAAGTTCAACAACATCGGCTAGTTCGATTGATTGTTTGTAAATTTCGGCACCGCCAATTATATAAGTAGCTTCCTCTTTTGGAACAATTTTTAAAGCATCTTGAATTGAATTAACAACAATACAATTCTCATACGGACTATTTTTCAGATAATCTTTTTGACGTGTTATAATGACATGTGTTCTATTAGGTAGTGGTTTAGGAAAACTTTCAAATGTTTTTCGACCTAATATAATATGATGTCCAGTCGTAAGTTGTTTGAATCTTTTGAAATCATCTGGTAAATGCCACAACAACTGATTGTCTTTGCCAAGTTCATAGTTTTCGCCTACAGCAGCTATTAATAGTATCATTTAGGACTTGTTTTTATTGGCCAAATCTGATTCAACATTTTTAGCGAGTTGTTCTATTTTTCTTTTTTGTTGCTCAATTAGTTTGTCTATTTGGGTTCGTTCCCAATTTTTATTCATAAAACTATCTGTTATAAATACTTTTATAAAATGAAGCACAAAAAAGAAAATCCATAATGTTATAACCCAAAGATACCATTCTTTAGGTTCACCAAAATGCAAAAGTTTATTGAAAATAAATAGTAAAAGACTACCTAAAGTAAGTAGCACAAAGTGAAAATACAATCTCTTTTTTTGACGTATTCTTCTTCTAGCATATTCATACTGTTCGTGTTGCGAAGTTTCCATTAGCTGCTTATTTTGACTATAAAGATAGGGTTTATTTTAATATTCTCATAATTCCTATTTTGGTGATTTAAAGTAAGAAAACGTTTTCACGATTTTGAATGCTTATTTTTCTGCTTTAACAAATGTAAATTTAATCATAAACAAGGTAAATTTTTATGGTTTTGCTAATTCGTACTTGCAATGTTTTTTGTGTGTTACTATTTGCTTACTTTGTTGTATAATTTTTAAAATGAAATAGTTATGTCAATTAAAAAACAATTTATAAAAACAAAACCAGTTTGCAAAGTAACTTTTTCTGTTGCAGATAAAGAAGCAAAAGTGGTATCGGTAGTAGGAGATTTTAACAATTGGAATCCAAAAGAAGGTGAATTGAGTCAACTAAAAAACGGAACTTTCAAAGGTGTTTTTGAATTAGCAAAAGATACTTCTTATGAATTCAAATATCTAGTTGATGGAAACTTTGTTAACGAGCCAGAAGCAGATTCATATAGATGGAATGATTTTGCAGGTTCAGAAAATTCTGTTTTGAATTTGTAATAAAGAAAAAGCTACTTTTTATGAGTGGCTTTATTTTTTTTTGATAAAAGTGATTATGTAAGCGTCAATTTTATTGTTTTTTTCAGAAGAATCTAATTGTTTATGAAGAATCTTTACCAATATATTTTTGGAATAAAACCATTCTTTTGTACCATCACTTTCTTGAACTACAGGTTTTGATTTGTAGTTTTTTATGATTAAAGCTTTTTTCCAATTAATATATTCTTTAATACTTGTTGTATAATAAGTTATTGTTTCTGCTTTGTCTTCTTCGTTTCGCCATACATAACAATATTTGTTTCCGCTTTCTTCATTGTTTGCAGGGGAATATTGATACGTTAATTTTTTTGCATTATTGTCAACAGTCAATAAATCAAAACGACTTATAAGAAGTGAAGCCTCAATATTTGTATAATATTTTCCAGCATTTTTTTCTAAATCTTCAAACGAGATACTTTGACTAAATATAAAGCCAGAAGAAAAGAAAAGAAGTATAAGTAGTTTTTTTTTCATTTATTTGGGAAAATGATAGCAATCAATTTTTTTCAAATATAAGCATTTTTTCTAAACTGCAACTATACCTTTTATATGTGGATGAGGTTCATAGCCTTCTAGTGTGAAATCTTCAAAAGTGAAATCAAAAATGTTTTTAACGTTAGGATTTAATATCATTTTTGGTAGCGGTTTTGGTTCTCGAGATAATTGTAGTTCTAATTGTTCAAAATGATTATTATAAATGTGAGCATCGCCAAAAGTATGAATGAATTCGCCTGCTTGCAAACCACAAACTTGAGCAATCATCATCGTAAATAGGGCATAAGAAGCAATGTTGAAAGGAACTCCCAAAAATATATCGGCACTTCTTTGATATAATTGACAAGACAATTTCCCGTCGGCTACATAAAATTGAAAGAAAGCGTGGCACGGTGGCAAAGCGGCTTTTCCGTTAGCAACATTTTCTGAAAATGATTTGGAAGTATCTGGCAAAACAGAAGGATTCCAAGCAGAAACCAACATTCTTCTGCTGTTTGGGTTTGTTTTTAGCGTGTCGATTAGTTCGGTTATTTGGTCAATTTCTTCGCTGTTCCAATTGCGCCATTGATGTCCGTAAACGGGTCCTAAATCGCCGTTTTCATCCGCCCATTCGTTCCAAATATTCACGCCATTTTCTTTTAGATAACCAATATTGGTATCGCCTTTTAAGAACCAAAGTAATTCGTAAATTATTGATTTTAGATGTAGTTTCTTAGTAGTTACCATAGGAAAACCTTCGGCTAAATCAAAACGCATTTGGTAGCCAAAAACACTTTTGGTTCCTGTTCCTGTGCGATCACCTTTTTGAGTTCCGTTTTCTAAAACGTGCTTTACTAAATCGTGGTATTGTTTCATTAAAAAAGGTTTAAAAGTTTATGTGTTTATGAGTTTAAAAGGTTCAGAGTTTATAAGTTTAAAAGTTAATAGCGACATACTAAAAACTTGCAACTCGTAACCCGGAACTCGAAACCAACTTAAGATTCGCGTTTAGAAATTTCGTCTCTTATTTTGGCTGCTTTTTCATAATCTTCATCCTGAACAGCACCTTCTAATAATTCGTGTAATTCTGTTAGGCTAAATTTTGAGTAACCAGCATCTTTTTTCTTGTCATTATTATCTAGTCCAAATGTTTCTGGTGTTGATAGAACTCCTTCGTTTTCTATATTTTGTCCTTCTAACTCTGAAGGATTAGCATTCAAATAAATTCCTGCTTTATCTAAAATGTTTTTGTAGGTAAAAATTGGAGCCGAGAAACGTAATGCTAATGCAATAGCATCAGAAGTTCTGGCATCAATAATTTCTTCAATTTTATCTCTTTCGCAAATGATACTTGAGTAGAAAACGCCGTCAACAAGTTTGTGAATAATGACTTGTTTTACCACAATATCAAAACGGTCAGCAAAGCTTTTGAATAAATCATGTGTTAGCGGACGCGGTGGTTTGATTTCTTTTTCTAATGCTATTGCTATAGATTGTGCCTCGAACGCGCCAATTACTATTGGTAGTTTTCGTTCACCGTCAACTTCGTTCAAAATTAAGGCATAAGCACCATTTTGTGTTTGACTATAAGAAATTCCTTTTATTGTTAGTTTTACTAAACTCATTTTAGATTTTAGATTGCTGATATTAGATTTTAGATTACCGAATTGAACCGAAAAGTTTTTATGAAATACTGATTTCTATTCAATACAGTTTGTCGTTTAGCCCTGATAGTAGTGGAAATCCTTTCTTTTTTTGTTTAAAAAAGAAAGATTGCAACGGATAGCAGGAATTGCGATTGCAAAGTAACAAAAAACTTTCGCTTCTTAAAATAAAAAAAGTAAGCTACCCAAAAATTAATTCGGATAGCTTACGGGCATTCTGTTTAGTTTTATTTTTATTCCAAATTTTGGAATATGCTTTTAGGAACTTTACTTATTAGTTGTTCGCTTTAAATTCTTTAAGTTTTGCTGTCAATCTAGGAATTATATCTAAAGCATCACCTACGATTCCGTAATCGGCAACTTTGAAAAAAGGTGCTTCAGCATCTGTATTGATAACTACTTTTACTTTAGAAGAGTTGATTCCGGCAATGTGTTGAATTGCACCTGAAATTCCAACAGCAATGTATAAATTACTTGCCACAGGTTTTCCTGTTTGACCAACGTGTTCACTGTGAGGACGCCATCCAATGTCAGAAACTGGTTTAGAACAAGCTGTTGCTGCTCCAAGAACTGATGCTAATTCTTCTAGCATTCCCCAATTTTCTGGACCTTTCATTCCGCGACCGCCAGAAACTACTATGTCAGCATCGGCAATAGTTACTTTTCCTGTTGTTTTTTCTACAGATTCTACTTTTACAGCAAAATCGGCATCGTTTAAACTTGGAGAGAAATCTTCTTCAGATAATGATGAAGACGTTTCAACTAAACCAAAAGAGTTTTTGCTGATAGACAATACTTTTACATCTGTTGAAATCTCTGTTATATTGAAAGCTTTGTTTGAAAAAGCTGTTCTTTTTACTTGAAATGGTGAAGTTGAAATTGGTAACCCTACAACATTTGAAGCAAAACCTGCTTCTAGTCCAACAGATACAAGAGGAGCAAGGTATAAACTGTCTGTTGTAGAGGAAAGTACGATTACTTTTGCACCTTCTTTTTGAGCCGCTTGTTTTACAACATCAGCATAAGCTTTTGCATTAAAGTTAGCTAACTTATCGTTAGAAACTTTCAATACTTTATCTACACCATACTTAGATAATTCTGAAACATTTCCGGCGTTAACAGTTACTGCTGTTACAGTTGTGCCAAGAGATTCGGCAACTTTTTTTGCATAAGAAGCCAATTCAAAAGCAACTTTTTTGAATTTACCATCTTGTGATTCTGCATATAGTAATACTGACATTTTTTTTAGTTTAAAAGTTTAAAAAAAGTTTAAAAGTTTAAGAGTTTAGTACCGTGACTGAAAACTGCGACTGAACACTGATTACTAGATAACCTTAGCTTCGTTGTGTAATGCGTTTACCAATCCGTCTAAATCATCAGCTGCAAATAACTTCACGGCCGATTTTGCTGCTGGTTTTTCAAATTTCACTGCTTTGGTATTGATTTCAGCACTAACAGGTTCTAACACCGTTAAAACTTTTGTTCTTGCTGTCATAATTCCTCTCATGTTCGGGATACGAAGGTCTTTTTCTTCAACTAAACCTTTTTGTCCACCTATAATCAATGGTAACGATGCCGAAACAATTTCTTTTCCACCATCAATTTCTCTTCCTACTTTAGCAGAAGTTCCATCAACGGTCATTTCAACAGCTGAATTTACAAAGTTGTAGCCCAATAAACCTGCTAACATACCTGGAACCATTCCACCATTATAATCTAATGATTCTTTTCCGCAAATTACTAAATCATAACCGCCATTTTTTACAACTTCTGCTAATTGTTTTGCAACAAAGAAACCATCAGTTGGAGTTGCGTTTACACGAATGGCTTCGTTCGCTCCAATTGCCAAAGCTTTTCTTAAAGTTGGTTCCGTATCTGGTCCGCCAACATTTACAACAGTAACATTTGCCCCTTGTTGCTCTTGAAACCAAATGGCTCTTGTTAATCCGAATTCATCATTTGGATTGATAACATACTGAACTCCATTAGTATCGAATTCAGAATCGCCATTAACGAAGTTAATTTTTGAAGTAGTATCAGGTACATGACTGATGCAAACTAATATTTTCATTATATTTTAAATTTAATTTTTTTCTGAGTGTAAAAGTATAAAATATATTTCTATTATTTGTATGCGCGCATAATATTTTTTCAGTATTATATCGATTTCGTAACTGGGCTTGGTTTGATTTGAGAAGATTTAACTAATGTTTATCCTAAAAAAGAAAGAATTAACATTTTTATTTAATTTAGAGTAGTTGTGTATTTATTATAGTTAGGAGCGAATGACTTGCGCATTTTTGCCAACCCTATTCCCGCCATCCGCTATATCTCGTCCCAAAAGACGAGATGCCGCTCCTGTCGGGGCTAGATAGGTATGGTCTTTTGTATAAAGTATAGTTCCTAAACACCTTTAGTCTAAAAACTTTAGTGTAGCTGTTATCGGAATATGATCTGATATTGCTCTAGCATCATCCAAACTGTCAAAAGAAGTATAAAACAACAAGGCTTTTGAATTCTGAATTTCAATTTTTGAACTTTTATACCAAATGTTGTCAAATTCAGATGCCAAACAATTCTCACCATGACATTCTTTTTTCAAGGAAGTTTTTTGCTTTGTAAAAACACTTGCGTACCCCATTTTTTTCAAAGGATTAAAAACAGTATGTGATTTTGGTTTTTTTTAGTTTACATAATACTTCATAATATTTAATTTTTAGATTAATAATCCCCAAACTTAAAACCATTAAAAACCAATTCCTTACGGAAAACCGTAAAGAGGCAAAAAAAATCACATAGCATCAAAATGATACCTACAATAAATATATTTAAAAAAATAGTTTTCGGGTTCATCGTCTTTCATAAGAGCCACAAACACATCTAGTGGTACATTAAAATAGTGGTGAATTACTTCGAGTTTAAATTCGATTTCTAATATTTCTAATATTTCATCATATCCTATAGAAATGATGTTAGGACTTCTGTTTACAGGATATCGGTACATGGAAGTATTTATTTTTTTAACTGTTGTGACAACCAATACACCAGAAATAAGATAGCTGTGATAATATCAATGGCTATCCAAAGCGATTTTTGATACAGGTAAACAGGAAGTATTGGATTAAAAAGGATGGCTATTGCTATAAAGCTAATGCCTAGTAGATTGACATCTTTTTGTACTTCGTTATACAAAACCGTTAATGCTCCTAGAGTTAGTGCTATTCTCAAAAAAGTATAATAGCCAATCGGTAAATTGAAACAAGCAATGAGAGCAAGTATGGCACATAGTAAATAAATAGTCTTCATTTTGTATAACAAATTTTTAAGTGATTGCAAACCTCTAAACTTGTTTGTGTTTTTGGTTGGTCAAACTTAAAACCAATAAATTTCCATTCCTTACGGAAAACCGTAAAGAGGCAAAAAAAGAGGTAAATTAGTTTTTAGATAATGCCCAAGTCCTTAGCTATAGCAATCAAATGAGTAGGATTGTTGGCTTTAAAGTAGTCTTTTAGTTTGCCAATTCTTTTTTCGATAGTGCTTTTGCTGTTGGGTGAAACGCCCATAGCTTTGAGTGTTTCAACCATTTTTTCTTGTGGTACACCAATAGACAGTTGCTTAATCAGCAAAATATCATAATCGTCAATTTCCTGTACAGTTTGGTCTTGTAACAGGTAAGCCATTTCGGGCGATATATAGTTTTCGTTTTGTAGCAAACAACCAATTGCTGTTTTGAGCTGCGCAATACTTTGTCTCCCTTTGTGAATATAGGCATTAATGCCTTGACTCTCAAAAAGTGATTTTATGCGAAAACTTTTATCTTCTATCGAATAAGCTATTATTTTTATATCAGGTTGAAGTGTTTTTACGGCTGCAATTAATTCGTCGCCACTTTGTAAAGTTACGGCTCTATGGTCGGTTTTAAAAGACAAATCACTTATCAAAACTTCAAAAGGCTCATTGTCCAAAAGGGCTTTTTTTATTTTCAATAAGGCATCATCACAATATTTAGCGTGCTCTATTTGGGTAATTCCCAAGTCTTTCATGGCTTGTATAACAGCAATATTGATGCTGTCAATGTCTTCGGCTATTAAAACTTTTCTAAACATAATGTAGGCTATTAGTTAGGAACAATCATTTCTACTTTGAATCCTTTTCCAGTTTCAGTTTCAAAAGTAAGCGTTCCATTTATAGCTAGAATACGGTTTTCCGCATTTTGCAAACCTTTTTTATTTTTTAACAAATCCGAACATCCTTTTCCGTTGTCAGAATACTTAATGTGTAGTGTTTTTTTTTGATTTTCAAATCGAATCAAAACATGACTGCTTTCACTGTGTTTTTTCATGTTAACCAGCAACTCTTGCAACACACGGTAAATAGCAATTTTGGGTTCTTTCTTAATTTTGCTCCAATCTACAGTTGGAAGATTGTTAATAATCACATTGGTTTTAGTAGAATTGTAACTCGAAAGCATCTCTTTCAATTGGTCTTCAAATGCTACGCCAGTTGCAACGGTGCTATTTTCTTTAGAAATATTACGAGTTCTAGAATAAATTTGATCTAAACTTTCTAACAAATTTTCTTTCTTATACTCGTCATTCAAGTCTTGCGTTTCAGCATAAGTGATAGCGTTATACACATCATTGGCTAATTCATCATGCAGTCTTTTAGAAATTCTAGTTTCGGTTTCATAAGTTACCGCTTTTATTTTTTGTTGGTTCTTTCTTCTAATATAAAAAAGAACTACAAGACCAATCGCAAGTATAAATCCGGCAATTATCAATGCCACTATCTTTTCTTTTTTTTGTTTTTCACTTTCTTCAATAGCTAGTCTGGAATCGTATTTGATTTTGGAAAATTGGTTTTTAAATTTTTGACGAACCATTCCGATACTATCACTTAGTTGAATGTGCTTTAGGGCATATATTTTTGATTGATTACTATCGCTAACATCTATCAAATATTTTAAAGCCTTTAATCTATCATTAACGCTATTATTCATTGTGGCTTTTTGATAGGACATATAAGCATATTTTTGAGCAAGGTTTTTATCTTTATTTCTATGAAATTCATACAGGTAAAAACAGCTCGAAATAATGTCGTAATGCGCTTCTTTTTGCTGTCTAATTTGAAAGGCTTGGTCTAATTCAGAAATTCCGTTTGCGCTATTTTTTCTAAAATAAGCATATCCCAAATTATTTAGTACTCGTGCTTTTTCTAGAGGATTATCTTTTAAAAGAGGATTTGGTAACAATGGTTCAAGAATAGCAATAGCTTTTTGAAATTGATTATTCTCGGCATATACAACAGCAATATTATTTTTAAGAATTAATTGATATAATTCATCTGATGTCAAACTAGAAGCCTTTTTATAATAACTGATAGCATTAGTAGGGTCATGTAGTTCAATATAAGCAATTCCTAGTTGATTGTATAAATTAGGCAAATACATTGTTTTAGCATCCAATTTAATGGCTTCGGTAACGGTTTCTTCGCTGCCAGAAAAATCATTTTGGATCTGTTGAATTTCTGCCATTAAAAACAAAGTGTATATTTTTCTTTCTGTTTCGTTTGGCTTACATACTAACTTGGCTTTATTGAAATAGAAAAAAGCACTATCATATTCTTGTTTGCCATTGAAAGCTACCGCTTTTTCAACCATCTTTGAATAATCATCCGTTGTTTCATTTTGCCTATTGCATGAAAATAGAAATAACCAGCTGGTTATGCATAAAAAAATCGGGAAACGTTCTAGTATAGAATTCATTTCCCGAAATTATTGATTTTAATTTAACTTTGAAACTATTTCCAATAAATTATGGTTTTGGAGGCGGAGGCGGAGGCAGTTGCCCATTATTTCCACCACCAATATCAGCAAGGTTAGTTTCTTTAGAATCTGTTACATCATCGGCGGTGCAAGATGTCATTGAGGCAATAGCCACTATAAAAAACGAAAATAAAAGTAATTTTTTCATGATAATTAAAATTTAAAAATTGATATAGGTTGGGCTGTTCGAGACTTTCTCGAAAGCATTTGCTAACAGCTATTTTTGTTAGCGTTTTACTATTGATTTTAATTTTTGGGAAGGCAGTGAGCTACAACAGAACCATCTAATTATGCTTCCCGAATAAAAATTCTGTTCTGTATAGCATCACTTTTCTAGAACTAGTTTTGTACATTTGTTCTTATCGCGAAATAGAACAAGAACTAATTCTGAAGCAAAGGAATAGTGTTTTGAACCATCGGTTTATAAGGAATTCCGATAGTTCCGATAATTCCGATGAATTCCAACTAATTCCGAAAAACAGACAGTTTTTTATGAAGAAAATTACTTTTAAGGAATACAAAGACGAAATAAAAAAGCAATATGAAATTGCTAAAAAGGAAGATGTTTCTGGAATACTCAACAGTCCAACTCCTGCTCAAATGAGGAATTTATGTTCCATTATTTGCGACAACCAAATAAGCAAGGCTGACGAAGGTGTTTTCAAGTTCTTTTTTGAAACAAAACCAAATGAAACTTTAAAAAGGTCGATAGACAATTGCAACACAGATAAATTTAAACCCGTCATTTCATTTTTAAAAGGTGAAAAAGATTCAGACAATCCAACAAGAATAGAATTAGCAGCCATTTTGGTAAATTACCATCCAAGACCGTATGCTAATTTCTTAAGTAATTATACTCCGACAGAAGACAATAAAGAAGTATCACAACCATTGCATTTAGTAAAACCAACCGAAGAAACTTTACAAGAAATCGGTGAGAATAAACAAGACGAAAAACAAAACAGAAATAAAAAAGGAATACTAATTTTTATTCTTACCCTAGTAGGGTTGTTCTGTACAGGATATGTTGTCAAAGATGTTTTGTTTCCAGCAAAAGAATGCATGCAATGGCAAAACGATCATTACGAATTAGTAGATTGTAAATGCGAAATAGAAGGGTTTATAACGCAGAATGAAATAAAACCAATTGATTCCAAAGAAGTTACATTGAGAAAAATTAAAGTAGATAAAAACACAGAGTTTTTCAAAAACGGAAAACCAATAATCTGGTATTATAAAATAAATAATGATAGTATCGAGTTTTACAATATCCATGGTTTTCATCCCATAAACCAAAAACCTTTAAAACACATAACAGATTATATTATAAATAAATATGTGGTGAATAAATAAGAACAAGGTAACTTGAGATTAGAAAAACCTCTTTATGCAAATAAATATTATATTGAAATACTAAATAGATTAATCATTTTTTCATAGTAGTTACAACGATTTCGTTAAAAACAAAACATAAAATCTGAGGAATAAAATACATTTATCATTTTTAATTTTTACTTTTGCTATCCAAAATAGATACAAAGTAATTTATATATGAGAACTATACAATTTAGAGAAGCGATTGCCGAAGCAATGAGTGAAGAAATGCGTCGCGACGAATCGGTATATTTAATGGGTGAAGAAGTTGCCGAATATAACGGTGCCTACAAAGCATCTAAAGGAATGTTAGAAGAATTCGGACCAAAAAGAGTTATTGATACTCCTATTGCTGAATTAGGTTTTGCAGGAATAGCAGTTGGTTCTGCCATGAACGGTTGCCGTCCTATTGTAGAATACATGACATTCAACTTTTCATTAGTGGGTATTGACCAGATTATAAATAACGCTGCCAAAATGCGTCAAATGTCGGCTGGACAATTCCCAATGCCGATGGTTTTTCGTGGGCCAACAGCTTCAGCTGGGCAATTAGGAGCAACACACTCACAAGCATTCGAAAACTGGTTTGCTAATACACCAGGTTTAAAAGTAGTAGTTCCATCAACAGTTTATGATGCAAAAGGTTTGCTAAAAGCTGCAATCCGTGATAATGATCCAGTTATTTTCATGGAATCAGAACAAATGTATGGCGATAAAGGCGAAGTGCCAGAAGGAGAATACGTTATTCCTCTTGGTGTTGCCGATATAAAAAGAGAAGGAACAGATGTAACAATCGTTTCTTTTGGAAAAATTATAAAAGAAGCTTTTATTGCAGCTGACGAATTAGCTAAAGAAGGAATTTCATGTGAAATTATCGACTTAAGAACCGTTCGCCCATTGGATTATGATGCGATTATCAATTCTGTAAAGAAAACAAATCGTTTGGTAGTTCTAGAAGAAGCTTGGCCGTTTGCAAGTGTAGCTTCTGAAATCACTTATATGGTTCAAGATAAAGCATTCGATTTCCTAGATGCGCCAGTTCAAAGAATCACAACGGCCGATACACCAGCACCGTATTCACCAACTTTGTTGAAAGAATGGTTGCCAAATGCAACTGATGTTGTTAAAGCTGTCAAAAAAGTAATGTACAAATAATATAAACTAGTATATTTGGGGCTTCATCAGAGAAAATTTGATGAAGCCTTTTTTTTATAAAATAGTATGACAAAAAGATTTCTTCTTAGCCTTGTGTTTATTATTTCGTTTGTAAATACTGCTTTGGCACAAACCAAAGTTAGTGGTTATGTTATCGATAATACAAACCAACCCGTTCCGTATGCGAATGTTATTTTTAAAGATTCTAAAATTGGAGTGGTAACAGATGAAAACGGGAAATTTTATATAGAATCCGACCAAACGTTTACTGCGGTTATAGTTTCGTTTATGGGTTACGAAACCAAAGAAGTTCCATTACCAAAAGCAGTAAATTATAATTTTAAAGTGACTCTAAGCGATGGTGAAGCCTTAAAAGAAGTGGTGGTTTATGCCGGAAAAACTTCCAAAAAAAACAATCCTGCTTTAGATATTCTTCGCAAAATTTGGGAACGAAAAAGGAAAAACGGTCTTAAAATGTTCAATCAATATCAGTATGATAAATACGAAAAAATTGAATTTGACATGAATAGCATTGATAGTGCTTTTATGAAAAACAAACTTTTTAAAGGTGTTGAATTTATTTTTGATAAAGTTGATACTTCAAGAGTTACTGGTAAAACGTATTTACCAATTTTTATTAATGAATCTTTATATGAGGTAAATGGGGATAATTTATTAGGCAAAACCAAAGAAGTCATAAAAGCAAATAAAAACTCTGGATTGAGCAATGGCGATGGTGTGAACACATTTATAAGTGATTTATATTCTCAATATGACATTTATAATAATCACCTAAATTTTTTCGATAAAAGTTTCACAAGTCCATTGTCTAAAACCGGAATAGATGTGTACAATTATGTTTTGAGAGACAGTGCTTTTGTAAATAAAAAATGGTGTTACAACATCGTTTTCTATCCAAGAAGAAAAAACGAATTGACATTCAAAGGTGATTTCTGGGTAAACGACACCACTTTTGCTATCAAGACTATCAATATGGAAGTTTCTAAAAGTGCCAATATAAACTGGGTTAAAGAAATTTATATCGAACAAGAATTTGATGTGCTAAACGATTCTGTTTTCTTGCTTACTCGTGATTATATGATGTCTGATTTTGCTTTAAATAAAAAAGAAAAATCAAAAGGCGTTTATGGCAAACGAACAACCTTATTTGATAATCATAAATTTAATATCGAAAAACCTGAAAAGTTCTACAAAGAAGAAGTCAATTTTATAGACAATGAAGTTTATACTAAATCTGATGAATTTTGGGAAGAAAATCGTTTTGAAAAATTAAACAAAGACGAAATTGGAATTTACAAAATGCTTGATACGCTTAAAACCGTCAAAAAGTTTAAGCAGATGTATAATCTCGTTACTATTTTAGGAAGTGGATATATTCAGAAAGGAAATTTTGATTATGGCCCTATTTTTTCAACATTTGGTTATAATGATGTAGAGCGAATTAGAGTAAGAGTTGGCGGAAGAACTTATTTCGGACCAAATGATAAATGGCGTTTACAAGGTTATACAGCCTATGGTTTTGGCGATAATAAGTTCAAGTACGGTATGTCGGGTAAGTGGATGATAGACAAGAAAAAGCGTATCATAATTTCTGGTGGAAACCGAAGAGATGTAGAACAAATAGGCGCAAGTTTAACTACTACAAATGATGTTTTAGGAAGAAGTTTTGCTTCGTCAAGTCTTTTTGCATCGGGTAATAATGGCAAACTTACCAATATCAATTTGACCAATCTTGCTATCGAAATGGAACCCTCTAAAAACTTTGTTATCGGAACTGGTTTTTCATACAGAACGCTCGAATCTGCTTCCAATGTTTTTAGTCTAAATTACTTTACCGATGCCACTAAAACGGCAACAAAATCAGAAGTAAAACAATCAGAAGTCAATCTGCAATTAGAATATACACCTAAGAAAAAAAATGTTGGATATGGTGTCGAAAGACTTGCAGTTGATAGTCCATATAGCAGAATATTTATCAATTTTAGTCAAGGTATAAAAGGAGCTTTCAATAGCGATTTTGACTATTCCAAATTGCAACTTTATTACAAACAACCTATTGTTATTGGGCCATTAGGAAGAACAAATCTTACGCTAGAAGCAGGGAAAACATTTGGTACAATTCCACTTGGATTAATGAGTATTATTCCAGGTAACCAATCATATTTTCAAATCGAAAACACTTTTGCCAATCTAAATTTTTACGAATTCATTTCCGACGAGTATACAACCTTACAATGGGAACACAATTTTCAAGGACGATTATTCTCTCGAATTCCGTTCATGAAAAAACTTAATTGGAGAGAAATTGTTGGCGTTCGCGGTGCATACGGGACCATATCACAAGCAAATAGAGATGTCAATGCATCTGATCAAGTTTATCTAGCACCAACAACTCCTTATTGGGAATACAGCGCTGGGATTGGAAATATTTTCAAAGTTTTCCGCATCGATTGTTCATGGCGAGGCAATTACAAAGACGTTCCCGAAGCTAATAATTTTACAGTAAAGGGTTCTTTTGGGTTTTATTTCTAGAAGCTATTTCCTGCTGTACGTTACAAGTCCTCACTACAAAAAGTGTTTTTCTACACCTTAAAAAGAGCTTCCGTTGGTCGCTTTTTTAAGCCAAGAAAAACTACTTTTTCTAGCTCCGGGCTTTTCATTTCCATCAGGGCTATAACACGACTGTACTATGCAACAAGCAATCGATTTTCTATCACAAAAAGATACAACTATCCAATATATCCTCGATAATTTCGGACATCCAATCATCCAAAAACGCGAAGAAGGATTCGCTTCCATGTGTCATATTATTTTAGAACAACAAGTTTCTATTGCATCAGCTTTTGCCTGTTACAAAAAAATAAATGATTATTTTGGTGAAATAACACCAACAATACTTTACAATAGCAAAGACGAAGAATTAAGAAATTGCGGTGTTTCACGTCAAAAAACTATTTACCTAAAAGATTTAGCAGCCAAAGTAATAGCTAAGGAAATTCAATTTGAAACCTTTTCATCCAAAACCGAACAACAAATCCGCTCCGAATTAATCACTATAAAAGGAGTAGGCAATTGGTCAATAGAAGTTTACCTAATGTTCTGTCTGCAATCACCAGATATTGTTCCACTTGGCGACATTGCCATCAAAAACACCTTAAAAGAATTATACGATTGCCAAACCCAAGAAGAAATGGAACAAGTTTCTAATCATTGGAAACCTTATCGAACCTTTGCATCATTTGTTATTTGGCATTATTATCTAGTTAAAAGAAATAAAATTAAATTGTAAATTTACTATACATTTCTTTCACTTTTTTCTTTAAATACTTACCTTTGCGACCCTTTAAAAAATGAAAGAAAAAATGACTGCAGATAAATTGAAAACATTCGATGTTTTAATCGAAATTCCAAGAGGAAGTAGAAATAAATATGAGTATGATTTTGCTATAAAAAGAATGCGTTTTGATAGAATGTTATTTTCATCAATGATGTATCCGGCAGATTATGGCTTTATTCCTCAAACATTAGCATTAGACGGCGACCCGTTAGATGTATTAGTTTTAATCAATGAGCCAACTTTTCCAGGTTGTGTAATCGAGGTAAAACCAATCGGAGTTTTCCATATGGCTGATGATAAAGGTCCAGATGAGAAAATAATTTGTGTTCCTGTTTCCGATCCAATATGGAATACATTAGAAAATTTGTCTGATATCAATCCACACTTATTAAAGGAAATTGAACATTTCTTTCAAGTATATAAAGATTTAGAAAACAAACAAGTAGACGTTGAAGGTTGGGGTGATGTTACTGAAGCCTACAGAATCATTAGAGAATGTGTAGATCGTTTTGAAGCAATTCCTGATAGACCAAAAGGATTATTCAGCATAAAAAGTTAATAACATTATTAATAAAAGACAATTTAGATAAATTTAAATTGTCTTTTTTTTTATATGTTTGTTAACATTAATAAATAGTAACAAACATTAACAACCTATCTAATTAGTTTATTATGAATGAATTTATGATTTATGTGCCAATAGTTATGGCATTAATAGGATTAGCTTTTATGGCAATCAAAAGATCTTGGGTATTAAAACAAGACGCTGGAGATGGAAAAATGAAAGAAATTTCAGATTACATCTATGAGGGTGCATTAGCTTTCCTAAAAGCAGAATACCGTTTATTAGCTGTATTCGTTATTATTGCGAGTGTAGTTTTAGCAGGTATTACATTCTTACCTGGAGTTAAAACACATTTATTAATTGTTATCGCGTTTATTTTCGGTGCTTTCTTTTCGGCTTTAGCTGGAAACATGGGTATGAAAATCGCAACTAAAACTAACGTAAGAACAACGCAAGCTGCTCGTACAAGTTTACCACAAGCATTAAAAGTTTCTTTTGGTGGTGGTACTGTAATGGGACTTGGAGTTGCTGGTTTAGCAGTTTTAGGTTTAACAGGATTCTTTATTATATTGTTTAGATATTTCATGCCTGGTGGTGTTTGGACAAATACCGAAGACATGACAGTAGTTCTTGAAACGCTTGCTGGTTTTTCTCTTGGAGCTGAATCTATCGCATTGTTTGCTCGTGTTGGTGGTGGTATTTATACAAAAGCTGCTGACGTAGGTGCTGACTTAGTAGGTAAAGTTGAAGCTGGTATTCCAGAAGATGATCCAAGAAATCCTGCTACAATTGCAGATAACGTTGGGGATAATGTTGGTGACGTTGCTGGTATGGGTGCCGATTTATTTGGTTCTTATGTAGCTACAGTTCTTGCTGCAATGGTTTTAGGTAATTATGTAATTAAAGATATGGGTGGTAAAATCGAAGACGCTTTTGGTGGAATCGGTCCAATTTTATTACCAATGGCTATCGCTGGTTTCGGAATTTTATTCTCTATCATCGGTACTATGTTAGTAAAAATCTCTAGCGACGATGCTAAAGAAGCTCAAGTTCAAAAAGCATTAAACATCGGAAACTGGGTTTCTATTGCATTAACAGCTGTAGCTTGTTATTTCTTAATTGACATGATGTTGCCAGATACTATGAAAATGACATTCTTTGGTGAAGGATTACAAGATATTTCTTCAATGAGAGTTTTCTATGCTTCATTAATCGGATTATTTGTTGGTGGTGCTATTTCATCAGTAACTGAATATTATACAGGTTTAGGTACAAAACCAGTTTTGGCAATTGTACAAAAATCTTCAACTGGTGCAGGAACTAATGTAATCGCTGGTTTAGCTACGGGTATGATTTCTACATTCCCAACTGTATTATTGTTTGCTGGAGCAATCTGGTCAACTTATGCTTTAGCTGGTTTCTACGGTGTTGCTCTTGCTGCTTCTGCAATGATGGCTACTACTGCAATGCAATTAGCAATTGATGCTTTCGGACCAATTTCTGATAACGCTGGTGGTATAGCTGAAATGAGTGAATTACCAAAAGAAGTTCGTACAAGAACAGATATTTTAGATTCAGTTGGTAACACAACTGCTGCAACTGGAAAAGGTTTCGCAATCGCTTCTGCTGCATTGACATCGTTAGCTTTATTTGCTGCTTATGTAACTTTTACAGGAATTGATGGTATCAACATCTTCAAAGCGCCAGTATTAGCAATGTTATTTGTTGGGGGTATGATTCCTGTAGTGTTCTCTGCCTTGGCAATGAACTCTGTTGGAAAAGCTGCAATGGATATGGTATATGAAGTACGTCGTCAGTTCAAAGAAATTCCAGGAATTATGGAAGGAACTGGTAAACCAGAATATGGTAAATGTGTTGAAATTTCTACTAAAGCTGCATTACGTGAAATGATGTTGCCAGGTGTTATGACTATTGGTTTCCCAATTGCAATTGTATTATTAGGTAAATTAGTTTACGGAGATAACAACCAATTAATCGCTGAAATGTTAGGTGGATATATGGCTGGTGTTACTGTTTCTGGTGTACTTTGGGCTGTGTTCCAAAACAATGCTGGTGGTGCTTGGGATAATGCTAAAAAATCATTCGAAGCTGGTGTTGAAATCAACGGAGAAATGACTTTCAAAGGTTCTGATGCTCACAAAGCTGCTGTAACTGGAGATACTGTTGGAGATCCATTTAAAGACACTTCAGGTCCATCTATGAATATCTTAATCAAATTAACTTGTTTAATTGGTTTAGTAATCGCTCCAATTTTAGGAAGTGGACATTCAGATGATGCAAAAGCTTCTTGTTGTGCTGGCGATAAAACTGAAATGTCTTGTGGTTCTGAAATGGGTAAATGTGATATGAGCAAATGTGCTACAATGACCAAAGATGAATGTGCAGCAATGTGCGACAAAAATGGTTGTTCTGCTGAACAAAAAGCAAAATGTATGGCAATGTATGATGCTGATGGAAAATTCATTGGTGAAGTTAAGCAAGAAGAAGTTAAACAAGAAGTTTCTACAAAAGTAGTGATGGAAAATAAAGACGGAAAAGTTAAAGCTACTGTTACTAAATCAGTTAATGGTGTTTCAACTTCTGAAGTTATTGAAGGAACTGAAGCAGAAGTGAAAGCTAAAGTTGATGCTTTGAAGTAATTTTTTTAAAAAATTATATGAAAATGCCTCGCAGTTTTGTGAGGCATTTTTTTTATAGTCAGTTTAAATTTTAAATATAAGATAAAACTTAAATTTTAAATTTAAAAATGCATTTCATCGGTTATTTAATGCATTTAAACTATTTTTCAAAAAAAACATCTATTTTTGATATACCCAAACTAAAATATGATAAACTATGAAAAAAAATTACATTTTATTATTAATTTTAACTGTTGGATTTTACGCTCATTCTCAAGTGGGGATAAATACAACAGATCCAAAAACAACATTGGATGTAAATGGAGCAATAACAAATAGAGAAACAAGTTTTGCAATTTCTGGAAATGCTGTAGACATCAATGCAGAAACTTCTTTTGCAAATATTACAGGAACAGCTACGGGAATTGTTTCAATAACAGCATTGACGCCTTTAATTAATGGTTATAGATTAATCATATATAATAATACTGATGGAGGTTTTGATGCTACATTTTATGGAACAACCATTCCTAACTCGCAATCGGTTGAATTTATTTATACCGATAGTTCTTGGAAATCAACTTTTGGAGGAACTATCGCTGGAGGGCATAATTTGTTTAATACAGATGGATCTCTTTCAGGAAATAGAACAGTTAACCAAGGCACAAATAATTTGACATTTTCAGGTACAGGAAATACAAATTTTAATAATGGTAATGTTGGAATTGGTACTTTAACACCATCTGAGAAATTAGATGTGGCAGGTAAAATTAAAACAACTAATTTCCAAATGTCATCTGGCGCAATAAATGGCTATGTTTTGGCTTCTGATGCAACAGGAACGGCGACTTGGACAAAATCCTTCCTACCATATACAGCAAATGGTGTTAATTCAGCAACAACTGCAACAAGAGATTTAAATGATTGGGTTGTTACTAAAGGAACATCCATTATCACAACAGATGTTTTAGCTAATTCAACAAACAAACCTGATGGTTTAGGAGCTTGGTTTAATACTGGAATTCAATCAATATCAAATGGTTATTATTCACAATTTTTACTAACCGATCAAGAAGCCTTTTTTAGAGGAAATACAGTTGCAAGTATTAATGCTAATCAATGGAGAACAATTCCTAATTTTTTATCATTTAATAAATTTCAATATAATGTTGCATCTACTACTGCAGACTCTGATTTAACATTAATGAAAACAGGAAATTATGCAATGGCATTCGGAACAAATAATCTTGAAAGGATGCGAATTACTAATGCTGGAAATGTTGGAATAGGTACTTTAACTCCAGCAACCAAATTAGATGTTGCTGCAGGCACAACTACAACCAATACTGTAGTGAATGCAACGGGAAATATTAACGACTTTTTACAATTTAACGTTCAAAATACATCTACAGGAACACAAGCTCAAAGTGGCTATAGCGCAACGGCTAATAATGGTAGTGCTACAACAGGTTTTGCTTGGATGGGAATTAATAACTCAGCATTTAACTATCCAACGGCATATAATATTGGAGGAGGAAATGATGTTTCCTTTGTTGGAAGCGGTCAAGATTTATATCTAGCAAATGCCAATAATACCAAATCAATAATATTTTCTACTGGTA
>NZ_JAPZSP010000044.1 GCF_027531705.1 Flavobacterium sp. | reverse complement strand
TGTCATGTCCTAAAATACGTTGACCATTTTTAGGTTATTAATTAATTCAAAAATACGGATTTGTAATCGGAACATTGATAACTTTTTTTAAAAATTCCCTTCGGTTTTTAAAAAAGTTACCAACATTCCTTACGCAACCTTTCGTGCATAGGATTTATAAGGTTGTTGGTTGTATTTACGATGTACTTCTTGTGGAGTTTTTAGCTCTAAACTCCAATGTAAACGCTCGTTATTGTAAATTTTTACGGCTTCTGCAATCATTTTATTAGCAATTTTGATGTTTTTAATTGTTTTTTTTAATCCGAATTCATATTTTAAAATTCCATTAATTCGTTCTGCAACAGCGTTTTCGTATGGATCATATTGTTGGGTTGTACTTAATATAAATCCTTTATTTTGAGCAAATTCAGAGAAATCTGGGCAGCAATATTGTATTCCTCTATCAGAGTGATGAATGATGTTTTTATGTTTGTGAATGCAGTTTTTGTAAGCCATTGCTAAAGCTTCTTTGACTAACGAAACTTTCATGTTATCATCTAATTTCCAACCCATTATTTTCTTTGAATAGGCATCTGTTACAAGAGCTAAATAGGAGTGACCACCATCGACTTTGATATAGGTGATGTCGCTTACAAAGACTTGTTCTGCGTGACTTAAAGTCAAATCTTTGAGTAGGTTAGGTGATTTGAAAAAGAAGTGCTTAGAATCGGTTGTAATGTGAAAGCGTTTGGTTTTCTTAACTAATAAGCCATAACTTCTAAGTAAGTCAAATAAAGCATCTCTTCCCATTTTGATATTGTTTTCTATCAAATCATTTTCAATGTGTTCTATAAGTTTTCTTGTGCCTGTTTTAGGCATTTTGATTCTGATTTTGCGCACTAAATCGAGAACAATTTCGTGTTGTTGTTCTTTAATAAAATCGTATTTAATTCTTTGATAATAAGCCTGTTTACTTATTCCGAAGCATTGATAGAGCCACTTTGTTTTGAAAGGTTTAGTCGCTTTTTCTCTATCTCTTTTGCTAATGCTTCGGGCAAATACTTTTTTGAAAGATGCTCACCTGTAATGTTTTCAAAATCTGCAATAATGTCTTGTTGAAAGTCTTTTACAAACTCCAGTTCTTCAATGCGTTGGCGTAGTTTTTTTAATTCGTCGTTTTTGCTCATGGCTTTAGATTTTGATTCAAAGTTAGACAATTTCTTAATCCAATACGCAAGAGTTGTACGAGAAATGCCGTATTTTTTAGAAGCATAATTAGCTGAAATCTGTCCGTTGTTGATTTCATCAATGATAGAAAGTTTGAGATCAAAACTTATTTTTTGATAATCATTTTTTCGACAGGGTTGTTTTTTTGGTGTTTCCATAGGATACTAAAAGTGTTTAATTTTTAGTCAACCTATTTTAGGACGAGAGGAATCCATACTTTGTTCAAATTGAATCACTATCGAGAAAAAAATATGTTATTGATCCAGAGAATAGAAGCATGTCAACATTATGGTATTTTGAACGTGTTAATGGTCAATATAAGGAATCTTTAAATAAATTAACTACTCCGTCTCAACAAAGAAAATTCAAAGAACAAAATCCTACCAATCAGAAGTTTGTTAAATCTGATGTTGCTAAGTATATAAATATTTGGGAATTAGAACCACATTATGTATCGCAAGGTGCTCAGAAAAACTTTATTCATTATACTAAAAAGATTAATGAATTAGTTAAGAAAAATAAATTTCCTGGTGAGAATTTTTATAAAAAATTAATTGCTAATGCTATTCTTTTTAAAGTTGTTGACAAACTTTTTGGTCGAAAAAACATTGATGCCATTGGTGATACCAATTTAAAATCGTTCACAGTTGCTTATACATTATCTTATTTATATTATTTGACTGACAACAGAATTGATTTATGGAAAATTTATGAAGAGCAACGAGTTGATGCAAGAATAGTAAATGAATTGCAAAAATTAATTGTTTTCGTTTACCATCAATTGGTTAAATCTTCAAATAATTCGCTTATTTCTGAATATGCTAAAAGAGAATCAAGCTGGAAGTTATTAAAAGATGAAAATTATAAATTCAATTTTGAACAATATTCTGATTGTTTCATAACAAAAGAACAAGTTTTAGCAAGGGAAATAGAAACAGAAGAAATTGATAACAAATCAGAAAATAATTTGATGAGTATCAATAAAATTTTAGGTTTCGGTAATAAGTTCTGGGATGGTGTTTCAAAATGGTCAATGAATATTGAAGAATTTAAAGAATTTTCAACTGATATATGGGAAATTGCAAGTAAAATTAAAAGAGCCAAAAATCTTAATAGTAGAGATATTGCAATTGGTAATAAATTAATTTCACACATTGAAGAAAATAATATTAGTATTGATACTATTAAATCATTATCAAATGAAGTAGAAGTAGAAGTGATTGATATTAAGGCAATCTATGATAGATTAAAATTAATTTCTAAAAGTGACTGGTCTAAAATATTTGACTTAGGTGAACAAACTAAAATTTTTGATAACTTAGAATTACAAAATTTAAAATCTGTACAAAAATCAATTTCAAAAAGTGAAACAGTAAAAGAGGTTAATGTTGTAAATGCTTTAAAATCAATTAAAAAATTAGTTAAATTTGGATTGAATTTTTAGTTTTGGATGATTTCATTATTTAGTAAATTCATATTTGTATTTATTCATTATCTCATTCACCTGCACAAAAACCGTCTTTAGTCCAAGTATTCCTAAAGCCGCTTCTTTGTTTGTTTCATTTCACTAATTTCATTTCTAACAACAATAACGTTTTTTATTGCTTAATATTAAAAAGTTAATTAAGTGTAATGCAATACTATTTTTGTCGCAAATATTTCCTTTTTTTGCGACAAAAACTAAACAAAACAACTCTTTAAAGAGCTTATAAACTGATAATTATAAAAAATAAAAATTCAAAGAGGGGTTCGGAAATTAAGAGTGTACTCCGTGGGTATATTTTGTAACAGACTTAGAATACATTTGTTACAATTTTAAAAAACAGCTGATGTATTTACTGGAAAATTTTTGCGTAAAATTAAGCTTTACTGGAAAATATGACTTCGTTTTCTAGTAAAAGACACTTTTAGTGGAAATTAAAATCAACTGCCAATGTATTTATGCTGGAAAATTTTTGCGTAAAATAGTGTTTTACTGGAAAATAATAGCTAATTTTGAGTTTTAAAAGCAATTATAATGGAAAATAACATACCAATCCACCTTCAAGAAATCATTTTTGCAACAAGCGATATAGCTTTAAATCGTCAATTAAGTAAACTGGAAGAAGAAGGGCAAATAAAAAAAATTGCACCACGTATCTATACTTCAAACTTCAATGAATCGGAAGAAATAATCATTAGAAGAAATATTTTTACCATTCTTGGTAAACTATATCCAGGAGCAATAGTAAGTCATCGTTCCGCTTTAGAATTCAAACCTACATCAGCGAATCAAATATTTGTAACCTACACATATACAAAGAAAATAGAGTTACCAGGCATAACAATTCGTTTCATGGAAGGAATGCCTGCAATAGAAGGAGATAACCCATTTTCGGGAGAATTATTTGTATCACAACAAGAAAGAGCATTTTTAGAGAATTTACAATCTTCACGTCAAGTGGGACCAACCTCCAAAACCATTACATTACCAGAAATTGAAAACAAACTAGAGCAAATTGTACAAGTAAAAGGAGAAGAAGGACTAAACCAATTCAGAGACAAAGCAAGAGAAATAGCAGAAAAGCTAGGAATGCAATCGGAGTTTGAAAAACTAAACAAACTAATAAGCGCTTTACTAACAACAAAACCTTCCAAAATACTAACTTCACCAATGGCAGTGGCAAGAGCTTTGGGAAATCCGTATGACAAACATCGTTTAGAATTATTTGAAAAACTGTTTATAGAATTACAGCAACAGCCATACAAAGACCGGCAAGATGTAAATACAGAAACTAATGCTTTTAGAAACTTTGCTTTCTTTGAGGCTTATTTTTCAAACTATATCGAAGGAACTATTTTTGAAATAGAAGAAGCCAAAAGCATCATTCAAACCGAAATACCAATTCCAAATCGTGATGAAGATTCACACGACATTTTAGGAACATATAAATTAGTAAGTAATCAAAAGGAAATGAGTACGACACCATCAAATCCTGATGAACTACTAAACATATTACAATACAGGCATCAAATACTTTTAGCAGCCAGAACCTCAAAAAAGCCTGGTCAATTCAAAGATAAAAACAACCGCGCAGGAGAAACTCATTTTGTCGACCAAACTTTAGTAAGAGGAACTTTAATAAAAGGATTTGACTATTATCAAGCTTTGCAAGAACCATTTGCCAAAGCAGCTTACATCATGTTTATGATAAGCGAAATTCACCCATTCCTTGACGGAAACGGAAGAATCGCAAGAGTAATGATGAATGCCGAATTAGTAAAAGCTAATCAAACAAGAATCATAATTCCGACAGTGTACCGCGATGATTATTTGGGAGCATTAAGAAGACTAACAAGAAATGATGATCCAGCAGTTTACATAAGAATGTTACAAAGAGCACAAGAATTCAGCGCAACACTAATAGCAAACGACATGGAAGCATTAGAAAATCACTTAACCCAAAGCAACGCTTTCAAAGAACACGACGAAGCAAAATTGAAGATACTTCAGAAGTAATTAGATCATCTACATAATACCATCCACTAGCTTGATTACTTAAATCAATAGTTTCATTTGTCAAATTATAAGAATGTCATTCAAAGTCGTTATTTTCTAATACATCAATTAGTATGAATTCATGAATGATATTATTGCTTAAGGATCTAATATGCAACAATATTTTTTTTTACAAAACGCATTTTTTAAAGCTGAAAAATAGTGTTCTTTTACATTAGATGGTTAGTAAAGAAAATTCATTATTTTAATATAAAATAATTTTTTTTTGAAATTATTTGGAGTAATTATAAATAATAATTCTATTTTTACACCTATGAAATGGTTCAATATCATATTATCACTATACATCTTAATGCTTTCGGCTTATCCTTGTGCCGATGAGCATAGCGATTATTATTCTAGTGGTGATATAAATATTGAAGCAAATCACGACAATCATTCGCACCAATCCGATAACGATTTATGTTCACCTTTTTGCGTGTGTAATTGTTGCGGACAACAAACACTAACCTTTTTAGAAATACCAACATTTCATTTTTTAGTACGTTTTCAAGAAATAAAATCTTCTATTTCTTTTTATAAATCAACTTCTTTTTCAAATTTCTACGGAAGTATTTGGCAACCGCCACAAATAGCATAATGATGCCCGAGTAGTTTCGGGTTAAAGAGTTGTGAAAATTTCACAAAAATTAATTGGCTCCAGTAGTCTCTTTTACTCATTCATTATTCTATTAAAATGTTAGATAAAATCATACAGTTTAGTATAAAGAACAAGTTCATTATACTTTTATTTACGCTTGCACTTGTTGCTTGGGGTAGCTATTCCATTAAGATGCTGCCACTAGACGCATTGCCAGATGTAACCAATAATCAAGTTCAAATTATTACTTCGGCACCAACTTTAGCCAGTCAAGAAGTAGAACAACTAATAACCTATCCACTAGAGCAATCCGTTAGAACAATTCCTAGAGTTATTGAACTGCGAAGTATTTCTCGTTTTGGCTTATCGGTGGTAACCGTTGTTTTTGAAGACGACGTTGATATTTATTGGGCAAGAGAACAAATATTTCAACGATTGGCAGAAGCCAAAGAAAATATTCCAGCTTATGCAGGTTCACCAGAATTAGCACCAATATCTACAGGACTTGGCGAAATTTACCAATACGATGTGTACGCCAAAAAAGGATACGAAGATAAATACGATGCAGCAGCATTAAGAACAATTCAAGATTGGATTATCATTCCACAATTGCAAGGTGTCGAAGGTGTTGCTGAAGTAAGTACTTGGGGTGGAAAACTAAAACAATATGAGATTGCAGTAAATCCAAATAAACTAAACAGTTTAGGAATTACAATCACTGACATTTTTGATGCAATCGAAAAAAACAATCAAAACACAGGTGGTGCTTACATAGAAAAAGACCAATTCTCTTATTTTATTCGTGGTGTTGGTATGGCTACAGGAATAAAAGATATTGAAAATGTGGTAGTCAATAACAAAAACGGAACACCAGTTTTAGTTAGAAACGTGGCTACAGTAAAAGAAGGAATTGCAATGCGATATGGTGCCTCTACTAAAGATGGAAAAGGCGAAATTGTTTGCGGAATGGCCTTAATGCTCAAAGGCGAAAACTCTAAAGAAGTAGTCGAGAAAGTAAAAGAAAAAATGATTCAAATCAACAAAACTTTACCTGAAGGTGTTGTTGCAGAAGCGTTCATCGATAGAGGAAAATTAGTTGACAATGCTATCGGAACAGTTACTAAAAACTTAATTGAAGGAGCATTAATTGTAATTTTAGTTCTAATTCTTTTTCTAGGAAATCTTCGCGCAGGATTAATTGTTGCTTCTGTTATTCCTTTATCAATGCTTTTTGCGGTTATATTGATGAATCTTTTTGGTGTCAGCGGAAACTTAATGAGTTTAGGTGCAATCGATTTTGGTATTATTGTCGATGGTGCTGTTATTATTGTCGAAGCTACAATGCATCATTTATTCAAACTCAAAAAACAAAAACTTACGCAATCAGAAATGGATGCCGAAGTATATAATTCAGCTTCTAAAATCAGAACAAGTGCCGCATTTGGCGAAATTATCATTCTTATTGTCTATTTGCCAATTCTTGCATTAGTAGGAACAGAAGGAAAAATGTTCAAACCAATGGCATTGACAGTTGGATTTGCTGTTATCGGTGCATTTGTTTTGTCATTAACCTATGTACCCATGATGAGTGCGATGTTCTTGTCTAAAAACACCGAACATAAAACTAATTTTAGTGATAAAATGATGGCTTGGTTTGAAAGCAAATATGCATCATTTTTAAACAAAGCTTTACAAATAAAAAAGACCGTTATCATTTCATCAGTAGCACTTTTTGCCTTAGCTTTTTTTACTTTTCAAAATATGGGTGGTGAGTTTATTCCAACTATTGAAGAAGGCGATATAGCAATCAATGCAACCATAATGACAGGTAGTTCACTTTCACAAATGATAAAGACTACAACGGCTTATGAAAAAATGCTTAAAGCAAAATTTCCAGAGATAAAAACAATAGTTACCAAAATCGGAAGTGGCGAAATTCCAACCGATCCAATGCCAATAGAAAGTGGTGATTTGATTATTGTTCTAAAAGACAAATCCGAATGGACTTCTGCTGATAATTGGGAAGATTTAGCCAATCTTATGAAAGAAGAAATGGAAGCTATTCCAGGAGCAAATATCGAAATTTCACAACCTATTCAAATGCGTTTTAACGAACTTATGACAGGTAGTAGAAGCGATATTGCTATCAAAATATTTGGTGATGATTTAGAAACATTAGACAATAAAGCAAAAGAATTAATTAATAAAATTAGTAAAATTGAAGGTATCGGAGATTTAAAAGCCGATAAAGTTACAGGTTTACCGCAAATAACTGTAAAATACGATTACAATATCATTGCACTTTATGGCTTAAACATTACCGATATAAATAAAATTATCCGCTCTTCGTTTGCAGGTGAAAGTGCAGGTAAAATATACGAAGAAAGCAAACGTTTTGATGTTGTGGTTCGTATGGATGAAACCAACAGAACTGATATTTCAGATGTAAGTAATTTGTTTATACCATTGCCAAATGGTCAACAAGTTCCATTATCACAAGTAGCAACAATAAGCTATGAGCAAGGTCCAGTTCAAGTTTCTCGTGAAGATGGAAAACGAAGAATAACAGTTGGTTTAAATGTTCGTGGTCGTGACGTAAAAAGTGTTGTCGAAGAAATTCAAGAAAAACTCGATACTAACTTTAAACTTCCAGCAGGGTATTATATAACTTATGGTGGTCAGTTTGAAAATTTGGTAGAAGCTAATAAACGCCTTTCGGTAGCTTTACCAATTGCTTTAATATTAATTGTAGTGTTATTATTTTTTACATTCAATAGTATCAAACAAGCACTACTAATTTTTACAGCTATTCCATTGTCAGCAATTGGTGGTGTTTTTGCTTTATGGCTTCGTGGAATGCCTTTCAGTATATCAGCCGGAATCGGTTTTATTGCACTTTTTGGAATAGCAGTTTTAAACGGAATTGTACTAATTTCTTATTTCAATCAACTCAAAAAAGAAGGTATTTCAAATCCATTGCAAAGAGTTTTAATAGGTACTAAAACACGTTTACGTCCAGTATTAATGACAGCAGCTGTAGCATCATTTGGATTTTTACCAATGGCATTATCTACAAGTGGTGGAGCCGAAGTTCAAAAACCATTAGCAACAGTAGTAATAGGTGGTTTAGTGTCTGCTACAATGCTTACGCTTATTGTTTTACCTATTTTATACTTGCTTTTTGAAACTACAAAAAGAAAAGGTTTTTCCATTAAAAAAAAGGAGCTAACTGATAATTAATATACACATTTACAAATGAAAACATCAATATCAACAATCTTTTTGTTACTAATTAGCTCTTTTTCATTGGCTCAAAATGCTCAAACTTTAACATTAGAGCAAGCAATTGATTTAGCTAAAAAAAACAACATCGATTTAAAAATAGCAGATAAGGAAATCGAAAAGCAAACTGTCTTAAAAAAGACAGCTTTTCAAACAGATCCTTTACAAGTGCAATACCAAGGCGGACAATTCAATAGTGTTCAATACGATCATAATGTTTCTATTCAACAATATTTTCCTATTGGTAAAATCACTAAAGCCAACCGTCAATTGCAAGAAGAGCTTGTAAAATTGGCAGAAAAACGAAAAGCATTAACCGAATATGAAATAGAAAAAGCGGTAACAATTGCCTATTATCAATATTTATATGGTGTTTCAATTCAAAAACTGAATACGGAGTTACTAGATATTTATTCTAAATTTCTAAAAAATGCAGAGCTGCGTTTTGAAACAGGCGAAAGTGGAAAAATTGAAGTTATAAGTGCTAAAGCAAAAGCAAAAGAAATTGAAACCCAAAAAGAGCAACTCGAATTGGAATTAACTATTTATCAAAAACAGTTACAGTTTTTTGTACAAACAGAAGATACTATTTTGCCAGATACTTCAACAGCATTACAATATCCAATGATGTTAACTAAGGATAATACTAAAATTGAAGGTTTAGTAAATGACTATTACCAACAACAAATTGCAGTATATCAAAAAGAAGCCAATACATTCAAAGCATTAAAATCACCTAAACTTGGATTGGGCTATTTCGGACAAACCATCGATACAAAATCCTATTTTCAAGGATTTACAGCAGGAATACAAATTCCATTGTTTGGAGGTGTTAATAATGCTAGAGCTAAAGCTGCAACTTTCAGCATGGATCAATCACAAATGGAATTGGATAAAAGCAAATTAGCATTGAAATTGCAAAAAGAACAATTGCAAAATGATTTTGAAAAGCAAAAAAAAGCAGTCGATTATTATCAAAAAGAAGGGTTGCAATATGCTGACCAAATCATTGCTACAGCTCAAAAAAGCTACGCAAATGCAGATATGAGTTATTGGTCATACATCAGTTTTTTAAATCAAGCTATCGATATTAAAAAACAAAATGCCGAGGCAATCAACGCTTATAATCAAAGTGCCATTCAATTGCAATTTCCATCATTCAACAACAATTAATATTCAACGATATGAACAATATAAAAATAAATAATAGGTTGAGAACAAGAATTAATACTAATATCTTGTTTCTTGTTTCTTGTATCTTTCTTCTAACTTCTTGTCAAGAAAAGAAAGCAGAAGAAAACCACGAAGAAGAAAAATCTGAAAACGAAGTGGCACTAACCGAAGCGCAATTCAAAACAGTAGGTATTGAATATGGAACTATTGAAAATAAAAATCTAAATAAAGTTATCAAAGCAAATGGTTTCACAGCAGTTCCGCCACAAAACGCAGCTAATATTTCAACTCTAATAGGTGGAACAGTTAAAGATATTTTTGTTTTAGAAGGAACTTTTGTCAACAAAGGAAAAGTTTTAGCAACTATTCAAAATTTAGAAGTTGTTGAAATGAAAGAAGACTATAATGCTGCAATTGCAAACATCGAATACCTTCAATTAGAATACAATCGTCAAAAAACATTGAGCGATGAAAATGTAAATCCTAGAAAAATTCTTCAAGAAGTAAAGGCAAAATTAGCAGTTGAAAGAGCTAGAGCACAAGCAGCAAAAAACAAATTGAATACATTAAACATGAGTACAAACGGAAGTAGTGCTCTAATTCCTATTGTTGCTCCAATTAGTGGTTATGTTGGTAAAATAAATATAACCAAAGGCGCATTTGCAGAAACAGGAACAGTTCTTTTTGAAGTGATAGACAACAGTCAAATGCACTTAGATTTGAACGTTTACGAAAAAGATTTAGCATCAATATCAGTTGGTCAAGAAGTTGATTTTGTATTGACAAATCAATCCAACAAATCCATAAAAGGGAAAATATTTGGTATCAATAAATCCTTTTCTAACGAAAGTAAAACCATAGCAGTTCACGCCAAAATTAATCCATCTGATACAAAAGGATTGATTTCAGGAATGTATGTTTCTGCAAACATCAATATAAACAATGCAACCGTTCAGGCACTTCCAAAAGATGCAATTGTAAAAAACGGAGATAAGTATTTTATTTTTATTCAAGAAGAGCATCAAGAAGAAACAGCTAAAGCGGAACCAAAAGACGATGGTCACAATCATGCAGAAGGCGAAGAGCATCATGATGATGAAAATGAAACACCAACCCACAAAGAAGTTCATTTTGAAGCCATTGAGGTAATTCCAGGCACAACAGATTTAGGATATACAGAAGTCAATTTTGTATCAGAAATTCCTGCCGATGCTAAAATTGTTGTTAAAGGAGCATTTTATTTACTTTCAGCAATGAAAGGTGGTGGTGAACATGTACATTAAAATTTTAAGATAATACTAAAATCATATCAAATGAAAAATTCAATTCAAAAGACAATCCTTTTTTTAGCAGTATTATTTTTTGCTAGCAATTCTATTTCTGCTCAAAAACAAAAAACAAATCAAAAAGCAGTAATAAAAACATTATTGCATTGTGATCATTGTAATGAATGTGAAACTTGTGGACAAAAATTTAAAACTGAAATGCTCAAAATTAAAGGCATTAAAATGTATGAGTTAGATGATAAAGCAATGACTTTTACGGTTTATTATAATTCAAAGAAAACCACTTTGCAAGCTATTAAAGAAGGAATTTCTAAATTAGGTTATGATGCCGACGATGTAAAAGCTGATCCAGCTGCTTATGAAAGGTTAGACGGATGTTGCAAAATATAGTTATGAAGTTTTATATTAAAATGCCAAGTAAATTAATTCCTTATTACAAGCAAGAAATAGCATTATATAAATCTTATCTTGATGAAGCTAATTTTCAATTAAGTTGGAAACATTTAGAAAGAGCACACATACTTGCACAGAAATATCCATTAGAACATACAGCAGTACATTGGAAAATGCTTTTGTTTGGAATAAAAATTAAAAAAACTAAAGAAATAATAGGTCAAATCCCAAGATTATTGGTTGGAGGTATAAAATCATTTGTTGGTAGCGTTCCAGTTGGCAATACAGGAGGTTCAAATGTGCCACCACTAAAAAGAATGGAAATTGATTCAGAATTATTACAAATTATTAATTCTAACTCTTAATATAGTTATGAAACACCAACATAAATATGATGCTAACGGAAAGCAAATCTGTTGCTCATTAGAAGAAAAAATAAATAAAACCACAGAACATCATTCCGATGATGATGGTCACGACCACGATCATTCTAGCGAAGAAAAATCAACCTTTCAACAATTTTTACCAGCAATAATAAGTTTTGTTTTGTTGTTGGTTGCCATTGGTTTTGACAACTATTTTACACAATCGTGGTTTACAGGTTGGGTACGAATTGTTTGGTACGTTGTTGCATATTTACCAGTTGGATTTCCTGTTTTAAAAGAAGCTTTTGAAAGTATTCGCAAAGGTGAAATATTTTCAGAATTTCTATTAATGAGCATCGCTACAATTGGAGCTTTTGCCATTGGTGAATATCCTGAAGCTGTTGCCGTAATGTTATTCTATGCGGTTGGCGAAGTGTTTCAAACTTTAGCAGTTACAAGAGCAAAAGCAAACATTAAAACGCTATTAGACCAACGACCAGATGAAGTTACCATAATAGAAAATAATGTTGCCAAAACCATCAAAGCATCCGATGCTAAAATTGGAGATACTATTCAGTTAAAATCAGGAGAAAAGTTAGGTTTAGATGGCGAACTTCTTTCAGATAGTGCCTCATTTAATACTGCTGCATTAACAGGCGAAAGCAAACCAGATACTAAAGAAAAAGGTGAGGTAGTTTTAGCAGGAATGATAAACTTAAATACGATTGCTCTAGTAAAAATTACAACTGCTTATGCAGATAGTAAACTGTCTAAAATTTTAGAACTAGTTCAAAATGCAACGGCTCAAAAAGCACCAACCGAATTATTTATAAGAAAATTTGCTAAAATATATACTCCAATTGTGGTTGTATTAGCGGTATTAATTACTGTTTTGCCTTATTTTTTTGTAGCAAATTATATTTTTAACGATTGGCTATACAGAGCATTAGTTTTCTTGGTTATATCTTGTCCTTGCGCATTAGTAATAAGTATTCCTTTAGGATATTTTGGCGGAATTGGAGCAGCATCTAAAAACGGAATTCTTTTCAAAGGAAGTAATTTTCTTGATGTAATGGCTTCCATTCAAAATGTGGTGATGGATAAAACAGGAACAATGACCGAAGGTGTTTTCAAAGTTCAAGAAGTAGTTTTCAATTCCGACTTTAATAAAGAAGAAATACTTCAAATGGTCAACGCTTTAGAAAGCCAAAGTACACATCCAGTTGCAACAGCCATTCATCAGTTTGTTGGTAAAATTGATAATACAATCGAACTAAAAAATGTAGAAGAAATAGCAGGTCACGGCTTAAAAGCAAATATTAAAGAAAAAGAACTATTAGTTGGAAACTTTAAACTAATGGATAAATTTTCAATCTCTTATGATATTGATCCAACAACAATTGTCTACACTTTAATTGCAGTAGCTTACGATAAAAAAATCGTTGGTTATCTTACCATTGCCGATAGTATAAAAGAAGATGCGCAAGAAACAATAGATAAGTTAAAAGCACTAGGTGTAAAAACTACTATGTTGAGTGGCGATAAAAATACAGTGGTTCAATTTGTGGCTCAAAAACTTGGAATTACAAATGCTTTTGGCGATTTACTGCCAGAAGATAAAGTAAACAAAGTCAAAGAAATAAAATCAAATAACGAAACAGTTTGTTTTGTTGGTGATGGTGTAAACGATGCGCCAGTAGTAGCATTAAGTGATGTTGGAATTGCAATGGGCGGATTAGGAAGCGATGCCACAATTGAAACAGCCGATGTAGTGATACAGGACGATAAACCAAGCAAAATTGCAATGGCAATCAATATTGGTAAACAAACCAAGAAAATTGTTTGGCAAAATATTATTTTGGCTTTCACAGTAAAAGCAATTGTTTTAGTTCTTGGAGCAGGTGGTTTAGCAACTATGTGGGAAGCGGTTTTTGCCGATGTAGGTGTTGCTTTATTAGCAATATTAAACGCGGTTAGAATACAAAGGATGAAGTTTTAATGTAAATAATTTAAATATAAAATGATGTTTGTTGTAAAAGACAAGCATCATTTTTTTATATCATTATCTCATTCACCTGCACAAAAATCGCTCCTAGTCCAAGTATTCCTAGCATCAATTCTTTATTTGCTTCATAGCCTGTCCTGAGCTCTGTCGAAGGGCTAATTTCATTTCTATTAACAAGGGCGTATTTTTCGTTTAGTTTTAAATTGATATTTTTGGCTTCCATAGGGCACTCCTTCCCAACGCTCAAAAAAAAATTACTGTCATGGTTTTTGGTACAAAAACACGTTCGCAAAGCGACTCATGCCAGTAATTTTTTTTCCCAAAGCTTCTTTACATAATGTGGCATTATAGGGCATTAAAAGCGTTTTTATTGTTTTTTTGGTTTTTCAATGCCCTATAATAACATTATGTAAAAAAGCCGCGCACCCAACGCGCAAGGCAGCGGCTCCAGGACAACTTTTTTTATTGCTTCCTCGCACCAGCCTGCAATAAAAAAGACCGTCCTTCACCGCTGCCACTACCAATCGGCAGTGTGTGTTTTTAAATCTCTTTTTGAATTTTTAGTTAGTGTTTTATCTGTAAGGTTTTGGGCTTTTATTCTATATACTTTGTGGTGATATAGGATAGTATTTGCATTGACTTTGTAAGTGTATAAAAATGCTTAACAACATTTGACTTTAAAAACAACATCAAGGAATAAGCATTTTTATACACCCACAAAATCAAAAGGGGACAGCAAGAGTATTATTTTTTATTTGCCAGAACATTCACGATACATTGGTTTCACGATGGCCTGATGCCTTAACCCATTCCAAAACAACTATGCACTAATTACTATTTACTAATCACTTTTAGCAAGGCATCAATCCATCATAAAACCAATCAGAACATCCCAATAAGCAAATAAAAAATAATACACTTGCTCGCGCTACTGCCATTCCGCACTCGGTAGTATAATGCATTGTTTTTTGAAGATGCTTTCCTTTTTCAAAACAAATATTCTTCTGATTTACAAATCCGGATTACAATAGACTCACAAAGCATCCTCAAAAAACAAACCCACTAAAGAGTATTAAATTTTAAAACAGGATAAAAGCATTGTAATTGATTTGCCGATGGTTGTTTATCCTGTTTTAAAATTCAATACCCTTTAGAAGACGACCTGATTTCAAAACAAAATCCCAATAAACACAACTCCTTCCGATTCAACTCCGATTACATAACAACTATGATTGGATATTTCAAAAAAAAATAAATAAAAAAAAGAGAGCAAAGATAAGTTCCAGGTTTACAAAAAATCAAGTTCAAGCCCTACGGGTTTCGGATAAAATCTCCACCTTATCAGGTAGTATTTTACCCGAAAAACTTGCTTTTTTGAAACCTTCCACTAGACGAATGGCTTTCTTTTTTTTTTTTTTTTCTTTTGAAAAAATTTAATGGGCGGAGCGTAGCGAGGCACACCTGCATTTCATAAGAAAATCTAAGGAAAATTGAAAATTTAATCAATTTTTAAAAGCCGAAGCCATGCTGAAATTTATCATTAAAACCCACAGAAAAGACACTATTTACACAAAACCGCATTTATTCCTACTTAACAAAGGGATGAACAGCGGAAAGCCACAAAAAGAGCCATTTACAAACAGTTTCGTTATCATTTTTGAAAACGAATCTGATTTTGATACCATAAATTTAACTGCTTATGCACTTTGGAAAACAAAATTTTGGCATCAATTCCTTAAAGGTTCAGTAATCCCATTTTTGAGCTTACAAGACATTAGAAAGGAATTTTCAATGAAAGTTAATCGAGAGATAAAAGACCACGAAGAACACGTTAAAAGCGTTCAAGCTTTAAAGCTTTTGGAACAAAGCGAAAAACGTTTCCATGAAAATCTAAATCTTATAAACGATATGCGCAGAGTAATTCTACACCGCTACTGCAACCGATGATTTGATTTTGAAAAGAATTGAATCTACTTTTTTGCACTTTGTAAGCTATTTGAGTGCAACATAAAAGCAATATAAACGCACCGCTTAAATAAATCGGATAAAAACGATGCAAAGCATAGTTAAGCAAGGTTATAAACTAAAAAAGCTCCGTAAAACGGAGCTTAATTTAGTTACTGAAGCAATACTTTTTTATTATTCTACTTTTTCTTCAGGTGCAATTTTCGGTTCTTCTTCCGATTTTACTCCAGTTTGTGCAACTGCTGAAACAACAGTTCCACCAAGTAACAAATAACCTGCTGCGGTTACAATTCCAGCAGGTAAAGCAACAGGAGAAGCTAATATTGCACCACCAACAGAAGCTAAAGTGATTCCGATGGTTCTTAATACTTTGAACCATTTTGGCGTTGGAGCTTTCACACGCTCAACAACACTCATATTTTTATTTTTCATTGTCTTGATTTTTAAAAATTGAAATTTCTAATGTTTGAACTCGTTTTTCTAGGTATTCTACTTTATGGTTTAATAAATCATTGCCACTTTTGAACTCGGTTTTAATGATTAAAGCCATAGTTTTTACTTCAACCAAATCTTTCTCCATTCTTTTGAAATCGGTATGTAATTGCTTGATAAAATAAGCCACAACCGAAAGCAGAACACTAATTAGAGAGCCAAAAAGCACTGTGATATTATTTATATTTTCCATTGCGAGCTGATTTTAAAATTGAAAATTAGTTTCAATTACGATTTTGTTTGAAGTGCTTTTGGCCAGGTTAACCAATTTCGGATATACCATTTTATAAGCTGCAATACTTTGAGTAACCACATATTCACCTTCAGTAAAAGTGAAACCAAAACCACAAAGCGGACATCCAGCAGTTTCTTTGATGGTGTTTCCGGTGTGGATATAAACAAAACTAAAATTTGGAATTCCTGTAATTTCAATCATTCCTTGATGAAGCTTTCCAAATGCTTTTTTGTAGTTTACATTTTTTGCTCCGACAGTATTTAATTTTAATGTGAATTCTCCAGATGGGATGGCAGTTTGTGTTGGAACCTTTTCAGCTCTGATTTTATCTTCTAACAAATAGCATTGAAAAATATCATTGATATACAACTGACTTAACGTGCTATTTTTGCCCTGTGCTATTCTTATTATTTTGCTTTTCATTGGATGAATAGATTTGAAGTTAAATAAAAAATTCCTCACTTTTGGTGAGGAATCTTTAGGATTTTCTTTTAGAAAACGTCCTCAACTTTTAAGCAGTTGCCACTTGCAAACAAGTAGTAATTTGCTCCAACTTGTTGATAGAATTCTATTCCGATACATTGCAATACTGAAGTATTTGCAGTTGGTACAGCAGCATTTGGTAATGTTGCTGTAATTGTTGTAAGAGGAACAGGACTAAACAAATCCAAATACCCAGAGTATTGAATGTTGTTTACTTCATTCAATGCTGCATCCATTGGATCATAGCTGTTTGTGGTTGCATTGTATTCAAAATCACTTACAACTGTTAAAGCTGTAATTAATCTGAAATGCGTTGCACCAGAAGGAGCATTAACCAAATTCAATGGATTAAAAGCAGGAACTACAAAATCACCTGTTTCTCTCGTTGGTTCGTGAGTCACAGAAAACGGAGCATTGAAAATACCATTGAAAGAAACGTTTTTGTCAAATTCAAAACCTTTAAGGTAATTTCTTTGTGTTGAGATTTCGATTTTACGATAACCTCTCGCTTCTGTTTGGTCTTCAAGGTTGATTTTCTTCATAATAGAAGTTAATCTTCCAGTTACTTGGCTGTCTGCCATTTGTTTCATCAATTGAGATAATCCTGTGCGAATTGCTTTTCCAGCTTTGGCGCAAGCACCAAATTCGTTCATATTCTCACGAGTTCTCTCAAATTCAGGTGCAGTTAAAACTTGGTCACCTGTTGGTCCGCCTACCATGCCTGCAAAGTAGCCTTCCTGTCCTTTAATTTTAAAGTGTCGAACATCACCTAGAGTTCCTACATACTTTAAAGCGCCTTTTTGTCTTGCCATTTTTTTAAATTTTAAAACGTTAATAATTAATGAATTTTGATTTAACAAAGTTCAATGATTATCTTTGATTATCAATAACTTAAAACATTGAAAATCAATGCAATACAACGCAAAAGCACCGTATATAGTGGAAACCCATTGGCAAATTGAAGAAGTGCTTGATGGAGATAGCATCATCATTTGCAATCGTTTCACTCAAATGAAAAAAGAAATCCGTCTTTATGGTTTGGATGCACCAGAAGTAAAGATTAATAGAAAGATGATTGAGGACGAAGAGAAAAGCCATTTACCAGCTCATTTACTGATTCAATTTGGTTTGCAGTCCTTACAGTTCGTTTTGTCGGTTGCACCGCCTAAAACGATAGTTACAATCATTACAGAACAGGAGAACTATTACGACTATTGGAATAGACAATTAGGATATGTAATCCTTCCAGGAGGAGAATGTTTAAATGATTTGCTTTTGATCAATGGGTATGCAAAAGCAACAAGTCAATATTATTGTAGTAGGATAGGAGAATTCTTAGATTTTAATCGTCAAGCGCAGCTTGATAATAAAGGAATTTACAGCTTTGTAAATAAGTTCTAATTTGTTGTACTTATGTTGTACTTATTGGATTTTGAGGATGTAAAATATCAGTAAAATCAATACCTTACAGGCGTAATGGTGCTAAACGGCTGTTATATGTTGGTCGTTCTTTCAAGTCTCCAATTCACAAAGTTTTCACGTTTCGTTATTCTATTTCGTTTAGTAATTTTTTTAGTTTCTATTTTTTAAGCGGTTTCTACGGCACGCTCGGTGCGTTGGAAAAATTAGCTTTTTTGGTTTTGTTTTATTTTTAGGTTTTTCAACTGTTGTTTTTAATTTTTAAGTAGAAAAAACGTCTTTTATAAACTTAAAAAACCTAAAAATAGGCGAAACCAAAAGTGCTAATAGCGTTGGCATTCAAAAAACGTCTGATTTGGCATCGTGTGCGGATTTTTCATCCGCACTTGTGCCAAGCTAACGTAAATGTGAATTTCAAAACTGAACTTTTAAGAATTCCATTTTCGGCAAAGTTTTTCTTCAATATTTTTCCGCAACAATTTCCATTTCCAATTTCCGTTTCAACTTTTAGTTTTTTAAGTTTTGATCATAAAAATTTCGATAGAGTAGAAGCTCAATTTTTTAGATTCTGAATGTAAAAATGTGATTTAGAAATGAAAGTTGATTTTTAAAACTTCACGTGTTTAGAAACGTGAAATCGACTAACATATAACGTTTTGCTGCTTCTGGCAGTGGCGTAATTTATTCACTGACAACAACAAATATACCGAATATTTGAAAACGAAAGTTGTATTGTAAGAAAAAAGATTTTCACAGAAGTTTTATAAATAAATCCCGAGCCTAGCCATTGCTAGAAACAGCTGTTGTGCGACGGTTTAAATATTTATAAAGTTAATGTTTATAACGTTCTATTTCAAACTTAAATTCTGCTTTTGTAGTTTCCCAAACATCTATATTTTTATCTTTTGCAATCGAAATTATTTCTTTTTTATCATTTTCGGAAGTTTTAAGTCCCAATATGACTTCTTTGATATGTTTATTTTCTAATTCTATGATTCTGTTAGGCTTTTCAGTATTATATATATTCATAACTCTGATCTCTTCTTCATATTCCCAATCTAAACTTTTATAAAAATATTTTAATTCATAAGAATTTTTTCTTTTGTTTAAGGGATTTAATTCAGGATAGTCAATCGAGTATTCAACTCTTTTTACTTTACCGAAGAATTGAGAATATCTCAACCTTTTTTCATCGAATCCAACACAATAACCTTTATGATTATCTGCGTAATGAGACCACATTAATATTGAATTCCAATTTTCACTAAAGCAACCAATTCCAACACTCTTGTCATCTATATCATTTCTTATAACTTCTGAACGAACTTGATAATGCAAAGTGTCATTTAATCTTTCGGATAATATTTCTCTTCCATTTTCGACAGTTAAATTATTTGCTTTTAAATAATCCAAATTATTTTCTAATGCTTTTTTTATATACTCTTCTTTATTTTCTGTAGTTTTTAAGAATTTCATATGATTTTCATAAATTCTACAATCAAAAGGATCATTTAGACTGCTTGGTGAAGCCATAAAAAAATGATTTTTTTTAAGTAAGTCTTTGTGAAAATCTTCTTTCCAATTTCGATATTTATAAATTATTGGCGGATGATTATCTGGATTTGGCTCAAACATTGCTAAAAATGGATTGTTCAATAAAAAATCTCCCATTTTTTTCAATTTATTTTTATCCATAATATTTCAATAATTTATTTTATTTTCATTTTTCTACTTTTCACGATAAATCTCGCACAACGTTTGGCTGCTTCTGGCAGTGGCGTAATTTCGACACTAGCCAACACAAATATAACTAAAATTTAGTTTCAACAATTAAGTTTTATTAATAAATCCCAAGCCTAGCCATTGCTAGAAACAGCTGTTACCGGCTGGCTTTATTTTCATTAAGTATTATTCTTCTTCTTGTTCGACTCCCAATATAAGATTGTATATTGTTTCATTGATAATCAAATCATTTGGATTTTGAATTTGTTTTACGCTTCCATCCATGTATTGAATCTTCACAGAAGTTAATTTTGATTTTTCAACTATATCTGTAAACCAAACATAGTCAAAAGTGTATAAACCTTCTTCGTTAGGTTTTATTGGACCAATACATTTCACGGTTTGTAAGCTTACAACATCGTCGACTGCATTAATTCCTTTTACATTAAACCATACATATTTTATTGTCTTTTTTGAAATGTTAGCAAAAGAGACTTCGTAACCAGTTCCACTTGTATATTCACTTTGATCGAAAACTCTCGAGGTCTTAATAAGCATTCCATTTAAATTTCCTTTTGATGTGTAGAGTTTGACTTTTTCCTTAACATTCTTCTCAAGTTCTTCATTTTTTACTTTTATACTGTATAACAATTCGTCAAGAAGTTTCTTTTTTTGTAAACTGTCAATTGACTTTAAATTTTTTTCATCTTGTTCACTAATTTTTACATTTGATGTTTTTATAAAGTATAAATCATTGTTCCAATAAGCGTTATAATAATCAATGCTTTCATCTTTTTCACATTTAAAATAACCATAGAGTAGAATAGGTTCGTTTTCCTTTAGAATTTCCTTTACATCTAGTTTACAACCAAATATATATTCTTGACCAATAACAACATCAGCTTTTGATTTAGCACTTACAAAATTAACTTTTGTTTGAGAAAATATGAATATTGGAAAAAGTAAAAAGAAATATTTCATTTTTATGTACAATTTTATGAGGTTTCGTTGCGCTTGCCGGTAACGTGTCGCCGCTTCACGAAGTTGCGGATTTTCAACACTTTTGATTACAAATATAGACAAAATTTAGTTTCAAAAATTACCAATTCTGATAATTCCCAAACCCCGCAATTTCGTGAAACGGCTGTTGGCAGATCGGTTTTATTTTTCTTGATGTGACTCTTCTAAAATTTTATATTGTACTTTCAATTTGTTATAATTTCCTTGATACATTGTCAGAGAATCTCTTGCTGAATTCAATTCTTTTTCAGTTTCTTTTAAATCCTTTTCAGCTTCTTTTAAATAAAGTTGATTTGAGTAATTTAGTATTCCAAAAATTAATGATGTTATGCCTAAAAATATGCTTAAATAAAAACTAAAGCTATTTTTTTTGTTCTTATCACTTTCACGAATTATATCAAATCCTTTAGATTTAATTTTTGCATATGCTGAAATTTCATTTCTAGGAATTTTTCTACCTTCTAATTGAACAAACCAAAGACCTTCTTCAGAAATGAATTCTATATATTCACTTTTTTCTAAATATTCAACAAATCGTTTCATCTCAATTCTTTCAGCCATTTCAGGTTTTTCAGGAAAGTTATTTAGCAAAAATTGTTTAATATTTACTGGTTTATATTCTCCGTTTCGTTCAGAAATAAATTTTAAGGCTTTAATTGTTAAGTTATCTTTCATTTTGATAAAAATATTTTCTGTTTTCAGAATATAATAAAAGTAGATTTTTAAATTTAAACTAATTTCGTTCTGTTTTCCCAAACTGTCTGCCAACGTTCCCACGCTTGGCGTCAGTTGCGAACTTCGGAACTGATTATTTTCTGTTAAAGATAATATTTCTTGCGAAACGTGAACGTGAATTTACCACTAAATTCGCAATTGCGCCAAACGTGTGTTGGCAGATGTTATTTTTTTAGTTGTATTTTCCAAGCTAAATCAAAACTGATTACGTGTTCATATTGAAATTTATTTAAAGGATTTATATTATAAAGTGTTGGTTTGTAATTTAAACCAATAAAGAAATTATCTGTAACTCTAAAATATCCATTTGCTATTAATCCGAGTCCATAATTTGCTTTGGAAATTGGTTTATTTGAATTTGGAATATTTTCGTCATATTCGGTATTTTCTAATCTCCAATTATTTTTTGAATAATTAACTCCATAACCAAGGGCAAATCTATTAAATTTATGATTTTCCGTCAATGCTATTGATAAAGAACTTAATGACTCATATTCACCGTTATAGGAGATTGAAGCAGGAACTGGTGTAATAAAATCCATTACAGCACTTGCGTTCAAACTTAAAAATTTATGTTCACTATGATAATATTCAATTCCCGTTGACAAACCTAAAAAACCTGAACTATTTTTTTGAGATTCTCCATTTGGCTTAAAGTTGAAATTGTTGATCCATGGAATTGATAAAAACAAGTTAATTTGTCCTTTGTTTGTCTGATGCTTTTCGGTGAAATAATTTAAAATATCATCTTTAAAGTTTTTATATGATTTCCTAATAGGTGTATTGATTTGTGTGATTGTATCACTAATATTTAGGAAGTGAGTTTTACCATAATAAAATCTTTTACCGTTTGTTAAGTCAACTAAATATCCAATAGGAGCAAAATGTACAAATGATAAATTTCCATAAAGATATTTTGGATTTATTGATGGTTTTAAAGAATAATTTTTCTTTATAGTGTCTGAAATTAATACAATTGGCAAAACATTTTTTGACCGTTTAACTTCTATTTTTGCTGGTAAATTATAAATACTATCATATACTTTTACCTTTGTATTTGCAAATGATTTTATTTCCAATTTATATGTTTTCTTTGTGAAAATTGTTGCGCAAGAAGTTAAAGAAAATATTAAAACTATTGTTACTAATTTTTTTATCATTTTTTGTTTTTTCGTCTTTTTTGGGATAATATCTGCCAACGTTTTGCTGCTTCTGGCAGTGGCGTAATTTCGACACTAACCATCTCAAATATAACTAAAATTTAGTTTCAAATTAAGTTTTATTAATAAATCCCATGCCTAGCCATTGCTAGAAACAGCTGTTGGTGGATAGTGCCT
>NZ_JAPZSP010000017.1 GCF_027531705.1 Flavobacterium sp. | reverse complement strand
ATTTTAAAATGGTTTCAAAATCTGATCTAGATGATTGTTTTGTAGAACTTAACGCATAAAATTCTTTGATGGAAGTTGGAATAATGTTCTGTTCTAAATAACTGTCTAAATAGTTAAAACTTAAACCTGCTTTATATTTAGAAGCAATTCTTTCGTTGAATCTTATTAACTTATCTTTTGGTTCATTTAATGCTTGATCCAAGTTTTTTCTAACCATTAATAGATAATAGTAGCTGTATTGCTGGTTAAAATCAAGATTAACAAGATTGAAACTTTTCAGAATTTTGAATCTTGCAATGCTGCCCATCATTTTGCTTTGCGGATGAAATTCGTCCATGTATTTCATCATCATATAAACCTGAATTCCGTCGCTAATCCAGTAATCGTTTCTTTGATTTAAGTTTACAGAACTTCTTAAAAAGTTGTTTATGTAGGTTTTTAGAAATTTTAATTCGTATAAAAATTCATTTGAAAATGGACTTAAAAATGAAGGTAATTGGTTTAATCCGTAAAAAGGATTTCTATCGTAATCAGCTTGGGAAACTGTAATTTTTTGATACGGATAATTTCCAATATTATCATTTATAAAACTAACAATTCGGTCAATTACAATTGCTTTTTTTATATCGTCTAATTTGCTGTCATCAATGTTAGTAAGTACTTCTATTGTACCATTGCTATAACTGAAATAATTTGATTTTTTACCCAAAAGAAAACTAAAACTTTGTCTGTTTTTTCCTGAAAGCGTATAAGAATTTGTAACAGGATTTTCTATGTAACTATCTTGATTTAAATCAGTTGTTAGTTCAAGACCTTTTGGAATTGATACTTCCAATTCATAATCAGAAAGCGAATTGGCAACATCATCAATATTGGCATTACTATTGGTTACAAAAGCTCCATTTTCATAACGAGCTGGAGTCAAAAAAAAGTCTTTCAGGTAAAAACTATTTTTTTTACCAAATCCATAACCTGTAAACGAATCATTTGGAATTTTAAGTGAGTAAATAAGAATTAATTTTACCGACTGATTTGGAGCTAATTTATTCTCTAATCGAATTCTGATTAAATCAATTTTATTTTCAATTCGACACCAATCTAAAGTTGATTTGTTTTGATCTAAAATGATGACATTATTAGTAAAGCCTTTGTCTTCATCCTTTGCCAGTAGAAAACTGCGTTCAAATTCGTCAGAAAAACGTTTTCCTAAAATTGAATTTTTATCAGAATAAGCATTATTCCAATCGTTTAGAATAATAGTATCTAAAGTGTCATTAGTTTGATTATTGAAAGTCAATTCTTGGTAAACACTTACTAATTTTTTTTCAGCATCAAGAGCAACAGTCATTTTGGAATGATGTTGTGCACTTAAATTTGAAATTACTAAAACTAGTAAAAATGATATATGTTTGAAATTCAATACTTTAATTGTTTGCAAAATGAGATAAATTTCTATTTAGAAATTCGGACTCAAATTGTATTTTTTATAGAAATTATCCAATGCTTCAACCACTTCATCTTCGGTATCAACCACTTTTATTAGGTTCATATCATTAGGATTGGCATTTTTTTGTTTGTCAATCATAACGGTTTTAATCCAATCTAAAAGTCCAGACCAAAATTCAGTTCCAACCAAAATAATTGGAAATTTACCAATCTTTTTTGTTTGAATTAAAGTAACAGCTTCAAATAATTCGTCCAATGTACCAAAACCACCTGGCATTACGACAAAACCTTGTGAATATTTTACAAACATTACTTTGCGAACAAAGAAATAATCAAAGTTTAAGTTTTTATCTTTATCTATATATGGATTGAAATGTTGTTCAAAAGGCAATTCTATGTTTAAACCAACCGAAGTTCCTTCGCCACGATGAGCGCCTTTATTCCCAGCTTCCATTATTCCCGGACCACCACCAGTAATGACGCCATAACCAGCTTTACTGATTTTGTAGGCAATACTTTCGGCTAGCAAATAATATTTATCATCTGGTTTTGTTCTTGCCGAACCAAAAATAGAAACGCAAGGTCCAATTCTAGCCATTGATTCATAGCCATTTACAAACTCGGACATAATTTTAAAAATCGCCCATGAGTCGTTGGTTCTAATTTCGTTCCAAGTTTTTTGTTTTAATTTATCTTGTATTTTTTCGTCTTCGTTTTCGTAATTGTTAAATGACATTTTTATTCTATTTTTTTATTTTTATTAAATACTAAAGTAGTTCTTTTTTTAAAAACTGCCCAGTATAGCTTAGTTTTTTAATAAAAAGAAGTTATTTTATTTTATTATCTTTTTTAGGTGCTAAAAAATTCTCACCTGTTACAACACTTTTCCCAGTATTTTGTTCTAATTCTATACGTGCATTTTTTGCAACTGCACCACCTTTTTTGCTAGCTTTTGCGTTGTCAATCAATCCTTTTGCTTCTTCTTTTTCTGCGATTTGCCTTGTTGATAATTCGGCTAATGCTGTAAAAATTAACTCCGCTTCACTCATGTGATCACGAAGATTTTGTGATTTTAAGTTTTTACTTCTTTATGTTTTTAACACTCAATCCTGTCCATTCTTGATGAATAATATTGGTTAAAATTGCAAAATCTTTTTTCTCATCAATTCCAGCCTCTTTCCAATAATCAGTTAATTTATTGCGGGTTTCTTGTCCCATCATTCGTTGCTGAATCCATTTTTCACTTCTTCCGTGTTGTTTCCAGTTTTCTCTTGCTCTGTCTATACTTTGAGCTGGATCTTGAATTTCTTGAATTCGTTCATATCCAACTTTTGCCAACCATTTCTTGAAAGGTTCAGCCTTTGGAGAAGGAATAGATTGTACAATCCGTAAAACATTTTTTACATTGCCTGCTAGAGTTTTACGATTTTTTCCATTTATTAGCATTGCTACCTGGGGACAATTTGTCCCTATGTAGTTTCCAAGTTCTAAATCTCTTTTTCTAATTTTTTTTAAATAATCTGTGGGATTTACTGAATCGGTAAGTGCCTCAATAATATCAACTAATGAAAAATACCACGTTTCAGTTTCTTCTATGTAACTTCTTCTTATTTGTTTACTCTCAAAAATGGCTAAAGAATTTTTGTTTTACATTTTAATAAAATTAATTTTTCAACTCTTTTTTCAAAAATTGAGCCGTATAGCTCTTTTTATTCTTTATAATTTCTTCAGGAGTCCCTTTACAAAGTATTTCTCCACCAGCTTTTCCGCCTTCCATACCAACGTCAATAATGTAATCGGCAAGTTTAATTACATCTAAATTATGCTCAATAATTAGCACCGAATTTCCTTTATCTACCAATTTATTTATAACATCCATTAATACTCGAATATCTTCAAAATGCAAACCAGTTGTTGGTTCGTCCATGATGTAGAAGGTATTTCCAGTATCTTTTTTAGACAATTCTGTTGCTAATTTTATTCGTTGTGCTTCACCACCAGAAAGTGTTGTACTTTGTTGACCAAGAGTAATGTAACCTAATCCAACATCTTGAATAGTTTTAACTTTTCTATGAATTTTAGGAATTAATTCAAAGAAATCTACAGCTTCATCAACTGTCATATTCAATACATCAGAAATTGATTTTCCTTTGTAACGAATTTCTAAAGTTTCTCTGTTGAAACGTTTACCCATGCAGGTTTCACATTCTACATAAACATCTGGCAAGAAACTCATTTCGATAGTTCTAACACCCGAACCTTCGCAGGTTTCGCATCTTCCGCCAGCCACATTGAAACTGAATCTTCCTGCTTTATAACCACGAATCATCGCTTCTGGCGTCATGGTAAACAAACTTCTAATCTCTGAAAAAACATCTGTATAGGTCGCAGGATTACTTCTTGGCGTTCTACCAATCGGACTTTGGTCAATATCGATTACTTTGTCAATATGTTCTAAACCTTCAATTCTCTTGTAAGGCATTGGTTTTTTGACACCATTAAAAATATGAGCGTTCAAAATAGGGTAGAGCGTTTCGTTAATCAAGGTTGATTTTCCACTACCAGAAACACCCGTTACGCAAATTAGTTTTCCTAATGGAAATTCTACCGTAACATTTTTAAGATTATTTCCGTTGGCACCAGTTAATTTTATTGATTTTCCGTTACCTTCTCGACGTTTTTTTGGAACTTCAATCTGCATTTTACCATTGAGATATTGCGCTGTAATTGTATTTTCTTTCAGCAATTCTTTTGGTGTTCCTTTACTGATAATATTTCCACCAAATTTTCCAGCTTTTGGACCAATATCAATTACATAATCGGCACATTCAATCATGTCTTTGTCGTGTTCTACAACTAGGACAGAATTTCCAATATCACGAAGATTTTTCAAAGAATTAATCAATCGTTCGTTATCGCGTTGGTGTAAACCGATACTTGGTTCGTCCAAAATATAAAGTACGCCAACCAATTGCGAACCAATTTGTGTTGCCAAACGAATACGTTGCGCTTCACCACCAGAAAGTGATTTGGAACTTCTACTTAATGATAAATAATTCAAACCAACATCCATTAAAAACTTCAATCGGTCGTTGATTTCTTTTAGAATTTCTGTTGCAATTGTTTTTTGTTTTTCGGTTAGAACTTTTGGTAAATTTTCAAACCAAACTGTCAATTCTGAAATATCCATTAATGATAATTCAGCTATGTTTTTATCGTTTATTTTGAAGAAAAGTGATTCTTTTTTCAATCTAGAACCATTGCATTCCGGACAATTAATTTCGTCCATAAAGTCTTTTGCCCAACGTTTTATAGTAGTTGAACCACTTTCATCATGCTGATTTTTAATAAATTTAGCAATTCCTTCAAAATCAATTTTGTATTCTTTAGTTACACCAGCTGCTTTTGAAACTACTGAAAATTTTTCATTTCCACCATTCAAAATCATTTCCATTGCTTCATCTGAAATAGTTTCGATGGCATCAGTCAATTTGAAGTTATATTTTTCACCAATAATCTCTAATTGCTTGAACATCCAAGAACTTTTGTACTCACCAAGTGGCGCAAATCCTCCTTTTTGAATAGATAATTTTGGATTGGGAATGATTTTATTTTTATTAATTTCATTTACAGTTCCCAAACCATTGCAATGTTCACAAGCACCTTTTGGAGAATTGAACGAAAATAAATTGGGTTCTGGATTTTGATATGAAATTCCAGTTGTTGGACACATCAAAGTTCTACTAAAAAAACGAACTTCTTTGCTATCATGTTCAATCACCATCATGATATCATCGCCGTGATGCATTGCCGTTTTGATGCTTTCTACTAATCGTTTATCAGTATTCTCATCTTTCTCGATTTGCATTCTATCAATCACAATTTCAATATCATGCGTTTTGTAACGATCAAGTTTCATACCAGGAACGATGTCTTGAATTTCGCCATTTACACGAACTTTTAGGAAGCCCTGCTTCCCAATTTGTTGAAAGAGTTCAGCATAATGACCTTTTCTGGCACGAATTACTGGCGCTAAAATATTAATACGTTTACCAATGAAATTTTCGGTAATCAATTCTTTGATTTGCTCATCTGAATATGAAACCATTTTTTCGCCCGTATTGTAGCTATATGCATCAGCAGCACGAGCAAAAAGCAAACGCAGGAAGTCATAAATTTCGGTAATGGTTCCAACTGTCGAACGAGGCGATTTACTTGTAGTTTTTTGTTCAATAGCAATTACTGGCGAAAGTCCGTCGATTTTATCTACATCTGGACGCTCCAAACCACCAAGAAATTGACGAGCATATGCAGAAAAAGTTTCTATGTAACGGCGTTGACCTTCAGCATAAATAGTGTCAAAAGCCAATGATGATTTTCCCGAACCCGAAAGTCCAGTAATCACCACTAATTGCTCACGTGGAATGTTGATATCAATGTTCTTAAGATTGTGAACTCTTGCACCTATAACTTCAATAAAATCGTTTGTGTCTTGCATAATTTTTGGCAAAACGCAAAAATACAATTTTATGAGCAAATTTCAGTTAGTCGGTTAAGAAGAATTTGTTAAAGATTTTTATATTTGGCAAAAACAATATTTATTTAAAACTATGAAAATTTTAGGAATAGGATCACGCATTAAACATTCAGAATTTGGATTGGGAGTTGTAACCAATGTGACTTCTAAACATTATTGGGTAACTTTTATCGAAAATGGATTGGAAACCATTGATGTTGATAGTGAATTTGAAGTAATAGAAGCAGTTGAAGACGAAGTAGATTCAGTAAGTTTTTATGAAGTTGAAAAAACGTTGAAAAATATTCTTCAGAAATGGAGTGATGTTACTCAAATTGTTCCCATTGCAGACAAATGGAAAGGTGGGAAATTAATCATGGAACCAGGAACACCAACTCAAAATAAAGAAGTGCCAGTTGATACTTTTTTCAATAAGATAATTATGGTTAGAGATCGACTTCGTGTGATGGAGCAAAAAATTAATTCAAGTAATTTAGATAATGCTGAAAAAGTGGAATTACAACAATACATTACAAGATGTCACGGAAGTTTGACGACTTTTAACGTCTTGTTTAAAAGTACCAATGATTATTTTGTTGGTGAAAAGACGAAATAAAAAAGTCTCAGTTTGCAGTCGCAGTAATCAGATAGTTCTGAAAACTGAGACTGCAACTGAAAACTAAAGAACTTTTTTCAAGTTTTATACTTTAAAAGTTTTTTAATGTTTTAATTTTGAGAAATATTGTTTTTTTCAAGGATTTCATTAAAAACATTCTCTTTACCTTGTTTTTTTAATTCACGATAAACATTTTGGATTAAAGTTTCTGCGTCTGTTCTATAAGGTGATTTTTGTTTCACATAAATATTATAAGCTTTGCATAAATTATCAAGAGCTTTTTCATAATCAAAAAGATAACTATTGTAAATTAAGCCAATCCCATAATATACCTCTGGATTTTCTTTATCTAATTTAGCTAGGTTTTCATATGCTTTAACAGCTTTTTTGAATTCTTTTTTGTATTGGTAAGCAACGGCAATATTTTGTAAGGGCATAGTTCCGTTTGGATCAATTTTCAAAGACTTTTCATAGGCATCAATAGCTTCATCATATTTGTTTAATCTTCTATAACATATTCCCATATTGTCATAAGCGAAGGCGAAGTTTTTATCAAAAACAACAGCTTTTTTATAATATTCTATTGCTTTGTCAAAGTTTTCATTTTTAGATTCATCAAGCCCTAATTGATAGTATTTCATAGCTTCATGATTGCGTGATAATGATTTTTCTCCGACAATATCATTTGAAGCAATTTTATTCTTTATAGCTGGACAATTTTCTACTAAATAGCGCTCCATTTCATAATAATACTCTTTGTATTCTTTAGAATCTTTATTAATGTTGATAGAAATATTAAATTCTTTTTTTACATCAGATTCTTTAGAATTTTCATCATATATTGGAATATTAGAAAGTTTTGCAACCATTTGATAGGCTCCAACTTTATCGTCAATACAAGCATGGATTTCTGAAGAAATACTATCATTTGTTTTATATCCAGTCTCAATTGAATCAATGCATTTACATGCTTTTTCAGATAACTCTGCAAGAATTTTCTTTTTGTCAAATTTAAAATCAGTTTTTGTTTCATCAACTTGTGAGTTTAAAACATTTGAAAACAAAATTAATAACAATAGAGAAGTGATTTTTTTCATTTTGTAAGGAATTAGTCCCAAATATAAATAAAATTAGTTGAATATTGAGAATTTTATTTTATTCAATAACCATTTCCTTCAATTGCTCACGATAGGCTTCAAGAATGGTAATTTTAGAAATTAATCCAAAGAATTTTCCGTTTTTGGTAACAGGAATCAGATTTTGATTGGAAGTTTCAAATTTTTCCATAATAGTTTCCATTCCATCGTCATGGTATATGATTTCTTGAGGTTGCGAAAGGATTTCTTTAATTTCAGTGAATTTTATTCGATATGGATTAAAGACGATAGAACGTATATTTTCAAAATCAACAATTCCAAGTAGTTTGTGTTTTTCGTCTAAAACAGGAATTATTTGCTGATTTACATTTGACAAATGTTCAATAAGATTTTCCAACGATTTTTCTAAAGTAATTGTTTTAACATCAGTTTCAACCAATTCAAGAAAATCAATACTTTGCAAGATATTTTTATCTTTATCACTTGTAAAAACGTCACCTTTATCAGCCAATGCTTTAACATCCATTGAATGTGGTTCCATTTGTTTGGAAACGGCAAAACTTATTGAAGAAACAATCATCAATGGAACCATCAAATCATAACCGCCAGTAATTTCACCAATTAAAAATATGGCTGTTAATGGTGCATGAAATAAACCACTTAAAATTCCAGCCATTCCTACAATGGTAAAATTTGTTATAGGAAGATGCGAATTGATATTGGTCAAATCCATAAATTTTGCTACAAAAAAGCCAAGGTACGAACCCACAAATAGAGAAGGAGCGAAGTTACCTCCATTTCCGCCAGAACCTAAAGTTAAACCAGTTGCGAAAGATTTTAATAAGACAATTAAACCAACAAAACCTAATAAAATCCATTCATTACTTTTATGATTTTCTAATAAAGTATTTTCTAGTAAACTTTCAGGATGAGCTGTTGAAAGTGTTTTCATGCTTTCGTAACCTTCACCAAAAAGTGTTGGAAAAAAGAATATTAAAACAGCTAAAATAGTCGCACCAAATAAAGCTTTTTTATAAGTATTACTTTTAAATCGACTAAAAAAATGTTCTACTTTTCTGAAATTTCGAGCATGGTAAACAGACACAAATCCAGCTAAAAGTCCAAGTAGAATGTAGTAAGGCGTGTTGTGAAAGTCAAAATTTTGTTCTTGTTCAAAACTCAGCAAAATATCTTGACTTAATAATACTTTAGAAACCAATGCACCTGTTGCAGCAGAAATCATGATGGGTATAAATGCCGAAATGGCAACATCGGTCAAAACAACTTCTATTGCAAACAAAACTCCAGCGATTGGAGCATTAAAAGCCGCACCAATTCCAGCAGCAACTCCACAAGCTAATAGTAAAATCCTATCCTTTTGAGAAAGTTTATATTTTTGAGCAAAGTTAGAACCAAAAGCAGCTCCAGTAATTGTAATCGGACTTTCCAATCCAGCAGAACCACCAAGTCCAACGGTTAAGGAACTTGTTATAATTTGGGCATACATTTGTTTTTTTGGAATAATTCCACCTTTTTTGGCAACAGCGTAAAGAATTCGCGAGCTACCTTTTTCTATTGAACCATCAAGGAATTTTTTGATAACAAAAACAGTCAGCAAAATACCTATAATTGGAAAAATACTATTGGCATAAGGTAGCTTTAAATATTTATTAGCATAATTGGCAAAAATGAAAACATTATGCGCAAAACTTTTAAGAATAATAACAGCCAAAGCACATGAAATAGCAACAGCAACAGCCGATAAGTATATAAAATTACGTTCAGACAAAATTGTTTTTGCCAAGAAGAATAAAGATTCTAAGCGGCGAGCAATTTTTCTGAAAAATAATTGAAATATGGCTGACTTTCTGTTTGGCATTTTGATTTATTCACTGCGAAAGACAAAAGTAGTGTTTTAAAATTTTACATTAAAAAAATCCGATGAAGGTTATTTTCATCGGATTTTTTATCTTTTAAATGTTTTTTTTTATAAAGCCAAAGGTTTAACATCTCCAGCTGCGGTGATGATATAGTATCTATTGTTTCTGATAATAGTGTTTTTAGGCAATTGGTCTTCTTTAAGTTTGATTCGAATTGTGATATCGTAAAACGCTTGAATAGTTGGTTCAGTAATATCAGGATTCATAACAAAATTGTGATCTTTCACTAAAGCTTGGTTGTAATATTGTGTTGTGTTTTTCTTAATATTATGAATTTCTCCTTTTGGGTCAAAATTGGCATCAGCTTGAGAATACGCCTGATAGCTTCTATAGCTTTCCATTGGATAGGTTACATTAAAACCTTCTTGAAGTATTTTTTCTTTTTTATTCAAATCGGTATTCATAATAAGTGAATAATTTGCCATTTGGTCTTTAAAAACTTCCAAAGCTTTTCTTTGCATTGAGCTTCTAACTTGGTCAAAATTGGTAGTTACATAATCTACTTTTGCGATATCATAAATTTCATTTTTACCACAAATTGATAAAATTTTATCAAAGTCATTGTTATTTCTAAATTTGATTAAGATGTTCTTTTTCAATTCAAATCCAGATGGTTTTTCGTTATACGTTTTTGGATTAAAAATCTTTTTATCAACTGCATAATCATAAGTTGGAACAAATGAAATCATATCGGTTTCAACTACAATTTCTTTATTGAATAATGCTAATTCTTTCATAACATTTCCAATTCTTTCATCAATTAAGTTGGTGGCTTCTTCGGCAGTTTTTCCTAGTTGAAGCACTGCAAATGTTGCAATTTGAGCTGTTGCACGTTCGTTATAAATTCCTTTAATCGTTAAAACCATTTCGTCTTGACTGCTTGAAGTGGTTTGAATTGTGTTTACTCTATTAATAGTATAACCACCATTTCCGTAAGCGCCATTTCCATAATCGGCGTTTCCTTTTTTCTCGTATTGAGCATTTCCCATATCTTGCGCATTCGCAAAATTTAAAGCCATTGTAAGTGCGATTGTTGTAATTAAATTTGTCTTCATTTTTTTAAGTTTTTAAAATTAATGATGCAATGATAGGCTCGTTTTTCAAAGTTGGTTTGGTAAAACTACTTTCAACTAACTGTAAAGTTTTTTAATTACATTTACAGCACTTTTACAGTTGGTTTTCAGTAGAAATATCGAATTGTAGCTTTACTTTTGAATCGAATAATTAGAATGACAGAACTTGAAAAATTTCAGGAATTGAAACAAAAAGTGCTTTTGAAATATCAAGAGCATCATCCTTTTTTTCAAGGAACTTGGAAGACATTTAGTTCGCAGGATATTCAAAATTTGATTGGTTTAATCGAAGAAAAGTGTAAGCAAACGATTAGTGAAAAATGGATTTACACGCATTTAAAACCCGAAACCAACAACAAGATTCCACGAAAAGATATGCTGAATATTCTATCGGAATTTGTAGGTTTTTCAGGTTGGGATGAGTTTACATTTGAAGAAAAAAGTGTTCATACAATTCAAGGAAGTCAATCAGAAAAATCGAAAATATCTAAAAAATGGCTTTTACTATTGTTTATTCCATTGGCTTTGGTTGTTGTATTTTTTAGCAAAAAAGAAGAGTCAAAACCTAAAACAATTCAATTAAACAATGAATATACGAATGAAAAAGTCAATGCAGAAGAAGTTAAGGTTTTTGAAGTTAAAGATTCAGTCAAACAAGAATTAGAAATAAAAGAAGGTAAAGTTCAAGTTTCAAATAATGGTAATGAGAAATCAAAATTGGTCATTCAAAGTCCGTTTTACTTGCCAAAGACAATAGTAATTAATCCAAATGGAACAACAACAGAACCTCCAAAACGAATTGATTTAAAACCAGATGATTATGCAATGATGCTTAAGGCTTTTATGTTATCAGATATTAAAGATTGGCAAACAAGAAAAGAGCAATTGAATAAAATATTATCAGATAATTTGGAAGTAATTGTAATGTTAAAAGACGATTTGGGAGCCGAATATTTCAATAAAAGCGAGTTTTCTCAAAAGTTGATTGTACCAACGGCTTCGTTAAAAAAGATGAAGATTGTTGAAATTAAAAACGATGCTACTGATAAAATTCAGTTCATTAGAATTAAACAAGAATAGAATGAATAAGAAATTTTTATTTATAGTTATTTTATTATGCAACTTTTTTGTTAATGCTCAAGATGTTATGAAAGAAAGTGTTTCAGAAAAGAAAGCCGCTTCAACAATGTCTTTAAATAAAAGATTTTCAGCCAAAGTTTTGAATGTTTATCAAGAAAATTCTAAAACCAAAGTGGAAGATTTGTTTTCTTATTTTCAGATGCTTACTGATGTTACATTGAATGATGATTTGAAGAAAGAAGTTGTAAAAAACATTAATTTGTTGTTTCTAAATCCCAATACAATGGTGGTTGATTTTACTTCGGATTCTTTTGATAAAATCACGTTACAACAGTTTATTCAAAAGCTTTTAATTTCTGAACCCATTTTATTTTCAGTTTCGGATGAAAGCAGATATGATTCTGTTGAATATCAAAGTTGGAAAACTGGATATACTGTTTCAAGAACAAAATCGGGCATAGTTTTAAAAACTAAAATTGTTCAAAAAGTGTATTTTTTCGAAACTCCAAAAATGTTTGGTGAAGAAACTAAAGTGGTTTTTTCTACACTTCTAGGTGAAATGTAATTGTTCAATTAGATTTTGAAATAACTGTTTTTATAAGATTTGACACGAATTGCACAAATTGACACGAATTTTAATTTTACTTTATATATTTCACGAATCATTATCTGATTTATCAGATTCCATTAGTGTAATTTTCCATTTTCAATTTGTGTAAATTTGTGCAATTCGTGTAAAAGATGATTGTTTATTTGGCTTTAATATTTAACTCACGTTACTTTATATTTCTCAATGCTTCACGCTGACTTAAAGGTTTTAAATTGGTTGAATTTACATATTCTGAAACTCCACTTGGATTAAAACGACTGTAATCTCTCAAAGCCCAACCAATTGCTTTTTGAATAAAAAACTCTTTAGATTCTTTATGTTTTTCACATTCTGATTTTAGTAAATCGAAATTGGTTTTTTCTTTATAACTCAACTGAAAAATAATGGCACTTCGATTCAACCACATATTATTGGAATTCGAAAAGCGTTCAATTACTTCATAAGTTTCATTTGGAAATTGTTGTAAATAGCCACCGAGCAAATATTTGGCAACAACATCAACTGAATCCCACCAAGAGTTTGTAATAATTAGATTTTCAATTAATTTAATATCCTCTAAAACATAGTTTTTCTTGAATTCCTTAACCAATAAATCGATAGCACATTGATGAAATTCGCGTTCTTTTTTCTTGAATAATTCCCAAGCAATAGTTTTGAAATTTGCTTTTATTTCAGATTTGGATTTTTCGTAATTCTCTTTAAAAATTGCTCTTCTTTCTTCGGTTTTTATTCCTAAGAAAGAGAAATTATTTTTCATATAATTCTCCATCGGAATGGCTAGTTCTCGATTGGCTTTTCGATGTAAATTTTGTCCTAAATTTCGTATAAAATTCATTCTAATTCTTTTAATTTCTCTTCGCAATGATTACGTAATTCTTCAAAAAACAAAGTAAATTCTTCTTCAAATTCGGAATAAAACTCTTGAACTTCAACAATCGATTCTTGCATATTGGCGCGATGTTTAGTTCGATAATCCATTTGGAACAAAATCATTTCTAAGCCAGCTAATGACGCATAACTTACTAACCAATTTCGAGCAATCATATAAGGTAACATTCCTTTTGTTTTTTCTGTTAGAATGTCGTAATTATCTTGAAGTAATTTGTAGAATTCATCTGCATAATCTTCTAATTTTTCATCAGAGTAGTTGTTCCAATTTTTAGCTAAAAAATGGTCATAAACAATATCCATAATCACACCAGAATAATGTCCGTATTTTTCGTGTAAACGATGTTTGCTTTTACGGTAAATAGGATGCGCGTCTGTAAAAGTATCAATATAACGATGCAAAAGAATACCTTTTCGAATTTCATCAGGATAATCCAAATAATGGTGCCCACGAACACTATCAGCCATAAAATTTCCAATTTTAAGCAAATCGTTGTTTCCAGAAAGATATATGTGAGCTAGGAAATTCATTATAGGTTGTGGGTTGTAGGTTTTGGGTTTTAGGTTTTTTTTGGTTTAGTAGTTTGTAACTAGGTAAATGTACTAAATTAATTCAAATTTTTTTATTGCTTTCAACTTGTTATATTTGTATAAATTTAAAAGTAGGTAACCTAAAACCTACAACCCATAACCTAAAACCTTTACAAATGACTTTAATCAAATCAATATCAGGAATTCGTGGAACTATCGGTGGAAAAGTAGGTGATAATTTAACTCCAGTTGATGCTGTAAAATTTGCTTCTGCTTATGGAACGTTTCTGAAAAATAATAGTTCAAAAGAAAAACTAACCGTTGTAATTGGTCGTGATGCCAGAATTTCAGGTTCTATGATTCAAAACTTAGTGCAAAACACTTTACTTGGATTAGGTATAAATGTTATCGATTTAGGACTTTCTACAACACCAACTGTTGAAGTAGCAGTTCCATTGGAAAAAGCTGATGGTGGAATTATTTTAACAGCTTCGCATAATCCAAAACAATGGAATGCACTTAAATTATTGAATGAAAAAGGTGAGTTTTTGAATGGTGATGATGGTGCAAAAATTTTAGAAATTGCAGAAGCAGAAGCTTTTGATTTTGTTGATGTTGATTCGTTAGGCGAAATCACTACCAACGATTCTTATATGGATATTCACATTGATGAAGTACTAGAGTTACCTTTAGTGGATGCTGATTTGGTAAAAACCAAGAAATATAAAGTAGTAGTAGATGCTGTAAATTCTACAGGTGGAATTGTAATTCCGAATTTATTAGAACAAATGGGAGTTGAAGTAGTAAAATTATATTGCGAACCAAACGGTCATTTTCCTCACAATCCAGAACCTTTGAAAGAACATTTGGGCGATATTTGTAAATTGGTTGTAGAAGAAAAAGCCGATTTCGGAATCGTGGTCGATCCAGATGTTGACAGATTGGCTTTTATATCGAATGATGGCGAAATGTTTGGCGAAGAATATACTTTGGTAGCGATTGCTGATTATGTTTTGAGTAAAACTCCAGGAAATACGGTTTCTAATATGAGTTCATCTCGTGCATTGAGAGATATTACGAATAAACATAATGGAAGTTATCAAGCAAGTGCTGTTGGTGAAGTGAATGTAGTAGAATTGATGAAAGCTACAAATGCTATAATCGGTGGTGAAGGAAACGGCGGAATCATTTATCCTGAATTACATTACGGAAGAGATAGTTTGGTAGGAGTAGCGTTATTCTTAACTTATTTGGCAAACCAAGACAAAACAGTTGCCGAACTTCGTGCAAGTTATCCGCAATATTATATGAGTAAAAATAAAATTGAATTGACACCTCAAATTGATGTAGATGCCATATTAGTTGCGATGACTGAAAAATATAAAAATGAGGAAATCAACACAATTGATGGTGTGAAAATTGATTTCGCTACGGAATGGGTTCATTTAAGAAAATCAAATACGGAACCAATTATCAGAATTTATACCGAAGCTCCAACTCAAGCCGAAGCTGATAAATTAGCTTTTAGAATTATTGATGAAATAAAAGCAGTTGCTGGAATATAGAAAAATAAAAAATTTAAGAATACCTTCATCCTTGATTTGTTTCAGTTTGAAGGTTTTTTTTGTATACTATTTTGATGTCATTTATAAAAGAAATTTTATATTTGAAAATCTAAAACCTATAACTTATGCTGAATTTTATAAAATCTCCATTTAAAATCATATTTATTTTTGCAATAACTTTATTGTTGATGAATTGTTCTTCTGCAGATAAGTTCAATCAAAAAATGGCACAACCTATTCCTGTAGCCAAATTGCAAAATGATATTGATTACGTTCAACATAAATTAGATAGATATTATCCTAGTATCGATTTGTATATTCCTAAACAACAATTAGACGCAAAATTTGATAGTTTGCGAAATGCTGTAAAACAACCAATGACTAGTAAAGAATTTTATTTTGCTATAAGTCCAATAATTGCGTCGGTCCGTCAAGGTCATATGACAATGGCTCAAGTTCCTTATAAACTTTCTAAAAAAGAAGCCAAGCGAATCAAAAAAGCTGGTGATGGACCATTATCACAATTTGCCTACGAATGGCTTGATAATAAGCTATATGTAATTAAAAATAAATCTAAAAATGATAAAATAAAAGTTGGAACAGAGGTTGTTTCGGTCAATAAAATAACACCTCAAGAACTTCATTCAAAGTATAGAAAAACATTTACTTCTGATGGTTTTAATACTACATTTTTACCAAAAATATTTTCAAAGCGATATGCAACTTTTATGACTTATGAATTAGGAGTAAATGATAGTTTGACCTTTGTCTTAAAACAAAAAGATTCATTATTTTCTCAAGTAATTTCAAGAAAAAAGCCAACTGAAAAAGTAAAAAAGAAAGTTGCTGATTCGGTAAAAGTTGCCACAAAACCTATAGTTGATAAAGCCAAGCTTAAAGCTGATAAAAGGTTTAAAAAAGTTTATGGGTTTGATGAAAAAGAGAAGGAGTATACTAAAGAATTTAAGATTCTTCCAGCTGATAGTTCTGTGGCGGTTTTAAAAATTAGAAATTTTTCAAAAGGTTATTATGATGAAATTTATGAAGAAGTTTTTGATTCAATAAAAAAAGCAGAAATAAAAACATTAATTATTGATCTTCGCGATAATCCAGGTGGGCGAATGGCTGAGATACAAAATCTGTATTCGTATTTAACGAATGAAAAGTACCAATTGACAAAACCATCAGTTGTAACTTCTAGAACTAGTTTGTGGCGACCAGGTGTTGTGAAAAAACTTCCAATTTATACTTATCCATTCGTAGCGGTCGGGTATCCTTTTTATATGGGACTTACTTATTTTAAAGCCAATAAAGTTGCCGATAGAGTCTTTACTTATAAATCAAAATTTAAAAAGCCTAATAAAAATAATTTTTCTGGAAAAACATACGTATTAATTAACGGAATGAGTTTTTCTGCTTCATGTGTTTTATCAGCAGCTTTACAGCAAAATTCAAATGTGACTTTTGTTGGAGAAGAAACTGGTGGCGCATTAAAAGGAACAGTTGCAGGATTTATGCCAGTTGTAAAGCTTCCAAATTCAAAACTTTCGTTACGATTGGGGTTAATTGATATTCAATCTGTAAACCAAAGTGGTCCTGATGGAAGAGGAGTTTTTCCTAATGTAGAAATAAAACAAACTATCCAAGATAAAGTTGAGAAAAAAGATCCTGAAATGGAATGGGTTATGAAACAGTTGGGAGTTAAGAGTTTGTAGTTTGCAAACTTCCAACTCCCAGCTTATTACCTATTAATACCAACGTTTTTTATTCTGTTTAGAAGTCGCCGATTTTCTCGATTTTACTTTTTCACCACTTCGGTTTGAATTGCTTTGCGGTTTTGCAGCTATTTCAGGACTTCCAGCATGCCAAGGATAGGGATGTTCTGAAACTGTTTTTACATCAACTTTTATCAATTTCTGAATGTCTTTCCAATACGGATGTTCGTCTTTGCTACAAAATGAAATTGCAATTCCGCCATTTCCAGCACGACCAGTTCTACCAATTCGATGAACATACGTTTCTGGAATATTTGGTAAATCGAAATTGATAACATAAGGTAATTGATCAATGTCAATTCCACGAGCGGCAATATCGGTTGCTACCAAAACACCCACTTCTTTATTTTTGAAAGCATCCAAAACACGTTGTCTAGCCGATTGTGATTTGTCACCATGAATGGCTTCGGCAGCAACTCCATGTTTACGAAGTGCTTTTACAATATTATCAGCTCCATGTTTGGTTCTTGAAAAAACTAATAAATCTGATAAATGTTCATTGCGAATTAAATGATATAACAAAGCGCGTTTGTCTGTTTTTTCGACAAAATAAACACGTTGTTCTACATTTTCAGCCGTTGATGAAACTGGAGAAACTTCAACTTGCGCAGGACTTTTCAAAAACATTTCTGCTAATTCTCTAATAGCCAATGGCATTGTTGCAGAAAACAAAAGTGTTTGTCTGTTGTTTGGAGTTAATTTTACAATTTTCTTCACATCGTTTACAAATCCCATGTCAAGCATTTGATCGGCTTCATCTAAAACCAAAACGTGTAAGTGATCTAAATCGATATAACCTTGTTTGTGCAAATCAAGTAATCTTCCTGGTGTTGCGATTAAAATGTCAACACCTTTTCGCAATTGATCAACTTGTGGAATTTGAGAAACACCACCAAAAATAGTAAGTTGAGTTAGATTGGTATATTTTCCGTAATCGTCAAAATTTTGTCCAATTTGAACAGCCAATTCACGAGTTGGCGTAATGACAAGTGCACGAATTTGTTTCGACTTTTTAGACGAACCAACAATTCGGTGCAACTGATGTATAATTGGAATAGCAAAAGCAGCTGTTTTTCCGGTTCCTGTTTGAGCACAACCTATTAAGTCGCTTCCAGCTAAAACGATTGGAATGGCTTGTTCCTGAATTGGAGTAGGTTGGGTATAACCTATTTCATAAATAGCTTTTTGAATGCTTTTGGATAATGATAAATCTTCGAATAACATAAATAAAATAGCTTAATCGATTAATTTTAGTGATTAAGACGCTGCAAAGATAGTTTATTTAGTTTTAATCAATTTTTTGGTGAAACGAACTATTTCCTTTGATAAAATCTGTTATCATGTAGCCAATTAATTTTCCGATCAGATGTTTGTTTTTTTCCTCGCCAAGTTCTGGTGCGCCTTCGCAAATATGAAGGTAAGAGACATTTTTACTTTTGGCAAAATGATAAATAAACTGACGCACTTGTTCTACAGAAAAACCACTTGGTCCCATAGCGCTACTAGCAATATTCGGAATAGCATCTAAGTCAATTTCTAATCCGTAAAAATCATTGTTTACAAATTGAAATGCTTTGTAAAGCTCATTTTCAAATGTTTTTTCTTTTCTAATTGCTATTTCATCGTAAGTATTGTAGGTTACTCTATCATCAATATTTTTTAGAATATGTAAAACGTTTTTGGAAGTATAATTTTCATGTAAACCAAAAATGAAATATTTTTTCAAAAAACCTTCTTCATAAGCATAGTTAAATCCATTGCCACTGTGTCTTCCTTCCAAAATTCTGAAATCGGAATGTGCATCTAGATTAATTGCATTGATTGGTTTTCCTTTTGCAAGTGCTGTGCCTTTTATATTTCCGTAGGCGTTGTTATGTCCGCCACCAATGACGATTGGCGTTTTACCAGATTTGACGATAGTAGAAATAATGTGAACAACTTCTTTATCAATTTTTTCAACCAAATCGCTAAATTTTTTTCTGTGTTCAATATTGGTAAAGTCCAACTCTTTCACAGCTTCCATTTCATCACTTACATCCAATTTTCCTAGTACAATGATTTGACTTCCTTTGCAAAAACGATTATGCTGAATATTTGCAATGCTTGCAATAGCACAATCCCAAGCGGAAGCTGCTCCTGGACGACCAAAATTAGCTCTAACACCAATGTCTTCGGGAATTCCAAATAAAACATATTGTGCTTCACTTTCCTTTAGAAACAAACTTATTTCCTTATCTTTGGGCAACGTAATCATTTTCTCGCCAAACTTTATTTCGCCATTACGATGATGGGTTACTTTTGCTAAGTCATTGATTGTGAAAGGAATTAATTTTTCCATTGTTATAAATTTGTTTTTTCAAAAATATACTTTTTTGCTAATATTTACGTTATATAATCTAAATCATGTTTCACTTAACCTAAAAATAAAAAAATATGGAAAATTCACAGAGTAATTCAAAGTTAAAAGCCGTCATCTTAGTACTGGCTTTATTGTTAGTTGGAAGTTTGGGATATATCTACAAATTGACTTCTGATGTAAAATCAACTCAAGCTCTTTTAACTACTACTAAAACTGAAAAAGAGACAGTCGTAGAAAATTTGGAAGCTTTAAAAGCTAAATATGATGAAGCTATTGCTGAAAACACAACAATTTCGGATGATTTAGTTGCCGAAAGAGAAAAAGTGGTTGGATTATTAGCAGAAGTAAAAAAATCAAAAGGTGATGCTTCAGCTATGGCAAAGTATAAAAACCAATATTTTGCACTAGAATCTAAAATGAAAACATTAATTCAAGAAAATGAAGTGCTGAAAAACGACAATCAAAAATTGGTAACACAACGAGATAGTACTACAACGGTACTTGGAGAAGCTCGTAAAACCAACGAAGATTTATTGGCAATGAATGACGGCTTGACTAAAACTGTTGAAAAAGCTGCTAAACTGAAGGTTTTAAATACAAAAGGAGTTGCCTTTAAAGTAAAATCGTCTGGAAAAGAGATAAATACAGATAAAGCGAGTAGAGCAAATATGCTTAAAATAAGCTATACAATAGCAGAAAATGAAGTAGCAAAATCAGGAACAAAAAGCTATCAAGTTCAAGTAATTGATAGTAAAAACAATGTTCTAGGTGATAAAAAGACAGAAGTGTATGGTGATAAAACCTTGACTTATAGTTTTGATTCATCAGTGAATTATGAAAATAAAACGGTTGATGTTGTTCAAAATTTGCCAGGAAAAGATTTTGAAAAAGGCGTTTATTATGTAAATATTTTTGATAAAAACGAACTAGTTTCTTCTACAAGTTTTACGCTGAAATAAATTCCTGTTTTTGCTACATTGGACCACGATTTTACTTTTAATTAAGTTAAATCGTGGTTTTTTTAGTAAATTATTTTCCCTTCAATCATAACATTTTCAATTAGATTGCTTCCAAAAGCATACGGTAATTGATAATAAGAAGTTATTGGTTTTGTAATAATAAGATTTGCTTTTTTGCCAATAGTAATGCTTCCGTGCGTATCAGAAATTCCCATTGCATAAGCACCGTTTATTGTAGCTGCATTTATGGCTTCTTCTGGAGTCATTTTCATTTTGATACAAGCTGTTGCAACCACAAAATTCATATTTCCTGAGGGTGTTGAACCCGGATTAAAATCGGTAGCAAGAGCTAATGGTAATCCTGCTTGAAGCATTTTTCTTGCCGGTGTATAAGGAATACTCAAAAAATAGGAGCAAGAAGGCAAAGCAACGGGCATCGTTTCCGAATTTTTTAATGCTTCAATATCTTCATCAGTTACAATTTCTAGATGATCTACTGAAAGTGCTTTGTGCTTTACACTTGCTGCAATTCCGCCAATAGCGTTGAATTGGTTTACATGAATTTTCGAAATCAGACCATATTTTTTTCCAGCTTCCATTATTTTTTCGGTTTCTTCTACTGAAAAGTAACCCGTTTCACAAAAAACATCGATGTATTCTGCTAAATTTTCTTGAGCAATTTTCGGAAGCATTTCATTAATAATCAAATCAATATAGCCTGAATGATTGTCTTTATATTCTGTTGGAAAAGCGTGTGCACCAAGAAAAGTCGCTTTGATTTTGATAGGATAATTTTCGGCTAATTTTTTGATTACTCGAAGCATTTTTAGTTCACCTTCTACAGTCAATCCGTAACCCGATTTTATTTCGACAGCACCAGTTCCTAGTTGCATTACTTCTTCTAAACGAACTTTTGATTGGTTGTAAATTTCTTCTTCTGAAGTTTCATTTAGTTTTTTTGCCGAATTCAGGATTCCGCCGCCACGATTAGCAATTTCTTCGTAAGATAATCCGTTTATTCTATCCACAAATTCGCTTTCTCTGTTGCCTGCATAGACAATATGTGTATGACTATCGCACCAAGTTGGAAGCACAATTTTACCCGTTGCGTCAATGGTTTTATCAGCATTTATTTTGGGACAATTATCCATCGTTCCAAAGTTGGTAATATATTCATTTTCAATTACTAAAAAAGCATTTTTTATAGTTGGAAGCGTTGCCATTTCTTTGCCAGAAACTTTTTTGATATTGCTTTCTCTTATTTGTAAAAGTTCTTTAATATTGGTGATTAGCGTAATCATGGATTTTATTTTTTTGTAAAAATACTTTTTAAAAAATAATTCTTTATAAATTTAGACAAAATTTGAATCCGTGAGAAAGATTAAGTATAAAAAAGGTAGAAAAGTACAACCGAGTTTTTTTGATTATACTGGAATTCATAAGCAAATTGAAACTGAAATTCAGTTATTTGTTTACAATGACCATGATTTAACAGAGTTTAAAGAGATAAATGTCAAAGATTTAGAAAAAAATATTGATTTATCAAAAGTAAATTGGCTAAACATTCACGGATTGAATAATGTAGAAATCATCAAGTCTATAGGTGAATATCTAAAAGTTGATAATTTTATGCTTGGAGATATTTTGAATACTACCAAACGTACCAAATTAGATGAATACCATGATGTTCTTTTTTTCAATATAAAATCATTGCTACCAACTGAAAATGAAGAGAATATTAATGTTGAACAAATAAGTTTTTTGCTAAAAAATGGTGTTTTAACTTCATTTCAGGAAAAAAGAAGCGATTATTTTACTCATATTAGAGAACGAATTAAAACGCATTCAGGTATTGTAAGAGAGAAAAAAGCTGATTATTTATTATATCTATTACTTGATGCAATAATGGAAAATTTTTACATAACACTTGAAAATGAAGAAGATAAAGTTGAAGAAATAATCAATTTATCAAAAACTGGCACAAGTCCAGAAATTCTAGAACAGATTGAAAAACATCGCGACAATTTTAATTTTTTAAAACGATCCATTATTCCGCTTCGTGATTCTTTGTATTCTATAAAAAGTATGAAAGATGACAATGTTTTTAATTCGATTGAGCATGAAAATTATAGTTTTTTTGATCGATTACATCAAAAATGTTTAGAGCTTTTAGAGCAAATAGAATACGATTCTTCAACATTAGATAGTGCCACCAATTTTTTCTTTTCGACTCAAAATCATAAGATGAATGATGTTATGAAAACATTGACCGTTGTGTCGGTTTTCTTCATGCCATTGACTTTTATAGTTGGTGTTTACGGAATGAATTTTGACAACATGCCCGAATTGCACTGGAAATATGGCTATTTCATTATTTTGGGCTGTATGTTTTTCCTTTTGTTGGGAATGATTTATTATTTCAAGAAAAAGAAATGGTATTAATTTTTGGTTTAAAAGTTTAAGAGTTTAGAAGTTTAAAAGTTTTGGAATAAACGGACTTCTATTCTTTAAAATCCAACCATGTCTTCGGGTTTTACCCAAGCATCAAAATCTTCGGCTGATATGTAACCTAAACGAATGGCTTCTTCTTTTAAAGTTGTGCCGTTTTTGTGTGCTGTTTGAGCAATTTCGGCAGCTTTGTAGTAGCCTATTTTGGTATTTAAAGCTGTTACAAGCATTAACGAATTATCAACTAATTCTTTTATTCGAGGATAATTTGGTTCAATTCCGATGGCACAATGTTGGTTGAATGATTGGCATGCATCGCCTAACAATCTGGCTGATTGCAAAAAGTTGGCTGCCATAACTGGTTTGAAAACATTTAGTTCATAATGACCTTGCATTCCTGCGACTGAGATTGTTACATCGTTACCCATAACTTGCGCACAAACCATAGTAAGAGCTTCGCATTGAGTTGGATTTACTTTTCCAGACATGATGGATGAACCAGGTTCATTTTCGGGAATTAAAATTTCTCCAATTCCAGAACGCGGACCAGAAGCTAGAAGTCTAATGTCATTTGCAATTTTGTTTAAAGAAACTGCAACTTGTTTCAAAGCGCCGTGAGTTTCAACAATAGCATCATGAGAAGCTAATGCCTCAAATTTGTTTGGAGCTGTTACAAAAGGAAATCCAGTGAATTTTGCTATATATTCTGCGACTTTTACATTATAACCTTTTGGTGCGTTTAGTCCAGTTCCAACAGCTGTTCCGCCAAGAGCTATTTCTGAAAGATGGGCTAATGTGTTTTTTAAAGCTTTTAATCCGTAATTGAGTTGCGCTACATAACCCGAAATTTCTTGACCTAATGTTAAAGGTGTTGCGTCCATAAGATGCGTTCGTCCAATTTTTACAACTGTTTTGAACTTGGTAGCTTTTGCATGAAGTGTATCTCTGAGTTTTTCTATGTTTGGAATTGTGTTTTCTACTACCATTTTGAAGCAAGCAATGTGCATGGCCGTTGGAAATGTATCGTTCGATGATTGTGACTTATTTACATCATCATTGGCTTTGATAATAGGTTCATCTTCTCCAATTCTGAATCCAGCAATTACTTGTGCTCTGTTTGCTATGACTTCGTTTACGTTCATATTGCTTTGAGTTCCCGAACCTGTTTGCCATATTACTAGCGGAAATTCATCGGTTAGTTTTGCTGTAATTATTTCGTCACAAACAGTTGCTATTAAGTCTCTTTTTTCTGTTGAAAGTACACCTAAATCGCAATTGGTAAAGGCAGCCGCTTTTTTTAGAAAGGCAAAACCTTCAATAATTTCTTTTGGCATGGATGCAGATTCTCCGATTTTGAAATTGTTTCGAGAACGTTCTGTTTGTGCTCCCCAATATCGGTTGGCTGGAACTTTTACTTCACCCATTGTATCTTTTTCTATTCTGAATTCCATTTTTGTTGATTTAAGAGATGAATTTGTTTTTTTACGAGATGCCCTAGCCCCGATAGCAGTGGAAATCCTTTTCTTTTTTTCTTTAAAAAAGAAAAGATTGCAACGTATAGCGGGAAATAGCTCCTAAAAAATATTGTTTAAATTTACTGATTTAAGTTTTTGAATGAAAATATTTTGGAAGTTTTTATTGTGAAGTAAAAATATATGAATTACCTTTGAACCTGTATATACATCAAATTCTGTAAAAACATGTTTACATTTCAACAGTATTTAGGTTTTTTAATGTTCTTGACCATTTTAACCATTGGTTTTTGGTTGATGATTTTCTTGATTCACTTTGTATTCTATTGGGTATTTGGTGCTACTAGAGAATTATTGAAAGAAAGAAAAGCCGCTAGAGAATTAGAGCAAGCTTAATTGATTGTTCTACTAAAAAAAGTCCTGAATTTCAGGACTTTTTTTTTGTTTAGTAAAGTTAAAAAAACACGAATTTACTTCGTCTGTTCAACCTTTGGTCTCGGGTCACTAATTAACACGAAAACAAAAACTTAAAATTAAATTTCACAAAGCTAAAAGTTCGTGTAATCAAAACATTGAATTTGTGTAAATTGGTGAAATTTGTGTTAAATTATTTTTAGAAACCTTCGCCACCATTATCTTCTTGTTGTTTCTTAGGTTTTTCTTTTTCGTTTTTAGCACGGTTTATTCGGTAGGTAAAAGAAAGTGTAATTTGTCTTTCGCGCCATTGCATTTCGGTATATGAATCGACACTTCCAGAAATATATGTGTCAAAAATTCTTTTTCTTGAATTGAAAACATCGTTTACGTTTAGTGCAATTGTTCCTTTGTCTTTTAGTACATCTTTGCTAAATGCTAAATTAGCACTAAAATTTCCGTAAACTCTACCTTGGGCATTATTTTGTGGACCATTGTAATTGGCATTGGTTTGCCAATCAATTTTGTATGGCAATGATACTTTTGAATTAATACGAGCAAACCAAGAACTAGTTTTATTATCAAAATTTTGATTGACAAGTTTACCTAGAAAATCAGTGTATGTGTAATCACCTTGGGTATCGATATTGAAATAGTTGAAATTACTATTTAATCTCCACCATTTATAAGGTGAATAATTAAGTGTGAATTCAAATCCAGCTCTATATTCAGTAGCTAAATTAATTGGTGTTGCTGTAATAATTGGAATTCCATCGCTTGTAAATTTTCCAGAATTTTTTCTAACAAATTGAAAAACATCTGTTGTTTTGTTTACATATAGTGATGAACTGAACGTTAATTTATCCCATTTTTTCATGTAACCCAAATCGATAGCGTCTGTCATTGCTGGATTTATATCTGGATTTCCTTGAAAAATATTGATGTTACTCGAAATATTATTAAACGGAATAAGTTGTCTTCCTCTTGGTCGCTGAATTCTTCGACTGTAACTAATTGACGTACTTGAGTTATTTTTTAATTCATAAGTTAAAAATGCGCTAGGGAAGAAGTTATCGTATTTTTTATTGATGAAAGTTGATTTTTGTAACGAATTAATATCAATATCTGAATCTTCCCAACGTAAACCAACTAAAACAGAAAGCTTGTTGAATTTTTTTCCAAATTGAGAATAAAGTGCATTTACTTTCTCTTTGTATTGAATTACATCAGTAAAATCGTTGTTAGCAAGTCCATCATTGACTACTGAAAAATCGGTTAATAGCTCACTAAAATCACCTCGATAACCTAATTCTAATTGATTGCCTTTTCCGAAAGGTAAAACATAATCAGATTGAATTAAATCTCGAGATTGATTTTGAACATTGAAAGATTGATCAAATCCAACAGTAGCATCATCTGTATTTGTGTCAATTATACTTGCTGTGTTATCATCTTTATTTCTTGAGAATGATGCGTCGATTGATAATTTGTGACCATCTTTTTTAAATTTCTTCAAAAAATTAGAAGTAAATTCGGTGTTAACACTAAAGCTATCTTCGCTACTAATACGGCTTCTAGAAAAATCAAAAACATTGTTTGCATCTAAATAATCTTGGTAAACATTGTCAACATTGTCGCCATTATTTCTTCTGTAGTTAAAAGCATTTGACCATGTAATATCTTTTGTTAAGAACCAATCGAATCCAAAGTTTCCGTTGTAGCCTTTACCTAAGCGTTTGTTTTTTCGGGTTTCGTAAACATAACTTTTGGTTGTGTTGTCAGCATTCAAATATTCTGAATCAAAAAGTCCGTTTCCAGGATTATCTCTATAATTATAACCTTGCGTTGTAAAAAGGTTGAAATTATCCATTTTATAGTTCAATGTTCCGCTCAAACCATGATTGTCTGGATAACCAGTTGTGGCAATAAAAGTTCCGTTAAGACCGTTTGTTTTACCTTTTTTGAGTACAATATTCAAAATTCCACCGCCACCTTCTGCATCATATCTTGCTGATGGATTGGTAATTACTTCCACTTTATCAATCGCATCAGCTGGAATTAATTTTAGTGCTTCGGTGATATTTATCGCATTCGATGGTCGTCCATCAACTAGAATTCTCACGTTTTCATTTCCACGAAGTGCAACCGTTCCTTCTGCATCAACCGTTACCGATGGAATATTGTCTAAAACATCGCTTACCGTTCCGCCTTTTACCATTAAATCTTTTCCAACGTTGTAAACTTTTTTGTCTAGTTTAATTTCGACTGTTGTTTTTTCGGCTCTAATTTCAACTGCTTGTAATTGTGTTGCATCTTCTTCTAACGAAATTGTTCCAAGATTGGTGTCTTCTGTAAGTTTTTGAGCTTTAAGTTCGGTACTTTTAAAAGAAATAAATTCGATTTTTACATCATACATTCCAGCATTGGCATCTACAACAAACTCGCCATTTGCGATTGTAATTCCTCCGAAAATTATTTTTGGATTTTTAGTATTGATAAGTGTAATTGTAGCGTATTCTAACGGTTGCTTGCTGATTTTCTCTACAACTTTCCCCGTTATTTTTATTTTTTTGCGTTCAGGTTGTTGAGCAAATGTTAGAAAAGTTAGTAGAAATAAAGCAATTGAAAATAGTCTTGAAAAAGGTCTCATATAAAAAGTTTATTGTAAGACCACAAAGCTAGATAATGGTTTAAAGACTAAATCACAAATGTTTGTTAAAAGCAAAAACTTACAAAATAGACTTAGCATTTTCCAATGGTCGTGCAATAACAGCTTTCTCGCCATTAATGACAATTGGTCTTTCAATAAGAATTGGATTTGCCACCATAGCTTCAATGATTTCGGTATCTGACAACGTTTTGTTTTTAAAATTTTCGAGCCAAATAGGTTCTTTTTTTCTAACTAAATCGATTGGTTTGATTCCTAATTTTGAGATGATTTCTTTTAATTCTTCAAAAGTAGGAACGGTTTCAAGGTATTTTATTACTTCAAATTCTTTTCCAGATTCGGTTAAAAATGCTAAGCAATCTCTTGATTTTCCGCAACGTGCATTGTGTAAAATTTGTATCATGATTTTAGTTGAATTTTTTATACAAAGTAATTGAAATATATTTTAAAAAAGGCGTAACTTGTGCGTAACAAATTTAGTTTTTTCAGAACTAATCTTAAAACTTTAAATTTTAGATAATATGTTTATAGAACAGGGAATTAAACCCGAAAACAAATTTTGGAAATACATTGTTGGCTCATTAGTTGTCATTTTAATATCAAGCTTCGGACAGATTCCGTTGATGATTGGAATTTTTGCCAAATCATTTTCTGATGGAAAAGGAATGCCGCAATTAGACGAAAAAAGTTTGATGACATATCTCGAGCCAAATTTGACCTTATTTTTGATAATGCTTAGCTTTGTTTTCGCCATGTTTGGGATTTATATTGTTGTAAAAAACATTCACAAACAAACCATGTTATCTGTTACAACTTCAAGAGCAAAAGTCGATTGGAGTCGTATTTTATTTTCATTTACAATTTGGTCACTTTTTACCATAATTTCAACGGCAATTCTTTATTATACTTCGCCTGAAAGTTTTGTAATGAACTTCAAATTAGTTCCATTTTTGATTTTGGTAATCATTGGAACACTTATGATTCCTATTCAAACCAGCTGTGAAGAATATGTTTTTAGAGGTTATTTGATGCAAGGTTTTGGAAATTTAGCTCGCAATAAATGGTTTCCATTGATCACGACATCTTCAATTTTTGGATTAATGCATATTGCCAATCCCGAAGTGACTAAAATGGGTTACATCGTCTTAGTTTACTATATAGGAACAGGTTTTTTTCTAGGAATTTTAACGCTCATGGATGAAGGAATGGAACTTTCTCTTGGTTTTCATGCTGCCAATAATTTGGTCGGAGCTTTGTTAGTTACCGCAGATTGGTCAGCGTTTCAAACACATTCAATTTTAAAAGATATTTCCGAACCATCAGCAGGTTTCGATGTTATTGCACCTGTTTTAATAATATATCCAATTTTGCTATTTATTTTTGCTAAAAAATACAATTGGACGAACTGGAAAGAAAAACTTACTGGTGAAATTCATTCAACAAATTCTAATCTAATCAACGAAATACAAGGAACTAATGATTAATCCAACTTACAACAACGTTCACAACAAATTCAAGTTAAACGGTTTCCATTTTAGCGCAGATGATATGTTGCGTGTAGCTTATAGTTTCATAAAAGAAGGTGCTGATTTTCAGAAACCTGTTGGAAATTTCTTTTTAGATTGGTTTGATGACAAACCCTATTTAGAAGTTAAAACATCTGGAACAACTGGTGCACCCAAACTGATTAGAATAGACAAACAAGCTATGGTAAATTCGGCATTAGCGACAGGTGATTTCTTTGAATTAAATCCTGGTGATAAGGCTTTACATTGTTTACCAACCAAATATATTGCTGGAAAAATGATGTTCATCAGAGCTTTTATTCTAGGTTTAGATATGGATTTTGTAGCGCCAAGTGCCAATCCATTGTATAATAATGATACTTTTTATGATTTTGCTGCTATGGTTCCGTTGCAAGCAAAAAGTTCTATGGCTGGTTTGAAAAGAGTTAAAAAAATGATTGTTGGTGGTGCCAAAATCAATCCAGATTTGGAAAAACAATTGATGAAAGTTTCGACTAAAGTTTATGAAACCTACGGAATGACCGAAACCATTACGCATATTGCAGCAAAATTAGTAGGCGAGAAGGCATTTACCGTTTTGCCAGAAGTTACTATTTCGTATGACGATAGAAATTGTTTAGTGCTTCATGCGCCAAGAATTTCAGATGAAGTTATTGTAACAAACGATATTGTTGAATTGGTAAACGAAAACCAATTTAAGTTTATTGGTCGTTATGATAATGTGATAAACAGCGGTGGCATCAAGTTAATTCCTGAAGAAATTGAGCAAAAATTATTTGACAAAATCGAGCCAAGATTTTTCATTGCAGCCAAAGAAGATAAAGAATTAGGCGAAAAAGTAATTTTGGTAATTGAAGGCGAAAAATTGGAGTTGGAAAGCACTCTTTTTGATGATTTAGACAAATATGAAAAACCAAAAGAAGTAATTTTTATACCAAAATTCAAAGAAACGGCTACTGGAAAAATCTTAAGAAAAGAGAGTTTGGAGTAGGATTTTTAACGCTGTTTGGATGAAAATGATTTGACTTATAAAATCTAACGTTATCTAGCTTGGCGAGGTTGCGAACTTCGGAACTGATTATTTTATGTTAAAGTAATAAATCTTGCGAAAGAAATACGTCCGACTTGCTAAAGTTTCGCAATTTTTGCAAACAGCTGTTAGCAGCAGTATTTATTTTTTATTGATTGTATCCTTCATTTGTTTGCCATACATAATCAACTGAGGAACACAAAACAGAAATATAAAAAGCAATTTTGGTTGAAATCCTTTTATAAACACGAGTGAAATAAATATAATACCAACAAGTATTAAGACAACTATATTTATTTTATAGAATGAGTTTAATCTACTTTTTGAGATATTTTCCCAACTATTAATTACAGTATATTTTGATTTGAAATAAGAAATTAATTTAGAGGAATCTTTGGGTTTTATTCTGCTTGTACCAAGACTAATGGATATGTTTGATGTACTAATTTGTCTGAGATACTTTCCATCATCAACGACAATTTTCTCAATATCTGATTCCTTGATTGTTTCAATATCACGGTAATTAAAAAATAATTTCTTTTTCCATTCAAAATGAATTTTTTCGTCATAAATCGAGACAGTTAATTCTCCAATTAAGAAATAATAGCTTAAAAAAAGGAAAAATAATAATGCTGTTCCACCTAATATGAAACTATCTGATTCAAATTTAATAACAATAGAAATAAATACAATAATTGGCAATAAGAAAATCACAGTAAGTGCTCTACTTTGTTTTGTGATTGTTAAGTTAAATGTTCGTTTGCTCATTTTTAATATTGCTGCTAACGTGTCGCCGCTTCACGAAGTTGCGGATTTTCAACACTTTTGATTACAAATATAGACAAAATTTAGTTTCAAAAATTACCAATTCTGATAAATCCCAAACCCCGCAATTTCGTGAAACGGCTGTTAGCTGTTGTAGTTTATGTTAAAAATAAGCATGATTATCAAGAAAATATTAATTAAAATTTAGCGTTATATAATAGTGGTATAGTAGTTGTTAGTAAAGATTCTATAAGAGATAATTGAGGACTTAGTAATTTAGAATCAGTATAAATTGTTAAAGATGGTTATATATATGAACAATATATATACCTTTGTTGAAGGTAACATACAATAAAAGAAAGGAAATATTATGAGCGAAATGTTATTAAAACTTAAGAAGTACTTTCAAGATAATTCTCGTGAAAAAATTGAAAGTGATTGGGAGAGAACAAAAAAAGAGTCTCCAAAAGGACCTAAACTTAAAGAATTTTTAGATGTTACTAAAATGTTCTTTAAGTGGCAAGAAGAAAAATATTTTATTATTAAAGAAAATAACGATAAATTAGCAACTCCGAAGTACTCTTCGGAGTTTTTATTTTAATTATATTAGATATGAGTAAAAGTGCATCATTTCAATTGATAAGCTATATGTTTACGAAAGTAGCAATAGACTTTGAGACACAACAAACAAAAAAAGTCGATGTTAATTTTGAACCACATGGAGTTTTTAATCAAAAAACTTCTGAATATGAATTAAAATTAGATTTTACAGTTATTGATACAGAAAACGATAATTACCAATTTATTAAAGTAACATGTGTTGGGACTTTCAAAATAGAAGGAGTTACGTCTAAAGATGAAATACCTTCATTTTTCTTTACAAATTCAATAGCTATTGTATTTCCGTATTTAAGAGCATTCATTAGTACAATAACATTGCAAGCAAATATTCCTGTACTTGTATTACCGACTTATAATCTTTCGGAGCTAGAGCCAGTATTGAGAGCTAATACAATAGTTAAATAGTTTAGTTTTGTCTCGAAAAATTCTTTTTCAAACACTTAAGGATAAAAATCCTCAGGAAGTAATAAATAGTGGGCCATTCGAATGTAAATCGGATGACGCATGGCTTGGTTATGGTTTTTATTTTTGGGATACATTTGAATATTTGTCTCATTGGTGGGGCAAAGTAAAAATGAAAAATAATTATATTGTATGTAAAGCAAAATGTGATTTTAATACTAAAGAATGTTTTGATTTAGTAGGTGAGCCAGAACATATGGATTTATTTGGTTCAATTATTGATCTTATGAGGAGTGAAGGATTAATTGATGATGAAACAACAACTGTATCTGATATTTTCTATTATTTAAAATATACATTAGACATTTTTGATTATTCTTCTTCTAGGGCTGTTGGGGTAAATAGTATTTCGCCAGATAAAAGTCCTGAGTATACTTATAGGATGATACTTGAGCCTAATAATAAAAAACAATTTATAGACTATAGACCAGCTATACAAATATGTCTTTATGATAAAAAGGCTTTAAATTTAAGTGAATACGAAATAGTTTATCCTGATAAATATGTTCAAAAATAATATCTTGTTATTGGGTTGATTTTTTTTGCTCATTTTTTTGTACTATAACAGCTAACATATTGATTTGTGCCATGGAAATCACTTTTCTACTTCTCAACATCCACAAAAAACTCATTGGTCAAGACTTCAATTTCTTTCATTTTTTTTACTTTGAAAGTTGATTTTTGCCATTCGTTTGTAGGTTGTAAGCGCGTTTCTTTTCCTTTTATTTTGATGTCGATTGGCATTGTTAAATTAGGTTCGTCTGTTTTCCAGCGGTATTCTAATTGTTTTTTAGTGACTTTTAATTCAAGAACTGGAATGTTTTTATACTTTAAATATTGATTGAAAACGGGTTTCAAATTTAATCCTGTTTCACGTTCAAAATAAGCCACTACCATTCGATTGTCAATAATTCTATGACGAAATTTTTCTGAGTAACTTAATAGCAATTTCCACCATTTAGCATCGTCGTTTAGTATATGTCTTATGGTATTTAGCATCAACGCACCTTTATAATACATATCGCTTGAACCTTCGTTGGCAACACCAAATTGTCCCATTATAGGTTTGTCGTTCAGTACATTTCGTTTCAATCCGTTGATGTATTTTTGCGCTTTTTCGTAACCATATTGGCATTCTAAAAAAACTGATTCGGAGTAGCAAGTAAAACCTTCGTGAATCCACATATCGGCTACATCTTTGCTGGTTATACTGTTACCAAACCATTCGTGACCACTTTCGTGAACAATGATAAAATCGAATAGTAAACCAATTCCAGTATCAGACAAATCCGTTCCGCGATAGCCTTTTTGATACCCATTTCCGTAAGCAACGGCACTTTGATGTTCCATGCCCAAATAAGGCGTTTCAACTAACTTGTAACCATCTTCGGCAAAAGGATATTTCCCAAATTTACTCTCAAAACAATCTAACATTGGTTTGACTTCTTCAAAATGAGTTTTGGCTTTTGCTTCATTTTCTTTTAATACATAATAATCTAAATCTAAACCATTGTGAGTATCATGAATATGCGCATAATCGGCAATATTTACCGTAATATCGTAATTGTTTATTGGATTTTTAACTTCCCAATCCCAACGAGTATAGCCGTTTTTCAAATCTTCACTACCAATCAATCTTCCGTTGGAAACGTTCATTAAACCATTTGGAACGGCAACTTTTATTGAAACACCATTATCGGGTTCATCACTTTGAGAATCTTTGCAGGGAAACCATAAACTGGCACCATCGCCTTGACAAGCAACACCAACCCAAGGTTTTCCTTGTTTATCATTGGAAAAAACAAAACCGCCATCCCAAGGAGCACGTTTTGCAATGGTCGGTTTACCAGAATAGTAAACCCTGATTTTTTTTTCAAATTTTTGAACTAAAAACTGTGGAAAAGTTAAAAACACAGCATTAAATTCTCTAGTAAAAGGAATTTTTTCGTTATTGTGAATGATACTATCAATTACCATATTTTCAAACAAATCGATTTGAATATTTTTGGTTTTATTAATGGCTGCTTTGAAAGTGATATCGTTATAACCCGAAATAGATTTTTCGTCAATATTTACTTTTATGTTTAAATCATATCGCAATACATCATAATTACCTTTTCCGTATTGTAAACCACCACGAAGCGAATCTTTTCGTGTAAATGTTTCCTGTGCAAAAAGCGATTGAAAACCTAATAAAATTGTTATAAAAAATAATTTTTTCATTAATTTATAATCAGTTTAATTTCTAATAACTCCCATCTTCTAACTTCCTAAACCTGAATAACTCCCAAGTTAAATTTCTTCTCAATAGGTGAGTGGTTTGCTGCTTCAATTCCCATAGAAATCCAAGTTCTAGTTTCTAATGGATCGATTATCGCATCTGTCCATAAACGAGCGGCTGCATAATAAGGTGAAACTTGTGCGTCGTATCTTGCTTTGATTTTATCAAATAATTCTTGTTCTACTTTTTCGTCAACTGTTTCGCCTTTTGCTTTTAGCGATGATGCTTCAATTTGTGCTAATACTTTTGCAGCTTGTGTTCCGCCCATAACGGCTAGTTCTGCACTTGGCCAAGCTACAATTAATCTTGGATCATAAGCTTTTCCGCACATGGCGTAATTTCCTGCACCATAAGAGTTTCCTATAATAATGGTGAATTTTGGCACAACCGAATTGGAAACCGCATTTACCATTTTGGCACCATCTTTAATAATTCCGCCGTGTTCCGATTTGCTTCCTACCATAAAACCTGTTACATCTTGCAAGAAAACCAACGGAATTTTCTTTTGATTACAATTGGCAATAAAACGAGTTGCTTTGTCAGCCGAATCAGAATAGATGGCACCACCAAATTGCATTTCGCCTTTAGCGTTTTTCACCACTTTTCGTTGATTAGCAATTATTCCAACTGCCCAACCATCGATTCTGGCATAAGCTGTTATGATTGTTTTTCCGTAATCGGGTTTGTATTCGTCCCATTCTGATTTGTCGACCAATCGTTTGATAATGTCGTACATGTCATATTGATCGGCACGTGATTTTGGTACAATTCCAAAAATATCGTTCTCTTTTTCAGTAGGTTTTTCGGCTTTTTCTCTGTTGAAACCAGCTTTATCGTAATCGCCAATTTTGCCAACAATACTTTTTATTCTGTCTAAAGCATCTTTATCATCTTTTGCTTTATAATCGGTTACACCTGAAATTTCGCAATGTGTAGTTGCACCACCAAGTGTTTCATTATCAATATTTTCACCAATTGCTGCTTTTACTAAATAACTTCCAGCGAGGAAAATACTTCCTGTTTTATCCACAATCATGGCTTCGTCACTCATAATTGGAAGATAAGCGCCACCAGCCACACAACTTCCCATAACGGCAGCAATTTGGGTAATTCCCATACTACTCATAATGGCATTGTTTCTAAAAATTCTACCAAAATGTTCTTTATCAGGAAAAATTTCGTCTTGCATTGGCAAATAAACGCCTGCAGAATCAACCAAATAAATTATTGGGAGACGATTTTCCATTGCAATTTCTTGCGCACGAAGATTCTTTTTTCCTGTAATTGGAAACCATGCACCCGCTTTTACTGTAGCATCATTTGCTACGACAATGCATTGTTTACCAGAAATATAACCGATTTTTACTACCACACCACCAGAAGGACAACCGCCATGTTCGGCATACATTCCGTCACCAACAAAAGCACCAATTTCGATAGATTTTGATTTGGCATCTAACAGGTAATCAATGCGTTCTCTAGCTGTCATTTTGCCTTCGGAATGCAGTTTTTCGATTCTTTTTTCGCCACCGCCAAGTTTAACTTTGGCAAATTTTTGCTTTAAATCGGATAGTAAAAGTTTGTTATGATCTTCGTTTTTGTTGAAGTTTATGTCCATAAATTGTTACTTATTTTATTGTGGCTAATGTACGAAAACGTTTTAAATTTTTTATAAAACTAAATTTAGCGGTTTTTATTAACTTTTTATATAAATTAATATTCACTTAACATTAGATGAATACTTTTGCGGCATTAAATCACACAGAAATGACATTAAATAGTATTTTTCAGTTTTTAGTTCCTAAGGATAAAAAGTTCTTTCCATTATTTCAACAGGCTTCTGCAAATTTAGTAATTCTTGCTAGAACTTTGCATGAAGGTGTTAATGCACCAAAGGAAGAACGTGAAGAATATTTTAAGAAAATTGAAGAATTAGAAGCTACAATTGAAGAAATTACACATAAAACTCACTTAGAGTTAAGTAGAAATTTTATCACGCCATTTGACAGAGAAGATATTCACGCATTAATCAAATCTATTGATAATGTGGCTGATAATATGCATGGTGCTGCTAGTAGAATTCGTTTATATCAAGTTGATAAAATCACAAAATCTATTAGAAAATTAACTGAAATCAATCTTGAAGCTTGTGAACTTATTAATGAAGGTATTGGTCAATTAAAAAATATTGATAATACCAAACTTATTAAGGAAACATGTAAAAGAATTAATAAATTAGAAAGTAAAGCAGATGTTGTTTTTGATAAAGCAGTTGCCGATATTTTTGAAAATGAAACTGATGCAAAAAATATTATAAAATACAAAGAAGTGCTTTCAGCTTTAGAAATGGCTTCTGACAAATGCAAGAGTGTTTCTAATGTTATGGAACAAATTTCTGTTAAACATTCATAAATAGTAGTACTTTCAAATAATATTTATGGATTTTACTTTACTCATTATAATAATTGTTCTTGCTTTAATCTTTGATTACATCAATGGTTTTCATGATGCTGCAAACTCAATTGCCACTATTGTTGCTACAAAAGTATTGACACCATTTCAAGCAGTAATGTGGGCAGCTTTTTTTAACTTTTTAGCGTATTGGGTTTTCGGTTTTGGTGTTGCAGATACTGTAGCTAAAACAGCTCATACAAGTAGTATCAATTTGAGTGTAATTTTAGCGGGTGTAATTGCTGCTATAATTTGGAACTTATTTACATGGTGGAAAGGAATTCCTTCATCTTCATCACATACATTAATTGGTGGTTTTGCTGGAGCTGCTGTTGCTCATGGTTTTCTTGATGTTACTGATTTAGAACATGCTGGTTTTAAAATTGTAAATTGGTACAAAGCAGCTAAGGCTGGGGAATTGTTACCATCGGGAGTATTTATTGTAATTTTATTTATAGTTCTAGCACCATTACTTGGAATGATAATTTCTTATTTCATTTCACTATGGTTAATGTATTCTTCTAAAAAAAATATATATCCTAAAATACTAACTGTTGTATTAATGTTGTTGGTAGGATGGTTTTTGTTTTCAGTAATGATTTCATATGAAGATATTAAAAAGCCTAGGTTTGAAAATCATTTTTGGAGTGTTATAACTGAGCCTCATAATATAAAATGGTTTTTGGTAGCCTTTATATTTTATGCTTTGGCAATTTTTAATCTTTTATTTAGTAGTTTTTCAACAGCTACAGCTGAAAAAGTTTTAAAGAAAATGCAATTGTTATCTTCTGCAGCTTTTAGTTTAGGACATGGTGGTAATGATTCTCAAAAAGTAATGGGTATTATTGCGGCTGCTGTGGCCGTTTTTATCAAAGACAATCCAAATTTTAATTTATCAGGATTTATGTTGGATTTGAATGTTCAACTACCTTCTGATGTAAATGGTGTTCATATTGATGGTATAATGCCTGAGTGGATTCCATTAACATGTTATACAGTTATTGCTTTAGGAACATTAAGTGGTGGTTGGAAAATTGTGAAAACAATGGGTTCAAAAATCACAAAGGTAACAGCTTTTGAAGGTGTAGTAGCTGAGTCAGCAGGTGCTTTGACATTGTTTACAACGGAACATTTCAAGATTCCAGTTTCAACAACACATACTATTACAGGTTCTATCATTGGAGTAGGTGTGACTAAAAGAGTTTCTGCTGTTCGTTGGGGCGTAACTGTTAAACTGCTTTGGGCTTGGATTTTGACTATTCCAGTTTCAGCTTTACTTGCTGCCTTAGTATATTACTTTATGCTTTTGTTTTAATGTAAATAACATATTCAATATAAACTCCTAAAGTTCTTAGTTCTTTAGGAGTTTTTTTATATTTGCAAAACACGAAATAAAAAAAAATGAAGTTTTACAGTACAATACTATTATTGCTTTTTATAACTATTTCTAATTCGCAGGTTACTATCAAACAATCAAAAAGTGATAACGATTTAAAATTATCTGCTTTGCCTTATTATAGTTTTGGTAAAGGTTTGGGATTGACTTCTCCAGATAGTTTATTTCAACTGAATATTCGATTTAGAATGCAAAACAGAGTCACTTACATCGAAAATGATGGCGAAAATGGAGCTTATGATGGACAAATTCGTCGTTTGCGATTACGTTTTGATGGTTATGTTGGAAATCCGAAGTTTTTGTATGTTATTCAATTATCTTTTGCTCCTGGTGATGTTGGAGAAATTAAAGAAGGAGAAAACATTAATATAATTAGAGATGCAGTTGTTTTTTATAGACCAAATAAAAATTGGAATATTAGTTTTGGACAAACAAAATTACCAGGAAATCGACAACGTGTTAATTCATCAGGAGGATTGCAATTAACAGATAGAACGATTAACAATTCAAGATTTACAATAGATAGAGATTTTGGATTTCAAGTCCATAATATAAACGAGTATATGGATAAATTCTCTTATAATTTTAAAACAGCAATTTCTTCAGGTGAAGGCAGAAATAGTACCGATAAACCTGATGATGGAATTGCAGTAACTGGAAAAGCAGAGTTATTTCCGTTTGGAGCTTTCGCTAAAGACGGAACTTATTTTGAAGGTGATATTGTTAGAGAGAAAAAGCCTAAAGTTATGTTTTCAGGTGCATTTCAACAGAATAATCATGCTAGAAGAACGCAAGGACAACTTGGAAATGATTTGTTTGAACAACGAACCATGAAATCTGTTTTACTTGATGCTATGTTTAAATATAATGGTTGGGCTGCCATGTCAAGTTATATGTCAAGAACTACCAATGATAATGCTGTAACAATAAATCCTCTAGATAGTACTGAATCAAACTATGTTTTTGTTGGAAATGGATTCGATTATCAATTGAGTTATAATACTAAAAGTAATTATGAATTTATTAGTCGATATTCTATACAAAAAGTCGGGAATGACATAAAAACATTTGCTCCAAATACAAAGCAGTTTAGTTTAGGACTTACTAAATATATTTGGGAACATTCCTTTAAAATTCAAGGTGAAGTCAATTATGACATTCTAGATTTCTACGATGGAACTTCAAAAAATAATTGGTATTTGCGCTTTCAAGTAGAGATAGGTATTTAAAAATTAAAAACTTCAATTTTATTGTCCAATGTTAAGTTTTCACCTAAAACGAAAACTTAACATTGGGCAATTGTTTTATATTGTATTTTTGTTAACGTAAAATTTACATTGAATTTACATTTAATAAATATTAAAAATAATCTCACAATGATAAATAAAGAAGAAACCACAGAAGACAATAACTTGGAAACGAATGAAAATGCGCAAGAATCAACAACTATTGTTGTAGATTCTAAAGAAGAAGTTTCAGAAAAACCAAAAACACGAACTAGAGCGACTAGAACTTCAACAGTTAAAGCAACTCCAACTCGAACAAGATCAAAAGTTGTTAAAGAAGCAACAGTAACAGAAGCAAAAGCAGAAGAAGTTTTAGAAGAAACAGTTTCTGTAAATAGCGAAAACACAGAAATTATGAAAGACTCAGAAAAAGAAAAAAAATCTAAATCGAAAGAAAAAGAGAAAAAAGAAATAGCTAAGAAAAAAGCTAAGGCAAAAAAAGAAAAGCAAAAAGAAAAAGACAAGGAGAAAAAGAAAAAAGCTAAAAAGAACGAACAAGCCAAAAAACAAAAAGCAAAAGATAAAGCCAAAGCAAAGAAGAAAGAGAAAGCTAAGAAAAAAGCAAAAGCTAAAAAGAAAGCTAAATCTAAAAAGAAATAGCATATATGAAACCGGTGATTATCATCGGTTTTTTTATTATATTAAATGTTAAATTTTTCTAATGTTACTAAATTGTTAAGTAAAAGTTTTTTTATTGTAAAATAGTTTGTATATTTGTTATCGAAATATTAATTATAAACCCAAGCTACTTATGAAAAAGATAATTTTAATCGCGTTAATGATGGTTTCAGGAATGATTTTTGCGCAAGGAGAACCACAATTAGAAGCAGTAGGACAATTAGTTAAAGCAACTTATTTCTATGATAATGGAAATGTACAACAAGTAGGTTACTTTAAAGATGGAAAGTTAGAAGGAAAATGGACTTCATATTCTGAAAATGGTGCAATTCAAACTATTGCTGAGTATAGCAATGGAGATAAAACAGGAAAATGGCAATTTTTTGATAATGCTGTTGCAGTAAAAGAAGTTGATTATTCTAAAAATCAAATAGCAGTTATAAAAGATCTTAACACTAAACCAATAGCTGTTAAAAATTAATTCAAAACGTTTTGTAAATAAAAAAGTTCGTCTAGAGATAGACGAACTTTTTTTATTAATTTATTTTGGTTTACAAACCCATCCAACTTGTCCATGATGGAAGAGTAGCGCCATTTCCTGCTCCTGTAGTTGTTCCGGCAGTGAAATATGTACCTGTATTTGAATTTGCAGTAACATTAAGTATTGTTACATTTGAAATTGGATTTGCAGTAAAAAATGTCTGAGAATCAGTTCCATCAGCATAAATTGCAAAACCAGAACCAGATGTTGTACTTTTAAAATCTGCAATATAGGCATTTGAGATAGTTGCTTTTGTACCTCTTCTTAACCACATTCCAGCTTCTTTTGTTACAGCAGCATTATTTCTACCAATTAAGGTAATATTACTTAAAGTAGGAAATGATATTGGAGTTAATGTTGCATTTGTAGCATTATTGTCACCTTCCATTCCACGACTATCAGCAGAAAAAGAGGTAGCAGATGATTGATTTGAATACATGTTTGAAACTGTTCCATTCCATCCTTCAGTCCAATCGAAAGAATCATCTTGACATCCTATAGCTGCTAGGTTAGTTGCATTAACTGAACCACCAAACCATTCGATAGCATCATCAGAACCTTGGTAGACTAAAATGTTATTTACAACAGTTTGAGAACCTACCGCATAAAATGTTAAACCATTAAATTCAGCTTCATCATTTATTAAGTTACCAGAGTATTCTATGATCACATAAGAAAGTGTTCCTGAATTATCTGCAGAATTTGTTCCACCATAGTTTAATCCAGTAACTTCAGCAGTTACATTAGTACCCAAATTTGTTACTGCATTTCCACAAATTACTAATCCACCCCAATCACCTGCTTCCGGACTATTACTATTAGAAGTAAAAGTTATTGGTTTTGCTGCTGTTCCTTGTGCATTAATTTTTGCTCCTCTTTCAATAGCTAAAAATGCTACTTCTTGATAAGCCGCATCAGCTTCAATTACTGTTCCAGCAGGAATAGTTAAAGTTGCGCCAGATTTTACATAAGTTGCCCCTTTTAAAGTATAAACAGTTTCTGCATTAAGTGTTAAATTTGAAGTAATGTTGCCAGAAAGCTCAGCAGTAGCTGGAACAGTTGGAGTTGTTTCTTCATCATCACTACAACCTACAAAAAGTGTGCTCAAAATAGATAAACTTAAAAGTAATTTTTTCATTGTTTTTTAATTTAGTTAGTTAATGTTATTTATTGCAAAGATGAATAATTGACTTTTTATACAAGTTATTTAAAAATTAATGATTCATTATCAATCTATTTTTTTATTGTAAATTAATAGTTAAATAGGTAATCTTTATTTAACATGATAATTATTAGAAAATAGAATATTTCACACCAATACTAAAGTCTAAACCTGTTTTAAATGAATAAGTTGTAAAATTACCATCGTTGTTTTTTTGGTATCTTTCAATTTTGCTGTCAAGTAAATTTTTCACATTTAAACTAATATTTAAATTTTTTCCAATAGTTGCACTTGAAATTAGGTTTAGAGTTGGAATTCCTTTTTCAACTACATTTCCTCCAGATTGAATATTTCCTAGTGAATAAATTCTATCATGAAAATAATTTCCAACTAATGAAACAATAGGTTTGAATGTTTCATTCTCCAATTTATATGTTAAATCTAAATTTAATAATAATGGAGACGCACCTTGTAAACCATCTTTAGAATCATTGAAACTAACACTTATTGTATTTTTTGTATCTGTAGCCACTTTTTGAGTACTTAATTTTTGTTCAGAGTACATGTAAGTTAAGTTCATTCCACCGCTTAAGCTACTTTTGTTTTCAGTAGCCCAAATATTTTTTCTTATTTCAAACTCAGCACCTGCTACCATTGCATTTTCGCCAGCATTAATAAATGTATTGTCATTCAACGCAGAATTTAATCTTGCTTTACTAATTGGATTATTGATAATTTTTCCAAAACCAGTTATTGAGATTAGTTCATCTTTTTCTGGAAATAATTCCCATTTAATATCAAAATTATAATTTTCAGATGGTTTGATAAATGGATTTCCCACTGTACTTTCTCCAATAACTTCAAATCGGAATGGTGCTTTTTCTATAAATTGTGGTAATGTATAAGTTTTGCTTGCTGCTGCTCTCAAATTTTGCTTGTCATTTAAGCTATATTTTGCAGTTATAACAGGTAAAATATAAAGTTCATCAATTTTTGCATCTTCATAATTTACATTCGGTAAAGAAATATTTGTATCCCATTTCATTTCTTGTGTTACTTTTTCAGCTCTAACAGAAAGAGTATATGTTAGTTTTTCGTTTGGAGAATTTTCAAAATTTACATAACCTGCATTAATCATTAAGTCAGCATTATAAGTAAAAGGTTTTAGGTTTCCAGCGTTTCTAGCGGTAAGTATTTTAAATGTATTCAATACATTGTTTTTTAATGATTGATTATCTGCATTTAAAAAAGCATCAATGTCATTCTCTGAAATGTTAATTGCACCATTGATCTTGAAGTTAAATTGTGTAGCTTCAAAATCACGTGATTTAATTTTAGTATTCAACCCAAAATGTAATTTTGATTTATAATTAGATTCGTTATCAGTATTAAATTTATAGGTTAAAACTGCTTTCCCAGAAATTTCATTTTCTTCTAATGATTGAAAATAACGACTATTGATAGATGGTGTATTTGTGTTAAAAATAAATCCGTTTGTTCCTTCAACCAATGTATTTGTGATTCTGTCTGGCATATCAGAATTTACTATTCCGTAAGAGCCTCCCCAATTTAAATCAAATTTTTCACTAAGTTTATTTGAAATTAATAATTGATTTACAAATAATTTATTTTGTTCGTTTATAGTTTGTCTTGAAAAACTTTTTGACTTATTTTCATCAATGAAATAATATTCATTTACATCACTTTTAGAAGAATTTATAAAAATGCTGTTTACTTTAATTGTGTTATTTTTATTAAAATTAAATCCAATGTTTGCTAAACCTGAAGTTTTTGTACTAAACTCATATTTTTGAACATCATAAAAATCTTCAATAATATTATCGTTTGAATTACCAACATTTAGTTGATTTCCTGTTTTATTTTTGAAACTATTCTCGTGTGATGCAGCTAAAAATAAATTTATTTTTTTTGTTCCACCAAATGAAAAACTTTTTCCACCAGAAATGCCAATATTGGTTCCGACTGGTTTTTCTTCATAATTTGGTGTCCATTTATTTTCAAATTGGTACTTATTGATATTCGTAGGTTTTTTTATAGAGTAAAAGCCATGTTTTTCTATACCATCAGCTATTTTATATTCGTTAGAAAAAGCATTTCCATTGTAACTACTTCCAAATTCAACTGTCAATTTTCCTTTTCCTGAATGTTCTTTTGAATTGATGTCTATTGTTGCACCACCAACATCTCCATAAGTATCAGTGTAATAAGTTTTGCTTACACCAATTGATTGTATAACATCAGTAGAGAATAAATCTAAAGCAACATTTTTATTCGTAGGTTCGTTTGAAGGAAGCGGTAATCCATTTAAACTAGTGCTATTATAACGGTCTCCAAGACCTCTAACAAAAATTCCACTTGAACCTTCTTGTTTTGAAATTCCTGACACTTTGCTTACAGCTGCTGCTGCATCACTAACACCTTTTCTACTCATTTCCTGAGCTCCAATGCTTTGTTTTATTTCAACCGCTTTCTTTTGTTCAAGTAACAATGCTGACTCTTTTTCTCTGTTTTTTCCAGCAGATTTTACAACTACATCTTTCAATGTATAATTCCCTGAACCAAGACTACAATTTAGTGTAGCAGTTTCTCCAGTTTTTATAGTTACAGATTTTTCAACGTTTTCATAACCAATAAAACTAAATTGAACTACGTAATTTCCAGGATTTAAAGAAATTGAATAGTTTCCTGTTTCATTTGTGGTAACTGCAATAGAAGTTCCTTTTATTGCCACATTTGCGAATGGTAATGCTGCATTACTAGCTTCTTTATCGGTGATTGCACCAGTTAGTGTTCCTTTTGATTGTGAAAATGAGAATGTTACAAAAAGTAGTGTTGTAATAAGTAAGTTAAATTTCATCGTTTAGCTCGTTAAATTTTTTTGCAAAGAACGGCTTGAAATGTAAAATTGAAGTTACTTAAAGTTTATGATTTGGTTTAGTTAATATTACCTAAAAGTTAAGGCGTTAAATTAAATCAACATTTGATTAGGTATATAAAATACAAAAGCCAATCTGGAGCGATTGGCTATTGTGGTGAGGTGTAACTTCCTTTCGGAATCCTCATTGCAAATATAGAATTAAAAAATGGATTTTCTTTTGAAATATTTTAAAAAAGTAAACTTTTTAGTCAACTTAAAATTGAGTTTTCAAAAAACTTTTTATATTTGCATCATTATAAGCCATTTAAAAAAGTATAAGCCATGTTAGTAAAAGTATTCGGTAGCGCCGTCTTTGGCGTTGAAGCCACAACAATCACTGTAGAAGTAAATATTGATAAAGGTGTTGGGTACCATCTTGTAGGTTTACCCGATAATGCCATCAAAGAAAGCAGTTACCGCATTGCTGCTGCACTCAAAAACAACAACTATCAACTTCCCGGAAAAAAAATAACCATCAATATGGCACCTGCCGATTTGAGGAAAGAAGGTTCTGCTTATGATTTGACATTGGCAATTGGAATTCTCGTTGCTTCTGGTCAAATTCGAGCTGATGATGTTGCAAAATATGTCATTATGGGCGAATTGTCATTAGATGGCGGTTTGCAACCAATAAAAGGTGCGTTGTCTATTGCAATTAAAGCTAGAGAAGAGGGTTTTAAAGGCTTTTTTCTGCCAAAACAGAATGTAAAGGAAGCCGCAATTGTTGATGGATTGGAAGTTTACGGAATTGAAAATGTGACTGAAGTCATCAATTTTTTTGAAGGAAAAGGTACGATTGAACCAACAATTATTGATACTCGTGAAGAATTTAATAAAACACTAGACTTTCCCGAATTTGATTTTTCGGATGTAAAAGGGCAGGAGAGCATCAAACGTTGTATGGAAATTGCTGCTGCTGGTGGTCATAATATTATTTTGATTGGGCCGCCAGGTTCAGGAAAAACGATGTTGGCAAAGCGTTTGCCCAGTATATTGCCACCAATGACTTTGAAAGAAGCTTTGGAAACCACCAAAATTCATTCAGTTGCTGGAAAAATTAAAGATGCTGGTTTGATGAGTCAACGACCTTTTCGATCACCACATCACACAGCTTCCTCCGTTTCTTTAGTTGGTGGTGGAAGTTATCCTCAACCAGGTGAGATTTCGCTTTCGCATAATGGCGTTTTATTTCTTGATGAATTACCAGAATTTAAAAGAGAAGTTTTAGAAGTAATGCGACAACCATTAGAAGATAGAGAAGTTACTATTGCAAGAGCAAAATTTACTATAACATATCCTTCATCTTTTATGTTAGTGGCAAGTATGAACCCGAGTCCGAGTGGTTTTTTTAATAATCCTGATGCGCCTTTGACATCTTCTCCAGCAGAAATGCAACGTTATATGGGAAAAATTTCAGGTCCATTATTAGACAGAATTGATATTCACATTGAAGTTACACCAGTTCCATTTGAAAAATTGACAGAAACTAGAAAAGCCGAAAGTAGTGTTGAGATTCGTAAGCGAGTTATAGGAGCAAGAGAAATTCAAACGAGACGTTTTGCTGAATTTGATAATATACATTATAATGCGCAAATGAGCTCAAAACAAATAAGAGAATATTGTGCTTTAGATGATGCTTCTTTGCAATTATTAAAAACAGCTATGGAAAGATTAAACTTGTCTGCTAGAGCTTACGACAGAATTTTAAAAGTAGCTAGAACAATAGCCGATTTGGATGCATCAGAAAATGTAGTTCCTAACCATATAGCCGAAGCAATTCAGTATAGAAGTTTGGATAGAGATGGTTGGTTGGGATAAAAAAAATCGTCTAGTTTTATAGCTAGACGATTTCTAATTTTTTTATTAATACAAAAAGATTATTCAAACAATGCTGAAAAAGTATCGCCTTGTTCTATATCACCAGTTTGAAATCCTTTTTTAAACCAGTAGATTCTTTGTTCTGAAGTTCCATGTGTGAAAGAATCTGGAACTACATGACCTTGCATTCTACTTTGAATGGCATCATCACCAACTGCATGTGCAGCACTTATAGCTTCCTCTAAATCTCCTACTTCAAGATATTGGCTATTGTGTTTTGCCCAAACACCAGCATAAAAATCTGCTTGAAGCTCTAATGCAACCGAAAATTTATTGGCTTCAGCTTCACTTTTTCCTTGTTGTAGTTGACGAACTTTTCCTGAAGTTCCTAATATAGTTTGAATATGATGACCAACTTCATGCGCAATTACATAAGCTATTGCAAAATCTCCACCTTTGGCACCAAATCTTGTTTTTAATTCTTCAAAAAAACGTAAATCCATATACACTTTTTTGTCGCCAGGGCAATAAAAAGGACCAGAAGCAGCAGTGGCACTTCCGCAAGCAGTTTCTACAGCATCAGAAAATAACACCATTTTAGGTTGTTCGTATTGCATTCCATTTTCTTTGAAGATTTTATCCCAAGTATCTTCGGTATAAGCAAAAACGGTACTTGCAAAGTCACCAATTTCTTTTTCTTCTGGAGTTAATGCTCTTTCTTCTGTTGGAGCAGATTGCTGCCCTTGATTCATTTGTTCTAAAATAGGAGTGAGCATTTGGGCGTTTTCTCCACCGAACATATTAACTAATAGAATAATGATACCAAGAACACCTCCTCCTACAATAGCTTTTCCTCCACCAGACATTCCTCTACGGTCTTCAACGTTATCACTTTTACGATTTCCTATCCATTTCATAGTTTATAATTTTTTACAAATTAACAAATTATTATTTAATTTTTTATCCACTTAGTGACTATGTTTTCAAGTGTTTCTTTTATAATAGGTTTGGAAACATAATCATTCATACCAGCATCTAGACATTTTTCTTTTTCACCAATTACTGTGCCAGCTGTTAATGCAATAATTGGAATATGTTTTCCAGTTGGTTTTTTTCTAATTTCTATAGTAGCTTCATAACCATTCATTATTGGCATTTGAATGTCCATCAAAATCAAATCTGGTTTTAAAATTGAAAACTTATCTATTGCTTCTTTTCCGTCAACGGCTTCATAAACGGTTGCTTTTGGTATAATGTGCTTAATCAATGTTTTTGCCAAAAGCATATTTATTTTATTGTCTTCAACTATTAAAATTTTGATGTTTTCTTGTCCAAAATCTGGTTTTATTATTTCTTTAAAATTTGATTCAATTTTATCTTCTATAAGATTTATGCAATCAGTAGTTTTGAAAATAACATCAAAATAAAATTCACTTCCTTCTTTGTACTTACTATTTAGTTGAAGATGACTTCCCATTAATCCAAGTAATTGATTTGAAATTGTAAGTCCTAATCCTGTTCCTCCAAACTTTCTTGTGGTAGAATTATCTCCTTGAGAAAAAGCATCAAAAATTTTGTCAAAATATTCTTTTTTAATACCAATTCCAGAATCTTTTACTGAAAAACGCAATTTGTGTTCACTAGTATTTAAGCTTTCAATAGCATCAATTTCTAATATGATATAACCAGTTTGAGTAAATTTTACGGCATTACTTAATAAGTTTACAATTATTTGTTTAAGTCTTATTGAATCTGCATAAATAAATTTAGGAACATTTTTATGAATGTTAAGTTTTAAGTCTAATTTTTTTAGATTTGACTGGTATTTTATAAGGCTAATTACTTGATCGGCAAGTTCTACAATATCACATTCTGTAATTTCTAGTTCCAATTTTCCTGATTCTATTTTAGAGAAATCTAGAATATCGTTAATAATTTCCATCAATGATTGAGCCGATTGATTGATGGTAGTCATGTATTTTCTTTGAATATCTTCGAGATTTGTGTTTTTTAATAGGTCGGTAAAACCAATAATCCCGTTTAGAGGTGTTCTTATTTCATGACTCATATTAGCCAAGAAATCTGATTTTGCTTTGTTAGCTGCTTCAGCATAATCTTTAGCTTTTAGAGCATCTTCTGTGAGTTTTTTATTTGTTATGTCAAAGTAAATTCCTCCTATGTAATCAATCTCATTGTCTTTTAAAATAACATCACCAAATTCTTCAACCCAAATATAGTTTCCGTTTTTTTGTTTTATTTGATATATCGAATGGAATGGTTTTTTGTTTATAACATTGTTTTTTTGATAGTTAAAAACTTCATCTTTCTGATCAGGATGAATAAGCTCAAAAAAGGAAATTTTATTTTCTAAGAAATCAATTTTTGAATAGCCTGTTAAATTTTCAATTTCGTCATTTACATATACTTTTGACGATTTTTCATCAAACTTGGTTAAGTAAACAGTTCCAGGAATATTATTGGCAATAAGTCGGAATCTTTCTTCACTTTCAGAAATAATGTTCTCATTAATATTTCTATCAATTGCAAACGAAATGTTATTAGAAAGTGTTTGTAAAATATTAATCTCATCTTCTGACCAAATGCGTTCTTGGCTTGAATCATCAAATGTAAGTACTCCATACAATTGATTTTTTACAAAAACTGGCAAAAATAATATTGATTTAACTCCTAATGACGATAATAAATTTTTTAATTCTAAATTTTTTATTTTATCAATTAAATTAAAATAATATTTATTATTATGTAAAAGTTCGTACACGTCGTTTAAAAGTGTATGGGGAACAGTTTTTAGAATTGGGTTAATTTCAGCTAAAGATTGTGTTTCTTTAATCCATCTATATTTTTGATTTAGACTATGATTTAGTGTATCATTCTCAAAAAATGATAGTCTATCTACACCAAGAACTTTACCTATAGAATTAAAAGTAGCTTCAAAAATCTGGTCATTATTTTTATTAATTAGAAATTGCTCGGTATTTTTAGCTATTTCAGATAGCATATCACTTTTATAGGCTAGTTTTTTCTCAGCAATTATACGTTGGTTTGTTTCAATTGCAATTGCAATAAAATCCGACATTGCTCTAGCAAAATTTATATCTTCATTATCCCAATTTTTTCTTTTGGTAGAGGTTTCAAAACATAAAATACCTACTAATGTTCCATTAATATAAATAGGTGTATCAAGTAATGAATGTATATTGTTGTTTTGGAAATAAACAGTTTGAAATTCATTGAAATCTTTAGATTTATGAATGTCTGAGGTTACTATTTGATGTTCGTTTTCTATTGATTCAAAGTATTTTGGAAAGTCTTTTTTGTATAAAACGGATCCATTTTCGTATGAGTTTTGATTTGCTATATACATTTTCGAACAAACTATTGCATCTAAATTATATATCCAATAGCTAACTCTATCGATGTCAACATTTTGGGCAATAATTTTTAATAAATGTTCTATAAATAAGTCAAAATCTTTTTTAGCATTAAAATCACTTAATGTTAATTGTTTAATTGTTTCATTGTATTTTTTTATTTTTTTCTCGCGTCTTAAATTTTCAACTTCAATTTCTCTTATTTGTGTTATATCTCTGGCAATAACTGTATATCCAATAATTTTCCCATAGTCATTTTTCTTGTAAGACACATTTTGAGAAAGCCAAATTATAGCACCATTTTTATTGACAACAGGAAATTCTAGAGTTGGGAAATTTAATGTTTTTTTGTTAACCTTGCTGTAAAAATCAAATACTTTCTGCTGGAAATCTGATCTAATTAATTCAGTAAAATATAGTTGGTATAATTCTGAAGCAGAATAACCCATTATCTTTTCTGAATATTTATTTATGAATGTATAGTTTCCGTTTTTATCTAATTCATAAATTAAATCGGCTGCATTTTCAACTAAATTTTTATACTGATTTTGAATCGTTATTTGCTCCGTTACATCTTGACCAATTCCGATTGTTAAATCTTCAGAAAATTTCTTGTCTTTCCATTGAATGTATTTAAATTCTCCGCTTTTGCATTTTAAACGTCTGACATAAAGCCTATTGTCAGTATAGTTAGTGTGGTAGGCTTCTCCAATAAATTCTGGGTCTTCGGTTAATTCCCAAAATTTCATACCAAGAACTTCATCAGGTTTATACCCTAAAAAATCAATTATTTGATCACTACAAAAAGTAACTTCGCCTATCTTGTTGGTAGCTATTGTTAGAGAATTCCCTTTGTTTACTATTTGATTGGCAAACTGAAATTTATGCTTGGTATTAACAAAAGCTAGATGTCTTGCCATTTGAATAGCAGTAATTGCTAAAAAAGTATTAAAAAGAATAACAACAGTATCATTATCCATTAAGTTTTGATTGTACAAACTAATTGTAAAAAGCATTACAATAACTGAAAATACCCAATATTGAACAAAACTTTTTAAAACATTATATGAAATTGAAAATCCGATAGTAAGTTCTAGAAATATTGGAAATTCAAATTCATAAAAAATTACTCGGTAGAATGAAAAACTGATATATGTTAAATATAGAATAATGAAAGTATAAGAGAAATGTTTTTTTAGGATGTTAGTACGAGTATTTATTATATAGAGAATAATTAATATGGTTCCAAAAAGACTTTTTTCAACAAAAAAATCGGTTATAGGAATATTGAAAATCTTATTAATAAGTTCAATAAGAGGAATAACTATTCCCAGAAAAACCAAAAGCATATTGTACAATTGTTCTTTTGGTTCAAATTGTGAAAAATTTTCGTCAAATTTTATTTGAATTTTTTTGGTTTTGCTTATTACTATATAGATAAAGTACAATAATAAAATTAGAACGGCCAGAAACATCCATCCATTAGAAAGATAAAGGAATAATTTTTTTTGTGAGTAGTTCACGAGCAATTGCACTTTAATTGGATTAAAGAGTAAGTATATACTGGATGTTATTTGAAAAATATAATTCATTTAATCTTTTGATATCCCAATTTCATCTAATTCGTCAGTGTTTTCAATTGGAATTATATTTTTATAAATTACATAATACAACGAAAACATAAATGGAATTGTAAATAATATTCCAATACAAAATGCAAAAATTCCTAGTGACACGAATAGAAATGCAACAATAAATAGAGCTAACAATATAAATGGACGTTTAGCAACTAATTTGACACTCATAGTAATTGCTTCGAATGCTTTTAAATCAGAAAAAATGATTAATGGAATTGTTAGAATTGTGAAAAAAGAAACTAAAATTGAAATAAAATTTCCAACAAAAATTACCTTGTAATATTCCAAAACATAACCCAAGCCTGAACCTATTAGTGTTATTGCAGATGCAGAAATAAACAATTCTTTAAAATGGCTTGTTTTGAAATAATCAAAAATTGTGTTTATCCCAAATGGTTGATTGGTATCGGCTAAATAAGCCATTTTTATAAATCCAGCATTAATTGGACTGAACAAACCAGCAAAAATTATAGAGCCTACTATTAAACCAATTATAGCAGAGCTTGTCATAAATTGCGGATTCAAATCAGTTAAAAGATTTGTAAAATCAGTGAATCCAACAAATATTCCAGCAACACTAAACATCACTACTAAAAGTACAATTCCAACTAGTAAAAATGAAACTCCAGCAATTCCCCATATTTTTTTGAAGTTGTCAAAAGATTTTTCAAAAACCAATCCAAAATCTAATTCATATCCTTCGTTTGCAACTTTTGCAACCTTATTATAATTGTTTTCCATGTTTTGTTTGTTGTTGTTTAGTTGTTTTTACAAAAATCCCCAACGGAATCCTGTATAAATATCAGCTTGTTTACTGTTTTTTTGGTCTAATAACGAGGTAATTGCAGAACCCGAACCTAAGTAAAAACCGCCAAGTCTAAAACCAAAACCTGCATTAAAACCAGATATTTCGCTATCAGATAATGGAACATAAGCTTCAAAAAAACCTAAGTTAATTCGAGGTGTAATTGTTATATAATCTTGCGCTGTAATTTGGTCATTATTAGAATCATCAGAAAGTTTTTGCTGAATGTAACCAGAAATATAAAGTTTAGAAATTAATTTTAAATCGGCATATGCGACCAATGTTGTTGGAAGTTTTACAACAAAGTCAGTTTTGTTAGCACTGTTTGCCAAATAACCTTTGTCTTTTAAAATTGTTTCAATTTGGGTAAGATTATCTACACTTTGAAGATCAGCTAAATTCAACCCGTTTGGATTTGCAATAGTGGATTGAATATTCAATTGATAATTTGTGTTATAATTATTATCGTCTTTAAAAGTCATTGAACCTATATTTTTGATTGATGCTCCAATGCTTAATTTGTATTTATTTCTATTTTTCACAACATCAAGAATACTTTTGTCTTTTCTTTGGTAACTAACTCCAATATCTCCAACAAAACCATTTAAACCTCCAAAAATAGATTTTGAGTAATCGCTAAAATCTGTAAAACTGTTAGCCAAATTTCCAGAATAGGCAATGTTTAGTCCAGCTGTAGCATTGTTTAAATAGACATCAGTTCCAACCTTGCTAACAGTTCCTTTAAAAGCTGATAGACCAACATTTGAATAAGAACCTGGAAACATTAACTTGAAAGTAGCACCAACACTAAATTTGTTTTTGTCAGTATCTATAATTGTTCTTGCTATTGAAAGACCAACTTCACCCCAAGTTGTACCCACAACTCTCTGATTATTTGGATAGTTAATCGTTGTGCTTAAGCCATTTGAAATAACATCATTTATCAGCGCTTCTCCGAGATTCGCATCAACATCAACAACATTTAGTTTCCCGTTTACTTTTGTTGAAACTCCAAATCCCCAGCCAAAAAGTTTTACACCAACACTAGGACCATAGACTTCAGCATCTAATCTTGCATTTACAGCTTCGCCAGGTGCAAAAAGTATTGTTTCAAGATTTTTCCCAGAAATAATGTCTTCAAAACCAATTTTGTTATTAGAACCATTAACGCTAAGTCCATATAAGTTAACTTCAATTTTTTTATTTGCATTAGCAAACTCAGCAGGATTCATTGCGCCAGCTAACAAACCGCCTCTGCTTGAAGTAGTTAAACCTGTAAAATGCTCTTGAGAATAAGAGTTGAAACCTATAAAAACGAGTGAAATAAAAAGAATTTTTTTCATATATATTATAATTGGTTACTGTTTATTTTATTATTAAATACTAGGCTTTTGCTACTAGTAAATAGAATTGTAGTAAAACTAAGTTAAATTAAATTGATTTCCAAATACTATCGGAAGGAGTTGGTGCAATAATTTCAATATTTTCTTTTGAAACTGGATGAACGAATGCTAATTTTCTTGCATGAAGATGAATTCCGCCATCAGGATTGCTTCTGTCAAATCCATATTTTAAGTCGCCTTTTATGGGACAACCAATGGCTTGAAGTTGAGCACGAATTTGATGATGACGACCTGTATGGAGATTAATTTCTAAAACAAAATAATTATTTAGTTCCTTAATTATTTGATAATCTAAAGAAGCTATTTTACTTTCAGGAACTTCTTTTGAATGTGCTTTTGAAGTATTGTTTTTTTCATTTCTTTTTAGAAAATGAACAAGCTTATCTTCCGTCTTAGGTGGTTTGTTTTTGACAACTGCCCAATAGGTTTTTTGAGTTTCTCGTTCACTAAACATTTTGTTTAAACGTTCAAGAGCTTTACTTGTTCTGGCAAAAACAACAATTCCAGTTGTTGGTCTATCTAATCTATGAACAACACCCAAAAAGACATCACCAGGTTTGTTATATTTATCTTTGATATATTCTTTTACAATTTCTGAAAGTGGTTTGTCACCCGTTTTATCGCCTTGCACAATATCTCCAACACGTTTATTAATCACAATAATATGATTGTCTTCATGAAGAATTTGAAGATTGGATTTGTTGGAAACGATTTTTTCTGCCAAAATTACTATTTACTAATTACTATTCACTAATTACTAGTATTGTTCATTCGCATTAGGAAAATCTTGACTTTTTACATCTGCAACATAACTTCCGATTGCTTTGGTCATTTGATCATATAAATCTAAATAGCGACGTAAAAATCGTGGACTAAATTCGTTGTTCATTCCTAGCATATCATGAATTACTAATACTTGTCCGTCAACACCGCCTCCAGCGCCTATTCCTATTACAGGAATTGAAATACTTTTGGCAACTTCTTCGGCTAAATGTGCAGGAATTTTTTCTAATACCAAAGCAAAGCAACCTAATTTTTCTAGTAATTTGGCATCCTCTAAAAGTTTTTCTGCTTCAGCATCTTCTTTTGCACGAACCGTATAAGTTCCGAATTTGTATATAGATTGAGGAGTTAAGCCTAAATGTCCCATTACAGGAATTCCGGCGTTTAATATTTTTTTGATTGAATCTTTTATTTCACTTCCACCTTCCAATTTAACTGCATGTCCGCCGCTTTCTTTCATAATTCTGATAGAAGAACGTAACGCTTCTTTTGAATCTGATTGGTAGCTACCAAAAGGCAAATCTACCACTACCAAAGCTCTTTCTATAGCACGAACAACACCTGATGCGTGATAAATCATTTGGTCAAGTGTTATCGGTAAAGTTGTTTCATGACCAGCCATAACATTACTTGCCGAATCACCAACAAGAATTACATCAACACCAGCAGTATCAACAATTTTTGCCATGGTAAAATCATAAGCAGTTAGCATTGAGATTTTTTCGCCATTGGCTTTCATTTCAATTAATGATTTGGTTGTAATTCTTTTATAATCTTTTTTTGCTACTGACATGAATAGTATATTTTAGATTTAAAATAGTAATTTTTAAAGGTGTAAAAGTAGTAAAATCGATTAGTAAACTAAATTTTATAACCTATTTTATATTCTAATATTGATAAAAGCGTTAATTTGAAATCAGATTTTGTAATTTTGTCTCAATATTATCTTATGGAATTAGTTAAAATATTACAAGAAAAATCAGATATTGCTTGGGAAATCTATATTCCAAATCTATCAATAGATTCAGTTGTATTTGGGTTTGATAAAAGTTCACTAAAAGTCTTACTTGTAAAAATGAAAGAAACAGCTTTATGGGCTTTACCTGGTGGATATATAAAAAAAGAGGAGCATCTTATTGAAGCTGCAAATAGAATATTAAAGGATAGAACTGGAGCAGAAAATATTTATTTGCAACAGTTTAGAGTTTTTGGAGATTTAAATCGTTCGGAATATTTTTTTGATGGTTTACCAGATAGTTTATGGCATAAACAAAGGTTTGTTTCAATTGGGTTTTACGCTTTGGTTGATTATACAAAAGTTAATTTGATTATTGATGACACATCTGATGCTTGTGAATGGAAATCGATTGATGCTTTGCCTGAACTCATGATGGATCACAGAAATATTTTTGATAAAGCATTAGTAAGACTTCGTAAAGAATTGAATCACAAGCCAATTGGTCTTAACTTGTTACCTGAAAAATTTACAATGCCCGAACTTCAAAAACTGTATGAAATAATTTTGGACAAGAAACTAAATAGGGGAAATTTTTATAGAAAAATGCTTCGCTATGATATTCTTGAAAAATTGGACGAAAGTAGAAAAGGTGGAGCACATAAAGCTCCTGATTTATATAGATTTGATATTGAAAAATACCAGAATGCTTTAAAAAATGGTTTGAATGAAGGTTGGTAATCTTTATAAAATCTTTATACTTTCTATTCAGAATACTATTTTTTACTTATAACTATCGCCGTAACTTTGTCAAAAATTAATAACAATGGACAAGTTATTTAAAAAGAGTTCTGTTAATCCTTATCTAATCAGTTTTTTATCGGTTGGAATTTTTTCCTTATTATGTTTATTTGTAAGGGATAAAATTGATTATCGAATTGTAGGTTACCTTCTTTTAGTTCTAGTTTCAATTCTTGCCATTTTTCTTGAAATCAAACCTGTTTTATTAGCTGCTATTTTAAGTGCTTTAGCATTGGATTATTTATTTATAAATCCATACTACACTTTACACATTGATAGTGCTGAAGATGCTTTTTTGCTAATCATGTTTTTTATAATTGCTTTAATTAATGCGGTTTTGACCAACAAATTTAGAATTATGCAAAAGGCAATTCATATTAAAGAAACTCGTGCAAGTACATTAAAATTATATAATACTTTGCTTGATTCACTTTCTCACGAGTTAAGAACGCCAATTGCTGCCATTCTTGGTTCGATAGATACATTGCAACAAAAAGACGTAAATTTATCTTCTGAAACGCAACAAAAATTGCATAATGAAATTGAAAAGGCATCCATGAAATTGAACTATCAAGTTGAAAATTTACTGAATATGTCTCGATTGGAATCGGGTTATATCCAGCCAAAATTGGATTGGTGCGATGTAAAAGAGATTATTTATAATGTTTGCAATCGACTTTTAGAAGAAACAAGTGATCACAAAATAAACTATTTAATCGATGAAAATTTGCCGCTTTTCAAACTTGATTATGGCTTGATGGAACAAATTGTTTACAATTTAGTTTACAATTGTTCGCAACACACTCCAAAAGGAGCAACAATTGAAATTCAAGTTAAATATGATGTTGATGTAGATTTTGATAGTCATATTGATTTGATAAAAAAATGTATAATTACAATTTCAGATGATGGTTATGGTTTTCCTTCTGATGAAATTGACAGAGCTTTCGATAAGTTTTACAGATTTAAAAACTCTAAAACAGGCGGAACAGGTTTAGGTTTGTCAATTGTAAAAGGATTTGTTGAGGCTCAAAACGGAACAATAAATTTAAGAAATAATGAAAACGGCGGCGCAACTTTTGAGTTGAGTTTTTCGGTAGATTGTTTGCCAATTAATTCTTTAAAAAATGAATAACGGATATTCCATATTGGTAATTGATGATGAAATTCAAATAAGAAAATTATTAGAAATTTCTTTGGAAGCTAACAACTATAGAGTAAATTTTGCTGAAAACGGAAAAGAAGGCATTACCATGGCAGCAAGTCACCAACCTGACTTGATTTTGTTAGATTTGGGTTTACCCGATGAAGACGGACAAGAGGTTTTAGTAAAATTGCGCGAATGGTTTCAAAATCCAATAATCATTTTAACTGTAAAAAGCGCCGAAGAAGAAATTGTAAGAGCTTTAGATAATGGTGCTAATGATTACTTAACAAAACCTTTCAGAACACAAGAATTATTAGCTAGAATGAGAACTGCTTTACGCAAAAATACTATACAAAATGTTGAGCCAATCACTTCATTCGGAAATGTTTCTATTGATTTATCTTCACGAATTGTGAAAGTAAACAATGAAATTTTAAAACTGACCGCAACAGAATATGCTCTTCTAATTTTATTATTCAAAAACGACGGACGTGTTTTAACACATCAATATATACTAAAAGAAATTTGGGGACAAAGTTATTCTGAACAAACTCAATATTTAAGAGTTTTTGTGGCTCAATTGCGAAAAAAAATCGAAGAAGATCCCAACCGTCCAAAATATATCATAACCGAATCTGGAGTAGGTTATAGGTTCAATACCAGTTAATTAAAATCTAAAAATTTATTAATAATACCATGAATTGTATGTGAAAACATAACAATCAGGGAATCTTTTGTCCTATTTAAAAATAATTTAAACTAAATAAAATGAATATATCCGTAAAACAAAAAGTAACAGCGGCTACATTATTGGTAGCATTAGGAATAATTTATGGTGATATTGGAACATCACCTTTGTATGTAATGAAAGCGATAATTGGTGACCGACCGATAAATGAATTGTTAGTTTATGGCGCTATTTCATGTGTGTTTTGGACATTAACTTTTCAAACTACATTCAAATATATTTTTCTCACACTTTCTGCCGATAATCATGGCGAAGGCGGTGTTTTTTCACTCTATGCTTTGGTAAAACGATTCGGAAAGGGAAAATTAGTAATTCCAACTATTCTTGGCGCAACATGTCTTTTGGCAGATGGAATTATTACGCCGCCAATTTCTGTAGCGTCAGCTGTTGAAGGTTTGGAAGCTATTGTACCTAATTTGCCAACGATTCCAATTGTAATTGCCATATTATCAGGAATTTTTCTGTTTCAACGCTTTGGAACACAAAAAGTAGGTAGCGTTTTTGGACCAATAATGGTGGCTTGGTTTACGATGTTGTTGGTTTTAGGAGTTTCTCAAATTGTTCAGCATATTGAAATATTGAAAGCATTAAATCCTATGTATGGTTATGAATTACTGACACAATATCCAAAAGGGTTTTGGCTTTTGGGTGCCGTTTTTTTATGTACAACTGGTGCTGAAGCCTTATATTCTGATTTAGGACATTGTGGAAAAACTAATATTAGAATCACTTGGATATTTGTAAAAATCGCCTTGGTTTTTAATTATTTAGGTCAAGGTGCATGGCTGATGAGTCAAGGAAATGAATTTTTAAATGGTCAAAATCCGTTTTATGCTATTATGCCACAATGGTTTTTAATCATCGGAATTATTATCGCTACAATGGCTACAATTATTGCTTCTCAAGCATTAATAAGTGGTTCATTTACATTGATTAATGAAGCAATATCATTAAACTTTTGGCCAAGAGTAGCCTTGAAAAATCCAACCAATTTAAAAGGTCAAATTTACATTCCATCAGTAAATACTATTTTATGGATAGGTTGTGTATTGATGATTTTATATTTCAAGAATTCATCCAATATGGAAGCTGCTTACGGATTTTCTATAACGGTTGCTATGCTAATGACTACGGTTTTATTATCTTATTATTTAATTTTCATCAAAAAAGTGAAAACGACTTGGGTGGTAATTGTTCTTGTAATTTTCTCAATAATTGAAGTGTCGTTTTTTATTGCCAATGTGGTTAAAATAAAAGAAAGATGGATGTTTTTATTCTTCGAACTATTCATTTTTATGGTAATGTATGTTTGGTATTATTCGAGAAAAATTAACAATAGATTTTTGAAATTCACCAACCTAAAAGAACAAACTACTTTGTTAAACGAATTGAGTGAAGACGATGCTATTCCGAAGTATGCAACTCATTTAATTTATTTATCAAAAGCAGATAAAATTTATGAAATTGAAGAGAAAATCATCAAATCTATTTTCGCAAAAAAGCCAAAGAGAGCTGATGTATATTGGTTTTTACATATCAATAGAACCAATGAGCCATTTACATTAAATTATGAAGTTGTTGAATTGTTAAATGATAAAGTCATAAAAGTAGTTTTGAACGTTGGCTTCAGAATTCAACCAAAAGTAGAATTATATTTCAAGAAAATCGTTCAAGATTTAGTGAGTCGAAAAGAGTTGAACTTGCATATTCGACCTGATGGTTCTACTAAATATAACAATGAACCCGATTTTAAATTTGTTATTATAGAGAAATTTATTTCTGTTGAAAACGAATTTGCTTTGAAAGAAGGTTGGCTTTTAACATCTTATTTCTGGCTTAAAAAGCTATCACTTTCAGACGAAAAAGCATTTGGACTAGACAAAAGTGATGTAGCAATTGAAGAATATCCAATGGTTTATTCTCCAACAACAAAACTAGAATTAAACAGAAAAAATTAATATTATTGCACTATGAAAAACACATTTACAATTTTAGCGCTACTTATTTTTAGTCAAGTATTTTCTCAAGAAAAAAGCGAACTAAAAACCACTTTTTCAGGATTTGTTGAAACATACTATTCCTATGATTTTAATCAACCAACAACTGATTCAAAATTGCCATTTATGTACAATTACAATCGTCATAATGAGTTTAATATCAATATTGGATTACTACGTGCAAAAGTAGAATATGAAAATGCTTATGCTGTATTGTCATTACAATCAGGAACTTATGTTGATGATAATTATGCTAATGAAAAGATAAAATATCTAAACGAAGCCTATGTTGGTTTGTATCTTGATAGATCAAAAAAACAATCTATAGAAGTTGGAATTTTACCAAGTTATTTAGGATTTGAATCTTCAACAACTGCGACTAATTTAACCTTAACACGTTCAATTTTAGCTGAAAATTCGCCTTATTTTATGACAGGTGTAAAGTACAATTACAAACCATCAGACAAATGGAATTTTGCTGCATTATTGACTAATGGTTGGCAACGAATCAACAAACCTCAAAAAGATGTTGCGCCTTCATTTGGAACTCAAATTGTTTATAAATCATCAGTAAATTCCACTTTAAATTGGAGCACTTTTGTTGGAAAAGAATTCAACGGAATTGATTATTCAATGCGTTATTTCAGTAACTTATATTTTGATAAAAAATGGAATGATAAATGGCGTACTATTGCAGGTTTTGATTATGGTTTGCAAGATTTGAGTTCAAAAAATAGTACATCAGAATCTTGGTTAAGTCCAGTTTTCATTGCACAATATGTAATAAACCCAAAATGGCAAACGGCTTTTAGAACCGAATATTACCAAGATGAAAAGAATGTAATTATTGCCACAAATGATGAGTTTAAAACACTTGGATTTTCATTAAACTTCGATTATATACCTAATTCAAAAGTAAAATTAAGAACTGAAGCACGTTACTTTGATAGTAAGAAAGAAGTGTTTGCAAAAGGTTCTGATGTAGTTAATTCCAATTTCTTTTTGACAACTAGTTTGAGTTTTGAGTTTTAAGTTATTAATTTTCAGGAGCTAAATCTCGTAATTCTGAAACAATAATTCAAAATTGTATAATTTTTTTTGAAGATTTGAATTTAGTTTTACCGTAATCTTTTAAATAAAAAAATTATGGAAAATCAAGATTTAGGTTCCCAAAAAATCAATAACAAACAAATTAGTACTGATTTGATTCCTGTAAATGATGAAAACACAGCTTCAGCTATGAATTCAGAAATGGAAGTAGATAAAAACGGAGTTAAAAAAATTGTTGAAAGAGTCAGAAATATTGACCATATCAACAATGTAGTTCAGGCTACTGCTGATAAAAGATTGAGTACTAAGCCAAGTTTGGCATTAGAAGAAATTGGAAAAAAAATGGTTGAAAACCAAGATTTAAATTCTGATATTACGGCACATCGCTATCCTAATTCTAGTTCAGAAAATTCTAAATAATTCCAAATAAGAAAATTAACAATTGACACAACCAAAATATAAGTGCTAAGTGTTTAAAATCTATTTCTTTTCTCTTTGAGACTACATTAATACACTATCAAAAATTTTAGTAACACTAGTAATACATAGTTAATAAAAACTGTTGTCTAATAATAATCTTCTATTTTTCAAATTTCTTTTTTACAACTAGCTTGAATTTTGAGTTTTAATTCTAAATTAGCGTTTCATTCTAAAAAGAAAAATGAGTACAAAAATTCAAATCATAAAACGTTATTTTCGTTCCCTTTTTGATCTAAAAGGAAGTCAGGAAGATGAACTAGAAACCGATAGAGAAGTAAGAGAAGGTGTTGTTTTTAAAGGAAAAAACCTTTGGCTTCTTGCTTTTGCGATATTCATCTCTTGCATTGGTTTAAATATTAATTCGAAAGCTGCTGTCATTGGTGCAATGATAATTTCGCCGCTTATGGGACCAATTTTCGGAATAGGTTTTTCATTAGGAGTTTCTGATATAGACTTGTTGAAAGTTAGTATTCAAAATGCAATTAGAATTGTTTTGATAAGTCTTTTGGTGGCAACAATTTATTACTTAATTACGCCTTATGCCATTGCAACAGATGAATTATTGTCGTTTTCAAATCCAACTATTTTTGATGTTTTACTAGCTTTTATTGGCGGAATGGCTGGTTTTATAGCCATTTCTCGTCATAACGGAACGCAAGTTTTAATTGGAGTTGCTGTTGCTACTTCGTGTATACCGCCATTATGTACAGCAAGTTTTGGATTGGCTACATTGCAATGGCAATACTTTGTTGGTGGACTTTACACTTATTTTATCAACGCACTTTTTATCTGTGTTGGAAGTTATATTATTGTCAAATATTTGAAATTCAGTCCACATTCTAAGGAAAATGTAAAAAATGTAAATAGTTGGTTTGGGATTTTGATATTTCTTGCTATAATTCCTGCGGTATATTTAGCCTATAATTTTGCAGTGACCAATATTTTTACATCTAAAGCAAATCAATTTGTAACTAATGAAATTGATTCAAAATACCATGTTGTTCAGACCAAAATAAATAATAAAACTAAATTAATTGAAGTTGATGTAATTGTTGAAAGATATGATGATTCGCTTCAATACTCAATTCAAAAACAACTTCCAAAATATGATTTGAAAGATTCAAAATTAAAGATATATCAAACCATCGAAGCAGGAAAAACCAATTTTAAAGAATTTGATAAATTAAATTCAGAAATCGAATTATTGAAAAATGAAATCAATAAAATGAAAGCTAGATAATTTTTAAAATTAGTTTTTTATGAATTTGTATGTATAAGATTTATTGTTTTCATCTGTAAGTCTAGCAATATATAAACCTGCATCAAATTTTTGAATGTCAATTTTCTTTATGTTATCATTTTCAAATTTCTGAATTATTTTACCTTGTAAATCGTATACTACTACTTTTTTTATAATAGAGTTTTCAGCTTTAAATTCTAAGTAAGAAGATGCTGGATTTGGCGAAATAGTTATTTGCATTAAATTGAAATCCTCTACACCAACTGTTGGTCCATCAAAGCCATAAATTTTTGAACTATATTGTATATTGTCAAAACTTATGTTATAATATATATTTGTTATCAACTTTTTCGATAAGTTCGGTATTTCGCTTAAAAAAATACTAGAAGCGCCAGGAATATTTAATAAAACTGTACCGTTTTCATTAATTATGTTTGACTCATAATGACCGCCATCTAAAGTATTAGAATAGCACGAATAGGCTAATTCAACTAGATTATCAGAATTGAATTTTGTTTCTGATGCGTGAACACTAATAATCGAACCAAATTCAGAAAATTGTATTGGTGTAGTAATTGTTTTCCATAGAGTATGATTACTGTTGTAAATTATTGTTTCAGCCACAACAGGAACATTTGAATTAATACTATATATTTTATTGTCATAATATTTTTCACCTGAAATTTCAAGTTTAACTCTTTCAATGCTTCCATCATAAGTATGTTCTAAAACTAAACTTGGGCAGCTATATATTTGAGATAAATTTGTGGTAGTGTATGCAATTAGTTTTTTAGCTAAACCATCAATATCACTAATGTCGATATAACGAACATTATCAAGTGATAATAGTGTTATACCTTCTTCGTTAATAATCTTAGATTGATAAATTTGATTTTCTCCAATACCGTAATAACCATATCCTATTTCTAATAAATTGTCATCATTAATCTGATTTTCAGACAAAAAAGAAATTCCTGAAAAAATATAATCATCAGGTTTTGTCAAAGTTATGTTTTTCCAAAAAGTATGATCGTTATTATAAATTGTTACAATGCCAGTAGTTGGATTGAAATTGTAATATTTTTCGCCAGCGTTTTCAAAAATAATCCTTTTAGTTTCATTTGAAGCATAAGTATGTTCCAATAATAATTCAGGTACGGAATATATATTACTTTCTGTAGAAGAATAAGAAATAATTTTAGTAGGTAAACCTTGTTTTTCGTCTATTGTCAATGAATAACAATTATCAACTGTTAATAAAACGGTTCCTTCTTCATTAATTATTTTACTTTGTCTAATATTTGGAGCAGAATAAGTAGAATATACAATTTCTAACAAATTATCATTATTTAGTTTATTCTCAGAAATATTTGAAATACCTATTGAATAATAATTTTCTGAAATTGGAAGAACAATTGATTTCCAAAAAGTATGGTTGGCATTATAAAAATCTATTTTATGGTTGGTAAAATCAACTAAATAGTATTTTTCTCCAGAGTTTTCTAAAACAATTCTAGAAGCAAATCCATTGTAATAAGTGTGTTCGTAAGTTATTTGACCTGAAGCAATTGAAGAAAATAATAAGACGAAAAAAAGTATTTTTTGTTGCATAATAATCTTTTTTTATCAAAAATAAGAATTTTTAGCACACAAAACTATTTTTAGGATAAAAATTACAAAAAATAATTTTAGAATATCATCGAAATCTCAACATTCATGTCAACAGCCAATCCATTCTGCATTGGTAGTAATTATATAACTAATAAAAACTATTATATAATGAACACCGTCAATCTCTCGGTTAACTTTGTAATTAACAATTTAATAAAGAAATAGTATGAAAAATGTAAGTATGAAAAGTAGAAGTTTGACGTTGGTAATGTTGATTGCCGTTTTTGGTTTCTTCACAGTTTCATGTAGTGATGATGACAATGAAGGGGAAACATTAGCTCCTTTGACAGGAAAATGGAGCATTAGTAAAGTCGGAACAACTGTTTCAGGTACAGAAACCTTAATTGATGCACCGCAAAATCAAACAGGTTGTGAAAAAGATTTTATGAATCTAAAATCTGACAATACAGTTGAAGAAGGAAACTATGATTCAACAATCGATCCATGTGCTTTGTTTACTGATCAAGGGATTTATTCTAGATCACACAATAATTTGACAAGAGTCGTTGATGGAGTTACAACAACTCAAGATATTGTTAATCTTACACTCAATGAGCTAAAATTAAAAGATGCTAATGGTGCTATTGAAGTGTACATTAGATAAATTTTATTTTGATAAATTAAAAAGGAGATGATTTTTAAAAAATTGTCTCCTTTTTTTTGTTTTAACAATCCGCAACATTCACGGCAACTGCCAAGCCACCTTCTGAAGTTTCTTTATATTTAGAATTCATGTCTTTAGCGGTTTGCCACATGGTATTGATGACTTTATCCAAAGGAACTTTTGCATTTTTTGCGTCTGTTTCCATAGCTAATTCTGCTGCATTTATTGCTTTAATGGCACCCATTGTATTTCTTTCAATACACGGAATTTGAACCAAACCACCGATAGGATCACAAGTCAAACCTAAATGATGTTCCATTGCAATTTCTGCTGCCATTTGCACTTGGTCCGGAGTTCCACCCATAACTTCACACAATGCTGCTGCTGCCATAGCGCTAGAAACTCCAATTTCTGCTTGACAACCACCCATGGCTGCCGAAATGGTCGAACCTTTTTTGAAAATACTACCAATTTCACCAGCAACCATCAAAAATTGTTTGATTTCTTTTTCGCTAGCGTCATGATTTTCAATTACCAAATAATACATTAAAACTGCAGGAATTACACCAGCACTTCCGTTGGTTGGTGCCGTTACAACTCTACCTAAAGCGGCATTTACTTCATTTACAGCTAATGCAAAACACGAAACCCATTTTAAAATCTGACGAAATTTGACTTCTGTTTTACGAATACATTCTAACCATTCTTGCGTATTATTATAATTAGATAAACCAATCAAACCTTGATGCATATCAAAAGCTCTTCGGCGAACATTTAATCCGCCAGGCAAAATTCCTTCGCTGTGGCAACCAATGTACATACATTCTAACATGGTATTCCAAATGCGCATTAATTCTTTATCAATTTCTTCTTCCGAACGCATCGATTTTTCGTTGTCATAAACAACTTCTGATATTTTTCTGTTTTGAGTGGTGCAATAATCTAATAATTCTTGTGCATTCTGAATTGGATAAGGAAAAGCACATTTTATTTGAAGCTTCTTTTTTGCATTAGCACGTTCTTCTTTTACTACAAATCCGCCGCCAATAGAGTAGAAGGTAGAAGTATATTTTTTGTCAGAAGTAAATGCTGTAAAAGTCATTCCGTTTGCATGAAAAGGCAAAAAGTTTTTATTGAAAACAATATCTTTTTCAAAATCAAATGGAATTAATAGCTGATTTCCTAAGTTGATTTGATGTGTATTTTTTATGGAAGTTATGATTTTATCAATGTTTTCAACAGGAATATATTCAGGATCTTGACCGCTCAAACCTAGCATAACAGCCAAGTCGGTTGCATGCCCAACACCAGTTAATGATAGCGAACCATATAAATCAACTTTAACACGAGTGGTAGTAGTGAGTATATTTTCTTGATTTAATTCAGCCAAAAATCGTTCTGCGGCACGCCAAGGTCCAAGTGTGTGCGAACTCGATGGTCCAACACCAATTTTTAACATATCAAAAACCGAGATGCATTCTTCCATAAAGAAAAGTTTAATTTGAAAGACAAATATAAATGAATAACTGAAAAATAAATAGTTTTGTTGGTATATAAATATGAATTTGATAATTTTCAATAAAAACCTCATTCAATCAACCTTGTATTTAGCACCTGAAAATGTCAGTTTGTCATATAAATAACTGTCATAATTCTCTAAAACTGACAATTAATTCTCTTTTTGGCTATGGCACAATCATTGCTTTTTGTCAGACAAGTTTAAAATCGAATTTTCTAAAATTAATTAAATATAAAAATGGGAAAAATAATTGGAATTGATTTAGGTACGACCAACTCATGCGTTTCTGTAATGGAAGGACAAGAAGCTGTTGTAATCCCTAACTCTGAAGGAAAAAGAACAACGCCTTCAATCATTGCATTTGTAGAAGGTGGCGAAATCAAAGTAGGTGATCCTGCCAAAAGACAAGCCGTTACTAATCCAACAAAAACGATTGCATCTATCAAACGTTTTATGGGACACACTTTTTCTGAAACTACTGATGAAGCAAAAAGAGTTCCTTATTCAGTTGTAAAAGGTGATAACAATACGCCACGTGTTGATATCGATGGTCGTTTATATACTGCTCAAGAATTGTCAGCTATGACACTTCAAAAAATGAAAAAAACTGCTGAAGACTATTTAGGTCAAACAGTTACAGAAGCAGTTATTACTGTTCCTGCTTACTTTAACGATGCGCAACGTCAAGCTACTAAAGAAGCTGGAGAAATTGCAGGTCTTAAAGTAATGAGAATTATCAACGAGCCAACTGCTGCTGCTTTAGCTTATGGTTTAGATAAAAAAGGACAAGATCAAAAAATTGCTGTATACGATTTAGGTGGTGGTACTTTTGATATTTCTATCCTTGAATTAGGTGACGGAGTTTTTGAAGTATTATCTACAAATGGGGATACTCACTTAGGTGGAGATGATTTTGACCAAACTATCATTGACTGGTTGGCAGATGAATTCAAAGCTGAAGAAGGAATTGATTTACGTCTTGACCCAATGTCATTACAAAGAATTAAAGAAGCTGCTGAAAAAGCTAAAATCGAGTTGTCATCTTCTGCTGAAACAGAAATCAACTTGCCTTATGTAACAGCTACTGCATCTGGACCAAAACACTTAGTTAAAAAATTATCAAGAGCTAAATTTGAACAATTATCTGACTCTTTAGTAAAACGTTCTATGGAACCAGTTGCTAAAGCGTTGAAAGATGCAGGTTTATCTACTTCAGATATTGACGAAGTTATCTTAGTTGGTGGTTCTACAAGAATGCCAAGAATTGCTGACGAAGTTGAAAAATTCTTCGGTAAAAAAGCTTCTAAAGGTGTAAATCCTGATGAGGTTGTTGCAATTGGAGCTGCTATTCAAGGTGGAGTTTTATCTGGAGATGTAAAAGATGTATTGTTACTTGACGTTACACCTTTATCTTTAGGTATCGAAACTATGGGTGGTGTTTTGACAAAATTAATTGAGTCTAATACAACTATTCCAACTAAAAAATCGCAAGTTTTCTCAACGGCTGCTGATTCTCAACCATCTGTTGAAATTCACGTGTTGCAAGGAGAAAGAGCAATGGCTGCTGATAACAAAACTATCGGTCGTTTCCACTTAGACGGAATTCCACCAGCACCAAGAGGTGTTCCACAAATTGAAGTTACTTTTGATATTGATGCTAATGGTATCATCAAAGTTTCTGCAACTGATAAAGGAACTGGTAAATCACACGATATCCGTATCGAAGCTTCTTCTGGATTAACAGCTGAAGAAATCGAAAAAATGAAAAAAGATGCTGAAGCAAATGCTGACGCTGATAGAATTGCTAAAGAAAGAGCAGAAAAATTGAACGAAGCTGACAGTATGATTTTCCAAACAGAAAGTCAATTGAAAGAATTGGGAGATAAATTATCTGACGAACACAAAACAGCAATTGAATATGCATTAACTGAATTAAGAATGGCTCACCAATCACAAGATTTACAGGCTATTCAAAAAGGTTTAGACAATGTAAATGCAGCTTGGAAAACAGCTACTGAAGCAATGTATGCACAAGGAGATCAAGGCGCTCAAGGACAACCTGCTCAACCACAGGGTGAAGCACAAGGCGACAATGTTCAAGATGTTGATTACGAAGAAGTGAAATAATTAGATGATTTTTCAATTAGAAAATTAGATAATTAATTTTTATAGAAAACCGAGTTAGTAATAGCTCGGTTTTTTTTATTTAACATTTTTCGGATAGAATATTTTGTATATTGGCAATCTCAAATACTATAAAAACATGAAAAACGGAATTTACATTTTAGCCTTTTTGGTTTGTCTAACAAGTTTTGGTCAAAAAAAGAAAAGTGCTACACCAAAAGCTACTGCTGGATTAGCAAAAGTTGACAACCTTATTGCCGAAATCAAAAACGGAAACTTTCAAGTTACAATTACTGAAAAAGGAAAAGAAATTGATACAATAGTTGTAAAAAGTGCTGACAAATCATTTGCGCCAACAGGTTGTAAATTAACTTCTTTCAAAGCTAGTGGAGTTTCTTTATATTTACTTTCATGGCAAGAAAAAACGAATACTAAAACACCAACTAAAACAGAAGATATCGTAACTATTTACACAAAAGTATATGATATTACTACCAAAAAAGAAGTGTTTTCAAATTACCAAATCACGAATAATATAACCGAACAAGTTTTTCTTGATAAAAACAAAACTGCTTCTGAAACACAAAACAAAATTAGAAGAGAAGGTTTTGAATTTACTTTAAATCCTGATGGTTCGATTACTCAAAAAAGTAAAAACCAAGAGAATAAATGGGTTTATGATGCTACTAAAAAAGAATATTTAGACGCTAAAAAGAAAAAATAAAAGATAATTTTTACTGCATAATCGCAAATTGTAATTCTTTGAAGATTTATAATTTGCGATTTTTTTATCGAAACCAATTTCCTATTGAATGAAACATTCTTCCGAAGAAAGTGCGTTTTTTGCAAATTCCACCAGTTACAATTGTTTGATATAATTTTTCTGAATCAATTGAAAGTTTCATTTTACAAATATAATTATTTGATTTAGTTATAATTATTTCAGATGTTTCATAGCCGTTGTAAGAAATCAATAAATAATCATTTTTTCTTGCAAGAATTGAAAACTTACCATCAAAATCTGTTTGAACACTTCTCAAAGAACTTTTTAAAGAAACTTTTGCATTGAGTAAAACTAATCCAGTTTCGTCATAAACAATGCCATTAATTAGCTTTTCGATTTCATCTGAATTTTCAATAGAATCAGTCAAAACCTTTTTATCAGTTTGTTCAACTTTTATGGTTTCTTGCGATTGAACTTCGTTGGTTCCAAGTCCTAGAAAACTAACAATAGCTGAGGTAGCGGCTACCCAAATGGAGCTTTTTTCTTTGCGAATATGCAAATCTCTATTTAACTGAGAAGTAGTGAATCGTCCGCAAAGTTGTTGGTCTTTGTTATAAGCAACTAGAATTTCTCTATCAGATGCAGTTGTAAAATCAAATACATTCTTTTGGCATAATTGACAAAATCGTCCTTGTTCCAAAGGTGTCATTTCTAACCAATTTTCTTGGCAAGGCTTTGGAATAGTGATTTTGGTTTTACTAGCCATAAAGTTTTTATTTGTTTATTTTTATCTCAAACATTTTGTCCCAATTTTTACCAGTTACAAACAATGTTTTGGTTTTAGGATTGTAGGCAATTCCATTTAAAACGTCAGTGTCTGGAAGTTTTGTGATTTTATTTTTTAAATCAGAAAGATTAATAATTGCTTCAACGGAACCATTTGATGGATTAATAATTACAACAGCGTCTTTTCCATAAATATTACTATAAATCTTTCCATCAATCCATTCCATTTCATTTATACTTGGAATTTTTGTGGTTGAAGAATAAACATTTACATAATCAAGTTGTTTAAAAGTAGCTGGATCTATAATGTGAATTCGCTCTGAACCATCATTCATGTATAGGTTTTTACCATCTGTTGTCAATCCCCAGCCTTCCATTGTTTTGAAATAAGGAAACGTTTTTTCTTTCACAAAAGTGTCAGCATTGTAAACATATGCTTCATTATTTTGATAAGTCAATTGATATACTTTATTGTTCAAAATAGTAATTCCTTCTCCAAAAATGTTTTCTGGAAATTCTATTTTTTTATAAACTTTTCCTGTTTTATAATCTGTTTTTCTCAAACTTGAAACGCCTCTAATTCCCGTTGAATTTCCAGCTCCATTTCCAGTTCCTTCATAAAGAGTATCTCGGTAAAATTCTAAACCTTGCGTATATGCGGATGTATCATGCGGATAGGTGTTTATAATTGAGTAACTAATCAATTTTGGTTCAATATCTGAAACAACTTCAATTCTAGTTGAATCTTGCTCAATTTCTCCATCAAAATAAGTAGATGCTTTTATGCTATGATAACCTAGTTTTTGATCTTTTAATGCAAATGAAAATTTAGCTGTTCCTTTACTTGAACCTATTCTGATGTCATCCATATTGTAAACAACACTATCAATTTTTTCCGATTTTGGATTCAAAATTTCTAATGAAAGTTGGTCTTTTTGGAAGTATTGTGCTTTTAATGCATTTTCATTTATGCTAAATAAATCTTCTTTCTCATCATTACAACTTGTAACAAAAACGGCTAATAAAATGACTACTAATAGGTTATAATTTTTCATTTATTCTTATAATTTTAAACTTCACAAATATATTTATAAAGCTGTTAATTTCTTGCAAAAATATAAAAAGATTGTATCTTTGCACCGGCAAGTCCTACACGACCAGCTCCTGCAGACTCCTCCAGGATGGGAACATAGCAAAGGTATGTGGTTGTAGCGGTGCGATGTAGGTCGCTTGCCATTTTTTTATTCCGAACTTGATTCGGAATTTTTTATTTATATTTGATTTTAAATTTTAACTTTCCTTTGATGAAATTATCTTGGCAACTTGTTCAACTAAATTTAAAGGAAACATTTTCAATTGCTTACGGAAATTATTCTTTCAGAGAAGCATTAATTATTTCATTGCAACAAAACAATTTTTCTGGCTATGGCGAATGTACTGCAATTGATTATTATCAAATAAATCTAGCCGATTTTGTTCAAAAATTAGAATTGATTCAAAGCCAAATTGAAAATCAAAAAATCATTCATCCAACTGAATTTTATGTTTTTCTTCTAAAATTAGAATTACCAAGTTTTCTGCGATCAGCTCTTGATTGTGCTTACTGGGATTTATTTGGAAAGTTAGAAGACAAAAGTTTTTTAGAATTAAATTCGATTGAAATAAAAAATCTTCCAGAATCTTCCATAACGATAAGTGTTGCACCAATTGAAGAACAAATTAAAAAAATTAAAGCTTCTTCGTGGAATAAATTCAAAGTAAAATGCAATGGTTTTAATCAAAATGAAATTCAATCTTTATTAAAATTAGATTATCAAATTGCTTTAGATTCTAATGGAAGTTTTAAAAAAGAAGATTGTAGTTGGCTTGAAAATCAAGAAATAGTTTCAAAATTTTTATATTTGGAACAACCAATGCAAAAAGGTTCGGATAATTACCATTCACTGCACGCTGATTTATATGCTAATTGGATGGCAGACGAAGATTGTCAAGATGAAACGAGTTTGGAAAAATTGAAACCGTATTATAAAAGTGTCAATATCAAACTTGTAAAATGTGGAGGCTTGACACCAGCATTGCAAATGATAGCCAAAGCCAAAAGTCTTGATTACAAAATCATGATTGGATGCATGACAGAATCAACAGTTGGAATTTCGGCAGGTGCAGTTTTAGCGCCATTATGTGATTTTGCCGATTTAGACGGCGCAAATTTGGTAGCAAATGACATTGCAAACGGAACAAAAATTGTAAACGGAAAAATTCAATTATCAGAAAAACCAGGATTAGGAATAATTATCATTTAGTTGGAATTGAATAAAGAGCATAGAATATAGAATAAAGAAAATAGAATAAAGAAAATAGAATTTTAAAAATTGTGTATAGATTTTATCTTGAACTATCTATTTTCTATTCTCTTTTTTCTATACTCTTAAAAACATAAAAATGAAAAAAGTTGTACTTATAACAGGTGGTTCATCAGGAATAGGAAAATCTATTGGAGAATTTTTACACAACAAAGGTTTTATAGTGTATGGAACAAGTCGCAATCCTGAAAAAATAACCAATTCAGTATTTCCGCTATTAGCTTTAGATGTTAGGAATGTTGAAAGTATTCAGAATGCAGTTGCCGCAATAATTTCAAAATCGGGTAGAGTAGATGTAGTGATTAACAATGCTGGTGTTGGTATAACTGGCCCAATTGAAGAAATTCCAACCGTAGAAATCAAAAATAATTTTGAAACCAATCTTTTTGGACCAATCGAAGTTATGAAAGCTGTTTTGCCACAAATGCGTTCTCAAAAATCGGGTTTAATTATCAATATTACTTCGATTGCAGGTTATATGGGCTTGCCTTATCGCGGAATTTATTCAGCATCCAAAGGCTCTTTAGAACTAATTACCGAAGCTATCCGTATGGAAGTGAAAGGTTTTGGAATAAAAATTACCAATGTTGCACCAGGTGATTTTGCAACCAATATTGCGGCAGGTCGTTATCATGCGCCAGTCATCAAAGGTTCTGCTTACGAAGTTCCATATGGAAATACGCTCAAAATGATGGATGAACATGTTGATAGTGGAAGTAATCCAAATGAAATGGCAGAAGCAATTTATAAGATTATTCAAAATCCAAATCCGAATGTTCACTATAAAATTGGCGTTTTCATGCAGAAGTTTTCTATAGTTTTAAAGAGAATTTTGCCTGATAAAGTCTATGAAAAAATGTTGATGAATCATTATAAGCTTTAACAATTGCAAAAATCAAATTCAATGGCAATATCAATCAGTATATTTTATTTTTACAATTGATTTTTGCAATTGTCATTGCTATTGAATTTTGAATTCGTAATTTTGCATTTTATATAAAAACACAACTCACATATTATGAAATTTTTTATTGACACAGCCAACTTAAACGACATTAAAGAAGCACAATCACTTGGAATTCTTGATGGTGTAACAACCAATCCTTCGTTGATGGCAAAAGAGGGAATTACTGGAAAAAACAACATTTTAAAGCATTATGTTGACATTTGTAACATTGTTGATGGCGAAGTTAGTGCCGAAGTAAATGCTGTTGACTACGATGGAATGATTAAAGAAGGTGAAGAATTAGCCGATTTGCATCCTCAAATTGTAGTTAAACTTCCAATGACAAAAGAAGGTGTAAAAGCATGTAAATACTTCACCGATAAAGGAATTAAAACTAATGTAACGTTAGTGTTTTCAGCTGGTCAAGCACTATTGGCAGCAAAAGCAGGTGCAACTTTTGTTTCTCCTTTTATTGGACGTTTGGATGATGTTTCTACAGACGGTTTAAATTTGATTCAAGAAATTAGAGAAATCTATGATAACTATGGTTATGAAACGCAAATTCTAGCAGCTTCTGTTCGTCATACAATGCATATTGTAAATTGTGCCAAAATTGGAGCAGATGTCATGACAGGACCATTATCGGCTATTTTAGGATTGCTAAAACACCCACTAACCGATATTGGATTAGCACAGTTTATTGCTGATTTCGAAAAAGGAAACAAATAAAAGTACTAGGTACGAGATACAAATTACGAGGAATAAAAAAGCGATTTTCATTTTTTGAAAATCGCTTTTTTTACTTTATACTCAAAACTTCGTAACTCGTACCTATTTAAGTTCTTCTTCAAATTTCACATCAAAAATGTTGGTAAAGGCATTTTTTATCAATCCTTTTTTATCTAAAATTATAGTGCGATGTACTTTGGTTATAGCCCATTTTTCTTTTAAATCTTCAAAATCGGTGCATCGATATTCTGAAATTCCGTTGAACTTGTACTTTGCTAATGTTTTTGTCCAAGCTTCTTGATCTTTGTCAAGATTGACAGCAACAAACTGATAATTAGGATATTTTTGTTTTAATAAAAGTAATTTTTTGTGAGTTGCTTCTAAATGTGAAGATAATTTTTGTGTCCAAAAGAAGATAACAGTTTCTTTGGTCGAAATTTTATCACTCGAAATCATTTTGCCATTTGCGTCGATAAGATTCACAATTGGAAGCTCAAATTTTGGACGTAATAACTGAATGGCATTTCCAATTTTTAGGATTTCGTTTTTATGACTTTTATCGGATGAAAGTTTATAATATTTATCTATAAAAATGTTATTATTCACCACATTTTGATCTTCTAACAAATATTGAAAGGCAATATTATTTAGAATTTTATTTTTTACTTTTTCATTTTTGATAAGCGTATCAACAATGTTTAATTTATTGATATTGGTTTTTAATTCTTTGTCAACATCAGTTAAATGATTGTGATATAGTATTGTAGCTTTGTTGTTTAGCATGTGCGAAACATACATGATAAACGGTGCATAATCAGAAAATTGACTTTCATTAAAATTTATTTCCTTTCTAAAAGCATAATAATTTTCAGGAATTTTTTCGTAAACATCTACTCCAGTTCTTACTCCATGAACTTTTGGATAGAGTTCTTTTTTGGTATAATAATTAAAATCTAGAGCTGCTTTTGCAAACTTATCAAAATCTTCACTCCATTTAATTTCTTCTTTTTTGCTTTCGTAAAATCTAGTATTTGCTTTTTGAGTAGAGTCTATTTTTGTATTGAATTTATCAAAATCATATTCAAAAAGGGAAAACATAGTGTTTTTATCGGCTTCGTTTTTCAAATATAATTCCATTAAGAAATTATTTTTTTGATCACCACGACCACAAAAAGCTAGTGAATTATCAAAATCTTTTGCATCAATATGAACCATCAAACTATCATTTTTATCAAAATAAATATATTGATATTCAGGTTCATTTTTAAAACTATATAAACCTGGAGCAAGTGAATCAAAAGAAAAGAAAAATCGATTTTTTTCGTCAAGTTTTACACTATCAATTACTTCAGAATCTTTCAAAAAAAGTATATATTGGCTTGTTGGATTGGTTACTTCACCACCAAAATAGGCTTGATATTCTTTTATGTCAGCTGTTTTTTTACAGGAAAAAAACGTTGAACACACTGAAATAGTTGTAATTACAATAAATTTTAATTTAATAAAATCGGTCATTTTTGCTATCATCTTAAAACAAATATATTCTGTTGAAATGATTATTTCTGTTAAGGCATCGTTAAAGTTAGTAATACCAGTAATTTAGAAACTTTCTAAAATAATAATTTGAAAAAAAACGAATAGTTTTTAGTGTAAAGCAGTTGTTGAAACTACCTCTATTCCTTTCAAGTTCAGTTGAATATGTCTGTCGTGAGCTTTGAATGCATACTCACTAATGACTTCTAAAATATCATAATCTATAAAATTACAATTGGTACCATCAATAGTCAAAATACTGTATTGTGGAATTTGATCAAGTACTTTTCTGAATTTCACTTTGTTTAAAAAAGACACATTATCGTTCAAGTTGATTGTAAAAACTTCTGTTTCATGTTGTTTGGTTTTAGAAACTTTATAATCTGCTTGAAAATTATTTTGAATGATAAAATACAGCGAAATTGACAATCCGATTAAAACACCAATTAACAAATCGGTTGCCAAAATAAAAATAATTGTAATGATAAATGGAAAAAATTGCTTCCAACCTAAACTAAAAACATTTTTGTATAATCTTGGTTTGGTCAAATTGTAACCTGTTATCAATAAAATTGCCGAAAGTGAAGCATACGGAATCATATTGAGAGCAAAAGGTAAAAATAGAACCGCTAAGAGCAAAAATAATCCATGTGTAAAGGCAGAAAGTTTGGTTCTGGCTCCAGCATCAACATTGGCAGAACCACGAACTACAACAGCTGTCATCGGAATTGCTCCTAGCAAACCACATGTTAAATTACCAATTCCTTGCGCCAAAAGTTCTCTGTTTACGGGTGTTATTCGATTTCTTTTGTCTAATTTATCAACTGCTTCAACACATAATAAGGTTTCAAGTGAAGCTAATAATCCGATTAGAATTCCGGCTTTCCAAATTTCAATATTTGAAAATAATTTTGAAAAATTCGGAAAAGTTATATTGCCAAAAATATTATCCGGAATTGCCACAAGTTGTGTTGGTTTTAATTGAAAATTTCCAGATAAATTAGAGAGTACAAAATTTATTGCAACTCCAACCAAAACCACTAAAAGTGGCGCAGGAATGACTTTTAAATTTTTCGCAAATGATTGATTAAATAAAATCAAAATTGCTAATGAAACAATAGAAATGATAATAGTTCCTCGAGTTAAATGCTCATTAAAATTTTGAATATTTCCTGGAATATTATTGGCAGAAAAAAGTTGGGTAAAACCTCCAGTCCAAAAATCGGGTTGATTGTATCCTAAAGCAATAGGAATTTGTTTTGAAATCAGCATTATCCCAATAGCGGCAAGCATTCCTTTGATAACGGCAGATGGGAAATAATTGGCGATTAAACCCAATTTGAATAATCCTAAAACAATTTGAAAAAGTCCAGCAACCATTACCGCTAGCAAAAAAGTTTGAAAATCACCAAGTGAAACAATCGAAGCAGCGACCAAAGTTGTCAAACCAGCTGCTGGACCAGAAACACCAAGCTGTGAACCACTAACAACAGAAACTAAAATTCCACCAATAATTCCCGATAAAAGTCCCGAATATAATGGTGCTCCAGATGCTAATGCGATTCCTAAACATAAAGGTAAAGCCACCAAAAAAACAGATAAACCTGCTGGTAAATCATGTTTGAACCAAATGAGTTCGTAGTATTTTAATTTTCTGTTCATTTCTTCAAAATGTACTGCAAATGTAGTCAGTTTACGTGCATTCGTTTATGATAAGTATCATTTAATGCATTGGTCCCAAAGTAAAATTCGCAGTGCAAGCACTAAAACCAATTACAAAAGCTATTACTGAACCAATAATTAGTTTTAAACCTAACTTTTTCTTGCTTTCAATAAAAAGAAAAACGATTCCAATAAAAAATACAGCAACGCTTATCATTTCAATAATTATGGCAGCAGAAACTATAAAGTCACCCCAATTGTTAAATCCTAACATACTTCAATTTTTATAAGTTATTAATTGCGTTTATTTTTTCTCTAATTGCTTCAATTTTGTTATCTCGATAAAATAAATTCATCGTTTCAAAAGGCACAATTTTATAGCGTTTGTCAACAATATGAACGCATGATTTTTTTACAGCTCGAACATCAAAATCGTTGGCATCCATAAAGTTCATAATAATGATTCTGAATAAGTTATCATAATGCAAATTATCCGATTTGACTCTTGGTAAACAGCACATCAATTCTCCAAAAGTATCTTCGGCACAATCAACCGAAATTCCGGTGCTGAACATTGTTATTAAGTGATTTTTCAAATCTTCATCGTTTTCATAAACAATGGTATTCTTGGTTGTGTTTAATAAATCTTCAGGATTCAATAAATTAGTCATTGGAATAACTTGATCATCAATTTTCAACGCATAAGCCATGCACAAAGCATCAGGATTACAAGGTACAGGAATTAAATCTTGTGGTGTAAAAATTGGATATTGCTCATAGATTTTTCTTCGAACTTCGGTTAATGTAATTCTTCCAGTTTCATCGTCGTAATTATCAGTTCTTCCAGCCACTTGTGTAGGTTGAAATGTTACACCACGCACACATTTTTGTTTCACAGCATATTCAAGAATTTTACCAATTTCATCATCATTTTCGCCTTTTTGCAAAGTAATTACTAAAGTTGTAGAAAGATTAAAATGATTCAAATTTTCAATAGCTCTCCTGCGAACTTCGGTTAAATCTTCGCCACGTAATTTTTCTAAAACTTCTGGTTTGAAACTGTCAAATTGCAAATAAATTTCGAAATCGGGCATATAGCTTGCCAATTTTTCTACGAATGAAATATCTTTTGCAATACGAATTCCGTTGGTATTTAGCATCAAATGCTTGATTGGTTTGCTTTTGGCAATATCCATGATTTCAAAAAACTGCGGATGCACCGTTGGTTCGCCACCAGAAATTTGAACCACATCGGGTTCGCCTTCATTGGCAACTATTACATCAAACATTTTTTCAATTTCTTCCAACGTTCGGTGTCGCCCGTAATTTGGTGCTGAAGAAGCATAACAAGTTGGACAAGCCAAATTACATCTATCAGTAACTTCTACAATCGACAAACACGAATGTTGCTCGTGGTCGGTACACAAACCACAATCATAAGGACAACCATAATGCACTTTGGTATTAAATTTCAAAGGAACTTCCGATTGCTTGTTGTAATTTCTAATTTGTTTGTAATATTCCACATCGTCTGCAATCATGGAACGCATATTGCCGTGGGTTTTGCAATGTTTGAGCATCCAAACTTTTTCGTCTTGAAATACAATTTTGGCATCGACCAATTCTAAACAAGTTGGGCAAAGTGATTTGGTGTAATCGTAGTATATGTAAGGTCTATTTGGCATAATTAAATAATCGTAAAATAAATTTATAATAGTAAATAAATATAAAAATCGCACTCCATTGAATACTACTCAAATATAAGAATAAAGGTTGATATGGCTTGAAAAATTCAACGGAAAATCGATACAAAAAATATAAAACCATGAATAATTTAAATCGGTCACCATTTACAAAATCCATATTTTTAATTCTTCTGAAAAGAAAGAAAAGCAACACCATATAAATCATTTCATATAAAGCCACAGGATGTCGTAACTTTCCGTCGCCAAGATTCATTCCAGTGAAAAAAGTAGTTTCTATTCCGTAAGTTGCTTCGGCAATTCCCATCGAAAAACAGCCTATTCTTCCAATAAAAAGCGCAACTATTATCGGAATTACATAAATATCGCCAGAAGCAATTTTTACTCCAATTATCTTTTTGATAATTTCTACACCAAATAAGCCACCCAAAAATCCGCCAGCAACGGTTTTGTTTTGGTAAAAAGTAAGCCAAGTTTGATTTGCAATTTCAGAAGGATTTTCGAGCATAGCAATCACTCTCGAACCGATAAGCGCACCAATCATAGCACCTAACATAATCCACAAACGATTGATGTCGGAAATGGAATCTGTTATTCTTTTTTTGTGGTAATAATATAAGCGAACGCCAATGAAAAATGCCAACGTTTCAAAAATAAAATGGTAATGAACTTTTTCGCCAAAGAAATCAAATTGAAAAGGAAAGGTCATAAAGGTTTGTAAATTTTAGCTAAAGTAGGATTTTTAATTTGATTGTGAATATGGATTTATTTGACCTATTTTTTTTTATTCAATAGATGAAAATTTCCAACAACTTAAACTTAAATATAGCTTGATAACACAATATTAATTAGTATTAAAATTTCTTGCAACCTTTAAATGCTTGTTTTTTGTTGTTTATGAACAAGATTGCGTACAAATAGGTTTGAAAAAAAACTAATTACTAATCACTAAAAACTAATCACTAATGCTTACTTTTGCACCCAAATTAAAATACCTAATTCATGTTAACAGTTAATAATTTATCAGTTCAGTTTGGCAAAAGAATCTTATTTGATGAAGTAAACACAACCTTTACACAAGGTAATATTTACGGCGTAATTGGAGCAAACGGAGCTGGAAAATCTACTTTTTTAAAAATTATTTCGGGCGATATCGATCCAACTTCTGGTCATGTTCATTTAGAATCTGGAAAAAGAATGTCGGTTTTGAACCAAAATCACAACTTGTTTGACGAACATACAGTTCTCGAAACGGTGATGATGGGAAATAAAGTATTGTTTGCTGTAAAACAAGAAATGGATCAATTGTATCTTGATTATACTGATGAAAATGCCGATAGAATTGGAGAATTGCAAGTTCAATTTGAAGAAATGAATGGCTGGAACGCCGATTCTGATGCGGCTGCGATGTTGTCAAATCTTGGAATTACCGAAGACAATCATTACACGATGATGGCTGATTTGGATGGTAAATTGAAAGTTAGAGTGTTGTTAGCACAAGCATTATTTGGAAATCCTGATGTGTTGATTATGGATGAGCCAACCAATGACTTGGATTTTGAAACCATTGCTTGGTTAGAAAATTTCTTGGCTAATTATGAAAATACCGTAATTGTTGTTTCGCACGACAGACACTTTTTAGATGCTGTTTGTACGCATATTTCTGATATCGATTTTGGAAAAATAAACCATTACTCAGGAAATTATACTTTTTGGTACGAATCTAGTCAGTTGGCAGCAAAACAACGTGCGCAACAAAACAAAAAAGCCGAAGAAAAGAAAGCCGAGTTAGAAGAATTTATCCGTCGTTTTAGTGCGAATGTTGCCAAATCTAAGCAAGCGACTTCTCGTAAAAAAATGATTTCTAAATTGAATATTTCTGATATAAAACCATCAAGTCGTCGTTATCCTGCAATTATTTTTGACCAAGAGCGTGAAGCAGGCGATCAAATTTTGAATGTGCAAAATTTGAGTGCTTCTGTTGATGGCGAAACGTTATTTTCAGGAGTTGACTTGAACATGGCAAAAGGTGATAAGATTGTTTTGTTCTCAAAAGACTCAAGAGCAACTACAGCTTTTTATGATATTTTAAATGGAATTCAAAAAGCCGATTCAGGAACGTATGATTGGGGAGTTACAACTAACCAAGCTTATTTACCAGTTGATAATCATTCTTTTTTTGAAAACGATTATTCATTAGTAGATTGGTTGCGTCAATGGGCTAAAACCGAAGAAGAGCGTGAAGAAGTAAACATACGTGGGTTTTTGGGTAAAATGATTTTTTCTGGAGAAGAAGCATTAAAAACAAGTCGCGTATTATCAGGTGGCGAAAAAGTGCGTTGTATGTTATCTAGAATGATGATGGAAAGAGCCAATGTATTAATGATAGACGAACCAACCAATCACTTAGATTTGGAATCGATTACGGCTTTCAATAACTCATTGAAAAACTTTAAAGGTTCTGTAATTTTCACAACACATGACCACGAGTTTGCACAAACTGTTGGAAATAGAGTAGTGGAGTTAACACCAAAAGGAGCAATTGACCGTTACATGACTTTTGATGATTATCTTGATGATGAAAAAGTACAAGAATTAAGAAAAACAATGTATAGTTAAATAAAAGCACAAAAAAACAAATCCCAAATTCCAATTTTAGGAGTTTGGGATTTTTTTATTGTAATTTGGGTTTTGAAATTTGGAATTTTTCCAATCTATTTTCCATCTTTATCAACAACAAGTCTGTCTTTTCTATTTGCGATTTCCCACGCTATTGCAAATGCAAGTTTTGTTCTTTTGGTTAAAGCGTCAAATTCAATTTTTTCTACGTCATCGGTTGGTTTGTGGTAATCGGCATGTGTTCCGTTGAATAAAAATACAGATGGAATTCCGTTTTTAGCAAAATTGTAATGGTCTGAACGATAGTAAAAACGGTTTGGGTCTTTACGGTCGTTGTATTTGTAGTCTAATGTTAAGTTCGTAAACGTTTTATTTACGTTTTCACATATATTGAATAAATCAGTAGACAAATAATCGGAACCAATAAGGTAAACATAATTATTTGAATCTTTATGAAAATCATCTCTTCGACCAACCATATCAATATTAACATCGGCAACGGTTTTTGCTAAAGGAAATAAAGGATTTTCAGAATAATATCTAGAGCCATGAAGTCCGTGTTCTTCGCCTGTTACATGTAAAATTAATACCGAACGTTTTGGTCCAAAACCATCATTTTTTGCTTTTTGAAACGCTTTTGCAATTTCGATTAGAGCAACTGTTCCCGAACCATCATCATCGGCACCATTGTAAATTTCGTCATTTTTTACTCCAACATGATCATAATGTGCCGAAACTACCACAACTTCATCTGGTTTTTCAGAACCTTCAATATAAATCCAAATATTTTCTGAATCATTTAGCTTTGGACTAAATCCTTTTTTCATGAATTCAGAAGGCACTTTTTGATAAAAATTGGTTGCACCTTTTGGAAAAGAAAGTCCATTGGCTTTATGCTGATTTATAATATATTCACCCGCTTTTTTTTGTCCTAGTTCGCCAGTATTTCTGCCTTGCATTTCATCGGAAGCTATAATAGTCAAATTGGTTTTTAAACTTTCAGATGAAATGACATTTATGTAATTGTTCTCATCAAAAACTTTTGTTTCGGATTTTTTTGGTTCTACATTTTTAGAAGTTGAACATGAAATCGCTAAAAATGATATAATTAAAAGAGTTATTTTTTTCATTTTAATGAATTGTTACTAATGTATATAAAAAGAAAGCGACAAGTAAAATTATTATAAAAATCATATTGATAAAAAACAAGATTGAACTTTTTATAAAAGAAACAATCCTAGTTTCGCCATAAAAACGATGATGCGCTGGATAAAAGTAATAGAACATCCATAGATAACCCACAAACGAAATTATGATTTCAATAACAGAGATAAATTGATTTTCTCCGCAAGAACTTATGAGTTTTCGCAGCACAAACATGATCAAATTTATTAATAATAAAAAAGAAAAATAATGCAATGTAAAGATGCCATGATCAAAATAATACCATCTTTTTTTGCTATGGAAAAGCCATAGTAATAATGCAAAAATTGGCATGTAAATCAGTAACACTTTTGGAAAATTACTTTTAGCAGAAGCGATTCCTGTCTCAATAATTTGCTCTTTTGTATTTTCTTTTTTTACTTGAAGTGTTTTTTTGGTAATCCAATAGGTAAAAGCATCTTCTTTATCTTCTTCTTTACCATATTTCTGAACAGAATCAAGCTCTTCAATTGAATTATATCCAAAATTTATAAAACCATCTTCAGCTTCCTTTTCGACTTTTGATTTTTCTAAAAGGCTTAATATTGTATCTTTTGTTGATTTTGAAACTTTACTATTTTTTAGTAGTTGTTGAATCTCTTTTTCTTCTTTAGTAGGCTCTTTTTTTGCATCTTCGACAGCTTTTATGCTATCGTAATTGTAATATTCGTTTTTATCATCTTCATCTTCAAAATCATCATTAGTATTGCCTATACCTTCTTTACCTATAACTAAATGTTTTTTTATTGAAATATTTTTATTTGTTGAAGCTTCTTTTTTTTCTTTTTGTAATATTGAATCTTTAATGTTTTTTCCTGGTAAAACCGCAATTAAGAAAAAGGTCAAAAAACTAATAAAAATATACAATCTAATCGGGGCTAAATAGGACATTCTTTTGCCCGATAGATATTCTTTTGTAAGTGCAGAAGGTTTGAAAAGTAAATTTCGAATTGTTTTCCAAAAGGAATTTTCATAATGCGTCAAATCTTCAAAAAAATGAAAAAATAGTTCATGAAATGATTTTCGACTGTCAGTGTTTTCTTGACCACAATTAGGACAAAAACGTTCTGCAACAACATGATTACAGTTTAGACAAGTCTTATCAATACGAATTTTACTTCTGGACATAACGTTATTGATTTAAGCTAAAAAAGATTTTACTTCACTATTTATAAAAGCCAATGCAGTACTACTTGGCGATGGTCTATCAAAAGTATCGTTCAAAATGGTTTCACGAAGTTTATCGGCATTTTCAATTTTTTCGCTCATACTCGTTTTTCTAATCATTTGAATAGTCGCATTTTTTGCCGTCATAACAATAGTCCAACATTCCTCAGAAACGTAAATTTGTTGTGTCAAATTATGTTCAAATTCTTGCTCAATTTGGGCAATAACATAATTTTCATAATCGTTTTTATTTTGCGAAATCGGAGCAATTCTAATCAATAATTTGGTCGGATTGATTCTTTCCATAAACAACGTTAATCTTTCATAAGCTTGTAAACGCAAGGGTAAAGCATCTTTTTGATTTTCTTTCATCAATAAGAAACGTCTTCTGTTATCTTCATTTACAACAAATTGTTGAAAGAAATAATAGGCAACAGCTCCAGTAATCAAGGCTGGTAAAGTGTAAAAAGCTAATTCGATGATTTTTTCGGTATTCATAAATAAAGATGTAATTAGTAATTGTTGACAAATATAATAGAATAAACTATAAAAATATATTGCAATTTGAATGTACTAAGCTTAATTTTGGATTTTTATTTTCATTTCTATGCAAAAGTACATTAGTCAACTTAACGATGCCCAACAAGAACCAGTTTTACAAAAAGACGGACCAATGATTATTATCGCTGGTGCAGGTTCTGGCAAGACGCGTGTTTTGACTATACGAATTGCCTATTTGATGAGCTTGGGTGTTGATGCCTTTAGTATTTTGGCACTAACATTTACCAACAAAGCGGCTCGCGAAATGAAAAAACGTATTGCTGATATTGTCGGAAACAACGAAGCCAAAAACCTTTGGATGGGAACTTTTCACTCTGTTTTTGCTCGAATTTTGCGTTCAGAATCGGACAAATTGGGCTATCCTTCAAATTTTACCATTTATGACACGCAAGATTCTGTGCGATTGATTTCGGCGATTATCAAAGAAATGCAGCTGGATAGAGATGTTTACAAACCCAAACAAGTTCTTGGTCGAATTTCTTCTTATAAAAATTCATTGATAACTGTAAAAGCCTATTTCAATAATCCAGAATTGCAAGAAGCTGATGCGATGTCAAAAAAGCCGAGATTAGGCGAAATTTATCAAAATTATGTGGATAGATGTTTCAAAGCTGGAGCAATGGATTTTGATGATTTATTGCTGAAAACCAATGAGTTGTTAAATCGTTTTCCAGATGTTTTAGCCAAATACCAAGATCGTTTTCGCTACATTTTGGTCGATGAGTACCAGGATACCAATCATTCTCAATATTTGATTGTGCGAGCTTTGTCTGATAGATTTCAAAATATTTGCGTAGTTGGTGATGATGCACAGAGTATTTATGCTTTTCGTGGTGCGAATATCAATAACATTTTGAATTTTCAAAAAGATTACGAAAATGTAAAAACCTACCGATTAGAACAAAATTACCGTTCGACAAAAAATATTGTAGAAGCGGCCAATAATATCATTGATAAAAATAAAACCAAATTAGAAAAAGTAGTTTGGACAGCCAATGATTATGGAAACAAAATAAAAGTCAACCGAAGTATTACCGATAGCGAAGAAGGCAGATTTGTAGCCAGCACTATTTGGGAACAAAAAATGCAAAACCAGTTGATGAATGGGCATTTTGCGATTTTGTATAGAACCAATGCGCAATCAAGAGCGATGGAAGATGCTTTGCGAAAACGCGATATTCCGTATCGAATTTATGGTGGTTTGTCTTTCTATCAAAGAAAAGAAATTAAAGATGTTCTTTGTTATTTGCGATTGGTTGTAAATCCGAAAGATGAAGAAGCATTGATTCGTGTTATCAATTATCCAGCTCGTGGAATTGGTGATACAACTGTTGAAAAACTGACGATTGCCGCCAATCATTACAAGCGTTCTATTTTTGAAGTAATGCAAAATATTGAAAAAATAGATTTGAAATTAAATTCGGGAACCAAACAAAAATTGCTTGATTTTGTTACGATGATTCAAAGTTTTCAAGTAATAAATGAAAATCAGGATGCTTTTTTCTTGACCGATCATGTAACCAAAAAAACAGGTTTGGTGCAAGAATTAAAAAAAGATGCTACACCAGAAGGAATTGCTCGTATTGAAAATATTGAAGAGTTGTTGAATGGTATAAAAGATTTTACCGAAGGTCAAAAAGAGGTTGATGGCGCTCGTGGTGCATTAGCTGAATTTTTGGAAGATGTAGCACTGGCAACAGACTTAGACAAAGATACTGGCGATGATGACAGAGTTGCCTTAATGACAATTCACTTGGCAAAAGGGTTAGAGTTTCCTCATGTTTTTGTGGTTGGTCTAGAAGAAGATTTGTTTCCAAGTGCTATGAGTTTGAATACCCGAAGTGAATTGGAAGAAGAACGTCGTTTGTTTTACGTTGCTTTAACGCGAGCTGAGCAACAAGCTTATTTAACGTATGCACAATCGCGTTACCGTTGGGGAAAACTAACAGACAGCGAACCTTCTCGATTTATCAATGAGATTGATTCTCAATATTTAGAATATATAACGCCAGAAGAAACCAATTATCGTTACAAACCAATGATTGATACCGACATTTTTGGTGATATTGATAAATCGAAACTACGATTGGCAAAACCAACTTCGGGAACGCCACCAAAAAAATATGGTGAAGAACCAACAGTAACTATCAGAAAATTAAAACCACTAAATTCAGGAAGTCAATCAAATAATAACTTGTTTGATAGCGGATTAACTGTTGGAAATGTCGTAATGCACGAACGTTTTGGAAAAGGCGAAATCTTAAACTTAGAAGGAGCAGGCGCCGACAAAAAAGCCGAAATCAAATTTGAAGTAGGCGGTATCAAAAAGCTATTATTGCGTTTTGCTAAATTGGATGTGATTGGTTAGAATTTATTTTTAATAAAATCCACCATTCTGTTATAAGCATCAATTTGATCATTTATTGCCCAATCACCGTGACCACCATTGTATAAATAAAATTCGTTGTAAACGCCGAGTTCATTTAATTTGGCATGCATATCTTGACCTTGTGTAGTTGGAATCAATGGATCTGCATTTCCATAAAGTAAAATGGTTGGTTGAGAATTTGCAGTTGCTCTGTGAAAAGGACTAATTTGTTGATAAAAGCCAATGTTTTCTGAATAAACCAATCCAGTTGCCGATTGAAACATAGCAACCATAAAAGGATTTGAAGTATAATTTACATCCGTAAAATTTGTTGGGCCAACGATACTGCAAACAACTTTTATATCCGAATTATAAGCATAACTGTATAACATTGACAAATGAGCACCAGCACTTACACCTATAAAACCAAAATCATCCGAAATTTGATAATCTTCTGTTTTTAGTTTTGTAATGACACTTTCAATATCGTCAATTTGCATTGGAAAAGCTGGGTTTCCAGTGGTTGCTAATCGGTAATTTATATTGGCTATTGCATATTCTGGTAAATACTGTTTTACGATATCAACGGCATAATTCATATCTGCTTTGTCACCTTCAATCCAACCACCGCCATGAACAAGAATCAATGTTTTGGTATTTGTAGTTCTATTGGCAGGAAGATATAAATCGAATTTTTGCTGAACATTATTTCCATAACTAACATTTAAAATCGTTTTTGCATCCAAGTTTTGATTTATAGTTTCCTCTGAATTACAGGAGAAAAATAGAAGTGCAATAAATCCGAAAAAAAGAAATTTAATTTTCATAGGTTGCGTATCTTTGTAATAATAACGTAAAAATAGATGTTTTAATATTTTACAGCAAACAAATGAGTCAGTTTATCAAAATATACGAAGACAAACCAAACGAAGCGGCTGTTAAAAAAGTAGTTGAGATTCTTAGAAATGGTGGTTTGGTTATTTATCCAACCGATACGGTTTATGGCTTAGGATGTGATATCACCAACCATAAAGCATTGGAAAAAGTCGCTAAAATAAAAGGAATCAAATTAGAAAAAGCCAATCTTTCTTTCATCTGTT
>NZ_JAPZSP010000027.1 GCF_027531705.1 Flavobacterium sp. | reverse complement strand
TGATGAAAAAGCAAATACAGATAGTGGTTTGGCAAGTTTGTCTCAAGATCAGTTATTTGAAAAACTTCAAAATTATAAAAAATTGCTTGATAACGGATTAATTCTTCAAGGTGAATATGATAAATTGAAAAATGAAATTTTGAGTTTTTTGTAATTGCCACAAAAATTGCTAACTCAAAAAGTTTTTATTATAGAGTAAAACCCGATAAAATTAACTTTTTTATCGGGTTTTCTTTTGTACTTTTTATTAATAAAATTACATCGACTTCTTTTGTTTCTCAACAAATCCATCGGCTTGTAATTTCAATAATTCCAAAGCGCCTTTTTTCTTGTAATTGTATAATTCTTTATCGTCTTTGATGTCGGCGTAAACTTTGTCGTAAATTTCAGCATCGGTTTTTCTTTGCAATTCACTCTGGTAGCGATTTTGTGCAATTAGGTTTTTAATTCCCATTTCAGCATCTTCTTGCTTGAAATCATATTCGCCTCTAGGAGAAAGTAATTTGGCAATAATTGGCGAAGTTTCAATTGCTAAAAACAGCAACATAATGAAAATAGAAGGCAATGATGGTAATTTATTCAAAGCATTGATTCTTGCCATTAATCCGTCGAAACCGTCAATTATTGGTTGTGTTTCTGTTACTTTTTTATCTAAATCAGCTTGAAGCGTTTTGCCTTTTTCTTCTTTTTCTTTGATTTTTACAGCGTTGGTAGCTTTCAAACTATCCAATTGTTTTGAAGCTAAATCATACGCAGAACGTTTTTCTTTATAAATTGGACCTTTTCCCATTTTTTTGGTTCCAGCTGTTCCTTCAGCTTCTGTGATATACGAATTGTATAAATCAGCAACTTCTTTTTCTTTTTTTGTAATAGAAGATTTTAAACTGTCAATTTCTGTTTTGTTTTTGTCAACATCGGTTTTGAAATAATTGGACACTTGGTTTTTATTTGCCATTGCCATTTCGTTTTTTTCTTTCAATAAAACCGTTTCAATTTCTTTTTGAAAGATTTTGATTTCCAATGGTTTTGAAATTACAATGGCAATAATAATCGCTAACGCAATTCGAGGTGTAGCCTGAATGAATTCGTCTAGAAAATTATCGCGTTTTTTAATCGTAGAAACAATAAACCTATCGAGATTGAAGATTAACAATCCCCAAATAAATCCAAAGAATACTGCGGTATAAACATTGTCGAAAACCGTAAAAAGTGCATAACTACTAGCAATAAAAGCCATAATTGCAGTAAAGAAAACAGTTGCTCCTATTCCTGCATATTTGTTTTGTTCGCCGTTGGAACAACCGTTCACAATGTCTTTATCGACACCAGAACATAAGATAAAAAAACGTTTTAACATAATGATTGATTTTGATCCACCAAAGGCGGACAGGTTGATGATTGATGATTAGTACAAATTTAACGCCAAAAATTACAGATTGTTGTAAAATGTTGAAAATTATAGCTTTTGAGGTTGATATTTTATTTAGAAACAGACATTAGTTCGCCATAATTATATGTTTTTGTTTCTATGAAAATTCCATTTTTGTCATAAAATAGCCATTCGTCAAAGTAGAACCAATGTGCTAAATCGTCTTTGAGAATTAATTTTGTTTTTCCAGTTGAAGCTATTTTTCCGTTTGGATGATAGTTGATTACGTTGCAAATATCTTTTTGGTAGCTTTCTTTTTTTATGAGTTTGTTATTTGCGTAATAGAACCAACGTCTTTTTTCAATTCCATTTTTGTATTTCCCTGTGGTTTTGTATATAATATTATTTACTGTATCGGTGTAAATCCAACGACCAATTTTGACTTTGTCTCTGGTTTGATTGACTTTACAACTATTTATGGTAAATAAAAACAGTAGCAAAACGATTTTTAAAAGTATAGATTTCATTTTGAAAAAATTAGCTGTTACTAAAGTAGTGATTTTTCGCGTTAGAGATTGAAGAGAAAATCCTTTTTCTTTTTTCTTTAAAAAGAAAAAGATTGTAACGGAAAGCTCGACCTTGTTGCCAGCCATAATTTCTATTTTAAAATAGTGTTGTGCAACAAGGTAACGCACAAATAAAAAATCCGCTCAATCAACTATGAATGAACGGATTAATGTAAGGTGATAAGAAAAATTATTTACTCATTTCCACAAAATACTTATAAAACAATGGAATGGTTTCAATACCTTTCAAGTAATTAAATACTCCAAAATGTTCATTTGGTGAGTGAATGGCATCACTGTCTAAACCAAATCCCATTAAGATTGTTTTTGATTTTAATTCTTTTTCAAACAAAGCAACAATTGGAATACTTCCACCAGAACGAACTGGAATGGCTGGAACTCCAAATGTTTCGGTGTAGGCTTTATTAGCCGCTTGATAACCGATGCTGTCAATTGGTGTTACATAACCTTGACCACCATGATGAGGTGTCACTTTCACTTTTACCGATTTAGGAGCAATGCTTGTAAAATGTTTTGAAAACAATTCGGTGATTTCTTCCCAATCCTGATTTGGAACCAAACGCATTGAAATTTTAGCGTAAGCTTTGCTTGCAATAACCGTTTTTGCACCTTCGCCAGTATAACCGCCCCAAATTCCGTTAACATCTAATGTTGGTCGGATAGAGTTTCTTTCGTTGGTTACATAACCTGTTTCTCCATAGACATCTTCAATAGCTAATGCTTTTTTATAATTGTCTAAGCTGAAAGGTGCTTTTGCCATTTCGGCTCTTTCGGCAGCAGTCAATTCTTCTACTTTATCATAAAATCCTGGAATGGTGATATGATTATTTTCGTCATGAAGCGACGCAATCATTTTGGTCAAAACATTGATAGGATTAGCAACGGCACCACCATAAAGACCAGAATGCAAATCACGATTTGGACCTGTAACTTCTACTTCTACATAACTCAAACCACGTAATCCTGTTGTAATTGAAGGTTGTTGATTGGAAATCATACCAGTATCGGAAATCAAAATCACGTCGTTTGCCAGTTTTTCCTGGTTTCTTTCTACAAACCATCCTAAACTTTTTGAACCTACTTCTTCTTCACCTTCAATCATAAATTTTACGTTGCAAGGTAAATTGTTGTTGGCAATCATGTATTCAAAAGCTTTTACGTGCATGTACATTTGACCTTTATCATCGCATGAACCACGAGCGAAAATAGCACCTTCAGGATGAATTTCGGTAGTTTTAATTACGGGTTCGAATGGAGGAGAAGTCCATAATTCCATTGGATCTGGCGGTTGCACATCATAATGTCCATACACCAAAACCGTTGGTAAATTTTTATCAATAATATGTTCGCCAAAAACAATTGGATAACCAGGTGTTTCACAAATTTCTACGTGTTTGCAACCTGCTTTTTCTAAACTTGTTTTTACGGCATTAGCAGTATCAATTACATCTTGGGAATAAGCGCTATCGGCACTTACTGAAGGAATTTTCAATAATTCGATTAATTCAGATAGGAAACGTTCTTTGTTTTGTTGAACGTATTGTTTTATATTGTCCATTATAGTTTGTTAAATGATAATGTCAAATATACGAATACAAATTCCAATATTTAAATTCCAAAATCCAATTTTTTAAAGAAGTTTTATTTTTTTTTGGAATTTGTTATTTGATAATTGGAAATTACAAAGTATTATGTATATTTGCACCCACAATTCGCGGATATGGTGAAATTGGTAGACATGCCAGACTTAGGATCTGGTGCCGCAAGGCGTGTAGGTTCGAGTCCTATTATCCGCACAAAAGCCCAAACATTTCGTTTGGGCTTTTTTTGTGGAAATAGGCGAGAAGTTTATGCTGAGCGAAGTCGAAGTAAGCCCTATTATCCGCACAAAAAAGTCCAAACTTATCGTTTGGACTTTTTTTATTCAATATTTAAAAAAAAATATTTATTATTTCTCAATCCAAGCATTTACTTTTTTCTCCAAAAGCGCTAATGGCATCACTCCTGATTCTAAAACAATTTGATGAAATTTTTTGATATCAAATTTTGAACCCATTTTAGTTTCGGCTTTTTTACGAAGTTCTAAAATTTTAAGTTGCCCAATTTTATAAGACAATGCTTGCCCTGGAACGGCCATATAACGTTCAATTTCTGATATAATGCTCAATTCGCTTTCGGCTTCATTATCTAGTGAATATTGAATTGCTTGTTCTCTTGTCCAGTTTTTAGAATGCAAACCTGTATCAACAACCAATCGTATGGCACGGTGCATTTCACTTCCTAACATTCCAAAATATTGGTATGGATCATTGTATAATCCTAATTCTTTTCCAAGACTTTCTGTATATAATGCCCAACCTTCACCATAAGCGCCAAACCAATTAAATTTTCTAAAATCGGGTAACGCTTGGTTTTCTTGTTGCAACGACATTTGAAAATGATGTCCAGGAATAGCTTCGTGCAAAAACAAATCTTCATCTGCATAAAAATTGTATTTAGTCACATCAGGGATTGGAACATAAAAAGTACCAGGTCTCGAACCATCTGCAGCACCTTGAACATACTCGGCACTAGCCGTTTTTTCTCTAAAAGCTTCCGTTCTTTTTATTTGAAATGCTGTTTTTGGTTGAAGCGAGAAAAGCTTGTCAACATTCGGTTTAATTATTTTATGAATTTTTTCAAAATTAGCAATGACTTCTTCTGGTTTTGTGAAAGGCATTAGTTCTTTTTTACTTCTAACATGATCAAAAAATTCTTTAATGGTTCCAGTAAAACCTACCTGTGTTTTCACTTTTTCCATTTCGGCTTTTAGTCTTGCTACTTCTTTTAACCCGAGTTCGTGAATTTCTTCAGGTGTCATTTCGGTCGTTGTCCATTGTTTTACATAAGCAGCATACAATTCTTTTCCGATAGGCAAACTCCCAATTCCGCTTGTAATTCTTGATGCTGGAATGTATTCTGACTTCAAAAAAGCACTCATTTCTTTAAACTTTGGGACTAATTTTTCATTGATAGTCGTTGTATAACTCTTTTTTATGGCTTCTTTTTGAGTTTCAGATAAAGTTTCAGGCATTGTTTTTATAGAAGAATAAAATAAATTGTCTTCTACTTTAGCAGTTACCATGTCGTCAAATTGTGGTGGCAATTTTATAGATAAAGATTTTGGTAAAACGATACCTTTCGCCATTCCTTTTTTCATGTAAACCATAGCAGAATCTATCCAAGTTGCATATAATTCCATTCTTTTTTGGAAATCTTGATAATCTTTTTCGGTTTTGAATGGTTGTGCACTTTCACCCGATGCAAATTGCCCCATAGTAAGATGTGTTCCCCAAAACTGTTGAATTGGCATCAAGTTAGAAGGCGAATTAAGCAATTGTTTTCCAACAGCTACTTCCCATTTGATAATGTCAAAGCTATTTTTTTCTTCTTCTGATAACTTTTCATAATCAACTTTGGAAAGTTCTGCTTCATATTTATCAAAAAAAGTAGCTTGTTCTTTTCTGAAACTATCTGTCATTTCAAAAACTAACTGCGCATTGTAATTACTTTGTCCATTAAGCGTTGCATCTAGTGGATTTAAAAGATTTTTTTCTTGAAAATAGGCTTTTGTTAAAGTTGCAAAATCGTTGCTTTTTGATTCTGATTTACATTGAATAAAAAGAAAACTCAAAGAAATCAGAATTCCGAATAAGATTAGTTTTTTCATATTGTTTCTATTTTGAATTATAAAAGTATTGAAATTATCCGTGATAAACTCTTGAAAATACAATTTTGCCATCTTTTATTTCTAAAACTTCGGCAACAAGCATGTCTTCTTCGTTCTCAACTTTACGAATATATTCCATAAAAACACGATTTTCATCGGCGGTTAATGAGGTAACTTTGTAATTTAAAGTTGGCAATCTATCAAAAGCATCTTGCCACCAATCTCTTAAAGCATTTTTGCCTTTTATAAGTCCGTCGGTTTCGGGTTTTCTTATTTTTAATTTTGGACTAAAATGTTCTGCATTGTCGTCATATAAAGCTAGTAATTGTTCAAGATTGTGAGCGTTGAAAGCATCAAACCAACGATGCGCAATAGAAAGATTTTTGTTAACGGGCATATTTTTTTATTTTTTTCAAAGAAACAATTTTAATAAAAAGCAAAATAGATAAAAATCATAAATTTAAGTTAAGGAAAGAAAAATGGAATCATATTGTTTATTTTTACATACAAAATCACCAAATTATGAACGCAAATAAACTACTACAACTAGTTACTATACTTTTTTTTACAATGAATACAAATGCGCAAGAACTGAAAAAGTCTTTTTCTACCAATCCTTTTTTTAATTCGTATAATACACCTTATGACTTGCCACCTTTTGACTTGATAAAAAACGAGCATTACAAACCTGCCTTTTTAGAAGGAATAAAAGAGAATGAAAAAGAAATCAGCACAATAGCCAATAGTAAAGCCAAACCAACTTTTAAAAACACAATCTTAGCACTCGAAAATAGTGGTGAATTACTATCAAAAGTTTCAAGAGTTTTTCACAATTTGAACTCGGCGAATACTAATGATGACATTCAAAAAATTGCTAAAGAAATTGCACCTATCACATCAGCACATAATGACAATATTAATTTGAATGAAAAATTATTTGCCAGAGTTAAATCGGTTTGGGATAATCAAAAAACACTCAAATTAAATCAAGAAGATTCAAAGCTTTTGGAAAAAACGTATAAAAGATTTGTACGAAGCGGTGCCAACTTGAATAAAGCTGAGAAAGAAAAACTAAGAGCAATTAACAGTGATTTATCAAGTTTGACATTAAAATTTGGTCAAAATCTTTTAGCTGAAACCAATAGTTATGAGTTGGTATTATCTGATAAATCTGATTTAAAAGGATTACCATCTGAAATTATTGAACAAGCGGCATCAACTGCAAAAAGCAAAAACAAAGAAGGAAAATGGATTTTCACCTTATCCAATTCGAGTGTTATGCCTTTTTTACAATACAATGAAAATAGAGCGTTGAGAGAAGAAATTTGGAAAGCTTATACCAATCGTTGTAGTAATAAAAATGAATTTGACAATAATGAAATAGCGATTAAAATTGCCAATTTGAGAATGTCAAAAGCACAATTACTTGGTTATAAATCTCATGCGGAATATGTTCTAGAAGAATCAATGGCGAAAACACCTGAAAAAGTAATTGATTTTCTAAACCGATTATGGATTCCTGCATTGGAAAAAGCTAAGGAAGAAGAAGCTGAAATAAAAAAAATGATGGTTGCAGATGGAATTGCAAGCGATGTAAAACCTTCTGATTGGAGATATTATAGTGAAAAAATTAAAAAAGCAAAATTTGATCTTGACGAACAAGAGTTGAAACCTTACTTTAGTCTTGATAATGTTACGCAAGGTGTTTTTATGGTTTGTGATAAATTATATGGTTTACAATTTAAAAAACTTGAAAATGTCCCTGTTTACCATCAAGATGTTACTGCTTGGCAAGTTCTAGAAAAAGACGGCACCTTTTTAGGAATTATTTATATGGATTTTCATCCAAGAGCTTCTAAACGTGGCGGTGCTTGGATGACTTCGTATAAATCGCAAGAAACGGTAAATGGAAAAAGAGTGACTCCGATTGTTTCTATAACATGTAATTTTTCAAAACCAACCGCAACCGCTCCGGCTTTGTTTACCTTTGATGAAGTACAAACTTATTTTCATGAGTTTGGTCATGCCTTACATGGATTGTTATCAAATGTAACGTACAAAAGTCTTTCTGGCACGAGTGTTCCAAGAGATTTTGTTGAATTACCATCGCAAGTTATGGAAAACTGGGCAGCCGACTCAGAAGTATTAAAAATGTATGCCAAACATTATGTAACAGGAGAACCAATTCCAGATGCATTAATTGCCAAGCTTGAAAAAGCAGGAACTTTTGGACAAGGTTTTGAAACAGTTGAATATCTTTCTTCATCTTTATTAGATATGGAATATCATAACGCAACAAATGCACATTCTGGTTTAGCAGAAGAATTTGAAAAACAAGTGATGCAAAAAATCGGGATGCCTAATTCGATTGTAGCCAGACATAAATCAAATTACTTTAGCCATGTTTTTTCTGGCGGTTATTCAGCTGGATATTATAGTTATATATGGTCTGGAGTTTTAGATACTGATGCTTTTGATCAGTTTAAGAAAACAAGTTTGTTTAATTCAGAAAAATCAAATTCATTCCGAAAAAATGTACTTGAAAAAGGTGGCACCGAAGATCCAATGGAATTATACAAACGATTTAGAGGAAGCGAACCAAGTATTGAACCGCTATTGAAAAAAAGAGGTTTGGATAAGAAATCCTAGATAAAATAAAATCCCGTTTACATCACTTGTAAACGGGATTTTTAGATTTTACATATTCTTCAAATTGATAATTTCTTGTTCGGTTAGCAAACGCCAGTTACCACGTGGAAGATTTTTCTTGGTTAAACCTGCAAACGAAACACGGTCAATTTTTAAAACATCATATTTGAAATGTTCAAAAATCGAACGTACTACTTTAACATTAGAAGTTCTTAATTTGATTCCGATTTCGGTTTTTGGTTCTTTTTCTATATAACTTACTTCTTCAACTGCTAGTCTGTGATTGTCGATGGTTACGCCACCCGAAATTTTTTCTAAGTCTTCGTATTTTAGATTTTTATCTAAAGAAACTTGGTAGATTTTAGCCGACTTTTGATTAGGAAGGCTAAATTTTCTAATCATATCAGTGTCATTAGTAAATAATAACAAACCTGTTGTATTTTTATCCATACGTCCAACTGGACCAATTTTAGCATTGGTTGAACCTTTAACTAATTCAAAAACATTGCGGTTTTCACCAAACTCATCTTCGGCTGTTGTGAAACCTTTTGGTTTGTTTAGCAAAATATATACTTTCTTCTCTGGCGTAATGGTTACACCGTCAAAGTTGACAACATCGGTTAGTTTTACTAGATATCCCATTTCTGTAACAGGAACACCATTTACCTTTACATTTCCTGATTGAATGTAAATATCGGCATCACGACGTGAACACACGCCAGAATTTGCGATGTATTTATTTAGACGAATTTCGTCTTTTTCTTTTTGACGTTTTGGTGCTTGGTTAGGTTTTTTCTCCTTTTTAGCTTCAACTTCTAACTCTGCTTTAGTTTTTGGTTTTGCTTTTTTTGGACCTTGAGCACGTTTTGCCATTGCTGGCTTAGGCTTATTGGAACTTGGTCGGGAACCACCACGTTTGTTTCCTCCTGAATTATTCATAATACTTAATTTAACTTCTCAATTGAAAAATTTCAATGAGTTGGCAAAGATAGGTTTTATTGTTGAAAGTTGTTTGGTTATTCGATTGTCCTAGCCCCGATAGTAGTGGAAATCCTTTTCTTTTTTTCTTTAAAAAAGAAAAGATTGCAACGTATAGCGGGAAATAGCTTCAGATTATTACATAATTACACTATAGTCGGTAAAGTAACTTTTCGCCATTCCAAAGTACAGATGGATCGATTAGGATTATGCAAAAAACGCCTGCTACGATAATGATTTTGAGTAAATTGTGAAGTTGGTTATATTCTTCTTTAGTGTTTGATTTCGAGAGTTTTACTCCAAATAAAATTAGTAGAATTAGACAGACATAAAAATAAATATCCATGTAACCCACATCGTAAAGATTGACTAAAAAATATACCGGAATTAGGGTTGAAATTGCTAAAATAATAATGATTTTTTTAGAAACTGATTCGCCGTAAACAATTGGAATTGTGGAATATCCGTTGGCTAAATCACCTTTTAGGTTTTCTAAATCTTTTATCATTTCGCGAATAAGAATGATGATAAAAAGAAAAGTTGCGTGGCCAAAAATAACTTCATAAAAGTTTTTATAATACAGCAAAATGGCAAAAAATGGCAAAACGGCCAAAAAAGATGCCATTAGATTACCAATAAAAGGTTGTTTTTTTATTTTATGTGAATAAAACCAAATTAGGAAAATATAAACCGAGAAAAATAGAACGGCTCGCCAAGAAACAAAAAAGGCAATAAAAAACACGATAAAATTTAAGGTGAAATAGACTTGTAATTTGGTTTTTTGACTAACTAAACGATCTAATTTGGATTTGTTCGGGCGATTGATTAAATCTTTTTTGCTATCGTAAAAATTGTTGATGATATAACCAGAAGCAATGGTAAGACTTGAGGCTAAGACGATTATAAAAAGATTGAAATCGAGGATTACACTTAGTGCTCTTTTTTCGGGCGCTAAGATAAAAATAGCCGATAAGTACTGCGCAAGTGCAATTATGGGAATATTGTAACCTCTAACCACAGAAAACATACTGATAATTTTCAGTAAAGTAAGTTTGGTTTGTCGGTTGAGCATAACGATTTAATTAGAATTGGTAAACAACTTCTAATTTATAATCTTTGAGTGATTTTTTAGCTTTTTCTAAATCTTCAGTAAAACCTAAAATATAGCCACCGCCACCAGAACCACATAGTTTCAGGTAATAATCGTTAGAATCTATTCCTTCTTGCCAAATTCCGTGAAATTGTTCTGGAATCATTGGTTTGAAGTTATTTAGCACTACTTTAGAAAGTTTTTTGGTGTTTGAAAAAAGAGATTTCATATCGCCACCAAGGAAATTTTCTACGCAAGCATCGGTATATTTAATGAATTGTGATTTTAGCATGGTACGGAAACCTTGATCTTTCAAATTTTCCATAAAAATATTGACCATTGGAGCAGTTTCACCAACAATCCCTGAGTCTAACAAGAAAACGGCACCTTTTCCGTTGGCACTTTGAGATGGAATTCCGGTTGCTTCGATATTATCTTTTGAATTGATAAGAATTGGAATACTCAAATAACTGTTTAGCGGATCGAGACCAGAACTTTTTCCGTGAAAAAAAGATTCCATTTGAGAGAAAATGGTTTTTAATTGTAACAATTTTTCTCTTGTAAGATTTTCTAAAACAGTGATTTTATCTTGGGCATATTTATCGTAAATGGCTGCAACTAATGCGCCGCTACTACCAACACCGTAACCTTGAGGAATGCTTGAATCAAAATACATTCCGCGTTCAACATCACTTTTTAATAGCTCTAAATTGAATGTTACCAAAGTTGGTTGTTCGGTTTGCAATTGCTCTAAATAAGCAACAAATTTTCGTAAACTTTGATTTGATTTTATAGCTTCATCAGATGGATTTTCATCAACCTTTAATGCCCCATTGTAGAAATTATAAGGAATAGATAAACCTTTAGAATCTTTAATAATTCCGTATTCTCCGAAGAGTAATATTTTTGAGTAAAATAATGGTCCTTTCATATTCTTATTTTAGAAATGCTAAGTTATAATTTTTTTGCGCCAAAACCAATTTCGTCACAAATATACTGACCATTTTGACAATAGCCAACTAATTCGTTCTTAATAAATTGCAAAACTTTCTCTATATCGTTTTCGGGATACAAAATATGCACATTAGCACCAGCATCTAGCGTGAAGCAAACAGGCGTTTTAGTTTCATTTCTGAACTTCCAAATTTTATTGATTATTTCCAATGTATTGGGTTTCATCAGAATAAAATAAGGCATTGACGTCATCATCATAGCGTGTAAAGTCAAAGCTTCACTTTCAACTATTGCTATGAATTCGTCTAAATTTCCAGATTCTAAAACTGTTTTTAATTTTGATAAATTTTCATGCGCCTGTTCAAATCGTCTATCGGCATAAGGATGATTGTGCATCAAATCGTGTCCAACAGTGCTTGAAACTTGTTTTTCACCTTTGTCAACTAACAAAATAGTATCTTGATAATTCTTGAAATTTGAATGAATTGTTGAAGTAAATTCTACTCCAAATAAATCTGAACTTCCTGAAATTTCTTTATGATTTCCCCAAACTACTACGTTTCCTTTTACACTTCTACAAGCACTTCCCGAACCTAATCTTGCCAAAAAAGAAGCTTTTTGATAAAAATAAGCATCTGTCATTTCAGGATTTAGAAGCTTTTCTAAACTCATGATACTCATTGCCAAAGCCGCCATTCCAGAAGCAGAAGAAGCGATTCCGGAGCTATGCGGAAATGTATTAGATGTATCAATTGTAAAATGATAATCGTTTATATAGCTGCAATATTTTTCGATACGAAGAAAAAAATGATTGATTTTAGGTACAAATTCTTTTTTATAATCACCTTCATACAAAATATCAAATGTAAAATTACCGTCAATAGTTTTTTTGAAACTTACTTTAGTTGTTGTTTTACAATTATTTAAAGTAAAACTTATTGAAGGATTTGCTGGAATTTGGTTTTCTTTTTTGCCCCAATATTTTACAAGAGCAATATTACTTGGCGCGCTCCATTCAAAACTTCCTTTTTCGATAGAAGTTGAGGATAGGTTGGCAATAAAATCTTTTTCTAAAAACATCGATTTGAAAATTTATACAAATATACTTTTTTTGAAGCAAAGCAAAATAAGTAAATAGTATATTTGCTATTATATTTATAAAAAATGAATAGAAGAATTTCTCAGTTTACTTTAGTTGTTAACGATTATGATGAAGCTATAGCTTTTTATACTCAAAAATTGGATTTCAAATTAGTTGAAGACACCATTTTGAATGACCAAAAAAGATGGGTTGTAATTTCACCAAAAAACCCTAATGATTGCTGTGTTTTATTAGCTAAAGCTGTAAATGAGAATCAAAATAAAGCAATTGGTAATCAAACTGGAGGACGTGTTTTTCTTTTTTTAGAAACCGATAATTTTGAAAAAGAATATGAAAATTTAATTCATAATAATATAAAGATTGTAAGAGAACCTAGTATTGAAAATTACGGAAAAGTTGCCGTATTTGAAGATTTATATGGAAATTTATGGGATTTGATTGAGCCCGTAAAGAAAACACCATTTTGCACTACTGGAATTCTTATGATAAAAGAAGAGTCTTTGATAAATTTAGCTTTAAAAGAGTTAAGTAAATTACAAAAATATAGTAGAGAAGAAATCGGGAATTTGATTTTTGAAGTACAACAATCAATCGAAAATCCAAGAGAAATTGTTGTTTGGGAACAATTTGTTGATGAAACTGCTTTTCAAAATCATTTAAAATCAAAACATTTGCAAAACTTTTTAGCACTAAATCTGGTTGACTTTGTAAAAGGTTTTCCAACAAAATTAATTTAAAATGGAACTTAATAAATATACAAAAATTACCGTAATGGTTGCCACTTGTTTAGCTGTTGGCTATTTTTCGAGTATTGCAACTATGTCGAGTGTCAAAACTTGGTTTCCAACTTTGGTCAAACCCGTTTTCAATCCGCCAAGTTGGGTGTTTGCGCCTGTTTGGAGCATGTTATATATTATGATGGCCGTCGCAGCAGGAATGGTTTGGAATCGATTTGAACATCAAAAAGAAGAAGTTAGAAAAGCATTGATTTTCTTTGCTATTCAACTTGCTTTGAATGCTTTATGGTCAATTCTGTTTTTTGGTTTACGAAATCCATTTTTGGCACTGATAGAAATTGTTTTATTATGGTTGATGATTTATGAAACCTATCTAAAATTTGCCAAAATCGACAAAATTGCTGGTTATTTATTTATTCCTTACATCGCTTGGGTAAGTTTTGCAATGGTTCTAAATGGAAGTATTTGGTGGTTGAATAGGTAAAAAATTACAATTGCAAAATTCAATTTCAATTTCAATAAAAAAAATAAATTATAATGAATTCGCCACAATAAATCCGCCTGTCCAAGCATTTTGAAAATTAAACCCGCCGGTTATCGCATCAATGTTTAAAATTTCACCCGCAAAATATAGATTTCGATGCAGTTTACTTTCCATGGTTTTGAAGTTGATTTCTTTTAAATCTATTCCGCCAGCGGTTACAAATTCTTCTTTGAAAGTGCTTTTTCCGTTCACTTGAAATTCGCCATTTGTTAATTGATTGGCTAAATTGGTTAGCTGATTTTTAGATAAATCGGCCCACTTAGTTTCTTCTGAAATTTCAGATGCTAAAACTAAACTTTCCCATAGTCTGTTTGGCAATTCAAAGGGAGATTTTTTAGAAACTGCTTTTTTAGAATGTTCTTGTTTTAGTTCTTTTAGTTTTTCGATTGTTTCTTCAAAAGTTAAATCGTTTAACCAATTGACTTGTAAAACAAATTGATAGTTTTTATCGAATAATTCTCTTGCGCCCCAAGCCGAAAGTCTAAGAATTCCAGGACCAGACATTCCCCAATGAGTTATCAATAATGGTCCAGAAGATTCCAACTTTGTGTTTTTTACTTTGACTGATGCAAATGCCGACAAACCCATCAAATCTTTAATACGATTGTCTTTAATGTTAAAGGTAAAAAGTGAAGGAACTGCTTCAATAATCGAATGACCAATCTCTGAAAGCATTTCCCAAATTTTAGGATTACTTCCTGTTGTCATGACCAATTTCTGACAAGCAAAGGTTTCTGAATTGGTTTCAACTTTCCAATAATCTTCTGCTTTAAAAATAGATTGAACGCTTTGATTGGTTAAAACATCAATTCCAAGTTTTTTGGTAGCATTTGTAAAACAGTCAATAATAGTTTGCGATGAATCGGATATTGGAAACATTCGTCCATCGTCTTCAATTTTTAGTTCAACGCCATTTTTTTCAAACCATTCTATCGTATCTCCAGAACAAAATTGATGAAAAGGTCCGCGTAATTCTTTCTCACCACGAGGATAAAATTTGACTAAATCATTGGGTACAAAACACGCATGTGTAACATTGCATCGTCCGCCACCAGAAATTCTAACTTTGGTTAAAACTTCTTTACCGCGTTCAAGAATGGCAACTTTTAATTTCGGATTTTTCTCAACTATGTTGATGGCTGTAAAAAATCCTGCTGCGCCTGCGCCAACTAGTATTATATCGTATTTTGAATTCATTTGTTTTTTGAAAATCTTTAGCAAAGTTTTAATCTCTGCAAAGATAAACTTTTAAAACACTAAACATTAATGCAATCGTTCAGGATAATTGCAAAAAATTCCATCGACACCCAAACGAATCATTTGTTTGATTGTGTCAGGTTCATTGACTGTGTAAGTATAAATTTTGAAACCTTTTTTATGAATCAGTTCAATATTTTCTGTTGTTAAAGTTTTATACCACGGATTAATACTTTGAGCTTTTAATTTTTCGGCAATAGTGATGGCGTCAATTGGGTTCTCTTCAGTTAAAATTCCAATGGAAATTTTAGTATCAAGTTGTCTATAGTTTTCTAATTCTTCCCATAGAAAACTTGAAATATTGAAATCAGCTCTTGTCCATCCTTTTTCATAAAAAGTAGTAAGAATATCAAAAACTGGTTTGGCAGTTTTGCTTCCTTTTAATTCAATATTCAAAGGAGTTTTTTTATTTATAGTTGCAATTACTTCTTCCAAAAGAGGAATTTTATGATTTCCTTTTACAACAACTTTTTTCAACTCTTCCCAAGTATAATCTTCTATTTTTCCTTTAGCATTTGTTAAACTATCCAATAGGTCATCATGAAAAACTACAACTTCGCCAGATTTTATAACGAAAACGTCAATTTCAATCATGTCAACATCAAGCTCTAAAGCTTTTTTGATTGACGAAATGGTGTTTTCAGTTTCGTGTCCCATTGCGCCTCGATGTCCAATATTTAGTGGTTTTTTCATCATGTTGCATTGTGTAAATAGAAATGAAATTAAAAATAAATAGCAGATTTTCATTATGATAAATTTAATTGAAATTACTATCTCAAAACTAATTTGTTGAGAATTATTGGTTTAAATTATCATGTTATGATATTGTTATTAATTTTTCTCCAATAAAAGAATTCCAAATTCTGAATCAACTGTAACTTTTCCATTAATAACTTCTGATGTTTTTCCCGAATAGGCATCTTTAATCTTAGTTCCGTTTTCGAAAATTGTTCCAACCGAAATTGTTTTACTTCCGATTGGTAAATCCAAACCAACTACCACTTTATCGATAAAATTAGGTTGAGAATATTCACGACTAAAAACATATGGTGATGTAGAAATTTGCTTGTGAATTCCGGCTCCAACTGCTGGATGATTTCGTCTAAATTGACCTAATTTTTGCCAATGCAAATTAATTTCTGCCGTTTTAGGATTGTTTTTTAATTCGTTCCAATTCATAAACGAACGCAAAGTCGCGTCGCCTTGAGTACCTTCAATATCTAAAGAGCGCGCTAATTCGTCGCCATAATATACTTGTGAAATTCCTGGTGCAAGCAATAATTTTGTTGCAGACTCAAATGTTCTTTCACGTTTTTTATCAAATGGCCAACCGTCATCGTGAGAAGAAACGTAGTTCATAACCGTGTTTCCTTTCAAATCATTTTGAAGAATATTCGAATATTTAGAAAATAGTGGTTCGTAGTTCATTTTGGCTTCATTTCTAAAATCAAAATTGATTAAACCAGTAAAACCATTGGCATAATAATCGACCTTTTTATCTCCAAAATCGTAGATTCTTTTACTTCCAATGTTGTAACCATACACCTCACCAACGGTAAAAAATGGATTTTTATCCAACACTTTTTTTGGATTCTTTGCTTTAAATTCAGCGAAAGCAGCATCGCAAACTTTCTTGAAATCGGACCAAACATCTTCTGTAGTATGTTTTGCAGTATCAACTCTGTAGCCGTCAATTCCGTAATCTACAATATAATCGGAAAGCCATTTCATGATGTAGTATTTTGGCGCACGAGGATAATTTGTTTTTGCAAAAAAGGTATCCAATTCGGCTAGTTCTTCATCGTAACGTCCTTCCTTTTTCCATTTTTCGACTAAAAAAGGAGGTAATTCTACAGCTTGATTGCTTTCGGTTTTAACGTCTGGAAGATTTTCTACCAACGTACAAGCAATCGTATTTTCATAATTATTGTATTGACATTTTGGCGAAGTTCTAACCCAATCACTAGGATAAACAGAATCTTCAGAAGTAACTGGTCCAGTGTGATTGATTACTGCATCAAGCATGATTCTAATTCCTTTGGCATGTGCTTTTTGAACTAGTTCTGCCAAATCTTTTTTGGTTCCGAAATTTGGGTCAAGTGCGCTCCAATCTCGTGTCCAATAACCATGAAATCCATATGAAAAACCGGTTCCTTCATCAACGCCATCGTGAATTTGTTCCACAATTGGTGTCATCCAAATTACATTTATTCCTAAATTTTCAAAATAACCTTCGTCTAATTTTTGAATAATTCCGCGAATATCGCCACCTTCAAATCCGCGTAATTTTCCGGTTGGTTTATTTCTATTGTAGTTGATATCATTGGTTTTGTCGCCGTTATTAAATCTATCGGTTAATAAAAAATAAACGTTGGCGCTTTCCCAAACAAAAGGTGTTTTGACTTCTTTGGTTGCTGTTTCTTTTGTTGATTTACAACTTGAGAAAAATAGTATAATTGCAATTATGGATAATGTTTTTTTCATATGTTTTTATGATTTTGTCATTTCGACGAAGGAGAAATCTCATAATCTGAATTACTTTATGTGATTTCTACTTCGTCGAAATGACAAAGTGTTGATTTATTTTAATTCCAATATCAGAACTGATTTTCCTTCTATTTGAATATCGTTCTTTAGATCAAATGATTTATCTGTTAAAATATCTTTTCCAGAGTTGTATTTTGAAATATTTTCTTGAAATCTATTTGTTTTGAACGTTTTCGTTTCTGGACTGTTGTTGATTACTATCATTACGCTTTCCAAATCATTATGTCTAAAATAAACGTAAACATTATTTTCTGGAATATAATGTGTAGTTTTTCCTGAATGAATAACTGATTTGGTTTTTCTCCAAGTAAACAATTTTGATGAAAAATCGAAAAATTTCGCTTGTTCTGCAGTTCTTCCTGCTTTTGTGAAAGCGTTGTTTGCATCGCCATTCCATCCGCCAGGAAAATCTTTTCTGATATCGGCATCGCCCAATTTGTCTTTGTTTCCAGCCATTCCAATTTCTGAGCCGTAATAAATTTGCGGAATACCTCGAACGGTCGCAATTAAGGTCATCGCCATTTGGTATTTCTTAAAATCGTTTTTGTAGATTTCGTTGAAACGTTGCGTGTCGTGATTTTCTGCAAATACCAATATGCTATTCGGATTTGGATATAAGAAATCATTGGTGAAATTCTCGTATGCTTTTATCATTCCTCTATCCCAAGAACCATTGTCTTCGTTAAACATTGAACTTATAGCATCGTGTAAAGTGAAATCCATTACGCTTGGTAAATACGAATTGTAGTTTTGAATCGCTCCAATTTTACTTTCTTTTTGCCAATAGGCCATTTGTGCTTGATCATGCATCCAAACTTCACCAACTATGTTGAAATTTGGGTATTCGTCTGTTATTGCTTTTGTCCATTTAGAGATTCCTTCTTTGTCGTTGTACGAATAAGTGTCGACTCTAAATCCGTCTAAATCGGCATATTCAATCCACCAAATGGCGTTTTGTGTTAGGTAATTTAAAACTAAAGGATTGGATTGATTCAAATCGGGCATTGATGGAACAAACCAACCATCCATACAGTTTTTGGTATCAATTGCTGACGCATTAGTGTCAAATTGCGTCGTCATTCTGTAGTTCGATTGTGAATAACCCGGAAACTGATGAATCCAATTGTAGGTTGGTAAATCTTTGTACATCCAGTGTTTCCAACCCCAATGATTGGTGACATAATCCATGATGTTTTTCATGCCACGTTTGTGTAATTCGGCACTTAATTTTACATAATCTTCGTTAGTTCCATATCGTGGATCGATTTTGTAAACATCAGATTGACCGTAGCCGTGATAGGAATGCTTTTCGTCGTTATCTTCATTCAAAGGCGTTGGCCAAAGTGCTGTTGCGCCTAGTTCTTTTAGATAATCTAGATTTTTTATAATTCCTTCAATATCACCACCATGTCTTCCACCTGGAAGTTCGCGGTTGCTTTTTTCTGTTACTGATTTATCGCTGTCGTTGTTTGGATTTCCGTTGGCAAATCGGTCAGGCATTATTAAATAAATCACATCAGAAGCATCGTAACTTTTGCGTAAAGCAGAATTTTCTCGTCGTGATTTTAGAGAATAATTTTGTGTGAACTCTACTTTTTTGTTTTTTGAAAAAGAGAAAACAAAATCTTGAGCAGCTGTATTTTTAGTGTTTATTGTCACAAAAACGTAGTTAGGATTTTCGGTTTTTTGAATGCTTTCAATTACAATTGCATTGGATGTTGTTACATCATATTGCGCAATATTTTTTCCGTAGAACATAATTTGCACATTCGATAATTTCATATCTGACCACCAAAATGGAGGTTCAACACGTTCTACTTGAGCAAATGAAATGGATGTGATTAGTAAAAGGAATAATATTTTTTTCATTTGGATTTTTAGTTTAACCATTTAAGGCATATAAGTTCATTTAAGTTTTTCTTATATGTTCTTATATGCCTTATTTGGTTGATTTTTATGTTTTTTTATACCGTTACCAAACTATTCGGCTCAACTAAAACTTCTTTTCCATTTACGAAAACTAAAATTTCTTTTGTGCCTTCAAGTGAGAATGTGGTATCGTTTTGATTAACAGAAATTTTCAAAATCTGGTTTCTGAAATTGATTTTGAATGAATAACCAGCCCATTCTTTTGGAATTCTTGGTTCGAAGTGTAAGGTGTCGTTTTTAACTCTCATTCCGCCAAAACCTTCTACGATACTCATCCATGTTCCAGCCATTGATGTGATGTGACAGCCTTCTTCTACTTCTTTGTTATAATCATCTAAGTCTAAACGAGAGGTTCTTAGGTAAAAAGTATAAGCTTGTTCCATTCTACCAAGAGTTGCCGCTTGAATTGAGTGAACGCATGGAGAAAGTGAACTTTCATGAACGGTAAATGGTTCGTAAAAATCGAAATGTTTTTCTAATTGGTCTTTGGTAAAATGATCTTCAAAGAAATAGAAACCTTGTAATGTATCCGCTTGTTTTATATATGGCGAACGCAAAATTCTATCCCAAGACCATTTTTGGTTGATTGGGCGTTGACTTTTGTCTAAATCATGCACTTTTACTAGTTCTTTATCTAGGAAACCATCTTGTTGTAAATAAACATCGTGAAGTTCAGAATAAGGGAAATACATATTGTCTGCAACGGCTTTCCAATGTGAGATTTCAGCAGAATCAAGATTTACTTTACTCATTATTCGAGAATAATCTGAAGTATATTCTTTTTCTACTTTATTAATTTGTTCAATGGCATAATCTATACACCATTTAGCCAAATAATTAGTGTAGAAGTTATTATTTACGTTGTTTTCGTATTCATTTGGACCAGTCACTCCTAAAATCACATATTGATTTCTGTAAGTAGAGTAGGTGGCTCTTTGATGCCAAAAACGAGCAATTCCGATAAGAACTTCTAATCCTTTTTCAGGAATATAAGAGTAATCTCCTGTAAATCTGTAATAATTGAAAATAGCAAAAGCAATCGCACCGTTTCTGTGAATTTCTTCAAATGTGATTTCCCATTCGTTATGACATTCTTCACCATTCATGGTAACCATTGGATACAATGCAGCTCCATTTTTGAAACCTAATTTTCCAGCATTTTCAATCGCTTTATCTAATTGATTGTATCTGTAAGTTAATAAATTTCTTGCTACTTGTTGGTCTTTGGTAGCCATATAAAAAGGAATGCAATAAGCTTCGGTATCCCAATAAGTTGAACCACCATATTTTTCTCCAGTAAATCCTTTTGGGCCAATATTTAAACGAGAATCTTTTCCTAAATAGGTTTGATTTAATTGGAAAATATTGAAACGAATTCCTTGTTGCGCTTTTACATCACCATCAATAGTAATGTCGCTCATTTCCCAAATTTTAGCCCAAGCTTGTTTTTGACCTTCAACTAAATTTGAATAACCAATTTTCAAACCTTCAGCAATTACATTTTGAGCAGCAACTTGAGTGTTTTCATGATTTAATGAAACCGTGTAACCACCTAATTTTTGAATAGTAGCAACCTGTTCTTTTTTTACATCAACTTCAAATGAAAATTGAACTTTTTCGCTATTTTTTTCAATATTTATTGGAGAAGCATTTACGTTTTCTCCATTTATCAAAATAGCATTTTGCATAAACGTGGTTGCTGTAAAATGCGTTTTGAAAGTTCTAGCAGTAACAAATGCTTCATTATTTGAATGTTGAACGTTTAATGGTTCCCAGAATTTTTCTTCCCAGTTAGCATCTTCGTTATGAACTCCAGCGTCAATATATGGTTTGAAAACAACTTTAGCATCACCATTTAATGGCGTTATTTCGTAATTGATAACACCTAATTCGTCTAAATCTAATGAAAGAAAACGAGTAATTTTTACCGCTATATTCAAACCATTTTGCATAATAGCTTGAAAAGAACGATAGTAAATACCTTCTTTCATATTCAATTCACGCTTGAAATTAGCAACCGATTGACATTTGGCCAAATCAAGGTTTTCGCCATTGATTTCGATGTCTATTCCAATCCAATTTGGAGCGTTTAATACTTTTGCGAAATATTCTGGATAGCCATTTTTCCACCAACCCACTTTGGTTTTATCAGGATAATAAATTCCTGCGATATAGCTTCCTTGAAATGTTTCACCCGAATAGTGTTCTTCAAAATTGGCTCGTTGTCCCATAGCACCATTTCCGATACTGAATAAACTTTCAGACGATTTTACCATTTCGGCATCAAATCCTTCTTCTATGATGGACCAATTGTTTGGTTTGATATAATCTTGGTTCATTTTATTTTAAGTTTAAAAGTTTAGGAGTTTAGAAGTTTAAAAGTTGAATCTTAAACTTTCAAAATATCTATTCTCTTTTTTCTTTATTCTATTTTCTATTCTCTAATTTATTAACGATTCAATAAAAGAAACATCAATAAATGTAAAATCTTTAAATATATATTTTGCTTCGTGTAATGTTGTTGCTTCTCCAATTCCAATGCTGGTCATATTTGCAATATTAGCTGCTTGAACTCCTGCAACTGAATCTTCAAAAACAATTGAATTTTCGTTAGTTGCTCCTAATTTTTTTGCTGCTTGAAGAAATACTTCAGGATCAGGTTTTGCATTGGAAACATCATTTCCGTCAACTATGGCATCAAATAAATTTAGAATTCCTGTTTTTTCTAAAATAGGTCTAGCATTTTTACTTGCAGAACCTAATGCAATTAATTGATTGTTGTCTTTTAAATAGTGTAAAACAGGAAGTACACCAGGTAAAATTTCACTTTCATCAATATCTACCAAATAAGATAGATAATCTTCGTTTTTTTGAATAAGCCATTTGTTTTTATCTTCTTGAGAAGCTTGAATTCCTCCAAGCTCTAAAATAATATCAAGAGAACGAACGCGGCTAACTCCTTTTAATTCTTCGTTGTGTTCGGGTGTAAATTCGATTCCGAGTTCTTGAGCTAATTTTTGCCACGCCAAAAAATGATATTTTGCCGTGTCAACTATTACTCCGTCAAGGTCGAATATGAATGCTTTTTTTGACATTTATTTTGTGTCTACGTTATCTTTAACTTTAATTACTAAAATTGCTGCGATGATGAAACTGATTCCGCTCATTACTATTGCATAAATTGCATGATCACCGTAAACATATTTTACAAGTGGCCCGCCAATTAAGGCATTTACAATTTGAGGGATTACAATGAAAAAATTGAAAATTCCCATGTAAACTCCCATTTTTTTTGGTTGGATAGAACCTGCTAAAATTGCATATGGCATAGCTAAAATACTTGCCCATGCAAATCCCACAAGAATCATTGAGAAGATTAACGCTTCCTTGTTTGGCATGAAATACATTGAAATTAATCCGATTCCTCCTAAAATTAGTGATAAAGCATGCGTTTTTCTTCTTCCAATTTGTTTTGCAATATATGGCAATGCAAAAGCTACAAGAGCAGAAACTAAATTGTAAACACCAAATATGATTCCAACCCAATCCCCAGCCGATTGAAATTCAGCACTTTTTGTATCATCAATACCTAATCCATAAATATGTTGTGCAATTGCAGGCGTTGTAAAAACCCACATTCCAAATAATCCAAACCATGAGAAAAATTGCACCCAACTTAATTGACGCATTGTTTCTGGCATTTTGGCAAAATCCGTGAAAATATCACTTAATTTAGATTCTTTTTCAGACTCTTTCATTGAAGCCTGATGCGATTTTTCATCGCTAAATTGAGTTAATTCTTCTGGAGAATACTCTTTAGTTGTAAAAATTGTAATTAGAATTGAACCAACAAGAATTAGCGCACCAATAATAAAAGAATAAATTAGATTTTGTGGAATTGCAGAAGTTTCTGTTGCTAAATTACTAACTCCAAACCAATTGTTTAATACATATGGCAACCAAGATCCAATTACGGCACCAATACCAATTAATGCTGTTTGTACACTAAAACCTAATGTATGTTGATCAGCTCTAAGATTGTCACCAACTAAAGCTCTGAAAGGTTCCATGGCAACATTAAAAGATGCATCCATAATCATTAACATTCCGGCACCAACCCAAAGAGCAGGCATGAAGGCAATGAATATTTCAGCTTGTGGCATTAAGATTAATCCGATTGAAGCAAGTAAAGCTCCTGCTAGAAAATAGGGTTTTCTTCTTCCAAATCTTCCCCAAGTATTGTCACTATAATGACCAATTATTGGCTGAACAATTAATCCCATCAAGGGAGCAATTATCCAAAACCATGATAACTCATGAACATCTGCACCAAAAATTTGAAGAATTCTGCTAGCATTAGCATTTTGTAGGGCAAAACCCATTTGTATTCCTAGAAATCCGAAACTCATGTTCCAAATTTGCCAGAAACTTAACTTACGCTTTTCCATTATCGTAATTTATTGATTAATAAAACGATAAGCGCGATGCTTATCAAAACTTATTTTTGTTTTCGAAGTAAAATATAAGCTTGATAATTGGTGTAAATATAGAAAAATAATTCAGAATTCAGAATTCAGAATTCAGAATCTTGAAAAAATGTGTTACGAAAACGTTTTCTTGTTGATAAAAAACATTTTTTATATAGTTGATTCTCTTTCTACTAATTCAGTTTCGATAACTTCAGTTTTATACTGTTCTTCATATTCTTCCTCTTCGATATCGAGACGTTCAATTAGCATTTTGGCTGCTTTCTCTCCCATTTTCACACCGTTTTGGCTAACAGTTGTGATAGATGGAGATGAATATTTAGAAATAATTCCGTCAGTAAAACCTATAACCGATATGTCATTTGGAACATTTTTGCCAAGTCTTGCTGCAACTTTAATGGCAGTTACTGCAAAAATTTCATTTACTGCAAAAATGGCATCTAAATCATTGTTTTGGATAAGACTTTCAACGCTAGATTCAAAGTTATCGGTGTCTTCAATTTTAAGAATTAAATTTTCATCAACTTTTAAATCGTTTGATTTTAAAGCTTTTAAATAGCCTTCCGTTCTAAGTTTTCCAACGCTAACATAATCAACAGTTGAAATAAGACCTATTTTTTTAAATCCTTTATCAATTAAAAATTGAGTAGCATTGTAAGCTGCTAAACTGTCATCAATAATAACTTTATCGCACAAAATATCGTTAGTAATTCGATCAAACATTACAACAGGCATTCCTTGATTTATTACTTCCGAAATATGATGAAAATCTTTCTTCTGTTGCGTTTCTTTAGACAAAGACATGATAAAACCGTCGATACTTCCATTAGCCAACATTTCCATGTTAATTACTTCTTTATCAAATGATTCGTCTGACAAACAAACAATTACATTGTATCCGTTTTCATTTGCTACATGTTCAATTCCGCTAATAACGGTTGCGAAAAAGTGATGTATAATTTCTGGAATAATGATGCAAATTGTTTTAGATTTTCTATTCTTTAAACTTAACGCAATATTATTTGGTTTGTAGTTGTATAATTTAGCAAACGCTTGCACTTTTTGACGCGTATCTTCGCTAATTTCTAAACTATTTCTCAGTGATTTTGAAACAGTTGAAATAGAAACATCAAGTTCTCTTGCGATTTGTTTTAAAGTAACTTTTCTTCTCATTTGAAAAAGGATAAATTGTGAATTTTGAATAAAGATAGATTTAATTTTTTGGTATGGCAATTATACCACAAAAATAGTAAGAATTTGAGAAACTTTTCAACACGAAAACGTTTTCGGTGACACATTATCTAAATGTCATTTTTTTATACCAGTTTTTTACATAATTTTAACATTCGAAGTAAAGTATACGCTAATAAAAACAAATTAAAAACTTAAACAAAATGTATGAGGAATATCTTGAAAAATCAATTTTGAAAAAGGCTTTTTAAGATATTTTAGTACAAAAATCAAATTCAATTTAGTATGAAAACAATTTATAAAAAGTTGTTGCTATTGTTGGTAATTCTTCCCTTTAGTGTTTTGGCTCAGAGTGGCTTAAGTGGAATTGTGACCGATAAAACTACCAAACAACCATTGCCTGGTGTTAATGTAGTAATTCAGGGTTCAAGTATAGGAACCCAAACGGATTTTGACGGTAAATTTCAATTACCAAAATTAAATGTAGGTGATAAAGTTTTAGTATCATACATAGGATACAAAAATGAAGTTATCGTCTACAATTCTCAAAAAGAAGTTTCAATTGCTCTTGAAGAAGAGTCAAATCAATTACAAGAAGTTGTAGTTCAAGTGGGTTATGGTAGTGTTAAGAAAAAAGATGCTACTGGATCGGTTGCTTTGATTACTGCTAAGGATTTTAATAGAGGAGCAATTTTATCAACAGACCAATTATTAGCTGGGAAAGCTGCTGGTGTAAGAATTACAAATGATGGAGGTCAACCAGATTCAAATCCAAATATTCGTATAAGAGGTGGGGCTTCATTAAACGCTTCAAACTCTCCTTTAATAATTATTGACGGAGTGCCGATTGGAGATTTGAATCCAGCGGGTGTAAGTAATCCATTTACATTAATAAATCCAAATGACATTGAAAGTTTTTCAATTTTAAAGGATGCATCGGCAACTGCAATTTATGGTATTAGAGCTTCTAATGGTGTAATATTAATTACAACAAAAAAAGGGACAGTGGGAGCGCCACAATTTACTTTCTCGTCTTCATTATCTATTGGAAAAATGGCAAAAAAAGTTGATGTTATGAATGGTGAAGAGTTTACCAGATTTATTCAACAATATCATCCTAGCAAAACAAATTTTCTTGGAATTGACGATCCAAGCACAACAGATCAGGACAATCTCTTAACTCCAGAAATTGAAGGTAGGATATTAAGTGATACCGATTGGCAAGATGTGATAACAAGAACCTCTATTTCTTCTGATTATAATTTTAGTGCTAGAGCAAATCTTTACAAAAAAATTCCATTTAGAGCCTCAGTGGGGTATAATAAAACCCAAGGAATTGTAAAAACAAGTGATTATGAACGTTTTAGCTATTCTTTCAAAATGACCCCTAAATTCCTAAATGACAATTTAAAAGTTGATATTAATGCTAAAGGAACATATTCTGATAAAAACGCAATTGATGAAGGTGGTGCCATTGGAGGAGCTATAAGCATGGATCCAACAAAACCAGTATATGGGTCATCATTTAACAATAAGTTTGTTGGTTATTATCAAGAAACTTTTATTAACAGTAACAGAGATGGAAAATTAGGTTCTACAAACCCATTAGCTGTTTTAGAACAAAGAACAAGACCCGAAAGAGCTACACGTTTTTTAGGAAATATAGAATTTGATTATAAGTTGCCTTTCATCAAAGATTTAAGAGCTGTTGCAAATTTTGGATTAGATGCTTCTCAATCAAGAATGTCAGAGTATTATTCTGAAAATTCTTTAAACACATATACATTTAATCAAGGGACTGATCCTACTACAAATTATTTATTTAATCCAGGATTAGCATTTCTTGAAAACCAAACTAGTAATAATAAAACTATGGATGCTTATTTAGTTTATTCAAAATCATTAACAGGTTTTGTTACAAAATTTGATGCTCAAGCAGGTTATTCATATCAAGATTTCGTTACTGATGGAAACAAACAAGAAACTAGAACAGATACTCCAGATGGTATCAGAATACCAAATATTGACGAGAATGACCCGACAAGAAGATATTATCTGCCTTTAAACCTTCAAGCATTTTTTGGAAGAACTAATATAGACCTTTTAGGAAAGTATTTATTTACTGCAACTCTAAGAGCCGATGCAACTTCTTTATATGTTGATGAAAATAAGTGGGCTTATTTTCCAGCAATCGGGGCGGCTTGGAAAATTAAAGAAGAAAAATTTCTAAAGAATACTGATTTTATTCAAGATTTAAAACTTCGTTTAGGATGGGGTAAAACGGGGCAATCTAATATAACTGGTGCGGCAGGTTATTTTCCTTCTAGGTTATTATTCCAACCAGGGAATCAAAACAGTCAATATTTGCCAGGTGAAAACACATATACTGCAAAAGATTATAATGCTGATTTAAGTTGGGAAAAAACAACAACAATCAATGCTGGACTTGATTTTGAAATTTTTAAAAACAGTTTACTTAGTGGAAGCGTTGATGTCTATAGTAGAAAAACTACGGATCTAATTTCAGTAGTTCCCTTTGAAGCAGGAGGTACTGTTGCAACTGAGTTTGCTAAAAATATTGGTTCTTTAGATAGTAATGGTTTTGAATTGAATCTCAATACAAAAATAATTGACACTGATAATTTATCATTGAATTTTGGCGGAAATATATCTTATAATTATAATACAATTATTGAATTAGAAGGAAGAGATGTAACGCCTGATAAAGGAAGTGGGATTAGAGGTACTGGAGTAGTTTTAGCCTATAATAAAGTAGGTGAACAACCATATTCAGCCTTTGTTTTCGAACAAATTTATGATTCAAATGGACAACCAATCGTTGGGGCTTATAAGGATCTAAATGGAGACGGGGAAATAACAAATGACGATAGATATTATAAAGCATTGCGTCCAAATTGGACATATGGTTTTAACACAACGGTTAATTATGGGAAATGGGATTTAGCCGCCAATTTTAGAGGTCAAGTAGGTGGTCAAATTTATAATCTGAAAAAAGACAGTAATGGTTCTATTCAAAGTGGTTCTGCTACAGATGGTAATTCAATTTACAATGTTTTAAACTTCAATACTGGAGCAGCAAATCCTTCGTTTATAAATTACAATGGGAACGCTCAATTCTCTGATTATTTACTCGAAGATGCAACATTTTTAAGACTTGACAATGTAACTTTAGGTTATAAATTTAGTAAATTTGTGAAAAATTCTACTTTAAAAGTAAACACCTCAGTAAACAATGTGTTTGTATTGTCGAAATATTCAGGGCAAGATCCTGAAAATTTTAACGGGATTGATAGAACCTTTTATCCAAGACCAAGAATACTCACTTTAGGACTAACATTAGATTTTTAATAGTAAAAAAAATGAAAATGAAAAAATATAAAATTATTAGTTTATTTCTTTTATCTATTTCTATATTCACAAGTTGCATTGATGACTTAGAAACAGAACCAAAAGATGTTACCAAAACTATTGACCAATTGTTAGAGGAACAATCTACATTAGGAGGTTTAGTTTCAAAAGTGTATGGATCTTTTGCTTTGTCTGGACCTAGCGGTCCGGGTAGTACAGATACACCTGGTGATGATGCAGGAGAATCTCCTTTCTTAAGAGGGATTATCAATCTTCAAGATTTCACTGCGGATGATATGAAAAATCGTTGGGGAGACAATGGTTTAGATCAATTGACAACGACTTCTGATTGGGATGAGAACAATAAATTTTTCAGATATATGTATAATAGAATTTATTATACTGTACCTCAAGCTAATAATGTCATTAAACAAGTTAGTGTATTAGATTTTGCTACAAAAGATCAAGTTATTAGCGAGATGCGTTTTTTGCGTGCCCTTTCATATTATTATTTGATTGATTGCTTTGGAAAAGGACCAATTTTGACTGAAAATGACTTGCCAAATGTGTCGAAACCTGAATCAACAAGACAGCAGTTATTTAGTTTTATAGAGTCTGAATTAAAAGATATTGAAGAAAAGTTACCAGCTTACATTGGATATGGAAGAGCAAATAAATCTGTTGCTAGAATGTTATTGGCAAAACTTTATTTGAACGCAGAAGTATATACCGGATCTCCAAGATATGCGGATGCTTTAATCTATTCTAAAAAAATAATAGATGAAGGAGGATATTCATTAACTCCTAATTTTGTCAGTTTGTTTTCTGGAGATAATAACTTAACTAGTGCTAAAAATGAAATTATTTATGCTTTAATTGCAGATCCTTTAACTAGTCAAAGTTATGGAAACACTACTTATTTGGTTAACGGAAGTTTAAATGGCAGTAACATGCAATTAGGAGATTATGGCGCAACTGAAGGCTGGGGTGGACATAGAGCAACTAAAGCTTGGTATGGATTGTTTGGTAATAGTGCTCAAGATTTAGATGATTCTGATGATGATAGAGCTCATTTATTTTGGTCAAATCATTTAGACACTGATCCATTAAAACGTCATAACTTTGAAATGGAAGATTATAAAGAGTGGACAGATGGTTTTCCTAGTGTAAAGTTTAGAAATTCAAATTTCTCAAGTTCAACTGTAGCTACAAGTTTCTCTGGAACTGATTTCCCTCTTTTTAGGTTGGCTGATGTATACTTAATGTATGCAGAATGTGTGGTAAGAGGTGGCGGCGGCAGTATATCTCAAGCATTGCAGTATGTTAATGATGTTAGAAATAGATCAAATGCAACTACAATTAATGCAAGTCAGCTAACTCTTGATTTTATTTTAGATGAAAGAGCTAGAGAATTAAATTTCGAAGGGCACAGAAGATCTGACTTAATTCGTTTTGGAAAATTTACTGGTGGAACCTATTTATGGCCTTGGAAAGGAAATGTAAAAGATGGAACTGCAATTCCTGTACATTATAATTTATTTCCAATTCCACTTAAAGCTATTCAAGCTAATCCAAATTTAACTCAAAATATAGGTTATAATTAACAGATTAAATTAATTTTAAATGAAAAATATAATTAAAACAATGTTTTTTGCATTTCTTATTATTACTATAAGTTCATGCGAAAATGATAAAGAACCAATAGTTTCAGCTAATAGTTTTCAATTGAGAACATTAGAGTCAGTTAGTTCGTTTGTATTGTTGCCACAAGATAATGAAAATACAGTTTTAACTTTTGAATGGGATAAAGTTAATAATGGTGTGGCAACACAAGATTCAAATTATTTATTAGAAGTCGCCAAGTCAGGAACTAATTTTTCTGAATCACTTGTTGCAAATGATGATGAATTTATTTTAACTGATAGAGCTTATGTTTTAAAAGTTGCTGAATTAAATTCACTATTAGCAACAGCTGGTTTTCAATGTGGTGTTAGTACTCCAGTTGATGTTAGAATTAAATCTGTTCTTGGAAATAGAGTAGGTAATCCATTTATTCAATATTCCAATGTAATAACGATTAATGTAACTCCTTATTCTACTGAAACACCTGAACTTGCTTTTGTAACTAGTACTTCAGAAATTGCAGCTTCTTCTAAAATGGTTTCAAAAGGAATTTTAAATTCTGAGTTTGAAGGATACTTTTATCTTCAGTCAGGAAGTTATAAATTCTACCAACCAAGTGCTTGCGGCGATTTCGCTTCAGCTACTGCAATCGGTGGAACAGCAGGAACTTTAGATACTGATTCTGCTGCGCCAAGTATAACGATAGCTACTGCGGGATATTATTTAGTTAAAGCAAATATTGTTGCTAATACCTACTCAGTATCGCAGTACAATTATTTTGGTATTTATGGGAAAGCAAAAAGCACACTTTTTTCAGATAGAGCATTGCCTTTTGTTGACGATGATCATGATAATATTTGGACTATAACTGTAGACTTATACAAAGGGAGAAAATTCAAACTAAAATCTAATTATTGGACAGCACTATTAACAGGAACTCCTCCTTATATACCAAGCACAGCACCAATTATTTCTGCACTAGGAAAATCCTCTACATCTGGACAATTAGTTAGTGTAGATCCTGACTTGAATGTTACAGATGGTTTGATAACTGTTCCTGGAACAGACGATGGCACAAAAGTTACTTGTATTATAACAATTGATGTAAGAAACTCAAGAGACTACAAATACACATTAGTTACTCAATAAGTTTTATAACAACCAATAAATTAAGGGCTGTATATTGCAGCCCTTTTTTATCTTAACTTAACCAATATGAAAAAAATAATTTGTTACTTTTTATTTGCATTGTTCACAATGAGTACTTGGGCACAACAGCAATCTATAACCTATTCTATTTCTCCAAATACATTTGAAGAAACAACACCAATCACTATAACTATAAATGGAAGTAGTGTAAATGAAACTACTTGGGGTGTTATTGGAAATGCCCTTTATATGTGGGCATGGTCATTTGATATAAATGATGTCAACATCATAGACTGCCCAACTAACGGAACTTGGACAGTCTCCAATGAAGCTAACAAGTTTACATATGATGCAGGAACCGATACTTATACAAAGACTATCACACCAACAACATTTTATAACAGAACAAACATTGGTCGAATAGGCTTTTTAGTAAAAGCAAAAAACGGTACTGGCGATAAAAAATCGCAAGATATTTTAGCAGAAGTTGGTTTTTTTCAATCTACACTAACAACACCTGCTCTTAATAGCACCACAATAATTGCATCTGGCGGTAGTAGAACAGTTGCCGCATCTAATACTAACGGTAATGCAAATTACAATTTAAAAGCTAATGGCGTAAGTATTAATACTGCTTCTAATGTTACAAGCTATTCTTACACACATACCGATCTTACATCTAATCAAAATTATGAATTAGATATTACACAAGGAGCAATAACACAGACTAAGAAATTTTCGGTAATAGTAACGCCCCCAACAGTTTCGCAATCAATTCCTTCGGGGAAAATTGATGGAATTAATTATGATCCAAATGATCCAACAAAAGCCGTTTTAGTATTAGATGCCCCAGGAAAAGACTTTATTTATGTTGCAGGAAGTTTCAATAATTGGCAACCTGACAATTCATATGCAATGCGAAAAGATGTTTCATCATCAAAATTTTGGCTTGAACTTACAGGTTTAACGCCAGGAGTTGATTACACTTATCAATATTGGGTTGTAGACAATACGCCTGTGGCAAATTCTCCAGTATTGGTAAAAACGGCCGATCCATATTCAACGTTGGTTTTGTCTTCTTATGATGATCCTTGGATTAATTCTTTGGTATATCCAAATTTACCAGCATTTCCAACTGCATCCGGCCAAGAAAGAGAAGTTACCGTTTTGAAAACAGGACAAACTCCTTATGCATGGAGTACAGCAACTACAAATTTTGTTAAACCAGATAAAGACAAATTAGTTGTATATGAAGTTCTAGTAAGAGATTTTGATTCGAATAGAAGCTATCAAGATTTAATAAATAAAATTGACTATTTCAAAAACTTGAAAATAAACGCAATTCAATTAATGCCGGTAATGGAGTTTGAAGGAAATGAAAGTTGGGGTTACAACACCGCATTTCATTTAGCAAATGACAAGGCTTATGGTCCAGCAGAAAAGTTAAAAGAGTTTATAGATTTATGCCACCAAAATGGTATAGCAGTAATACTTGATGTTGCATTAAATCACGCATTCGGTAGAAATCCAATGAATAGAATGTGGATGAGTGATGCAGATGGTGATGGTTGGGGCGGACCTTCTTCAGATAGTCCATATTTCAATATGATTGCAACACATAGTTATAGTGTTGGAAGTGATTTTAACCACCAACAACAAAGGACAAAAAACTACGTTAAAAGAACGGTTAAACATTGGATTGAAGAATATAAAATTGATGGTTTCAGATGGGATTTAACAAAAGGATTTACACAAAATTGTCAAAGTGGTGATGCATGTACTAACGCTTATCAACAAGATAGAGTGGATGTTTTAAAAGAATATGCTGATTATTCTTGGAGTCTTGACCCAACGCATTATGTAATTTTTGAACATTTAGGAACAGATGCAGAAGAGCAACAATGGGCAAATCATAGAATAAACGAAACTCCAAGTAAGGGTGTAATGATGTGGGGAATTATGACTTCTCAATATAACCAATTATCAATGGGTTTCAATTCAAATAACGATATAACAAGAATGGGGAATGTCGCTAGAGGATTTTCTGCAAAAAGAGTTATTGGTTATCCAGAAAGCCATGATGAAGAAAGATTAATGTACAAAAATCTTCAATTTGGAAATAATACAAATGCTTCACATAATGTAAGAAACTTAAATACAGCCTTATCAAGAATGTCTGCAATTGGTGCAGTTTCTTTATTAGTTCCAGGCCCAAAAATGATTTGGCATTTTGGAGCATTAGGATGGGATTTATCAATTTTTACATGCAGTAATGGCACAGTAAATAGCCAATCTGATGCAACACCTGGAGATTGTAAATTAGACAATAAACCGCAACCACAATGGGCAAACAATTGGCTTGCAGATGTAAATAGATCAAAAATTTACAATGACTGGTCTAAAATGATAAATTTAAAAAAATCTGAACCAGTTTTTAGTGGTAATTATGCGATAAATTCTGGAACAACTTTAACGCCAAAATTATATATCTACGATGAAGCTATTCCTTCAACACAATTGAAAAATGTAGTTGTGTTATCTAATTTCAATGTTACAAGTCAAAATATAACTCCTAACTTTCCATACACTGGAATTTGGTATGATCTTATGGATGATTCGACATTGAATGTTACAGACACAGCAACTCCTATAACAATTGATGCAGGACAATTTAAAATATATGGAAATAAACCATCTACATTAGCAACTAATGCTTTTAACAGTAAAATTATAAGCTTGTATCCAAATCCAGCAAATGATGAGTTTACAATTAATAGTGATACTAATAAAGTTTATGTTTATTCTATAACAGGGCAACTAGTGAAAAGTTTTGATAAACAAGCAAGTACTTATCAATTCAATATTAGCGATTTAAATAAAGGTGTATATTTTGTCAAAGTTGTTGATTCAAATAATCGTGAAAATACGGTTAAATTAGTCAAACAATAATACGTTATATTACTTGAAAACAAAAAACCTTTCATTGATTTGAAAGGTTTTTTTATGCTTTTTATTTTTAAATTATTGTTTATCTTTTTTTATATATAATCGTTTATCGTACAGTTGGAGTTCAAAAAAAACAACAAAAAATCCGTAATTCCTTGTTTTACAAGTGTATTACGGATTGTTTTTGTGGTACCTCCAGGGATCGAACCAGGGACACATGGATTTTCAGTCCATTGCTCTACCATCTGAGCTAAGGTACCTTGCTAATGCGGGTGCAAATATAGAATCATTTTTTATTTAAACAAAACAATTATTAAAAAAATCTATCACTAACTTTGCAAAATCAAATCATCTTGAATGTTGTTAGCTATCGATATCGGAAATACTAGAATTAAATATGCTGTATTTGAGAACAATACAATTATTGATAATCATTTTTTTCTAAAAGAAGACTTTAAAAAAGAAATTGAAAAAATTTTAAATAAATATAAAAAAGTTTCCAATTTGATAGTTGCATCAGTCGGAAATATAGAAAAAGAAGCTTTTTTAGAATTTGAAAACAGATTGAAGCTTCATTTTATTACTCACAAAGATAAGTTTCCATTTGTCAATTTATATGAAACACCCAATACTTTAGGGATAGATAGAATAGTTCTTGCTTCGGGTGCAACAATTCTTTATCCTAACCAAAACAGACTTATTATTGATGCAGGAACATGTGTAACCTATGATTTTGTTGATTCTAATAACAATTATTTAGGAGGAGCAATTTCTCCAGGAATACGTTTAAGATACGAGGCTTTACATAATTATACTGCAAAATTGCCTTTATTGACCAAAAAAGAGCCAGAATCATTCATCGGAAATTCTACTTCTGAATCCATTCATTCAGGCGTTGTAGAAGGATTGACAAATGAAATAAATGGCTTTGTCGACCAATATTCTAATCAATTTACAAACTTTATAATAATTTTAACGGGTGGAGACACAGATTTTTTGGCTAAACGATTAAAAAATACCATATTTGCCAACGCAAACTTTTTACTCGAAAGTTTGAATACAATTTATCAATACAAAATCAAAAATGATTAAAAAATTCATACTGAGTATTAGTTTACTCTTTTCTTTAGCTTCGTTGGCACAAGAAGGTACTGCTTCACCTTATTCTTTTTACGGAATCGGTGAAGTAAGATTTAAAGGAACAATAGAAAATAGATTCATGGGTGGCTTATCTATATTGCCGGATAGTATCCACCTAAATATTCAAAATCCAGCCTCTTATTCAGATTTAAAACTAACTACTTTTAGTGTTGCAGGAAGTTTTAATGCTTCAAAGCTAAGAACTGCTACTGTTGATGATAAGGCACAAAGAACCACTTTGGATTATTTAGCAGTTGGTGTTCCAATTGGGAAAAAATTCGGAGCAAGTTTTGGTCTTATACCATATTCTTCTGTTGGATATAAAATAAAAAGTTCAAAAATTGTAGATAACATTTCTCAAGAAAGCAGCTATAATGGCTCAGGAGGACTTAATAAAGTATATGTTGCATTAGCATATAAAGTCAATAAGAATTTTAGTGTTGGAGCTGATTTGAATTATAATTTTGGTACAATTGAAGCACAAAGCTATACAAGTAAAAAGAATGTTGAACTTATTACGTCAGAAGCTAGAAACTCTGAAATGTCGGGTGTGAATTTTAATTTAGGTGCAATGTATCAAACTAAAATTTCTCCAAAACTAGAAGCCTATTCAAGTTTTGTTTTTTCTCCAAGTGCAAATTTAAAGACAACTAATTCTTTACTACTTTCAGCCTTATCAGCCTCTGGGTCTACTTATCAAGCTAATGATGTAATTGAAACAGAAACAACTATCAAAATGCCAACTAAAGTGTCTTTTGGAGTAGGAGTTGGACAAGCAAGAAAATGGATGTTTGGTGCCGAAATAACATCACAACAATCAAGTGATTTTACTAATAGATTTAGCGATTATACTAAAGGAACTTATGAGGATGTAACCAAATATAGCTTTGGCGGATATTATTTACCAAACTATAGCTCTTTTACAGATTATTATAAAAAAGTAACTTATCGTGCAGGACTTAGATTTGAAAATACTGGTTTAGTTATTTTTAATGAATCAATCAAAGAGCAGGCTGCTTCATTAGGATTCGGATTTCCTCTTGGCGGAACATTTTCAAACCTAAATATTGGTGTTGAATATGGGAAACGTGGAACTAGAAAAGCAAATCTTGTTCAGGAAAACTTCTTAAACGTAATGATAAGTTTGTCATTAAACGATCTTTGGTTTGTGAAAAGAAAGTATGATTAATCTTGGTTAATGAAAAATAATTTCAAAATATTTTTTTCAACTGCAATACTTTTAATGTTGTTAATTTCCTGTGAAGGAAACAGTATTAAAGATGTTCAAAAAATTAACCTTTCTGAGTTTCATCCAACCGGTGAAGCCGACGATTTTAATTTAAAATATACAGATTCTGGGCGAATAAAATCAATCTTGATAAGTCCCAAAATGTTAGATTATGGGAGTGTTGAATTTCCGTTTATCGAATTTCCAAAAGGCATTGATGTAACAATGTATGATGAAAAAGGAAAGAAGACTTTTGTAAAAGCAAAATATGCAATTTCATTCAAAGGAACAGATGTTATTGACTTGCAAGGAAAGGTAAAAATTTATAACGAAACAGGTCAAATGCTAGAAACAGAGCAATTGTATTTTGACCAAAAAAACGAATGGTTTCATACACAAAGAGTTTATAAATTATCAGCTCCAAATGGAAATTCTTTTGGAGAAGGAATCGATTTTAGTAAAGATTTTAAAATTGTAAACTCACAACGAATAAAAGGAGAAATACAAACGGAAGATAAATAATACACAATGAATTACTTAAAATATACTCAATACGCTTACTTACTTTTTGGAATTTATTTCATTTATGATGGAATAATGAAATATACTTCTGGTGAAAATGCAATCTTAAGTTTTGTAATAGCTGGATTGGCTATTTTCATGTTTTTCTTCAGAAGAAAATTTGCAAAAAAATTTGAAGATCGTAACAAAAATCAATAAAAAAATATTTTTCATATAAATTTCAGCTTTAGTACTATAATTATTAAATAGATAATTGTATTTTCGCAAACTGAAATAAAAAATTAACAATAATACAATGGCAGTTTTACAAAAAATTAGACAACGCTCACTTTTACTAATAGTAGTTATTGGTTTGAGTTTATTAGCATTTATCATTGGTGACATCGTTCAAAATAATAGTTTTTCTTCAAGTTCAAATGATGTTGGAAGCGTAAATGGAAAAGATATTACTTTCGAAGATTTTCGTGTAAAAGTTAGTAATCTTGAAAAAAGTGGTCAAGGAATGACTTCAACTCAAGCTGCAAATAGAGTTTGGGAACAAGAAGTTTCTGTCGCATTACTTTCTGAAGAATTTGAAAAATTAGGTTTGAGAGTTGGTGAAAAACACATCATGGAAGTTTTCAAAAACGATCAAAATATTGGTGGAAACCCAACTTTTCAAGGTAAAGATGGAAAATTTGATATTGCTAAATTCAAAGAATTTTTCAAATCAAATCCTGAGCAAGCCGCTATGTTGAAAGATCAAGAAAAATCTGCAACACTTAATGCAAAATACCAAATCTATAACACTTTACTAAAAGCGGGTATGTTTACAACAGAAGCTGAAGGTAAATTGAGATACAAAATGGAATCTGACAAAGTGACTTTTGATTATGTTGCCGTTCCATATACTTCTATCAAAGATGAAACAGTAAAAGTTACTGATGCAGAAATTGTAGAATTCATTAAAAAGAATGAGAAAAAATATAAAGGTGAAGCTGGTCGCGAATTAGATTATGTTCTTATAGAAGACAAAGCATCTCCAGAAGATGAAGCTGAAGTTAAAAACGAAATCAATAAATTACTTGTTGGTGGAGTTGTTTATAATAAAGAAACTGGAGCAAACGATACAATTGTTGGTTTTGCACAAGCAGCTAACACAGTTGAATTTGTAAATGCTAATTCTGAAAAGCCTTATGATTCTACTTATATAGCTAAAAAAGATTTACCAGCTCAATATGCTGAACAATTATATAATCTTCCTGCTGGACAAGTTTTCGGACCTTACATGAATGGTAAAGATTATTGCATCACTAAAGCAATGGGAAGAAAATCGGGTACTTCTGCTAAAGCTAGTCATATCTTAATTAGCTATGAAGGAACGCAAGTACCAAACAAAAAAGAAAAAAGAACTAAAGAACAAGCTAAAGCTAAAGCTGAAAGTTTGTTAGCACAAGTTCAAGCTAATCCTTCAAGTTTCTTAATGTTGGCTTTGACTAATTCTGATGATTCATCTGCTCAACAAGGTGGTGATTTAGGTTATTTTTCTCCAGGACAAATGGTAAAACCATTCAACGATTTCGTTTTTAATAATTCTGTTGGAAAAATTGGTTTGGTTGAAACAGATTTTGGTTTCCACATTATTAATGTTACCGATAAACAAGACGGTGTTCGTTTGGCAACAATTTCTCAAAAAATTGAACCATCTGAAGCTACTGCTGATAAAATTTACACACAAGCTGTTAAGTTTGAAATGGATGCTAACGAAAAAGATTTTGCTGCTGTTGCTAAAGCTGAAAAATTGACAATCAATCCATCTGTAAAAGTTAAAACAATGGACGAAAACTTTGGACCAATGCAAAACCAAAGACAAATTGTTCGTTGGGCATTTGACAAAGAAACTAAAATTGGTGATGTAAAAAGATTCGAAATTGCTAACGTTGGTAATGTAATTGCTAAAGTTAAGAAAGCTTCAGAAGAAGGATTAATGTCGGCTGAAGATGCAAGACCAATGGTAGAAACTATCATTAAAAACAAAAAGAAAGCTGAAAAAATAAAAGCTAAAATGGCTGGAACTTCTTTAGCGACTATCGCTTCTAAAAATGCTGTAACGGTTCAAAATGCAGTTGATTTAGTTTTGCAAAATCCATCAATTCCTAATGCTGGTTATGAGCCTAAAGTGGTTGGTACTGCTTTTGGAACTGCGGCTAACAAAGTTTCTGCACCAATTGAAGGAAATACAGGAGTTTATGTAATCCAAACAAAAGTGGTTACTAAAGCACCAGTTTTAAAATCTTACGCTGATTATACTAAGAAAGTAGCACAACAAGCTGCTGGAAACGCTGGAAGAGTTATTCAAGCGCTTAAATCGGATGCTGAAATTGAAGATAATAGAGCTGACTTTAATTACTAAGAAGTTAAATAGAATGTAAAATATCCCTAGCAGAAATGGTAGGGATTTTTTTTTGTTTTATAAAATCATTTCTTGATATGGAATGACCACTTTATATCCTTTTTCTTTGAAATAATTAGTTGGGTTTTCTTTGGAAATGGCTAAAACAAAATCGCCGCCCCAAGCACCAAGACTTTTAATTACGCCACGAAAATCATCAAACAACGCTTCTTGAACAGTTTGTAATTCTAAAATATTGCTCATTTCTATTTCGTGTTGTTGTAATGCTAGTGCAAATTCTTTTGGTTCGGTTGCTTGCAGAACTTTGTTCGTTATAGAATCGATTTTTTTTACGGTTTTGCTAATATTGCCTTGCTTGTCAAGATAAGAAGCGATTGCGGATTTGCTACTTTGTTTTTTGTTTAGATAAACAAAATAAATCTTATCAGAAAAACTTGGTTCGAAACTGATTTTTTCTACAACTGGTTTTTCGTTTTGTAATTGGTAAAGAATAGCAGAGTCGTTTTGTGCACAAGCCAAGTCGTAACCGCTGCCACCAAAACTTTTTTTCAATAATTCGTAGGCGTCAATTTCTAACCATTGTGCAATATTATTGATTAGAGTAGAAGAAGTGCCTAATCCCCAAAATTTTGGAAATGTCAATTCGGTTGTGATTTTGTAACCTTTTGATTGAGAAATAAAATCGGAATTTAGTTGATAAGCTTCATGTAAAATCTCTATCAAAGTATTTTTTATAGAATGTTCTTCGTTGTAGTTTTTCTTTTGAATAATAGCTGAAAACGGAATAGTGTCTTCAAACCAGATGCTTTTATCTTGATCGTGGCTTTTCCAATAAATTTCGTTATTGTCTGACGGTTCAATGATTAGACTTTGTCCGAACTTGGTTGGCAAGGCTAATGCTTTTGCACCGTCAAGAACTACATATTCTCCTGTTATTAATAATTTTCCGTTGCTATAAAATTCTTTCTTCATAAACTTGATTTTGTGCTATGGTTGACTCAATAGCCCCGATTGCAGTGGAAATCCTTTTCTTTTTTTGGATAAAAAAGAAAAGATTGGAACGGAAAGCGGGAATAGGGATTATCGAAATACCCGAACCTTTCGCTTCAACTTTTATTTCCTTAAATTTTCAATCAACTCAACTACCGAAGCGTGCGAAACCGTATTGTTTTCAAAATGTTTGGCGATTGCTACTCGCTCGTCTTTGGTGGCTTGAAATTGGTTTAGTATATTATTAAGGTGCATTTTCATGTGGCCTTCCTGAATTCCTGTAGTTGTAAGCGAACGTAAAGCGGCAAAGTTTTGGGCTAAACCAGTAACCGCCACAATTTGCATTAATTCATGAGAAGATGGTTTTTTTAGAATTTGCAATGCCATTTTCACCAATGGATGCAATGACGTTAAGCCGCCAACGGTTCCTAATGCTAATGGAATTTCCATCCAAAAAGTAAATATGCCGTTTTCTATTTTGGCATGCGATAAACTTGAATATTTTCCATTTCGTGAGGCATAAGCGTGAACGCCAGCTTCAACAGCGCGAAAGTCGTTTCCGGTGGCAAGAACAACTGAGTCAACACCATTCATGATGCCTTTATTATGTGTAACAGCTCTGAAAGGTTCGATTTCGGCAATATTAACAGCTTGAACAAATTTTTCGGCAAATTCTTGAGGGTTTTCGATTTTCTTTTCGGCAAGTTCTTCAATTTTGCATGAAACTTCTGCGCGAACAATGCAGTTTGGAACATAATTAGATAGAATGCTCATGACAACCTGAATGTTTTTTTCGTCATCGGAAAAATCAGGATAATTTTGGGCTTCTTCTTTTAAGGTTTTGGCAAATTGTTCTAAACACGAATTGATGAAATTGGCGCCCATTGAATCCTTGGTTTCAAAAGTTGCGTGAAGTTGAAAATAATTTTCTAGTTCGTTGGTTTTGTTTCTTAATTCGATATTTAGAATTCCACCACCACGTTTTTGCATATTTTTAGTAATGCTTTCGGTAGCAGAGAAAAAAGTTGCTTTGGTTTTGTTAAAAAAGTTTTCAAGTTTGGCAACATCACCTTTATATATAAAGTGAACTTGTCCTATTTTTTCAGAATTGATAACTTTTGCTTTGAAGCCACCTCGAGTTGACCAGTATTTTGCAGATTTTGCGGCCGCGGCTACAACCGAACTTTCTTCGATTACCATTGGGACTGAATAATAGTTATCGTTGATAAGAAAGTTGGGAGCAATTCCCATTGGTAAATAGAAATTGGTTATGGTGTTTTCTATAAACTCATCGTGAAGTTGTTGAAGATTTGTATTACTATTCCAATATTGTTTTATGGTTTCAACAGCTTCATTTGGATTTGCGAAATATTGATTGGCAATCCAATTTATTTTGTCTTCTTTGGATAATTTAGAGAATCCTGAAATGGAGTTATTCATTGTAATCAAAAACTTTAAGTACAAATATATCGTATAGTATTTATATAGTTCAATAATTTTATTTTTTTTTAATTAAATTTGCTGCAAATTAGCAATGTTGCTAGCAATGAACACTAACTAATTGTAAATTACTGACTTAGTAAAGTTGTCTGTATTTAGGAATTTAACACATTAAAATTTATTTATAATGTTGATTTACAGCGATTTAAAATTTAAGCAAAACATTGATTTTCGTTTAAATAAAAACAATTTTTAATTATTAACATTTTAAGCAATCTTGTTAACAATTTTGTTAACAAAATAAATTTTAATAAAATTTGCAAAGGAAATGATTACTTAATTTAGCTGGTAAAAATATGTTCTATTTTAGGTGAAGTGTTGAAAACAATAAGATGTTTCGAAAATTTAAAAGTTATATTATGAAAAGAATAGTTTTAATGATGTTTTTAAATTTATTTTTTACAACTAATCTGGTTGCTCAAGAAAATAAAACAGGCAAAAATCAATCAGAGTCTAAATCTGAAGAGCTAATAACTAAAATTGACAAACTTGTTTCTTTATCTAAAGAACAGTACACTATTCTAAAAAAACATTTTCAAAACAAAATAGAGTTTTTTGCTGATACCGAATTGTCTGATGCAAGAAAGGAAATTGTGCTTTTGGCTTATAAACGAGAATTTGAAAATTGTTTAACAGCTAGACAAATTCAGCTATTGAATGAGAATAAAAAAATGAGTGATACTATTTTTAGTAGTTATTAATAATTTTTTTTCTATAAAATTAAAAAAACATTACCATGATATATAGATTAATCACTAGAAAAATTAAAGTAATTTTTGTATTTACTCTAGTATTAGCTTGCCAATTAGTTTTTTCTCAAGCTACATTTACCGCAAATCCTACTGATGCCCAAATAAATACGGCTTTAAATGGTACTGGTTTGACAATTTCTGGCGGTAATCTAGTCAATGGAAGTAGGCCTAATCAAATTGCTACTTTTGCAAATGGTATGCCAGGTGCGTCATTGGGTATTGATAATGGAGTATTCTTTTCTACAGGTAATGTAACACAAAATTTATCCAACAGAAATTCAGTAAGAAATAGGAGTGATAATCCCATGGGAGGAACTACTTATTCGGATGTAAATTTATCAGCGATTGATCCAACTGCAATAAGAGATAATGTAGTTTATAGTTTTACAGTTACATTAGGTCCTTCTACTACCTCTATAAGACTTTCTTATCAATTTGGTTCAGAAGAATATCCAGATTATGTAGGTTCTGCATTTGATGATAATTTTGGTTTTTTTGTTACGGGACCTGGTATTGCAGGAACGGTTAACATGGCAAGGCTACCAAATAATAATGTTACTTCAATTAATAAAGTAAATGCTGGTGTTCAGGGTTTTTCAGGGACTAATAATGCTGCTTTAGACTTAACCCAATCAGCTTTTTATATAAATAATGGACATACAACTACAATTGCCGCAAATGGGCGTTATGTCCAAAACCCTGCTACACAACCTGGACCATTTCCAGTTTTTGTAGAATTTAATGGAATAACAACAGTTATTAATAGAAATTTAACTGGTTTAACTCCCGGAGGAACATATACTTTTAAAATAGCTATTGCTGACGCGGGTGGAGATGCTTCTTATGATTCTGGAGTTTTCATAACGCAATTATTTGGTGTTAATGCAGCAGATGTTTCTGTTACTAAAACGATAAGTAATCCTACTCCAGTTATTGGAAGTAATGTAGTGTTTACAGTAACTGCAGCTAATGCAGGGCCTGACAATACAGTTAATGCTATTGTTAATGATATTTTGCCTTCTGGTTATACTTTTGTAAGTGCCAATCCTTCAGTTGGGACTTATAATAATACTACTGGAGTGTGGAATATTGGCAGTCTAAATATAGGAGATACTCCAACTTTGCAAATTACGGCGACGGTTAATGCAACAGGGGCAAATACTAATACAGCCACAATTTCAGCTTTTGACCCTGACCCCAATTTAGCAAATAATACATCTTCAATATCACCTACTTGTATTAGTCCAACAGCACCTACAGTAGCCAGTACCACACAACCAACATGCGCAGTACCAACAGGAACAATAGTCTTTACCGCACAAGCAGGCGTAGAGTACAGTATCAATAATGGAACGACTTACCAAGCAGGAGCCACCTTTGCAGGACTAGCACCAGGGACTTACACTTTGAGGGTAAGAAGTATAGCCAATAACACTTGTTCAACACCAGCAGCATCGACAGTAACTATTAACGCTGTACCAACAGCACCAACAGCGCCGACAGTAGCAAGTACAACTCAACCAACATGCGCTGTACCGACAGGAACTATAGTATTTACTACTCAAGCAGGAGTTACTTACAGTATCAATAACGGAACAACCTACCAAGCTAGTGCAACTTTTGCAGGACTAGCACCAGGAACCTATACATTAAGAGTAAGAAGCACTACAGATACTACTTGTTCAACACCAGCAGCATCGACAGTAACTATCAACGCTGTACCAACAGCGCCAACAGCGCCGACAGTAGCAAGTACAACTCAACCAACATGCGCTGTTCCGACA
>NZ_JAPZSP010000026.1 GCF_027531705.1 Flavobacterium sp. | reverse complement strand
GAGCCGGCGGAGGGACTCGAACCCACGACCTGCTGATTACAAATCAGCTGCTCTAGCCAACTGAGCTACGCTGGCAAAATCAATAAAAAAAGTCCGCTATTTCTAACGGACTGCAAATGTATATCTTTTTGTTTTTTAATCAAAATATTTTTTAAAAAAAATTCTCTTTAAATATGTGTTCTTATTTTCTCTTTTCTTTTTACCAATAATCTTTCTAATGATTCTGCGGAAATTTCTATTGCTTCTTCAAAAGTTTTACATTGTTTTTTAACCATAAAATCGTCTCCAGGGACATGAATTTTAACTTCAACAATCTTATTTTCTTTTTCGCTTGTCTTCTCAACCTTCAAAAAAACGTCAGTTGACACAATCTTATCATAAAATTTTTCTAGTTTTGTTACTCTTTCTTGAATAAAATCTACTAACTTTCTGTCAACTGTAAAGTTAACTGCATGAACATTTACCTTCATAATCAATTTTTTAATGTTATACTTCTATTTCACTTCTGACTTCTAGGATGCGCATTACTATATACTTTTTTAAGTTCTGCTAAACTACTATGCGTATAAACTTGAGTAGATGCCAAACTAGAATGTCCCAACAATTCTTTTACTGAATTGATATCTGCTCCATTATTTAGCAGATGAGTCGCAAACGTATGTCTTAAAATATGCGGACTCTTTTTTACCTTTTCAGAAACATTACTAAAGTAGTTATTTATTAATCGATAAACAAATGATTCATTTAATTTAACGCCTTTTAACGTTAAAAAAAAATAGTCTTTATCCTTAATTAACTCTAAATTAGCTCTTTCAGCTAAATAAATTTTAAAATTTTGTGAAATTATTGGCAAAATCGGTAATATTCTTTCTTTATTTCGTTTACCAAGCACTTTTAAAGTATTGTTCGATAAATCAACGTTTTGCATTTTCAAATTTATCAATTCAACTCTTCTAACTCCAGTTGCATAAAACAGGTCTATTACTAGTTTATCTCTGATTCCGTCAAATCCGTCGGGATATTTAATCAAATTTAAAACATTATCTAATTCTTTTTCAGAAAAAGGAATTTGTAGTTTGGTTGGCGATTTCAACGATTTATGTTTTAACAAAGGATTTATTTGAATCTGCTTTGTTTTTAATAAAAATTTATAAAAAGCTTTTAATGAAGAAATTTTTCTGTTTATGGATTTGTTTGAAATTTCTTTATCCGACAATGAAACTATCCAATTTCGTATTTGTGGATAATTTACTTCTAAAAGATTGTCTTGATCAAAAGTTTCCAGAATAAACTCTTGAAAAAATCGAATATCATTAACGTAAGCATTGATAGTAAGTGGAGAATAGTTTTTCTCCAACTGCAAATAATCGCTAAATGATTGTAGGTTGTTCATTAACTTATAGAAGTTGGAATTGTCACAAAATAAAAACCGTTAGTATCAAAGGTATAAAACTTTAATAACTAACGGTTATATAATTTTGAAAATTATTTTATTAACTTTCTAATTTATCTCTCATGTTCTGAATGTAAGCCGCTTTTTGGAACTTCATTCTATTAGTAACAGAAGGTTTGATGAAAGCTTGACGTGCACGTAACTGACGAACAGTTCCTGTTTTATCAAATTTTCTTTTATAGCGCTTTAATGCTCTATCGATATTTTCTCCGTCTTTAATTGGTATAATTAACATAATATAGACACCTCCTCTCGTTAAGGCTGCAAAAGTATGGATTAATTTTGGATTAAAAAAATTAATTTCAAACTACTTCACAGCAGGCTGATAATTCTGCTTATCAATAATCATTTTTGATAAAATTTCTCTTAAAATCTCAGAAGTTCCGCCGCCAATAGGTCCGAGACGGCTATCTCTTAGTAATCGTGCTAATGGATATTCTTCCATATAACCATATCCGCCTAGCATTTGCAAACAACTATAAATAGTTTCATCTGCCACTTTTGTAGATTTTAGTTTGGCCATTGTAGCTTCTTTCACTACATATTCACCTTTATTTAGTCTAGCAACTGCAGCGTAATTAAATATTTTGCAATGTTCCACATCGGTTGCATGATCTACCAAAGTATGTCTTAATGCTTGAAACTTGTCAATAGTTCTACCAAATGCTTCGCGTTGCGACATATAATCTGTAGTATATTCAATAGCATATTCGGCTCTTGCATGAGCATTTATAGCCATTATTAAACGCTCTAAAGCAAAATGTTGCATAATATAAGGAAAACCTTTTCCTTCCTCGCCCATCAAATTTTCTTCTGGAATTTCAACATTATCAAATGCGATTTCGGCAGTATCAGATGCTCTCCAACCCAGCTTATCAAGTTTTGTAGCTGAAACACCTGTTAAATTTGTATCCATCAAGAAAATACTTATTCCTTTGTTTCCAAGTTCAGGATTGGTCTTTGCTGCTACAACATAATAATCGGCGTAAACTCCATTTGTAATAAAAGTTTTTGAACCATTTATTACATACTTATTTCCATTTTTTACAGCGGTTGTTTTCATTCCAGCAACATCACTTCCTCCAAAAGGTTCGGTAATGCATAAAGCTCCTATTTTATCGCCAGAAATACTCGGTGACAAATAATCATTCTTGATTCGTTCATCACCTTCTGCATTTAAATGTGTCATTGCTAAGTAAGCATGTGCCCACATCGCTGCTGCAAAACCAGATGATTTTATTTTTTGGAGTTCTTCTAAAAATACAACTGTATAAAATAAATCCAGATTCAATCCACCATAAGCTTCAGGATAATTGATTCCGAAAAAGCCCATTTCTCCGAATTTTTTCCATATGAATCGCTCAATCGTACCCGTTTTTTCCCATTTTTCAATGTGAGGCACTACTTCTTTTTGCAAAAAATCTTGTAAACTCTTTCTAAATAATTCGTGCTCTTCTGTAAAGTATATTGAATTCATATAATCGCTTATTTTTATGTCCTTTTTTTAGAATTCCAAATATAAGGCAATTATTTTTATTTTATCAACAGGAAAATCTTTTATTTTTGTTAAATCCTCAATTTTGATATCGCCATTCATACTTCTGTACGTGACAATATTTTTTGAAATTGGGTATCGAAAATAAGGAAATTGACCTAATTCTTTGATTGAAGCGTTGTTAATATTTACTTTCTTGATTTTAGGATTATTGATGATTTTAAAACTTTGATTCAATTTTTCTATAACTTCTGGCGAAAGTCCCCAGACATCACTCATTTGTTCCATCGAAACGAATTCGCCAAAAACTTCTTTTTGTTTCAAAATTCGCTCAGAAAGTCCATCACCTATACCGTAAACTTTCATCAAATCTTCTTTCGTTGCCGAATTGATGTCTAAAATCACAACCTTTTCTTTCTTGTAATAATTAGTTTTGGAGTAATCAACCCAATTACTTTTTGCTCCAGAATTCTTCTTGTTCACCCAATCAGGAAACTTAAAATAAGGCGAAATTGCATTTAGCAAAGAATCTGAAATCCCAGTAACTTGTTGAAATTCTTTAGGTGAATTGGCAAATTTTCCTTGTTTTCTAAAAGCCAATAATCTATCAATTTGTTCAACTGTCATTCCTAATTTATACCCTTTAAAATCCGTTATAAAATTGGGGTTGAATGGATAGATTTTATAGGAAGAAGTTGGAACATTTTGTTTTAAAGAATCAATTTCTGATTGTAATGCCAACCATTGTTGCTTTTCGGAAGCATTTTTTTCTGGTTGAGAAAAATCAATAAAGTAAAAAGCTATTTGAAAAACAACAATCAAAGTCAATAGCAAAACTAATCCCAATCGCTGAGATTTTGTAAAATTGAAATACGATTTTATGGTTGCTTTATAATCCATACTAATAAGTTATAAATCAAAAACTGAAGTTCTCTTGGCACGGATTAAATCTTTTAGTCGCATCCAAAAAGCTAATGTCAAGTATACACCAAACCATAAACCAGCAGTTACAAACGAAATATAAATAAAAAACATTCGCACGTTATTCGCTCGCATTCCTAATTTATCAGCAAGCCGAGAGGAAACATGAAAACCATGTTTTTCGAAGAAATATTTTAGTTGAATGACAAACGACATAGCGATTTATATTTATACAAATTAACAAAAAATAGTTTAATTATTCTTAAGTAATTCAATTCCAATGGCACAATCTAAACATTTTGAATGATTACAATATTCGTTCTTAAGTTGTAACAAACTTTGTGTTTCGAAAGCATTTTTTGATTTGATTCCGAAAGATGCAAATTTTTCAATAATACTGTTACTTTCGGGTGCAACTTCACGCAAAAGTTCGATTAAATTTTCTGAAATTTCTTTGCCTTGACTTTTAGCATAAGCAAACTGAATTGGAATTATTGTATTGATAATCAATAAGCCAATAAACGATTTAGAAAGTGGTTTCTTTTTCTTTGGACTTTCTTTATCAAACTGATAGTGCGATTGCCAATACTCTGAAACCGAAACAGTAAATAAGGTGTAAACTTCTGAAACAGTTGTTACGCTTATAATTTTAGAAAATAAATTTTGATGCAAATGATATACATTAGCCAATTGCGATAATCGAATAGTCGGAAAATTATCGGGTCTATGTTTGAAAAACTGAACGGGTTCGATTTGCTTTTTCTCAAATTGATATTTGTGCAAAAGATAGTAAAACCTAAATTTTAAATCTTTAAAATAATTATCTTCTTTATCAATATCTAATAATCCTGATGCTCCAAAAAGCATAGCTTCGACATTTTCAACTTCAAAACTTTCTTTTCTTATTACTGCAAAAGGTATGCTGGTTGCTAACTTGAAGAAAATTTCGCCATTGGTATTGAGTCCAAAATTTTTGGCTAAAAGTGCAAACAAAACTGCTTCCCAATCTTGGTTAGTTGTTTCAACTAAATCGTAAATTGCTTTTGATTTTCTTTCTAAACGTTCAAAAAACAAACGCTCTTGCCAATTTGAAATTAAAAATTCATCAATAGTTGCTATTTGTTTTTCGCAGTAAATCCATGACTTTGGAGTTACTAATGATTGATAATTTTCATAAATATCTTTTGAAACATATTCTTTAAGTTCCAAAACAGGAATTGGATGGTTATTTTTATTGAAGACATCGGTATCGTGTTCCCAAACTACATGTAGAATTATATTATCATAAGCTTCATCTTTTTCGTGATGATGCACATACCAATCGGAAGATTTTATATGAATTTCAACATTTCCCGCCCATTTTTGATTTCCAATAACAACTTGAGCATTGAAAAAATCGGGTCCAGCAAGTTGCGTATATTGTCCACAATTGACAATAGAAATTACTTCACCCGAAACGGATTTTAGGTCAGAAATAGCAAATTTCTTGTATTTCCAGATATAATGTAGAAAATCTTCTTTCATTTTTTTAGATAATAGATGAAGAGATGAGAGACAGATAGATTAAAAACGAAAATAGTGAATTTATTTTAACAAATACAATTTAGCACAAGCTCTTGCATCAGATAAAGCTTCATGATGCACTAATTCTATGTTATTCAAATCGCTACAATGCCTTAGATTAGCAGGTTTGTAGCCTTTGGCTCGGTAAATTTTACAAGTGCATTCCCAAATTGCAGGAATTTCTAATTCATCGTAGTACAATCCGTAATACTTCATTGTTTTTTGCAAAACATTACGATCAAAACGTTCGTTATGTGCTACAATTTTGCGTCCGAATAATCGTTTTCTGATTTCGGGAAACAAATCGTCAAACATTGGTTTGTTTAGAGTTTCAATAGGCTTTATCCCATGAACCATAATGTTTCTGTACCAATACTCGTTGTTTGGTGGTTGTATTATTGTGTAATATTCATCGGTAATAATTCCATCATTGACAGTTACAATTCCAACTGCGCAAGCACTTTCGGGGTAGCCTGTTGCGGTTTCAAAATCGATTGCTGTGAAAGTCATATTAGTACAATTGAAGTTTTTCCAAATGTAAAATTAAAAAAGTTTGAAAACAAAAAACCTGCAAGAATTTGAATGCTTGCAGGTTTTAATGAGATTCTTCGTGCCTCAGAAAGACAAAATGAAGGATTTATTTTATTGAACCGATAATATCATATTTAGTAATAATGTGGTGTTTTCCGTTTCCTAAATCGACTAAAACAGCTTGATTTTCTTTGGTGAAAAGCTTTGAAACTTCTTCTATTGCAGTTCCTAGTTTTACAATTGGATAAGGTTTTCCCATAACTTCTCTTATTGGTTTATCAGCTACATTTTTATCAGAAACATAACTTTGGAATAAATCAGATTCGTCAACTGAGCCAACAAAACCAGTTATATCTATTACTGGAATTTGAGAAATTTTGTACTTACGCATTCTTTCGATTGCGTGAGAAACAAGTTCTTCGGTACGAACAATAACCAATGGTTTTTCGATATGATCTTTTATAACATCTTCAGCTTTAGTGATTTCTTCATCTAAGAAACCTCTTTCTCGCATCCAATCGTCGTTGAACATTTTTCCGACATAACGACTTCCTGAATCGTGGAACAATACTACTACAACATCATCTTTGGTGAAATGCTCTTTTAATTGCAACAAACCTTTTACAGCAGAACCAGCAGAATTACCAACAAAAATACCTTCTTCGAGAGCGATTCTTCTTGTGTAAACAGCAGCATCTTTATCGGTTACTTTTGTAAATCCATCGATTAAACTAAAATCAACATTTAGAGGTAAAATGTCTTCTCCAATTCCTTCTGTTATATATGAATAAATTTCATTTTCATCAAAGATTCCAGTTTCATGGTATTTTTTGAAAACAGAACCGTATGTATCAATTCCCCAAATTTTAATGTTTGGATTTTTTTCTTTCAAATATTTTGCAACACCAGAAATTGTTCCGCCAGTTCCAACTCCAACGACGAAATGCGTGATTTTTCCATTGGTTTGTTCCCAAATTTCTGGACCAGTTTGCTCATAATGTGCAATTGCATTACTTGGATTGTCGTATTGATTTACGTACCAAGAGTTTGGTGTTTCTTCACCAAGACGTTTAGAAACAGAATAGTAAGAACGCGGATCAGTTGGTTCGACATCGGTTGGACATACGACAACTTTTGCACCAACAGCACGTAGAATATCCATTTTTTCTTTGGATTGTTTATCGGTAATTACAAAAATACACTTGTAACCTTTTACGATTGCTCCAAGTGCTAAACCCATACCTGTATTTCCAGAAGTTCCTTCAATAATAGTTCCGCCTGGTTTTAGACGACCGTCTGCTTCTGCATCTTCGATCATTTTTATGGCCATTCTGTCTTTTACAGAATTTCCTGGATTAAAGGTTTCTACTTTAGCTAGAACAAGAGCGTCAACACCAGCAACCACTTTGTTAAGTTTTACTAATGGTGTATTACCGATTGTTCCTAATATATTTTCTGAATAATTCATAAAATTTATGATTAATGATTAACGATTTAATAAATTTAGATTGCAAAGATATTGATTAAATAATAGTTTTACAAAACCTTGACTTTATAGAAAATGGTTGGTTAACTAACCCTGATGGCAGTGGAAATCCTGTTATTGCGCTGTTCGCAATAACAGATTGGAACGTACAGCAGGAAAATGGTTTACTAAAATTCGCAAGCGATTGGTTTCTTAAAATGATTACTGGAAGAAATTCCAAACCAATCCGAAACGGACTATGAAATCTCTATAGGGATAATCTGGAGCAGCATAAAAGTTGTTTTTGGAGGCAAATGCAGAGTTGAAATGTTCTGCTTTTACAAAAATTCTGGTTTGGCGAATTCTCCCGTTGATGAAAAAATCGAAGTTTGAAAAATCTCCAATTTTCTTAGAATTCTGTACAAAAAACTCAGACAAAACTGGATTATAAGCGTTTGCATAGTAGCTTGTAAAATAATTAAACGTTACACCAGCTTGAAGATAAAGAGCTTTTTTGTAGAAATAATTGGAAAAATAAAGCGTGTTTCTTGTTACTATTTCAGGAACATTCAAAATTGGGTCGTCTTGTGTCGTTTTTTGATATAAAATGGTGTTGTCTAGCGCTAGTTTCCAGTATTTTATTTCTTTATTGGCTTTGAATGAAATGTAATTTATGGTTTTATCATATTGAGCTGGTGCTACAGATTGGATAGAATCGTAAAGCGAATTATCTTTGAAGTACAAGTAGTCTTTTAGGCTAGATAATTGAACTTGAGCATCAATCCATTGCGTTTTTGTGTTGATTGTTGCTGAATTTATTTTTTCATTTTTGAAATTATTGAACCAATTGTATGTTGCATAACTACTTTGATGCAAAATATAGTTATTGTCAGGCAGTTTACTCAGATTTTGATATTCGAATGACACTTGATTTTTTGGGTTTATTTCATATTTCAAGTTGGCTTCGATAGTTGAAAAAGTTTGGGTTGAAATTGATTTTGAAACTAGAATATTTCCTTTTATTTTATCTTTATTGTAATCATATTGTCCACCAATAGAAGTTAGATTTTGTTTGATTCGACTAGGAATGGCACCAGTGGAAGTTATAATCACTTTTCCGTAATTGTAATTGTAATTTAAATCGTCGACAAAGAAATTTAATTTACCAAGTGTTTTGTTTTCGTATTGAATACCTAGTTTATTATAACCGGCTTTATATTTGGTTTGATCATTAATTGCAGGATTATAGGATTGTCCAAATCTGGAGAATTTTTCTTGACCAAAAGTTGTCAGGACTGTTGCTTGATTGTATTCATAAAATTTATTTTCAAGTGTAGCTTGATGAGTAAGGTATAAATTGTTTTGACTATCGTTTGAATTTATTCTGAAATAATGGTCTAAAAACATTCTTTTCCCTTTTAGAAATGAGGAAGCATCGGAAAGATAAACACTTAAACGTAGTCTATCTCTAAAGTCACTCTCTTTACTTTCAAAATTTTCAATATCAATAACACCACCGTTTTCTCCAGCTAATAAATCTTGGCCGGTAAAATGAAATTTGGCGAAATATCTTTTATTTAAAGTGTTGTAACTCGATGTTAATCTGAAATTTCCGTTACTTGTTAATTGATTTATATATTTTCCTTTAGAACGAAGTCCTTTGAAAGATAATGAAATATTAAATCTTTCTGAGGTATTCACTGCAATTAAAGCATCAACACTTTGACCTTGTTCCATTACAGTTTTAAAATACAACTCGGTTAATGGGGTAGCAACAGAATAGTAATTTATTTGATTCTTATCTTGAAAATTGAAATGCTTGGCTTTGAAACCGAATTCAGGTAATGCAGAAGATTTATTCAAACCAAAATCTAAAGTTGTATATGTATGACCTTCGTTAGCAAAAGGTACTAATCCGAAAATATCTTTGCGAAGGTAATTGTATTCATATTCATCTTTTATTGTCAAAGAAGTGTCAACGTAGGTTGTATCTTTTTCAATAGTGATAATTCTGTAGGATGTAATTGGTGCTTTTTTGGTAAGTTCTTTGGCTTTTTCTTCTTCGGTTTGCAGTAAACTTTTTTTAGGTTTATCCGCTTTAGGCTCTTGAGAAAATCCCAAAAAAGAAGATAATAGAAGTAATGCCAAAAATAAAATTCTCATATAGTTATTTTAAAAGACAAAAATAACCAATTGTTTGAAATATGTATAGCTTGTAAGGAAAAGTTATGATTATTTTAAAGAATATACACGAGTCACTTATATAAAAAACCACCCCGCCCTTCGGGCACCTCTCCATAGGAGGGGAATAAAAAAACCATCCCAAAATTGGGATGGTTTTATATAATAATTTAAATACTTTATATTATTGTCTTACAACTTTAATAGTTGAAGCATTACCGTTAGCATTTGTAACTTTAACTAAGTAAACACCTGTATTGAATGAAGACATATCAATTGTAGCGCTTTCTACAGAAGTGAAGTTAGTATTAGCAACTTGTTTTCCTAAAACGTCAGTGATAACAACATTAGAAATTCCTTTTCCAGCAATTGTTACTAAACCTGAAGTTGGGTTTGGAGAAGCAGTGAAAGCTTTGTCGTTAGAGAAAGTTTCGTTAGCTAAAAGTTCACATGCATTGTTAATCCAAATCCAAACTCCACCTGAAACTGATGTAGCAGTAAAACCTGATGCTAAACCATGAGTGCCATCGAAAAATTCTAAAACACCTCCACCATCAACAGCTTCAACATCAGTATCATTAATACTAACCCAAGTTAAACCACCGTCAGTAGAATAAGAAGAACCTCTAAATCCATCTAATACATCTTCACCAGTGTTTATAACAACGTTATCACATCCAGGAACAAAAGAAATATCAAAATTTCTATTTAATCCTTCTGGAGTCTCTGCTGTCCAAGTTGCACCTCCGTCAAGAGTTCTATGTTGTGTCCAGTCAGCATTCAAAATCAAAACACCTTCATTAGCGTTTCTGAATGAATAACTGTCACCAGTACCAAAATCAGCACTAGGAGTTTGAGAAACTGTCCAAGTTAAACCTTGATTTGTAGATTTCAACAATCTACCTTTGTTAGTGTTACACCAAATTGTATTTTCAAAAGCCTCAAATCCGAAAGTATAACCATACTCTCCAGATAATGGAGCTGGCATATTTGCAGATGGAACTCTTGTCCAGTTCACACCAGCATTAGTTGTAGTATAAATCTCAAAATATCCACTTGCTGGATCTCCCATACAAACACCATTGTTTGCATCAAAAAAATGAACCCAGTTAGTAAATGAATCAGTTCCAGTATTAAAAGAAGCAGTATTTTGTCTTGTCCAAGTTACACCAGCGTCTTCTGTTACCCAAATACCACCAGTTACACCAGCAGCATTAGGAAATCCAGCAATGTAAGCTTTAGTAGCGGTCATACCAAATATAGAACCAATTGCAATATTTGTATTACCAAGATTTATTGAACCATTAGTCCATGTCAATCCACCATCAAGAGACCTAGCCCAAAGCTGGTACTGATCACCACTACCATCACCAGCACCTCCACAAGCCCAAATAGTATTTGCATCTACATAACTAGCTTGTCTAAATGTCGTTGATGTATTAACAAATCCAGTAGAGTATTCTTCCCAATAAGTTTGTTGTGCTTCTAAAGCAAAAACAGTAAATAATAAAGAAAAACAAAGTAATAATTTTTTCATAGTTTAAATAGTTTTAATATTAATAGAAAACAAATTTAAGTTTTTATTTTTGTAATTACAATAAATAAAAACTTAAATTATGTTAATTTTTGTTAGAGTTCGCTAACTGTAAAAGGTTCTGTTGCTCCAACAGGATTTTTTGTAACTTTAATAAGATTTTTCAAAGGTGCATCTACATATAAATTCTCATAAGTTCCTGTATAAAATTTTCTATCTCCATTAGGAAAAACAACAATAACAATATATGGCATGTTTTGAGGACTTATTGCTAAATTTCTTCCTGTCATGCTAAAAACATATTCACCTTCAGCATTTGAATTATTTATATCGCTATCAGAAAGAATTGGAGTATTAGAAACACGAATGCTATGCAACTTACCCCCACTTTGTTGAGAAGTTGGCTCTACAACTGTACCTGAAGGCTTTTGAATTTTTAAAGCAACATCATTTGTACCAGAATAACTAGGCCATACCAACTCAACAGATAATCTAGCTGCATTTGTAGCCGTAATACTTCCCGCCTTACCAGTTTCAATAGATAAAACATTAGATTTAATAAGATAATGTTTACCAATCTCAGCATGTTTTAAAGAAATTGCTGTAATCGACATTTCAAATTGAGAAAAAAACATATCCCCAGAACCCGGCGAGGTTATCTTAACAACTTCAGATGGTAAAGGTGAGACTTGACCAGGCATGATATCTACCTTTTTCCTTGTTCGCCCACCTTCTGAATTTACAGCTGTAACTTCTACCGTAGCAGTATCTTTAAAAGTTCGAGGCAATACAAAATTGAATTCTACATCCTGACCACTAGTAGCAAACTCAACATTAGAAGAAATAATAGCGTCTAAAGTAATGATTTCTTGATTTCCAACTGGTGATCCAGTAAATTTTTCATTTGTTTCACAATTGTAAAAAAAAATTGTAGAAAAAATAGCTAAAAAATAAAATATTTTTTTCATAATTAAAAAGAGTAATTTTTGTAATTTGCATATGTATCTTCATTTGGTAACTCAATTCCTGTTTTGAATCTATACCCTTGCTTCATTGATGCAGTGGTTTTAACAATACCGGACAAATTAGTATATCCTGTTTTAATACCATTAGCATCATACGAGTAGGCTAAAAATTCATAACTTTGACCTTGAGAAATTTCAGAGAAATTAATGTCATAAAAATCAGCGATATCTTGAGCTTTAATCTCTAAAACATAAGGAAAAGAATTTATTGTTTTGTATAAAGCAAAGTCTCCATTAGATACATCTCCAATAGAATTCTTTCTTCTCATAAACAATTCATATTTTACAACATTTCCTCCAGGATTTGAAAGGGTTCCCCTAAAAGAAGAAGTGCTTAAGTTTGTAGCATCAATATATTTATTATAATAATCGATATTAAGCGTTACATATTGACCTGGAACAATTAGAGGTCTTGGATCTAAACTTTCGTCTTGCTCACAGGAAGAAAATAAAGAAACAAAAAAACAAATTAAAAATATTTTTTTCATAAGTAATAATTTAAAATTTAATGTAACACAGTTGTTAATTTATCCCAAAATACTTTTTTAGTACGAACATTATTGGGCATATTAGGGTTGTTATTAGCAGCAGAACCTGGATATAAAGCAGTAGCAAAAAACACACCAGAAGCTTCTTCCAGAGTTGGTTGAAAATTACTTGGATAACCCGTTCTTCTATAATTATTATAAGGTTCAATACCATTACCCCAAGATGCAATATAAAACTCCTTAATAATAAGTTCAAGTTTTTTATCAGTCGAAAAGCCATTATATTTTGGACTTAAAAAATTCCAATAGGCATCAGTTGCTGATGCTATTGCAGATTGTGTAGGAACTCCAACTGGCATTTCAATAAATGTTGTAGTCTTTGTTATTGAGTTTCTTATTGCAATTTCTAATTCTTGTCCAGCTGCCACCGCGTTATTATTCTCCATTAATTGATATTCAGCCAATATAAAGTGAACATAACTCGACAAAATAATAGGCATAATTCCAGCACCCTGTTGACCAGCTGTTCCACTTGTTTGAACACTAGCAGGACTAGTTCCATATTTACCACCAATAGGGTAAATACCTGCAACTGTCCTATTTGTTGCATCAGGTGGAATACCTGAATTATTCCCATGATCTCTGCCCCAAAAACCACCTGAGGGCAATACAGTAGTCTGTAAACCCGTCCAAGAAGTAACAAAATAAGGTGTTAATATTGAACTGTCATAAAAAGATCTATATTTTAAATCTGTATAATGTGAAGGTCTTGTATTCCAGGGTGCAGTAAAATCATCTTCATCTTGAGCACTGTCATCTTGCTTATAAAAATAATAATTTGTACGAGGATCTGCTATTCCTTTTTCTTCACTTAATGCCCACATAAAATAATTTCCAATATAAGCACCACCACCTAATTCATACTGATCATTATATAATGGATGTCTTGTATTAGGATTAAAACGAGAATTACCATATTGAAATTGAAAATCTTCTTCAATAGTATCTATTATATTTCCTGTAACAATAATTGCATTCATTTCATCTCCAATATCAACACCTAAATCTGTTCCTGCTAATCTAGCATTATTTAACATCTTTAATTTTAATGTGTTTGCAAGCGTAATCCATGAATCTTTACTTTTGTAATACAAATCTTGAATTTTACTTGAAGGTCTATTTGCATTTGATAACAATACAACAGCTTCATCAATTTCTAAAAACAATCCTTTGTATATATCAACACTCTTGTCATATTTTGGAGTTAAATTTGCATTGCCTTGCAATGCCTCTGTGTAAGGTATATCTCCAAACATATCAGTCATTGTTAGTAAAACATATACTCTGATTAATTTAGAAGCACCAAGAGCATACGTTTCACCTAACTCAATAGCTTTAGGCTCCATAATTTTAACCGCATTTAGAATATTATATCCATCGCTCCATACTCCATTAAAATTTACAGGTCTAAAAGCGTTATCATATGTGTTTCCGCCTGTCATAGCCATTTGGCGAGTTACACGTTGCGTGAAATCATTAGCATCATCAACAAAAACAGGTAATTGTAATTGCACATAATTAAATGCATATACGGGATCTAATAACTCAACAGGAACTTGACTAGGACTTTTCGTTTGTTCTAAGTCAAATGTTTCACAACTTCCTAATATCAATAAAGAAGTTAAAATAAATAAGATTTTTATCTTTTTCATATTATTAATTAAAAAGTTAAATTAAAATTAAAACCAATTCTTTTTGCCGTTGGCCCAGTAAGGTAGTCAAAACCTTGTCCATTACCAACTCCCAAACTCATAACTTCTGGATCAAAATTTAAGTATTTAGGAAAATTAAAGGCTTTGAACCAGTAATTCTGTGCAACAACACTTATAGACATTTTACCAAAAGGTGTTTTCTCTAAGAACTTTTTAGGCAAATTATAAGAAAGAGAAACTTCTCTTAATCTTAAATTAGTTGCGTCATAAATACCATGCTCTCTAACAAAGAAACCAGAATTATTAAAACCATATTGGGTATAACCAATTTGTGTAGTATTAATATTTCCATTCGCATTCACGCCAGGTAAAACTACTGTACCAGATCTATCAAAATCCGTATCTTTTGTTAAACCTCTTGATAATAATGAGGCTGCAGTAGTAGAATAAATATCACCTCCTTTTTGATATTCAAATTGGAAATTAAATGAAATGTTTTTATATGAAAACTCATTAATAACGGTAGCTCTCCAGTCTGCATTTGGATCACCAATTATTGTATCTGGTCCCTCCACATAGTTTCCGTCACCACCAACTACATAGTTACCATTTTCATCTCTTAAAACCTGGCTACCATAAATCACACCATAAGGTTGACCTGGAAAAGCAAAATTACCAAGATTGGTAAACCCTGCAATTCCTAATTTATCAACACCAATACCTAAATCTTCTACAATATTTTTATTTTTCGTAAAGTTACCAGACAAATCCCAACCAAATCCATCAGCTGCAGGACGTATCATTGCAAAATTAAGTCCTAACTCAATACCTTTATTACTTACTTCAGCAACATTATCAGCTGTGTAATCATAACCAGAAGCAGGATCTAAATCTCTTTCAATTATCAAATCAGTAGAGATTTTACTGTATAAAGACAAATCAACTCCAATTCTGTTATTTAGAAATTTACCTTCAAATCCAAACTCTAATTCTTTAACCAACTCTGGTTTTAGATTTAAATTAGCCAACTCTCTTCTTTGCGAAATATTGTTAATTACTGTACCATCAGCGGTAACAAAAGCATTTGTGTTTACATTTAAACCAACACTAGTCTTGTAAGGATCGGGAAAACCAGCAGAAGAACCATATCCAAGACGCATTTTCATAAAATTAATATATTTATTCCCTTTAAAATACTCAAAAGCGTCAGTTGGAACAAATGAAAGAGAAGCCGAAGGATAAAACAATGATCTTGTTGCTTTTTGCAAAGAAGAATATGAATCATTTCTTCCTTGCAAATTCAAATATAAATATTTCTTAAATCCTACTGTTGTACTACCATATAACCCTACTATATTAAAACTTTGTGATTCGGAATAAATATCATCATTCACAAAATTTTGATGTTCAACTAGTCCGTATAAAAACTGCACATCACTTCTTGCATAATTATATTTATATGCTTCTAAACGTGGGTTTAAACCTAAAGTTCCATCAATATTCCAATTACCGTTTTTATCTATTTTGGTATCAAAATTATAGCTAAAAGTATGATCAAAAACTGTATTCTCAGTAATTGTAGTTCTCATGAAACCTTCATCATCAAATGGTTGCCCATTTCCTCTATTAATATAATACAATTTAGTTTGCGTATAATTATCTAAAGCCAAACGATAAGAAACATTGGACCAAGAATTGATTTCATAACCAGCAGTAATATTACCAAAGAAACGTCTCACTCCTTCATTATCACTCGCATTTTTAAGAGTCCATCTCGGGTTAGGAATATCTGTTCTATAATTTACAGAAGCATGCGTTTTCGGATTTTCATATGGAATTCCAAATAAATCTAAATTCCTTGGTGTATATAAAATATTAGCAAAAACCGATGGCGCAGCTGCATTAGAACCAAAACCTGCTGCTGTAGGTGGAGCTGTCTTATTAGTTCTTACGTAGTTCATAGTTGTTGAAAAACTAAATCCGTTATTCAATTTAGTCTGACCACCCATAGTAAGATTTAAACGTCGGTACATATTATTATCAATAAAACCTTGATCATCTGTATTACCCACCCCTAAATTATAAGAAGTGTTTTCAGATCGACCACCAATATTAATTGACGTTGTGCTAACCATACCTGTTTTGAAAAATGGTTTAACATTATTCTGCGGAGCATACTTAACTTTAGCATTTTGATACTCTGGAAAAAGATCTGGTGTTGCTATATATGCATAAGGATGAGGAACATTACCATCTAAATCAATACCTTGTGTCCCTACAGTTCCAAATTTTGGACCCCAGTTAGAAAATGCTGAAGTAAATGCATTATCAAAACCATTACCATAATTATCTTGATACTCTGGCAAACTAGCAATATTTGTGAAATAGAGAGATTGAGATAAACTTACTTCCATTTTTTTGTTTAACTCTTTAGTGTTTCCAGACTTGGTAGTAACTAAGATTACTCCGTTACGACCAGCAGAACCATATAAAGTAGTTGCACTTAAACCTTTTAAGATACTTATACTTTCAATACTATTAGGATCTAAGTCTAAGAAACGACTTGAAGCATTAGTAGCACCTTCGATAAAGTTTCCGTCACTATTTGTATCAGAGTTGAATGGAATTCCATCTACTACAAATAATGGCTGATTACTTCCTGTAATAGATGAATAACCACGAATAATAATATTAGTTCCAGAACCAGACAAACCACTTGTTTGTTGAATATTAACACCTGGTGCTTTTCCTGTCAAGGCTCTTGCAACATCCGTTGAAGGTTTTGATGCAAAATCTTCTGCTTTAATTGTATTAACGGCGTATCCAAGAGCTTTTTTCTCTTTTTTGATGCCTTGACTAGTTACAACAACTTCGTTTAACTTTTCTCCTTCAGAGCTTTCTTTTAAAACAACATTGATAATTTTTGAAGTTCCAACTTTTACTGTTTGGTCTGTTAATCCAAGATAAGAAAAAACTAATTCTTCTCCTAAACTTGCTTTAATAGCATACTTACCATCCATATCGGTTTGAGCTGAACGTTTTGTACCTTTAACAACAATATTGGCTAATGGTAAACCCCCGTCTTTGTCTGAAACTTTCCCAGTGATGGTTTCCTGTGAAAACGCAAACTGCATTGATAACGCTACTAGTAACGTAAAAATCCATTTGTATTTTAATCTCATATTAAATTTGTTTGAGTTAGTTATTTTGCAAACTTCTTAATTATTTCTTAAATAAACAAATATTTAACTAACTATAATATTTCTTATAAATGTATTTTTCTTATGAATAATTATGCAATAGTAATTTTATATCTAAAAATTCTCATAAACAGACATAATAGTTTGATAATTTTTATATTTTTATCAAAAAAAATGTTGCTCAAATCCTATTCTAAATTAAATTTTGAAGCTGGTACCGACGAAGCCGGGAGAGGTTGTTTAGCTGGACCTGTAACGGCCGCAGCTGTTATCCTTCCAACAATTGTTTCAAATTTTGATAGCTCAGAAAATCTTTTTACTTTAATTAATGATTCTAAACAATTATCTGAAAAAAAAAGGTTCATATTAAAACCTATTATTGAGGAGCTAGTTCAAAGTTTTTCGGTTACACATATATATAATGAAGAAATTGATGAAATCAACATCCTAAACTCTTCGATGAAAGCGATGCAAGAGTCAATTCTGAAATTAAATACAACTCCAGAGTATATTATTGTTGATGGAAATAGAGCACTGAATGCAAAATTAGGATTGAAAAGCAATTCAGGTAAAATTTTTACTGAAGATGAAATTGAAATTTTAAAATCAATACCTAATCAAAGTATTATTAAAGGTGACTCTAAATATCTGAGTATTGCTGCAGCTTCGATTCTAGCAAAAACTTATCGAGACGAATATATGGAGAGGATTCATGAGGAATTCCCGATGTATAACTGGAAACAAAACAAAGGTTATCCAACTAAAGAACACAGAGAAGCAATCAGAAAATATGGCACTACCAAATACCACAGAATGAGTTTTAGATTGTTACCAGAACAGTTAAGCTTGGAATTATAATTTATTCAAACTCTGCTTCAAAAAGCTGTTTGAAATAGTTTAGAATTTTTTCTTTTACTTCTTCTTCATTTATTTCTTTTCCAAGTTCTGCATGGAGCGATGTTACTGCCTTTCCTTTTATTCCGCATGGAATAATATTATCAAAGTAACCTAAATCGGCATTTACATTTAAGGCAAATCCATGCATGGTAACCCAACGACTTGCTCTTACTCCCATTGCACAAATCTTTCGAGCAAATGGCGTTCCAACTCCTAACCAAACACCTGTTTCGCCTTCGCTTCTTGTACCTATTATATTATAGTCAGCTAATGTTAGAATTATTACTTCTTCAAGAAAGCGAAGATATTTGTGAATGTCGGTAAAAAAATTTTCTAAATCAAGAATGGGATAACCTACAATTTGACCTGGTCCGTGATAGGTAATATCTCCGCCTCTATTTATTTTATAAAAAGTGGCTCCTTTAGCTTCGAGTTGCTTTTCTGACAATAGCAAATTGGAAATATCACCACTTTTTCCTAACGTATAAACATGTGGATGTTCTACAAAAAGAAAATAATTGGGTGTTGAAATATTCGTTTCGTCTTTACGGTTTTGGATTTTGACATCAACAATTCCTTTAAAAAGCTCTTCTTGATAATCCCAAGTCTTTTTGTAATCGAGATTTCCTAAATCTTTAAGTTGGATTTTTTTATTCATTTTTGCTTCCAAACAAATAAATTTGGATAGTTTAAAGTTTATACTTATTCAAACTCAACGTCTAAATCTAGTTTTTTTGGGTTCTCAATATATTCATTCAATGGAAACTCAATAGTAATTGTTTTTCTGTCTTCACTAAATTTTGCTGTTGAATTGGAGACTTTCTTAACTTTTCTTGGAAAATGATATTTAAGAATATATACAGAAGCTTCAGTAATCATTTTGAAAGAACTATCGTTAATAGTATCTACAGGTTTGGTTTTTATAAAATCTAAAATTTGTGCTTTTCTAGTGAACTTTTTCCCAACATACGAATATCTTACAATTGTTTTATTAGCATCAAAACTTCCCATATCAAGAATACTTAATTCGGTTTTTCCTCTATTTAATCTGTTTAAATCGTTTAGCGAGGTGATTCCGTCTTGTAAATCTACGACAGTTTTGAAATCAGTAAACATTGAAAATTTGAATACGTTTTCTGCCGAATTGACTTTCATATTCACAGAAAATCTTTTGAGTTTTTCGATTCTTTCTTTTTCTCTCGGGGATAGCTTGGCAATACTGTCTTTATTATCTTCAAAAAACTTTTGGAATGTAAAGGTAGAATCTACTTGTTTACCAACATCAGTTGCCAATGAGTCTTTTGGCGTCATTTCCATCATATCAGAAGCATCGAGATTCACCAAAAATTTTCCCGAACCGTCTTCGTTTATATAAATATCTTCTGTGACTTTGCAACTTGCAAAACTTAGTATTACAAGAAATAATAAGGTAATTTTGAGGGCTTTCATCTTTCTTATTTTTTTACAAATATACAAAAAGTTTACTATCTAGCCCCGATTGCAGTGGCACGAAGTAGAACGGAAAGCGGGAACATGGTTTACTGATAAAGCCCAAGCCATTCGCTCCTTATTTTTTAGATTTCAGAATTCAGCTTTTCAATTACCTTCTAAACTTTTAAACTCATAAACTTTTAAACTTTTAAACTAATAACTATCTTTGCACGCTTAAATACAATACTATGCAACTTTCGGAACAAGAAATCATTAGACGAGACAAATTGAACGCTTTGCGCGAACTTGGAATTAACCCTTATCCTGCGGATTTATATCCGGTGAATACAACTTCTAAACAGGTGAAGGAAAATTTTGAAGAAGGCAAGAAGGTCAATTTGGCTGGACGATTAATGAGTGTTCGTGATCAAGGGAAAGCTTGTTTTGCCGAATTGCAAGATAGAGATGGTAGAATTCAACTTTATCTAAACAGAGATATGCTATGTTTAGGCGAAGACAAAACACTATATAATACAGTTTTTAAAAAACTTACTGATTTAGGTGATTTCATTGGAGTTGAAGGAGAATTATTTACAACAAAAGTTGGTGCTCAATGTGTAAGAGTTGATAATTTTACTTTCTTGAGTAAAACTTTGCGTCCGTTGCCTTTGCCAAAAGTTGATGAAGATGGAAAAGTTCACGATGCCTTTAATGATGCTGAATTGCGTTATAGAATGCGTTATGTTGATTTGGTTGTAAATCCAAATGTGAAAGAAGTTTTTGTAAAAAGAACGAAACTTTTTACTGCCATGAGAAATTTCTTTAACGAAGCTGGTTATATGGAAGTGGAAACGCCGATTTTGCAAGCTATTCCTGGTGGTGCTGCGGCTAGACCTTTTATTTCGCATCATAATGCTTTGGATATTCCTTTATATTTAAGAATTGCAAACGAATTATACTTAAAAAGATTGATTGTTGGTGGTTTTGATGGCGTTTATGAATTTTCAAAAAACTTCAGAAATGAAGGTATGGATAGAACGCATAATCCTGAATTTACCGCAATGGAAATTTATGTAGCTTACAAAGACTACAACTGGATGATGGAGTTCACAGAAAATTTATTAGAACATTGTGCTACTGCTGTAAACGGAACAACTGACGCAACATTTGGCGAACATAAAGTAAGTTTCAAAGCTCCATATGCGCGAGTTACCATGACTGATGCTATTAAAAACTTTACAGGTTTTGATATTTCTGGGAAAACAGAAGCAGAACTTTTTGAAGCAGCAAAATCGATGGGAATTGAAGTAGACGAAACTATGGGTAAAGGAAAATTGATTGATGAGATTTTTGGAGCTAAATGCGAAGGAAATTTTATTCAACCAACGTTTATCACTGATTATCCAAAAGAAATGTCACCGTTATGCAAATCGCATAGAGACAATCCTGAATTGACAGAACGTTTTGAGTTGATGGTTTGCGGAAAAGAAATCGCAAATGCGTATTCAGAGCTAAATGATCCAATAGACCAACGTGAGCGTTTTGAAGCTCAAATGGCTTTAAGTGAAAAAGGTGATGATGAAGCCAACGGAATTATAGACGAAGACTTTTTAAGAGCGTTAGAATACGGAATGCCGCCAACTTCTGGATTGGGAATTGGAATGGACAGATTGATTATGTTCTTGACCAACAATCCTTCGATTCAAGAAGTGCTTTTCTTCCCACAAATGCGACCTGAGAAAAAGCAACTTGAATTGACTGAAGATGAAAAATGGATTATTGAAATTTTGAAAGCTAACGAGGGAATCTCAATTGGTGATTTAAAAGAAAAATCCGCTTTAAGTGGAAAAAAATGGGATGCAGCAAGCAAAGGATTAAGCAAACACGGCTTGATGAAAGTGGTGGTTGATGGTGATGCAAAAATTGTTGAGTATTTGGGGAAATAATTTAAATTTTATCAAATAAAAAAAAGGAACTCGAAGCTAATTTGAGTTCCTTTTTTTGTTTACAAACTGTAATTCAAATTTATACTCCAACGGTATTTTGCTTCAATGTTTCCTGCTGCTAAATTTTGATTTATAGGAACCATCGTATTCATACCCATAGAAAACTTATCGCGCCCAACTTCAAAACCAATTTTCCCGAAAAGAATATCGCCTGCCGTTTCTTCTTGCAGAATTTTATGACTGTAATTTGACTCATAAACTTCGCCTGCAAAGCCAACTTGTGGTGCTATCGAAAGCTTATCTTTTTCATACAAATAGAAAAAAGTTCCAGAATAATTAAATTGATTTCCATAGCGGTAAAACTTGTCGTTTTCTGACTTAAAAGTATAATTCAACATAGTATTCAATCCAAACTTCTTTCTTCTTATGATGTATTCAGAAACTAATTGAAAATCCCAACTTCCAGTTCCGAGTTGAAAACTTTTATTGGCTTTTCCGGAATTGTTTGCTTCGTCATAAGTTCCAGTTGGAGCCTTAACACCACCTCCTAAATGCAATGTATGTGCAAGAAAGGTACTGTCACGATGTGTCTGATACAATCTATACATTGCCATAACCGTAATATCTCCTAAACCAGTAATATTTTCCTCACCAGTTTCCGAATCACGATTGTGAGAATGATAGGGAATTAATGCTGAAAGCTGAATATTTTTCATCACTGGGATACGAGCCCATACTTGAGTTGTATTGTAATTTTCATCGTACCAAGGAGAATTACTATATATACCAAATCGACTTTTGTACTGTTGATTAAAATAACGAATTCCAACAAAATTAGAATTCAACATCGAAGCAAAGCCCATACTTCCGCCACTTGCAGAACATCCACAAGCATCGCAAAAGACTTTTTCAGGAATTAGATAATATTTTTTAAACTGATTTGATCTAGACAAACTGTCTTTTTCAATAGCAAAAGAAAATTGAAAAAAGAAAACAACTATAATAAAAATAATATTTCTCATAAGTAATTTATATTTCTGAAAATTTTGAATTTGAAATAAACTCATAATCAGTTAGTGTTTTCAAGAAAGTGATTAACAATTGTTTCTCCTGATCTGTAAGTGGAATTCCAGTATTTCCGTTTTGCTTGAAAATTGGATCTAAATTTGGATAATCAACCATTCCAGATGAATAATGATTCAAAACTGCTTCTAATGTATAAAATCTACCATCATGCATGTAAGGCTTTGTCAGTTCAACATTTCGCAAACTCGGTACTCTAAATTTCATATAATCATTAGGATCGAGCGTAACCCTTTGTCTTCCATTATCATTCAAGGAATTATTAAACGCCAAACCCGTATTTCTATAGGATTGATCTGTAAACAAATCTGTTGTATGGCAAGAAGCACATTTTTGATTGAAAATAGACAATCCTTGCAATTCATCCGTTGTTAATGAAACTCCTTCATTTCTACTATATTTATCATATTTTGAATTAGAAGAAACCATTGTTGCCATAAATTGTCCAAGTGCAAACAGTACTTTGTTTGCTGTTATCTCCTCATTACCAAACGCTTTTTTGAATTGGGTTTTATAATTATGTTTGGTTGAATTTTGCAATTTTTGAACTATAATCTCAAAATTGCCATTCATTTCCACAGGATTGCTTATTGGAGCCAACGCCATAGTACTCAGATTATGCAAAACGCCTTCCCACATAATGTTTTCCATAAAAGCCATATTTTGTACTGGTGGTGTATTTCGAATTCCTGAAAGACCATCAACCCCATGACTTAATGTGTGTCCGTGATGTGTAAAAGCATCGGATTGAATGTGACAAAATCCACAAGAAACAACGCCATCAGAAGCTAAATCGCCTTCATAGAAAAGCATTCTTCCCAATTCTACACCACTTTTTGTAATTGGATTTTCTTGACTATTGAACTTTATAGCAGGAAAATTGGATGGTTTTTCAAGAGTAATTGATTCGTAATCACTATCTGAATCACTATCACTACATGAAACTAACAACATACCTAAAAACAAAACTAATAACTTCATTTTTTTTGATTTAATAAAAAAACAACTTTCTTCACGATTTGTGAAGAAAGTTATTTCAGATTTTATGATTTTGAATTAGTCATTATGAACGTGTTCAACAGTAAACATTTTGGTCAAATTAGCAACCATATCCCTTACACATTGCATTGAACCACTCATGGCATCACTAGTTGTTTCATCTAGAATAATTTTTGTGTCACCGTCAAGATGCTTTGTAAAATCAGCCATGACATGAACAACAGGAGAAACATTAGTACGAACTTTAGCAGTTGTAGGTAAATCTAATGTAACTTCTTTGTATAAATTAGGCGTTCCATTAGCTAAAATATTACCCATGTTTGCAAAATGATGAGCAAATATATTTGTTGCAGTAGCTTGTGTTTCTCCATAAGCACCTTCTAATCTTACAAAACGATACCCTGAAGCCCATGTCCAAACCATTCCAGCATCTACTGCTTTTGTCCAAAAAGTAGCTTGTCCACTTTCACCAAGATTATATGCTTCAGGAGAAATTCCAATTCCAAAACGAATTTTTGTATAATCGCCTGCAGGAATTCCAGTTAATGCGGCAGGATGCTCTATTAAACCATCAGCTTGATCAATAATAAAAGCTCCTTTATTTGGATCATTATAATTATATTTAACCTCAGTTCCATCAGCTTTTATCAAAACAACATTGGAGATTATATATTTCAAGCAAGAATAGTTATAATATTGATTATTAGTAGTTTTTCTAAAAGTGGTTCCAATTGTAATTCCACCTTGGTCCTCAAAACCATTTTCAAAATTTACGGTTAAGTTTCCGTTTCCTGTTATTGCTTCATTATCATCATCTTTGTTACATGAAGTTAATGCTAAAGCGGTAACCATAGCTATTGAAATATTTTTTAATTGAAATTTCATTTTTGTTTTTTTTTATTAATTAAAGTTTATAGAAAAGTTTGTCTTAAAAGATTTCTCTTCAAAACAATTTGGATGTAATAATCCTGTCAATTCAATGATTATGAACTGACATACGATAAAATTTAAGAAATAATTGTGGGTGGATGAAAAACGGAGCAACTTACCGAGTGAAAGTATAAGTTGGCATAGTTGTCTCCAATAGAAGTTTTATTATGAAAGTAAACTTGTCTAAAATTAATTTCGGATACTTCGTTGCAAAATAAAAGTTCGATTTCTTGTTTAGAATTGTCTTTTTTATCTGAATTAATTGGTTTTTCGTCTTCAGATGCTTTAGCCAATTCTTTCATCAAATGACATTTACCATTACATTTAAGCTCAGGTTTAGCTTTGTTTTCGCAAAGAACTTTTGTAATATAATCGTAATTAACAACATAATCTAGAACCGGAAGAATCGGTTTTAGAAATATTGCTAGAATTACTATGATTACAATTTTTTTCACAAGGCAAATTTACAATAAGAATTTTAGAGATTTATATGATTATGGTCATAATTTTAGTATTTTTATAAAAATTAACTTTGTAACCATAAGTCAAAATCGCTTATCAGCAACGGTTTTTCGACTTAAAAAACACATTATCAATCATGCAAATAGATTTAGATTTACTATTTTCTTGGGGAGCAATTGCCAAAGAATACAAGAAAAATGAGGTGATTTTTGATGAAGAAGAAATGGCTAATTTTTATTTTCAAATCATAGATGGAAGTGTCAAAATGTACAATTCTAATGATGAAGGAAAAGAATTTACACAAGGTTATTTTGCGAATGGCCAAAGTTTTGGAGAACCACCACTTTTAATCAATGAATGTTATCCAGCAACAGCTGTGGCTTTTCAAGACAGTAAAATCATAAAACTTTCTAAAGATAAATTCTTGAAAATATTGGATGAATATCCTTCTATTCAAAAGAATTTTTTGAATTTAATGGCACAAAGAATTCACTCTAAAGCTAAAACATCTAAAGACATTATCAATCAAAAACCTGAATTTAGAATTATTGCTTTTTTGAATGCACATAAAAAAGGTTCCGATTGTAAAATCAAAGAAATGGTTCCTTTTACAAGGCAAGAAATTGCCAATTTCACAGGCTTACGAGTTGAAACAGTAATCAGAGCTTTTGCAAAAATGAAAGCAGATAAAAAGATAGATATCATAAATCATAAAATATATTTCTAATGCACTTTAACAGCAAATTTTGGCTGAAATTTTCAATACTAAACTTATTAATTGTTGCAGTTATCGGACTTTTAATGCGTTACAAAATAGGTTTTGAATTTCCATTTTTCGACCAAAAACATTTACAACATTCGCATTCACATTTTGCTTTTTCGGGTTGGATTAGTCATACTTTGATGGTGTTGATGATTGTTTTTTTAGAGAAGAAAAAAGAAGAAAGAGAAAAGAAAAGAGAGAACAGATTTTTAGAAAAATACAGTTCAATTTTAACCGCCAATTTGATTTGTGCTTATGGAATGTTGGTGTTTTTTATCATTCAAGGTTATGGATTGATTTCTATAGTTTTTTCTACAGCTTCAATCATAGTTTCATGTGTTTTTGCGTATTATTTCATAAAAGATTTGAAGCTGATTTCTGATGATGATTTGGCTAAAAATTGGTTTAAAGCCGCTTTATTTTTCAATGTGATTTCATCGTTTGGGACATTTGCTTTGGCTTATATGATGGTTACCAAAAATATTCATCAAGAAGAATATTTAGCTTCCATTTATTATTATTTGCATTTTCAATATAATGGTTGGTTTTTCTTTGCTTGCATGGGATTATTAATTTCTTTTTTACAATTAAAATCGTCTGAAAATCCATTTTTCAAAAGAACTTTTTGGCTGTTTTTTGTATCTTGTATTCCAGCGTATTTTCTATCGACACTTTGGTCGGATTTACCGATTGTGATTTACATTCTAACAGTAATTGCTGCTTTTATTCAAGTTTATACTTGGTTTAAATTTTTACTAATTATAATAAAAACGAAACGAGAATTTCTTGAAAATTTTCCTTTCTTTTTACGCTATATTTTACTTTTCGTTGGATTAGCTTTGAGTATAAAATTTTTGCTTCAATTGGGTTCAACTATTCCAGCAATTAGTCAACTTGCATTTGGATTTAGACCGATTGTAATTGCTTATTTGCATTTGGTTTTGTTAGCGATTATTTCGTTGTTTTTGCTCTTTTACATTTATGCCAATCATTTAATTCACTTTAACAAACCCATAAAAATCGGTGTAATTATTTTCTCAATTGGCGTTTTGTTAAACGAAATAATTCTTGCTGTTCAAGGCATTGCATCGTTTAGTTACACCATAATTCCATTTGCAAACGAAATGCTTTTTGGAGCTGCAATTATTCTAGTTTCTGGAATTGGAATTACTGCTTTTTATTCTATAAAAAAAGTTAAAAATCATCCATTATTATGATTGCACTCATAAAATAACTGTTTCATAATTAGGTACTTTGCATATATAATTTGAAAGTATAAAAAAGTATTTATTATGAAAAAATCAATTAAAACATTGTTATTGGCAAGTTTATTTATTGCCATAGGTTGCAAACAAAACGATCAAGCTGCAAAAGAAACCACTTCTGAAACTACTGAAATAAGTTCTGGCGGACAAGAAAATGTAGTGGATGAAACTTCTGTTCCAAACATTGTACAAACTGCTGTTGGAAGCAAAGATCACACTACTTTAGTTACGGCTGTAAAAGCTGCAGGATTAGTAACTTCATTAAGCAATGCTGGACCATTTACCGTTTTTGCACCAACCAATGCAGCATTCGATAAATTGCCTTCAGGAACAGTTGAAGGTTTATTAAAACCAGAGAAAAAAGGTGATTTAGAAAATATTTTAGGTTATCATACTTATGTAGGAACACTAAAAACTGAATATATGCAAGACGGACAAGAGTTTGATATGGTATTTGGAGGTAAAGTAAAAATCACTAAAAAAGGTGACAAAACGTATGTAAACGGTTCAGAAATAGTTGCTTCAATACCAACAGGAAATGGAGTTATCCATGTAATTGGAGATGTACTTTTACCAAAATAAAATCAATTATTAATTCAACTATTGTTTTTCTTTTTTAATTAAAGCTGAAAAGCGTGAATTGTCGTAATTCACGCTTTTTTAATGCCTTTTTGGAAAAAGTATTTAATCTAAAATATTGAATCTTTCTTCTAATTCAATTGCTTTATGAAACAGAATATTGTTTTCAAGATGGATGTGTTTGTGTAAATCTTGTTCGAATTCTTTTAGCATTGCAAATGTTACCTTATAAGTTTCACAAGCATCAATTGGTGGATTGTATTCATTAGTTAATTCTGAAATTTTAACAAACAAATCTCCTTCTGTTTCGTGATCTTGTTTCAACATAGCAATCGGATTTTCAACTGTTCCGAAACCTGGTTGTTGGATAGTTTCGTTGTTTTTGATGGCGTTTGTCATTGTTTTGATGAATGGAAACAAAACTACTTCTTCTTTTTGCAAATGATTTAATAATTCACTTGAAGCAATTTTGAATAAATTATTTATTTCAAACAATTCAGAATGTCTCTCGCCATGTACTTTGCACAATTTATCCAAATACATCAATAAAACAGGAGTTTTTGATTCGATATATTCGTGATGTGTTTCTAGTATGTAATCAATTAATAAATTTGGTGAAAACGATTTAAAATCCATTTCTGATGAAGAATTGGTGTTTAAAACTGAGTTAATTTCATTTTCAATTTGATTTACATCTAAACCTTTTGCTTCGCAAACTTCGTCTAGAGTTTTATTGCCTTTACAGCAAAAATCGATTTTATATTTTGAGAAAAGTGCTGCTGTTCTGAAGTCTTGTGCAACATATTCTCCAATGGTGTTTTTTTGTAATGTGTCCATATTTTTAAATTTTTATCAAATTTATAACTTGAATGAAATTTAAAATATGACTATAATCATAAACCGCCTATTCTTACTAAACTTCCTAAAACAAGCATAGTAACTGCAATAGTTGTAACCAAAAAAATGATAAAATAAAGAATAAAAGGAGAACCTTTACTTGCAGAAGGCAAAACAAATTTGATGGTAATAAAAGCCAAAGTCAAACTTATAAGAAGCAAAATCAATTTGATACTGACAATTTTTTCAATTGAATTTTCAAATAAAAACCATTTTTCAAATGTGACATTATAATCATATGCCATCAGAATTCCGGTTATTATCAGGATAAAAAGCGATGGCATTCCAACAGGTTCAAAGTTTTTTCTGAAAATAGATAATTCTTCTAATGATTTGGTTTTTATAGCTTTTGGAACATATCGCAATAATAAAATCAAATGACCGCCAACCCAAATAGTTGCAGCTAATAGATGAATTATTAAGTAAATTTGATGTAGCATATCAAATACAAATATACTTAAGCTAAAGTTTTATACATCATCACAGCCGAAATATTCATCGCTCGATTTTTAATTTCATCTGCTTTTGCACCTTCAAAAAGTTTGTCAACCGTTTGATTGAAAAGTTCATTCCAATGCTGAAAATGTTCTTGAGTCATGGTGCTTTTTTGATGCAATTCTTTGTGAACAGCCATTGGACTTCCGCTATAGTTGGCAGAATAGAACAATATGTTTTCCCAAAAATTGTACATTTTTGGTAAGTGCAATTCCCAGTTGACTTTGGCAACATCTGTAAACAAATAACCAATAACTTCATCCGTTTTGACTTTTTCATAGAAAGCATTTACTAGCTTTTCTATGTCTTTTCTATTTCTAATATCTGTTTTCATTTTAAAAAGTTTCGGGTTGAAGGTTTCGGGTTTCGGGTTTCAAGCTTAGTCAAAAACTCGCAACTCGTAACCTGTAACTTTGTAACCAATTTTACAAATCTTTTTTATTAAATTTTTTCAACGAAATAAAAAACGGAATAATTACCCATAAACTCAACAAGAAAAATGACACAATTAATCCAGTTGAAGTTCCAAAAAAGTCTTTAAAAATTGCACCTGTATAACCCATCATTGCTGAAACATCAAGATGCAATAGAATTTGAATTCGTGCCAGATCAATTGGACTAAAAGCAGTGATTACGACCATTGCATTTTCGATTGGATAATCTTGTAATTGAAATAATAAAAACAAAACCAATCCGTCAAAAAGTAAGGCAAAAAACAACCAAATCATAATAGCAATGCCGATTCCTTTGGCTTTATCTCTTGTTAAAATAGAGCTTAAAAACGCTAATGCGGTAAAAATTACGGTTATCAAACAGCCATTTAACAACATCATAATACCAATACTATCAGGCGAATTAATTAGCAATGGAATTCCAGCTCCAACAAAAAAAGCTAAAATCATTGAAAAAGAAAGTCCAAGGAATAAGCTTATCCAAATTTTTCTTCTTTTGATAGGTTGACTTAGTAAAAGTTCAATAAATTCGGAACTATTGTACAAATAAATCGTTGCAAAAAGTATGGAAACCAATGGAACTGTAAATAAAATTACATTCAAAATGGTCAAAATTCCTTTTGCAGAATTATCTTCTAGCGCAAACGAACTCCATGATAGGATGGCTAAAATAAAGGTATAAGCCAAAACTATTTTGCTTTTTAGAATATCGAGTAATATGATTTTTATAATTCTGTTCATGACACTTTTGCGAGTTTTGGGTTATGACTTTCAGGTTGCTTTTGTTTCAGAATACTGGCAATTGCTTTTGAAATTTTAGTTTCATTGGTTTCAGATTTTAAGACTTCAACTTTTTTATGAAAATGAACTTCACCATCTTGCATGAAAATAATTTCGGTAATCAAATCGTCTAATTCACTTAGCAAATGTGATGTTATGAAAATGAGTTTTCCTTTTTCTTTTTCTTTTATAATTTTTTCTTTCAAAATTTCAGATGCCAATGGATCTAAACCAGCTGTTGGTTCGTCTAAAATCAACACTTCTGGATTGAATAAAAAAGCTAAAACGGCACTTACTTTTTGAGTTGTTCCACCCGAAAGTGTTCGCATTTGCTTATCAAACATTTTTTCTAATTCAAATGCTTTTAGCAAATCTTCATCTAATTCTTGGTTGGAATTTCTGATTTTTTTTATCATTTCAATGATTTGCCCAATCGTCATATTATCAGGATAACGCCCAATTTGTGGCATATAACCAATGTTTTCACGATAGATATATTCACCTAAAACCGATTTTCCATTAAACTCAATCGAACCTTTATCTGGCAAAACCATTCCGAGAATTGATTTTATCAACGTTGTTTTTCCACAACCATTTGGTCCAATTAGCGCGATGCATTCTCCACTTTTACATGAAAGATTGACGTTTTTCAGCACTTCTAATTTTCCGAATTTTTTATTTATGTTTTTAATTTCAATCATTTTTTATTGTTGCGGGTTTCGTGTTTCGAGTTGCGGGTTTAAATAGTAACTTGAAACATTTACTTTTTATCAAATTTGCTTCCTTTATTATCAGATTTTACTAAATAAGACATAAACGATCCAATTTTTTTACTTTCTGTAATTGTCTTTTCTTTCAAAAAATCAAATTCTTCTTTACTGATATGTTTTCTGTCAAATGCTCTATTCAATTGCGATCTTAATTCACCACAAGAGCCTTTTGAATAACTTAAAAAATTAATGAATTCTCTTCTGCCATTTCTTTCAAATCCTTCAGCAATATTATCCATAATTGAACCCGATGATCTATTCATCTGATTTTTTAATTCAAAATCTTTTCCTAAACTTGTTTTTTCAAACAAATCCCATACATCTTGGCATATTACTCTACTTAATTGCCATATTTCAAGCTCTTCAAAATTATTTACTGTTGCCATATTATTAAGTTTATTATTACTTAATACAAGTTTACATAATTAATCTTTTCAAAACAAAACTCGTAACTCATTTCTCATAACTTTCAACACGTAACTCGCAACTCGCAACTTTTAGAGAACTAACCTATTCATTAAAGGCGTTTTATCTATAAAATTGTCTGGTGTAATACTTGGTAAAACTTTTTCTGATTTGTCTAAAAGTGTTATCATAAAACTTCGGTATAACAACATGGCAGAAGGTGTATTTTCGGTTAAAACAGCAAACAAACTTAATGGATGATACGGCACATCGCCTACTCCATTTTTGTCTAAATCATATCCTTCATATTTATCCCAATAATTAGAATTGAAAGTATTTAAAACCAAGCTTCCATTAGTGCTAATATCGAAAGTGTTTTTTAGATAATTATTGTTTACAATTTCATTTTCCATACAACTTGCTTGAATTTTCATTCCCCAACCATTTGATTCAAAAACGTTTTTTTCGACCTTGATTCTTGATGTTCCTTCCATGTAAATTCCAGAAGTATTTCGGGCAAATTTGTTATTAAAAATATAACTGTCGGCAATTTCTTTGAGCAATAAACCATAAGCAGAATCACCCCAATTTTCTTCAAAATAATTGTTATACATTTTTACATTTTTGGTAAACATGACAGCAACACCAGCACCATTATTTTTAAAAACATTCGATATGTAAGCATCGTCGTTAGAAAACATAAAATGCAAACCATAACGAATGTTTTTATTGGAAATATTTCTCCAAATGATAGATTGTGTTACAAATTCAAAATAAATTCCGTCGCGATGTCCCGAAATTTTGTTAGCAATTATTTGAAGATTATCGCTTTTCCAACAGTGAATTCCGTTTCCAATTAATTGTTCTTGTTTTCCGTAAGCGGTAATTTTATTGTTTTTGATTAAGCAATTTCTAGAATTTTGAAGATAAATTCCGAAGAAATTATTATCGAGAATATTGTTTTCAATTTTTACAAAAACTCTATCATACACTTTAATTCCGCATGGATCATCAAGAGAAGCATAGCCCGAATTAATGATTTTGAATCCTTTGATGACAACATTATCGGCATTAACAGAAACAACTTCAAACTTGCGTTGACCATCAAGTACTGGAAAACCTTTACCAAGAAAAATGATCTTTTTATTGATTAGAATATTGCCTTCTTTATAAACTCCGCTATTTACAATAATGGTGTCGCCATCAACAGCTAATTGAAGAGCTTGCTTGATTTTTTTGACAGGAAATTTGCTTCCTACTTGAATGGTTTTAGCATTTAAAATAGAAAATAAGAGTAAAAATAATATGCAGATTAATTTTTTCATTTATAAGAATCGTAAACTTGTTGCCAAGTCATAGGTTCAGCATTTAATTTGGGTTGGAATTCTTTTTGTTCTTTATCAGATGAAAATGCGGCAAGATTTCCACGCATTGGAGAATTGATTGCTCCGCCTTTTAGAAAAAAACATTTTTCGGCTGCAACTAATTCATTTTCTTTTAAATAATCATTTACAAAAAATACTTTTGAAGGAACTTCGCTTGTTTTGTCAAATTGAATCATGCATGCTACATCATCAAACTTGTAATATCTTCCTTTTTGAGTAATTAATTCGGCACCAAATTTTCCGTTTGCGATTGTCATTTTACAAAAATCACAAGAATCAGAATTTAGTTTAATTGGTTTTGGCTCGTTTGAATTGCAAGAAACCAAAAATGATGTTATTAGCACTATAAAAAATGATTTCATAACTAACTGATTTTCTTTTTAGTGAATAAATTATATTCTTTAAAAACGATGAAAAACAACAATAAACCACAAGCTGTCAAAAACCATCCACCAATATCTGGAATTGAATACGCTCCAAAGTTCAACAATTGTTTGTATCCAATTAACGGCGGTTGATAAGCCATTCCAGGCACTTTTATTGCTGCATTTGGATCAAGATTATGTCCGTATTCATAATTCCATCTATAGAAATCGATGGCTGCTAAAACCACAAAAAGTATATAAGTAATAAAGAATGCTAAAACTGCTTTTCTTTTTGCAAGAAAAATTAGCAACAAAGAAATCACTGCAAAACCTCCGAAAATATAAGGTAAAGCGGTGAACTCGAAAAAGTTTTCGGTATGCAAAGTTGCCATTCCGATGTAATGATTTAATCCGTTGATGATTTCTACATCGCCACCAATTTTGTTAGCATGCAATTTTAAGACCAAACCTTCAGGATATTGTGGAGCTTCTAATTCGATTTGCCACATTGGGACAAAAAGTGAACCAACAAATAAGATTGCAACTATCAATAATATCGCTTTTGAGACTATTGAAATTTTAGATTTTTCCATTTTTTTGTTTATTTAAAGTAATTAGTGACTAGTAATCAACGATTGGCATTTGCATTATTCGCTAACTACTAATCACTATTCACTAAACTATTATTTTGTTGCAGCAGGTAAATTAGTTCCTAAACTAAATGTTAGAGGAACATTGCTACCAGCAGGAGAAACTCTTATGTATCCTTGCATTTCTTGGTGCAATGCACTACAGAAATCGGTACAATAAAATGGAGAAATTCCAACTTTGTCTGGTGTCCATTTTAGAGTTGCAGTTTCACCTGGCATGATTAAAAGTTCACCGTTGTTTGCACCTTTAATTGCAAATCCGTGAGGAACATCCCAATCTTGTTCAAGGTTTGTAACGTGGAAATAGACTTCGTCACCCATTTTTATACCTTCAATATTATCTGGTGCAAAGTGAGAACGAATAGAAGTCATATAAACATGCACTTGATTTCCTTGACGAGTTACTTTGGCTTCTTTTTCACCTTTTGCAACATAAGGATGATGATTATCGGCTATTTTATAGAATTTAAGCTGACCATTATTTCTAATTAAATCAGCTGGTGCTGCTTGAGCATAGTGAGGTTCTCCAATAGTTGGAAAGTCTAGTATTAATTTCATTTTATCGCCACTAATATCATATATCTGAGCAGATTGTGCTAATTCAGGACCAGTTGGTAAATATCTATCTTTCGTAATTTTGTTATAAGCAACAAGATATTTTCCGAAAGGTTTCTTAGAATCTCCACCAGGAATACATAAGTGACCAACAGAATAATAGGTCGGAACTCTGTCTAAAACTTTCAATGATTTGATATCCCATTTTACGACTTCAGAAGAAACAAAGAACGTTGTGTAAGCATTTCCTTTTCCGTCAAATTCGGTGTGCAAAGGTCCTAAACCAGGTTTTTGAACTTCACCATGAAGAGCTGCTTCATATTTTATGACATTAATTCCGCCATAATTTCCATCAAATTTTTTGTCTTTGATGGCTCCCATTAATTTATCAAAGCTAAATACAGGAATCAAAGCTGCCAATTTTCCAGAACCTACAATGTATTCACCTGTTGGATCAACATCACAACCATGAGGCGATTTTGGACAAGGAATCATGTAACAAATATCTTTTAAAGCAGCAGCATCAAGAACCAAAACATCGGTTTTAATTTCAGATTTTGCAGAATGCGTTTTTTCATCCCATGTATTGTGAGCATAACGAGCTTTTTGTTTTATACCTTTTCCAGCTTTGATATATTCTTCGGCTTTTTTCCAGTTTACAGCCATGATAAAATCTTTGTCTTTTTGAGAAGCATTTACCTCTAACAAAGTATTGGCTTGTTCAGTATTATAGCAAGAAAAGAAAAACCATCCATGAGATTTTCCTTTACCCGCATGCGAAAGGTCAAAGTTTACACCAGGTGTTACAATTTGAAATGCTAAATCCATTTCGCCTTCTTTACCTACTTTTACAAAACTAATATGACCTTTGAAATTTTCTTTATAAGTATTAATCGCCACATCACCATTAGAATAATCTGCTGGAACGCTAAAACGAGTTCCTGCCACAACATATTCTGTATTTTCTGTGATAAATGGAGAAGAGTGATTTCCACCACTATTTGGCAATTCGATAATTTCTGCTGTTTTAAATGTTTTTAGGTCAATACGAGCAATACGAGGTGTATTGTTGGCATTACCAAAAACCCAACGACCATCAACTTCACCGTTAGTTTGAGACATTTCGGTGTGATGTAAATCATCCCAAGGCACAAAACCGTGAGAAGTATTCAACATTGGTTTAGTTTCTTCATTATAACCCCAACCTTTTTCAGGGTCAACAGAAAAAACAGGGATAACTCTAAATAATCTTCCACTTGGAAGACCATAAACACTTAATTGACCACTAAAACCTCCTGATACGAAGTTATAGAACTCATCATATTTTCCGGGTGCTACATAGGCTTTTTCTGCATCTCCTGCTGAAGCATCACTTGAATTTTTTGGTTTACAAGATTGCATCAACCCAATAACTAATGCAACAGCTAATGTTGCCTGTACAAATTTGGTTTTCATAATATATTGAAGTTAAATAAGATAGTCTGTTACTTTCACCCAACAGACCATCTCGATTATTTATTTTACACCATCATTTTTACGCATGTATTCTAAAATACTTCTTGCTTCCTCATCTGCTAAACCTTGATTTGGCATACGAACAAGACATATTTCTAATTGTGCTTGAACTTCTGGATCTTTGTCAATCATTGGGTCTGGATTGGTAATGAAGTTCATAATCCATTCTGGTTTTCTTCTTTCGGTAACGCCTTTCCAACCTGGACCAACTAATTTTTCTTCAGTTGTTTTGTGACAAGATGTACATTTTACACCTGCAACTTCTTCCCCTTTTGTTGCCATAGCTTGATCTAAAGCTGCTCCAAGTTCAACCGTTGTAAATTTACCTTCACCTCTTTTTGGGTCGTAAGATGACGGATCGGTTGTTGCTGTTTCTTCAGTTGATGCAGAAGGATTGTATTCTTCTCCTTCTTTTTCCTTTTTACCACAAGAAAATAACATTACTGTTGTGATAATTACTACTACTAGTTTTTTCATAAAATATTTAGTTTAAAATAATACCTCAAAGGTCTGAATAGAATAGACTTAAGTTTTATGACTGCAATCATAAAGAAGATTCTTTTTTTGATAGAATATTAAACTTTTGTTAAAGAATAAACCTTTTCAAAGTTGTCGAGTCTTATCATCATAACATTTAAAAAACATAAAATGAAAAATTTAATTTTAGCATTAGCACTAGTTTTTGGAATAACAACGTTTGCACAAGAACGTAAAATGGGAAAAGAAGACAGAGAAAAATTAACTCCACAAGAAAGAGTTGAATTTCAAGTAAAAAGATTGACAAAAGATTTAGACTTAAGCACCAAGCAAGCCGAGCAAGTAAAGTCACTTATGACAAAAAAAGCAGAAGTAAGAGATGCTAAGAAAAAAGAAATGGAAACAAAAAGAGCTTCAGGAACAAAGCCTACTGCTGAAGAAAGAGAAGCTATGAAAACTAAAATGCAAGACGAAATTACTTCTCTAAAAACAGAGATGAAAACTATTCTTACTGCAGAACAGTATACTAAATGGGAACAAAATTTTGAAGATAGAAAAGATAAAATGATGGAAAAACGTGCCGAAAAAAAGGGGAATAAAGAGCGCAAATAATCATCTATAACTTCAATTAAGATTACTAAACAGTCATGAATTTAATTTATGGCTGTTTTTTGTTATGCTAAATTTTGAAATATATTTTGTCCTTTAATAAAATTACTTTAGATTTGGGTTCTAATTTAAACAATTTTCAACATGAAAAAATTTATTCTTGCTATAACTATTCTTGTTTTTTCTATAAACAGCAATGCACAAGTTAAAAAAGCAGTTGTGACAAAATCTACTACTTCAACAACTACAGTTAATTCTAACAAAGCAACTAATGAAGTAAAAGCACAAAAAAATGTTGCTGATTTAAAAGCATTTACACCATTAACAGATGAAATGTCTTCAATATTACTTGGTTTATTCAAAACTAAATTTAATATGTTAGACGATGCTGGTTCAACGATTGAAAGAAGACAAGTTGTAAATAAAATTATTGAAAGAAAACTTGAATCAACACTTGATGGTGCTACTTTTGAAAAAGTAAAATCCAATGCAACTTTGTTTAAAAGTTTAGTTGATTAATTCTAAAAAGTAATTGATATAAAAAATCCCGTTCCTCTTTATAATGAACGGGATTTTAAATTATAACAAATTTATTATTTAGTTTGAACAATAGGCGGATATTGCGCTAAAATTTTAGAAACAAATTCTTTCACTCTTTCATCTTTCTTGGCTGTATTCTTTGTTAAATAGCCCGATCCTTCACCTTGCCAAATCATTTCTTTTTTAGACGCATCAATTAAATCAATGAATAAAGTTCCTTCTGTATTTGTAGAAACCGATGTTTGCATACCAAAACCAAACGGATTCCAGCCCCATCCCCATCCGTAACCCCAACCAGCATTAAACTGATTAACATTAACTTCTTCTCGTTCTTTTGTGAAAATGTTTACCAACAAATCTGGATTTTCACTTTTTACAAAACCTTTAGAAGCCATAACCTCATCTATCGAACGTAGAATTCTTTTTTTGTCCAAATCAGAAATCTCTACTTTATCTATACCATTTTTATAATAAGCATAGGTTTTATATTTAGTAAAATCTACACTTTTATCAAAATCAGAAGCTACTCTAACTGAAGCACAAGATGTCAAAAGAAAGATAGCAAAAACTGCAGTTAATTTTTGAATTGATTTCATAGTTTATTTATTTTAATTAAAAAGTCCTTCGTCAACTATATTAGGGATGGTCACTTTTAATAAAGGTTGTGTCTCCATAGCTCTTTTTATTGCAAAAATAGCTCCTTCGTTTCTTGCCCAACTTCTTCTTGAAATTCCGTTATTTACATCCCAGAAAAGCATTGATTCTAAACGTCTCGATGCTTCTTTAGTTCCATCAAGAACCATACCAAAACCACCATTAATAACTTCGCCCCAACCAACGCCGCCACCATTATGAATAGAAACCCAAGTTGCTCCGCGGAAACTATCTCCGATAACATTTTGAATTGCCATATCAGCAGTAAAACGAGAACCATCATATATATTTGAAGTTTCGCGATAAGGCGAATCTGTTCCTGAAACATCGTGGTGGTCACGACCCAAAATCACATAACCAATTTCTCCTTTTGCAATAGCTTGATTGAAAGCTTCGGCGATTTTGATTCTTCCTTCGGCATCGGCATAAAGAATTCTAGCTTGTGAGCCAACAACCAATTTGTTTTCTTGTGCGCCTTTTATCCATTGAATGTTATCTGCCATTTGTTGTTGAATTTCTTCAGGAGAATTTTTCATCATTTCTTCTAAAACATCGCAGGCAATTTTGTCAGTTTCAGCTAAATCTTTAGGGTTTCCTGATGCACAAACCCAACGAAAAGGCCCAAATCCATAATCAAAACACATTGGCCCCATAATATCTTGAACGTAGCTGTTATATTTGAAATCGATGTGGTTTTCTGCAAAAACATCGGCTCCAGCTCTAGAAGCCTCTAGTAAAAAGGCATTTCCATAATCGAAGAAATAAGTTCCTTTAGCTGTATGTTTGTTAATCGCAGCCGCATGACGACGTAAAGTTTTTTGAACTTCTTCTTTGAATTTTGTTGGATTATTTGCCATCATTTCATTCGATTCTTCAAATGAAAATCCTGTTGGATAATAACCTCCAGCCCAAGGATTATGCAGTGAAGTTTGGTCGGAACCTAAATCGATATGCAGATTTTCTAGGTCGAAACGTTCCCAAATATCTACTACATTTCCTAGGTAAGCAATCGAAACTACTTCTTGGTTTTCTAATGCTTTTTTAACTCTTGGAACTAATTCATCAATATTTTCAATTACTTCATTAATCCAACCTTGTGAATGACGAATGTGCGTAATTTTCGGATTTACCTCTGCACAAACAGTAACGCAACCTGCAATATTTCCTGCTTTTGGTTGTGCGCCTGACATTCCTCCAAGTCCAGAAGTTACAAATAAACCACCTTTTGGTGATTTTTTTATTTTTCTAAAACCATTTAAAACTGTGATTGTAGTTCCGTGAACAATTCCTTGCGGACCGATATACATATAACTTCCAGCTGTCATTTGTCCGTATTGCGAAACGCCTAAAGCATTCATTTTTTCCCAATCATCCGGTTTTGAATAATTTGGAATTACCATTCCATTTGTAACTACAACTCTTGGAGCATCTTTATGTGAAGGGAATAATCCCATTGGATGACCAGAATACATAGCTAGAGTTTGCTCATCAGTCATTTCTGCCAAATATTTCATAGTCAATAAATACTGAGCCCAATTTTGAAAAACAGCTCCGTTACCACCATAAGTAATTAGTTCATGTGGATGTTGCGCTACGGCATAATCCAAATTATTTTGAATCATTAACATAATGGCTTTTGCTTGCTCGCATTTTCCTGGATATTCTGAAATTGGTCGTGCGTATATTTTATAATCTGGACGCAAACGATACATATAAATTCTTCCGTAAGTTTCTAATTCGGCTTTGAATTCAGAAATTAATTCGGCATGATGCTTTGAGTCAAAATAACGTAAAGCATTTTTTAATGCTAACTTTTTTTCTTCGTATGAAAGAATTTCTTTTCGTTTTGGTGCATGATTTATTTCAACCTCATAAGGCTTTGGATTTGGCAAAACCGAAGGAATTCCTTGTAGTATTTGTTCTTGAAAGGTCATTTTGAGTTTATGGTTTATAGTTTGTTGTTGTATATTATATATTGTATTTTTTACTGAATACTGCGACTGAATACTGCTTACTTTTTTATTGTTCCAGTTTTTTTATCAAATCCATATGGACAATGTCGACATCCGCTTTTGCAGCAGTACCCTCTTTTTAAGTGATATTTTTCTGTAAAACATCGATAACCTTCTGGTGTTAAGTAAAAATCTTCACCTTCGATTAATTTATTTTCATTTTTATCTTCAAACATAAGCACAAATTTAGCAACTTTGCATCATATGATTCTAATTGTTTTCAAATATTTAACGCCAAGAGGTTTTAGAGGATTGACTTTTTTTCCTTTTGTTTTTTTAACAGATAAGGATGATAAGTTGAATACCGTCTTTATAAATCATGAAAAAATTCATATTAGACAACAATTAGAATTGTTAATTTTACCCTTTTACATTTGGTATTTGACAGAATATTTATTTCGATTGATTCAATATAAAGACAGAAAGAAAGCTTACTTCAATATTTCATTTGAAAGAGAAGCTTATGCAAATGAAAAAGACCTTAACTATTTAAAGAAAAGGTCTTTTTGGAATTTTTTAAAATATTCTTATTTTAATTGAAAACAACTTTCATCGAGTCAACCTTTTTTGAATCAACAACCAAATTCAAAACATATACACCTTTAATAAAATTATCTTTGAAGATTTTTTTATTAATATCTTTTCCTTTTTCTTGAACAATTAATTTATTTACAAGATTACCATTGAAATCCATCAATTGAAGACTTACATTTCTATCTTGCTCATTTACATCTATTGCAACATTTAAAATATCACTTGTAGGATTAGGGAATACTGAATTTATCTTTGAAACATTAAACTTTGTTTCTGAAATATTATAAGATGTTTCGTTTTTCTCATCAATTAACTGAGTAAGTTTATCAATCTGAATTTGTTGATCTTTAATTGATTCTACCAAATAAGGGATTAATTCCATATAATTAACCGCTTTTTCACCAGTATCACTTGTTACAACAAGATGAGGAAATATCTTTTCTAAATCTTGGGCTAAAAATCCACTATGCAAATTATCGTCAAATTCAATATCTTCATTTGCATTTTTGTTCCACAAATAGGTTTTTCCTTCTACTTTAAGAATACTCTCCAAAGCATTATCAATTGAATTTATGTCTTTTTTGTATCTTTTATCAGAAGTTGCTAAGTAAGCTAAAGATCTCGTATAACCATTTACTACTAATTTATAGTTTCCGGAGCTTTGAAAACTTCCAAGCATTGTACCAGAAGGAGAAGCCGTCCAACTAAAAAAAGCGTTTGATTGTGAACCTGTTCCTATTCCGACACTAGCAGAATTGTCAAAAATTTGACTACATTTTAAACCATTTGCTCCATCAGATTTTGCTAAAAAACTACTATTACAGGCTGATGTAAAGGCAGCACCTTGTATATCATCAACTAAAATAACATCACCGTCTCTATTAACTGTTAAAACTTGCTTATCTGATGTTGATGTTTGATTATAATTATCATTTTTCAAATTAGTAAATCTCAATCCAGATGGTGTAGCACTAGTCTCATCACTTTTTATTTCTAATTTATTTTGCGGTTTATCAGTTCCAATACCAATCATAGCACTTGCAGAAGTCATATCATCTGAACTAGAAATACCATTAAGATTACTTCCGTAAATTAAATTACCAATATTCAACAAATTATTTAATTGACTACTTGAATTTTGCCCAACAATATAATGCCCTAAAAGAATATTATTTGATCCCGAAATTGCAGTATTTTGATTACCAATTGTAATATTATTATTACCTGTAGTGTTCAAATAGCCTGTATTATGTCCTAAACCAATATTAAATTGTCCGGTATTTTCAGCTCCGTTATAAGACATATATCCAACTATTGTATTAAAGAAAGTGTGAGGTGAACCTAACAAACTATAATTACCTATAACAGTATTATAAGAACCATAATCTGCATTTTGCATTATTGAATGACCAACTAAAACATTGTTGTTATCATTTATACATTTCTTCATTACTCCATTACCTATTCCAATATTAAAATCAGATGAAATGGAGCTTTTCATAGACTCAGCTCCTATGGCTAAATTAGCGTTTCCAAACTCAACATCATATAACGCTTTGTACCCTAACGCAACGTTTGAGCTTCCGCCTTTTAAATTATACAATGCCTTAGAACCGAATGCACAATTATAAAATCCTGCTGGAGGTGTAATAAATGTTTTATCTCCAAAAGAAGTGTTAAACTCGCTAATCAAGCCCGAATTAAAGTTATTCCTTTTAAACTTGACATCAAAATTATTATAGGTTCCTAAATAATTCTCTACACCAGAAACAACGTTTGAAGGTTGTGTTACTTGTGCAAAAAAACTACAAGAATAGAGAAAAACGAATGGTAGGTAAATCTTTTTCATAATTACAACATTTTTATTAATAATCCTTGATTTTGGTTAGACAACAGCATTAATTATCTGGTCGAAAAACAGTTACAATACTGTTAATCGAATTTTATTTCCTTCGAACTTGACAATTTAACTTTAATTTTTTTTACTATATATACATAGAAATCTACTGTACACTAAAAAAAAAATTAGGCAATAACTTACAAAATTAAGAAAGCAATTATCTCAATTCAAAATTTAATTATTTTCTTTTTTCTTATAAATAGTTAATTGACTAACCAACAATTATTTTAAATATATCAAATTGTAGAACACTTTTTATTTAAAACTTTTATCTCTTAAAAACATTTTAAAATTAATTAAAAATCCCTTAAATGCAATAATTAATCGTTGAAATACGTCTTTTTTAACATTTTGAAGTCTTATTCTTATATTATTTCGTAATTTTTTTATTCAAAATAAGAATCCATTAAACATACAAGTAAGCACATTAAGATTAAAAAAGAAATGAAAAAAAGGATTAAAATTAGTTGAAATTTTTAGCTTATTGGTATTAATCTATATACTAACTCTTAAATAGTTAAATAAAAAAATTCACCAAAATATATGTTTATTTTGTTTTTTGATTATTTTTGTAAACTATTTTAAACACAAATCTAAATACCAATAATAAAAAAGTAACCGATTATTCTTATGAGAAAATTATACTTTATAATTGCATTTGTATCCTACTCAGTTTTTGCACAAACAAGCATAACTTTTACTGGAACATCTTATATGTATGTTAAAGATAGATTTGTTTTTGTTAAAAACGGAATAGATCTAAGAGCCAATACAAACTTGTATTTAAGAAACGAAGCCCAATTGCTTCAAGGTAGAGTCGGAACATCGCAAAATGCCGGCTCTGGAAAATTATCAGTTTTTCAAGAGGGAACTTCAGGCGAGTATTCATACAATTATTGGTGTTCTCCTGTAGGTAATACATTATTAGCTTCGGGTAACGAAACATTTGGTATTACTTTATTAAATCAACCTGTAAACAATATTACATCGACTCCAGTAGCTACAATTTCAGCACCAAATTATAATGGAACAGCAAATCCGCTTACAATTGCTGATTATTGGATTTGGAAATACAATACGGGTTTAAACTATTCTGATTGGGATTTTGTTGGAAGTACCACTAGTCTAGGTGCAGGAGAAGGATTTTCAATGAAAGGAACTGGAGGAGATGATACTGCAAACACACTAGCGATAGGAGAAGCCACTGCCAACAATCCAAGCAGTGCAGATGCACAACGATATGATTTTAGAGGAAGAGCTTATGATGGTGACATTACAATTCCTGTTCTTGCCGGAAATGAAACATTAACAGGAAACCCTTATCCATCAGCAATTGATTTAAAAGCGTTTTTATCAGATGTTGCAAACTCTGCTTGTACTGGCATTGCCTATTTTTGGGAGCAAGACAAAACGGTTCTTTCACATTATTTAGCTGATTACAAAGGTGGTTATGGTGCATATTCTCCTCTTGGAGGTGCAATAATTTCTCCTTATGGGAATATGGGTGTATATACTCCCGCAACATTTTATAATTATACAGGTAGTGGTTCAACCATACCAGTAGTAGTTGGTTCTGGCTCAACCTACCAAAGAAGATTTTGCCCTATTGGACAAGGTTTTCAAATTAAAGGTGCTACAAATGGTACAGTAACTATGAAAGATTCATATAGAGTCTATCAAAAAGAAGGCGCTACTAATTATTCACAATTTGAAAGAACAACTTCTTCAATCTCTGATAAAACAGTAAACGATACTAATACTGCTGGTTTTTTACCCGAAATACCATCTGTTTCTGGCTTTGATTACACAACCGTAAGCACGGCACAAGTTCCACAAATGCGTTTTAATGGAATGATAAATAATTTAGGCGTTAGACAAACAACGCTTGTACTTATGCCAGGTGCCTCTGACGGTCCAGAACATGCAATGGAGGCAGAATCGGTAGATGGATATAATAAAGATTATTACTTTTATTTGGGTGATAACAAGCAATACCTAATAAATGTTATTGAATTTGATATAAACAAAAAAATTCCTCTTGGTTTTAAAAACAACGAAACTACAAATTTCAAATTAACGTTAAATGAAATGATTAATTTTGAAACTCCAAATGTATATGTTCATGACAAAATAAATGACACATATACAGATATTGTAAATGGATTGTTTGAGGTTAATCTTCCTGCTGGCGTTAACAATAGTCAATATGAAATAACTTTTACAAATTCGACATTGGCTATAAATAATAATGCTATTTCTAACTTCACAGTTTTCCAAAACAATGATAAAGAATTATTAAACATAGCGAATCCAAACAAAATTGAAATCAACAATATAGTATTATATGATGTAGTTGGAAAAGTTATTTTTGACAAAAAAGAAACTTCATCAAAAGATACTTATCAATTCTCAACTTCAACCTATAGTGATGGTGTTTACATTGTAAAAATTATTTCTAAAGACAATAAAGAGTTTTCTCAAAAAGTAATTATTTCAAATACAAAATAATTCAGAAATTAAACTATAAACTAAGCAGTCTTCGGGCTGCTTTTTTATTAGAACAAGTTTATGAAATCGGAAAATCAATACATTCAACTTGATAATTCAACTATAACTTTAGCTATTAAACGCGAAGACTTATTACATCCTCATATTTCTGGAAACAAATACAGAAAACTTAAATATAACTTAATACAAGCCAAAGAAGAGAATAAAGACACCCTTTTAACATTTGGAGGTGCTTTTTCAAATCACATTGCTGCTCTTGCTTACGCTGGAAAATTACATAATTTCAAAACCATTGGTGTTATTCGTGGAGATGAACTTGAATCGAAAACAAACGAAAACCCAACGCTGAAATTTGCTCAAGAATGCGGTATGAAATTCAAATTTGAAACTCGAGAAAATTATAAAATCAAAGACAATCCTGATTACATAAATAATCTTCACGACGAATTTGGAGATTTTTATCTTATTCCAGAAGGCGGCACCAATGAATTAGCAATTAAAGGCTGTTTGGAAATTTTAAATGAAGATGATACAGACTTCGATTTCATCTGTTGTGCCATTGGATCCAGCGGAACAATTTCTGGAATAATCAAAAGTGCCAAAACTAATCAAACAATTTTAGGATTTCCATCGCTAAAAGGCACGTTTTTTGATAAAGAAATTCATAAATTTGCACCAAATTATTCCAATTGGAAAATAATTAGCGACTATCATTTTGAAGGTTACGGAAAAGTTACTCCAAAATTGGTTGATTTTTTAAATAAATTTTATTCAAAACACAGAATTCCGTTAGACCCAATTTATACTGGAAAGATGGTTTTTGGCGTTATAGATTTAATAAAGAAAAATTATTTTCCTGAAAATTCCAAAATACTAGTCATTCATACTGGTGGGTTACAAGGAATTGAAGGAATGAATTTAAAATTAAAAACAAAGAATTTGCCTCAAATTGAATCTTATGATTAAAAAGATTGTATTTATTTTCATTTCAATACTACTTGTTGCTTGCGGTAGCACAAAATCTGTTGTAAGAACCAAGATAGATGCTAAAAAAACGACTGATCCAAAAAAAGTTTTAGTTTATAGCAAACCTGTAAAAAAAGCAACTAATCCAGCAACAAAGACAGCATCTTCAAAAACAACTACAGCATCGAAATCAACAGTGAGTAAACCAACTGTTCCTGCTAAAAACACAACTGCAACTCCAAAAACAGAGATTGCAAAAAACACTGCAAACAATACAAAACCTTCTATTGAAACCAAACCAGTAGTCCGAAAAACTACTGAAACACAAAAGCCTACAACAAACGAAGTCGCAACTACTAAACTTAGCGATGAAGATAATTTGATATTAGAAATAATAGAAAAGGCACGTTCAAAAAAAGAAAATGAAGAAAACAAACCTCATTATGTAAAAACAGAAGTGTTAGAAGCAACATCTAAAGTAAAAGTTACAACACAAATGGTTCAAGATTACATAAACAAGTATAAAACCATCGCCAAAAGTAATATGGCAAACTTCGGAATTCCATCAAGTATAATTTTAGCACAAGGAATCTTAGAATCAGGAACAGGAAAAGGTTCACTAAGCCTTTTAGCCAATAATCACTTCGGAATAAAATGCAAATCAGAATGGACAGGACCATCCGTTTTCTTTGACGATGATGAAGAACAAGAATGTTTTAGAAAATATGAAAGTGGTGACGAGTCTTATACCGATCATGCAGTTTTCCTAACAAGTCGACCTTATTATGTTCCTCTTTTTGAACTTGAAAAAGACGATTACAAAGGTTGGGCTTATGGACTAAAAAAAGCAGGCTATGCAACCGATGTAAACTATCCAACAAAACTTATTGGCATTATTGAAAAATATAATTTACAAAACTATGATGCCGAAGTTTTAGGAAAAATGATTTTTCAGCCACCTAAACAAGAAGTAGCAACATCAAGCAACGGTTTTACATACCAAGTCAATCCTGGCGATACTTTGTATTCCATTTCAAAAAAATTAAATGTTCCTGTAAAAGTTATTATTGAAAAGAATAATATTCAAAACAACAGTCTTACAATCGGACAAAATCTTATTATCGATTAATCATGTTATACCAAAGAAGTAGTCAGCTTTTTATCGAAGCCGAAAAAGTAATTCCAGGTGGCGTAAATTCTCCTGTTAGAGCATTCAAATCTGTAGGCGGAACTCCTATTTTTGTCAAAAGTGCTAAAGGTGCTTATCTATTTGACGAAGACGGAAATAAACTTATAGATTACATCAATTCTTGGGGACCAATGATTTTAGGCCATGCTCACCAACCTGTTGTAGATGCCATAACCGAAAAAGCCAAACTAGGAACTTCTTTCGGAATGCCAACTGCTCTAGAAACTGAAATTGCCGCCTTAGCCGTTAGTATGGTTCCTAACATCGATAAAATACGATTTGTAAATTCAGGAACAGAAGCTTGTATGAGTGCCATTCGTCTAGCTCGTGGATTTACAAAAAGAGATAAAATCATCAAATTTGCAGGTTGCTATCACGGTCATTCCGATTCGTTTCTTATTCAAGCAGGAAGCGGCGCCATCACTTTTGGAAGTCCAAATAGTCCTGGTGTAACTTCTGGAACTGCCAAAGATACTCTACTAGCTAATTATAACGATATACAAAGCGTAAAAGCCTTAATCGAAGCTAACAAAAACGAAATCGCAGCCATAATCATTGAACCTGTTGCTGGAAACATGGGTTGCATTCCACCACAAAAAGGATTTTTAGAAGCACTACGTGTTTTGTGCGACGAAAACCAAATTTTGCTAATTTTTGACGAAGTTATGACTGGTTTCCGTTTGGCAAAAGGTGGTGTTCAAGAACTATTCAACATCAAAGCCGATATCGTAACTTTCGGAAAAGTAATTGGTGGCGGGTTGCCTGTTGGTGCATTTGCCGCTCGTGCTGAAATCATGAACTACCTTGCTCCTATTGGCCCTGTTTACCAAGCTGGAACGCTATCAGGAAATCCTCTTGCAATGGCGGCTGGTTTAGCAATGTTGACCGAATTAAATGAAAACCCTACCATTTTTGAAAGCCTAGAAAAGAAAACCGATTATCTAGAAAACGGCATTCATAATGTGCTAACCGAAGCTCAAATCGACTTTACCATAAACCGAGTTGGCTCCATGATTTCTGTTCACTTCGACAAAAATCCCGTTATCGATTTCGCTACAGCTAAAAACGGCGACAACGAAACCTTCAAGAAATTTTTCCACGGATTGCTTCAAGAAGGCATTTATATTGCACCATCAGCTTACGAAACTTGGTTTATCACAGAAGCACTGACTTACGAAGATTTAGATTTTACCATCGAAGCCATTAGAAAAGTAGCAAAGAATTTATAGTTTTTTTTAGAAGCTAATCCTGCTGTACGCTATATCTTTATCTTTTTAAAGAAAAAAGATAAAGGATGCCGCTTCCATCAGGGCTAGGAGTTCACGGTGAAAATGAACTTGTAATTTTTCAATCAAAAATCTTCCTCCATTTCAAAAAAATTATTCCAAAAAGTGTAATTTTACCAGCATGGAAGCACCATTAGCAGAACGCATTCGTCCACAAAAATTAGAGGATTATATCAGTCAACTTCACCTAGTTGGACCAAGTGGTTCGCTTACACAACAAATTGCTCGTGGCATTATTCCATCCATGATATTTTGGGGTTCACCTGGAACAGGCAAAACAACTTTGGCACAAATTATCGCCAAACAAAGCAATCGCCCTTTTTATGAACTAAGTGCTATCAACAGTGGCGTAAAAGACATTCGCGATGTAATAGAAAAAGCCAAACAAAGCGGCGGATTGTTCACAGCTAAAAACCCAATTTTGTTTATCGATGAAATTCATCGGTTTAGCAAGTCACAACAAGATTCGCTTTTGGCAGCAGTTGAAAAAGGTTGGGTAACGCTGATTGGTGCCACAACCGAAAACCCAAGTTTTGAAGTAATTCCGGCATTATTATCGCGTTGTCAGGTTTATATTCTCAATCCGTTTTCTAAAGAAGATTTACTTTCTCTTTTAAATCGCGCCATGAAAGAAGACAAAATCATGGCTTCCAAAAAAATAAAACTCAAAGAAACCGAAGCGTTGCATAGACTTTCAGGCGGTGATGGTAGAAAATTATTAAACATTTTTGAATTAGTGGTTAATGCAAGTCCCGAAGGTCAAATCACAATTACCAATGATAAGGTTCTTGAACTAGTTCAGCAAAACACCGTTTTATACGACAAAACAGGTGAACAACATTACGATATTGTCTCGGCTTTTATAAAATCTATAAGAGGAAGTGACCCAAACGGTGCAGTCTATTGGCTCGCCAGAATGATAGAAGGCGGCGAAGATGTAAAATTCATAGCAAGAAGAATGCTAATTTTATCGAGTGAAGATATAGGAAATGCAAATCCAACGGCTTTTATTATGGCAAATAATACGTTTCAAGCGGTTTCTACAATTGGCTATCCCGAAAGTCGCATTATTTTAAGTCAATGTGCAGTTTATTTAGCAACTTCTGCCAAAAGTAATGCAAGTTATATGGCGATTGGTGAAGCACAAGCGAAAGTAAAACAAACTGGAGATTTGCCAGTTCCAATTCATTTGAGAAATGCACCAACCAAATTGATGAAAGAATTAGGTTATGGTGACGAGTACCAATATTCGCACAACTACACCAACAACTTTAGCGAACAAGAATATTTACCAGATGCAATTCAAGAAACTAAATTCTATGAACCTGGAAATAACGCTCGAGAAAATGAATTACGCAAGTTTTTGCAAAATCGTTGGAAAGATAAATATGACTATTAGTTAGAAGTCATTTTCTACAATTTAACCTCAACTTTTTCAGATAGTAATTTTTCATTTTGATAATATTCAAAAAACCATTCGTTATTTTTTGAAATCAAAACACCTTGCAAATTTCCTTTAGCGGCTAAGTATAAATCTTTTACTGAAGTTTTATATATTTTGTAAATCACTTTTGGTTCAGCATTTATCAACTGAAAACCATTAGTTATAGGTTGTGCAAAAAGTTGACTTGAAACCAAATTTTCAGAATTTAGCGATTGATTTTGAACTTCAATTTTCGTTTCTTGAACAACTTTATTTTCTTCGACCACTTTGTCGCCAGCATATTTATACTGAATCGTTTTCATCGAATTAAAAGCTTCACGTAAAGCCAAATTATAGGCAGTCTTATATTCTTTTTCCTTATTAGAACCTTCTTTAGAAGTAAATAAAACTTTCCCTTTACAATCTTTCAATACAACGGTCAGCTTTGTTGAAAACATATTGTTATTTTCTAAAACATCAAAATAAATTTTGTTACAATTATTTTCAAAAAAATCATTTGGCGCTTCGTCATTATCAAAATAGGTTTCAAAACCAAATTGTTGCATGTACATTTTAGAAAGCAAATTCAAATTGTATTGATTTTTTTCTTTCAAAAAAGAAAATTTTGCAGGAACCAAAACATATTTATATTGATTCAAATCTTGAGCAAAACCTATCGAGGTAACTAACAATAGCAAAAATGTAATTTTCTTCATTTTAAAAAATATTTTTTAGTTCAATTAATTGATTTATTTGTTTAATCTCGTTAGAAACTTCTTTTTTAGTTTCATTAAAATAAATAGCTTCCATACCATACTCTAATGCTCCACGAACATCAGCATCAATACAATCTCCAATCATTACAGATTTTTCTTTGCTTGTTTTGGCCGCTTTTACAGCGTATTCAAAAATTGTAGGATGCGGTTTTTTCACACCAGCCATTTCTGAATTGGTAACAGAAATAAAATATTCAGCAATACCAGCATTTTTCAATTTTTTATATTGAACTTCGGCAAAACCATTTGTGATAATGTGAAGTTTATAATTGGGATTCAAGTATTCTAAAACCTCAATAGCACCATCAAAAAGAATATTATTTTCTGGCAAAAAAGTAATATAATCAACAGCCATTTGATAAATTACATCATCAGAAATTGAATAACTCAAAGCATCAAAAGAATCTTTCAATCGTTTGTAGCGTAATTCGTCATGAGAAATTTTATCGACTTGGTACAATTTCCAACAAGCTTGATTTATTGGTGCATAAATTTCAACAAATTGTTTTGTATCAATTTGCGGATGATTTTCTCTAAAAATTCTATCAAAAGCTAATTCAGAATTTCGGTCAAAATCCCAAAGCGTGTGGTCTAAATCAAAGAAAATGTCGGTAATTTTTTCTTGTAACATTTAATTTCCTTTAACGATTACAACATCATCAATATTATAAATCCAATCATCGGCGTTGTCTTCATTATATCTAAAAACACCTTGAACTGTAACATATTGATCCGTTTTTAATTTTGGAAGATTCCCTTTAAATTTCAATCCTGCAATGGTTTCTGGACCTGCTTTTCCACAAAAGAAACAGGATGCAAAAACATTTTTACTTATCGCATAATTTTTGCTATCTATAGGAACAATAAAACCTTTGATAACCACTTTTTTGTTGGCTAATTTTTTAAGATTGTCATTCACAACTGGAAATGAAATTTCACCGTAGGTTGGATGCTTTTTAGAAACAAATCGAATAACCGAAAGTTGTTTCCAAGTAAGCGTGTCTTGCAAAAATGTATTGTTTTCATTTTTCATTTGAGGTTTTGTTTCAAACGAAAAACTCATTGCAACAAATGCAACTACTACCGAAAACAAAATTTTATAACGATTAAGCATTGGCTAATGTTTTTGAAATATTTAATCTATAAGCTTTAATCGCTGGAATTAACGCCGCAATTATACCTACAAAGATAGTCACTAAAAATAAAATTACTTCTTTATTCCAAACAATTTCAAAAGGATTAAATGCCATTTTAAAATCATCTTGAGCAGAATTAGAAATAAAACTTATGGCAATTCTACCAAAAATCGTTCCGAAAAGAAAACCAACAACTACCAAAAATAAACTTTCTATAACTAATAAAAATAGTAGTTGCATTCGGCTTGCACCGTTTATTCGTATCAAAGCAAACTCATATTTTCTTTCTTTCAATCTATTGTAAAGCGCAATAAAAATGGATATTCCCGAAATTAGCATAATAGCATATGCCAAATATTCTAGTGCTTTTAGTCCAACTCCAAATAAACTAAAAATTCTATTGACTTCAATTGCTGGTGAAGCTACTTGCATTTTAGTATTTTGAGCAATAATTCTTGGCCAAGTTACAATTCCCATTTTGTTACGAAACTTCAACAAAACAGCAGTAATTTCCATATTTGGTTCGTCAATAGTCATTTCGTGATGACTTTCTTCTTCGTGTATTTCATGCATTTGCCAAACACTTGGAATGTTGCACAAAATTAAATTATCAATAACTTTTCCCGTTGGCGAAGCAATTCCGGTCACGATATAATTGAATTCTTCGTGCTTCTCACCTTCTTTTGCACTACCGTGAGAACCATTAAATTTTGTTCCTATTTTTAAATTTAATTTCTTTGCTATTTCACTTCCAACAACAACTTCAAAGTTTTTTGAAAACAATTTTCCTTCCGAAATTTTGGCTTGGTACTTTTCTAAATAATCCGAATTGGTGCCTAAAATTTTGTACCCTAAATAATTATCACCAAAAGCCAACGGAATTGCTTTCTCTACAAATGGATGTTTCATCCAAACTTTTGCCGAATCATAACTTATATTTCCCGTTGGATTATCGATATGATAAACCGACGAAAGTATCAATTGCATTGGACTTCCTTGTGCGCCTAAAACCAAATCGACACCATCAATATTACTTGAAAATTTTTCTTCAAATTGTTTTTGCAACAAAATCAAAACCGTAATAATGGCAACACTTGAAGCTAACAAAACAATACTCAAAACTGTATTTAACGGTTTGAACCACAAATTTTTCCAAGCTAATTTTGCAATCATTTTAATTGAGATTTAGTTGGTTAGGAAATTTATCTTTCAAACGCTTGTCGTGCGTAACAATTACCAAAGCAGCTTTGTATTCTTTAGATAATTTTTGAAGCAAATTGGCTACAACCATAGCATTTTCATCATCTAAACTTGATGTCGGTTCGTCTGCCAAAAGGAGTTTTGGTTCGTTTATCAACGCTCTTGCAATAGAAACTCGTTGTTGTTGCCCAATACTTAATTGTGATGGGAATTTATGTTTTTGATTGACCAAATCTAGTTCGTCCAATAACTTTTCGGCTTTTTGAACCGCTTCTTTTCCTGTTGCTAGCCACGAAGCCAAAACCACATTTTCTAATACCGAAAGCGATGCAATAAAATGAGATTGTTGCAAAATCAATCCGATATTTTTTCCTCTAAATTGGTCTAACTTTTTTTCGGAAAGTTGTGCAATATCCGTTTCATCGACAGCAATTTTGCCGTTTTCAGGTCTAAGTAATCCAGCTAAAAGATGCAACAAAGTGGTTTTCCCTTTTCCAGAATTTCCAGTAATCAATAGTGTTTCCGACGAATTGCATCTCAATTCAGGAAATGAAAATTGTGTATGTTTATTATAAGAAAAAGTAAGTTCTTTTGTTTCTAACATAATCAAACGAATAGTGTTGCAAGTTACTGAAATGCAATTCAATTTGTTCTTAGATTTATCTTAAAATATTCCATCATCTTGAAAACTATAATAACCCGTTTCAGTGATAATGATATGGTCAAGTACAATTACGTCGAGTTGTCTTCCGGCCATTTTTATTTTTTCAGTGAGTTTTTTGTCTGGTTCACTTGCATATAATTTTCCCGAAGGATGATTATGTGTAAGAACAATTGAAGTTGCGTTATGTTCAAAAGCAATTTTAAAAACAACCCTCACATCTACAATTGTTCCTGTCATTCCGCCTTTAGAAAGTTGTGCTTTATGAATGACTTTGTTAGCATTGTTTAGATACAAAACCCAAAACTCTTCATGCATCAATTCACCAATAATTGGTTGCATAATTTCAAAAACGGCTTTGCTTGAAGTGATTTTTTTATGTTCAAATGCATCTTCTGAACGTCTTCTTCTACCTAATTCTAAAGCGGCTGCTATCGAAATTGCTTTTGCCTCGCCTATTCCTTTGAATTCCATTAATTGTTGGGCAGAAAGTTTTCCGAGTGCATTCAAATTATTATTGGCAGAAGCTAAAATGCGTTGACAAAGTTGCACGGCACTTTCGTTTCGAGAGCCAGAACCTATAAGAATAGCAAGTAATTCGGAATCGGATAAAGAAGATTTTCCTTTTAGAAGAAATTTTTCGCGTGGACGATCGTCTTCAGCCCACTGATTAATTGGCGTGTACATATTATTTTGGCTTATATTAAAGTACAAAAGAAATAATTATTTCAATCAGTTCAAAATAAATTGATTATAATTTACGTTTTGAAAATAAAAACTTATGAAGTTACTACCTATTTTCCTATTTATCTGCTTCTCATTTGGTTGCAAAAAAAGTGAGATTGTTTCAAAACCAACCGCTTCACTCATTGAAAATCCATCTACTTTTGAAGAAAAATTAGCCAATGCCGCTATTTCAATTGTTGATCCAACTGTAACTTATACACCCGATTATATTTCTTTAAAATATCCAAATGGCGATGTTCCAGCTAAAACTGGTGTTTGTTCCGATGTTGTGATTCGTGCTTATCGCAAATTAAACATCGATTTGCAGAAAGAAGTCCATGAAGACATGAAAGCAAACTTTTCTAAATATCCAAAAAAATGGGGTTTGAAATCTTGCGACACTAATATTGACCATAGAAGAGTTCCAAATCTTGAAGTTTTCTTTACTAGAAAAGGTGAAAAATTAGAAGTTTCTGATAATCCAAATGATTACAAGGCAGGCGAAATTGTAACTTGGATGATTAACGGAAAATTACCTCATATCGGAATTGTAACTCACAAAAAATCAACCGATGGCAAGCGTCCAATGCTAGTTCATAATGTTGGTGGCGGACAAGTTTTGGAAGACTGTTTGTTTGATTATGAAATTGTTGGGCATTTTAAATATATAAAATAAAATTAATCATATATTGTAACACATTTAATAAAATAACTACTTATATCAATATTCAACTTAAAACAAACATTATGAAAAATTTATCTTTACTCGTTAAAACATTAGTAATCGTACTAGGAATTAGCAATGCTCATGCTCAAACAGCTGATGAAGTTGTAAATAAGTACATTGAAACAATCGGTGGAAAACAAAAATTGGAAGCTGTAGCTTCTACCAAAATGGAATTAGTAGCAAATTACCAAGGAATGGAAATTCCTGTGGAAGTTTCTAACTCTAAAGACGGGAAAATGCTTGTCAAAATAAACTTGATGGGAAAAGAAATGACGCAAGTAGCTTTTGACGGAACTACAGGTTGGTCAACGAATATGATGACCATGAAAGCAGAAAAAATGGCTTCAGAAGATATTGAAAACATGAAAAATACTGCCACAAAAGATTTTCCTGATCCTTTTTTAAATTATAAACAAAAAGGATATACTGCAGAATATATAGGAAAAGAGACCAAAGAAGGCACAGAATGTCATAAATTGAAATTAACAAAATTACCTAAATCAGTAAATGGTGCAAAATTGCAAGATGTAACATTTTACTATTTTGACACCGAAAACAATGTTATTGTCATGACTGAATCTGAAATGCAAGAAGGCCCAATGAAAGGTCAAATGGCAACATCTAAAATGAGTAATTACCAAGAAGTTGATGGCATTTATTTCCCTTTCACCATGAACCAATTTGGACAAGAAATGACTGTTAAAAAAATTACACTCAACGCAGCAATCGACCCGAAAGCATTAGAATTTAAAGCAGAATAATTTTAGATTATGAAAACCCTAAAACTAATAGCTTTAATTGGTCTTGTATCTTTTCAAGCGAATGCTCAAGAAGATGTTGTTCTAAAAGGTAAAGAACTGTTTGGAGATATAAAAGCCCGACAAATTGGCCCTGCCATAATGAGCGGAAGAATTGCTGATATTGCACAACATCCTACTAACAATCAAATTATTTACATCGGCGCAGCAGGTGGCGGTGTTTGGAAAAGTAGTGATGGTGGTGCGAGTTTTTCGCCAATGTTTGACAAACATAATCAATCAATAGGCTGCATTACTGTAGACCCTAATAAACCCGACAATGTAATTTGGGTTGGAACTGGAGAAACTTGGACTAGAAATAGTGTTTCTGCTGGAGATGGCATCTACAAATCTACTGATGGCGGATTGAACTGGACAAACATGGGTTTGCCAAAATCTGACCGAATTTCTTCTATTGTAATTGACCCTAGAAATTCAGACAATGTTTGGGTTGGTGTTTTGGGAGCACTTTGGGGTGATAGCGATGAAAGAGGAATCTACAACTCAAAAGATGGTGGAAAAACTTGGACAAAAATTTATGGAATTGATGCTAAAACAGGTTGCTCAGATTTAGTTATTGACCCAAAAAATCCAGATGTTATGTACGCCAGTTTTTGGGAATTCAGAAGAACAGCATGGTCGTTTAATTCTGGTGGACTAAACTCTTGTTTGCTAAAAACTATCGATGGTGGAAAAACATGGAATAAAATTCATAATGGTTATCCAACAGGAAAATTAGGAAGAATAGCAATAGCGGTTGCTCCATCAAATCCTGATATTTTATACAGTGTTATAGAATGTGAAAAAGACAGTCAAAAAGGAATGTATAAATCTACCGATGCAGGAAAAAGCTGGACACATTTAAACAGTGATTTTGCTCTTGTAGTAAGACCATTCTACTTTTCACGAATAGTGGTTGACCCTAAAAATCCTGAAATTGTATACAAAGGTGGACTTTTTGGTTCGATAAGTCGTGATGGTGGAAAAACTTTCAAAAACCTTGGAAGTATGCATGCCGACATTCACGATATAGCAATTGACATGAATGATACGAATAGAATTTATTGCGCAACAGATGGTGGCTTATATAGAAGTTGGAATAGTGGTAGCACATTAGATATTGTTAAAAATTTACCTCTTTCTCAATTTTATCATATTAGTATAGATGATGCTGAACCCTACAATATTTATGGAGGATTACAAGATAATGGTTCATGGTACGGACCAAGTAAAAGTGATGGCGGAATTGAGGCGCGCGATTGGGAAAGCGTGGGTTATGGCGATGGATTTAGAGTTTTAAAACATCCTACAAAACCTATAATTTATAGTGAAATGCAAGGTGCAGAAAATATTTGGCGTTATAACATAGCTACCAAAGAATTAAAAACTATTCAACCTTTGCAAGAAAAAGGTGTTACCAAATTGCGTTTTAATTGGAACACACCAATTGTAACAGGAATTGCGAATCCAGATAGAATATATGCTGGAAGTCAATTTGTTCACGTTTCAGATGATATGGGTGCAACATGGAAAATAATTTCACCTGATTTGACTACCAATAATCCTGCAAAATTAAATCAAGAAAACTCTGGTGGATTGTCTAAAGATAATTCTGGTGCAGAAAATCATTGTACGCTTTTTACTATTGCAGAATCGCCAAAAGATAAAAATGTTATTTGGGCAGGAACCGATGATGGAAATGTTCAAGTAACCAAAGATGGCGGAAAAACTTGGACAAATGTTACAGCAAATATCAAAGGTTTACCTTTAAATACTTGGTGCTATCATATCGAAGCAAGTAATTTTAATGCTGGTAGCGCTTATGCCATTTTTGATGGTCATACCAAAAATGATTATCAAGCTTATGCCTATAAAACAACTGATTATGGTAAAACTTGGAATTCGATTATCACAAAAGACATTGATGGTTTTACTAGAAGCTTACAAGAAGATTATGTAAATGAAAATCTATTGTTTCTAGGAACAGAAAAAGGTCTTTATATTACTATTGATGGCGGAAAAAACTGGTCTAAATTTGAAAACAACATGCCTGCCGCGCCCGTTTTTTATTTAGATTTACATAAAAAAACCAATGATTTAGTAATGGCAACTCATGGTCGCGGCATTATTATTTTAGATGACATTAGTGTTTTAAGACAAGTTACTCAAGATGTTGTTAAGAAAGATGTTCACTTTTTCCAAACTAAAGCGTATCCTAAATTGGAAGAATCTAGTTTTGGCGGAACTGCTTCTGAACTAGAATTTGTTGGCGAAAATCCTAATAGTGCTGCTCAAATAGTTTATTATTTGAAAAAAAGAAACACATTTGGCAAAATGGAAATGGAAATTCAAGATGCAAATGGCAAAAAAGTTGTCAAACTTCCTGCCTCTAACCAAAAAGGAATCAATATTGTAACTTGGGGTTTTAACGAAAAAGGGCCAAAAGGTGCGCAAGGAAAAACCATAGATTTTAGCGGTTTCACAACTCCATTAGCACCTGCTGGTAACTACAAAGCGGTTTTAACAAAAGGAAAAGAAACCTATACTCATGAGTTTGAAATAACCAACGACCCAAAAAGTGTTATAACACAAGCAGCAAGAGAAGAACAATACAAAACAGCTCACATGTTGTTTGATAAAGTTCAAGAGCTAGCTTATATGGTTTATCAAGTTGATGAAATGCTTAAAGCAACAGACGAATTAAGTGCAAAAGTGCCTTCGATGAAAAAAACAAATGCAAAAATTTCATCCGATTTAAATGCGCTAAAAAACACCATGGTTGTCACAACTGGCGATAACTATGTTGGTGCTGCTGAAAAACAGTTACGTGAAAAATTAGGTTCAATATATTCGTCAGTAACTGGTCAATATGATGCACCTTCGCCTTCTCAAAAAGCAAATATTGAAAGTGTAATGGAACTTTTCAATACCGCTAAAAACAAATTTGAAAGTTTAAAAGCAAGTAATTACAAAAAACTTACTGATGCTGCCACCAAAAATGGAATTCCTTTCAAACTAAAAACAATGGAAGAATTTTTAGCTGAATAATTAGTAAAAAAAATGCCTCATAAAAAAGTGAGGCATTTTTTTATTCTATTAGCAAAACATATTTCTAATTGATTAACTCCTTTACTTCATCAAAATTCAATCCACCATAATTTCCTGAACTCATTAGTAATAATGCTGAATTATCAAAATTTTGACTGAATAAGAAGTTTTTAAAATCGGCAGGATTAGTATAAATAATCAAATCTTCTCTTTGAAACGAATGTGCTATTTGCTCGTAAGTTACTTCTTCCAGTTGTTTAATTTTAACAGCATCTGGCGAATAAAAAACAACTGCAACATCGGCTGCATCTAAAGCTCCTTGGTATTCTTTCAAGAATTCGGCATTCAAACTGCTATAAGTATGTAATTCCAAACACGCAATTAGTTTTCTATCTGGATATTGATTTTTGACTGCTTTGGTTGTTGCCGAAACTTTACTTGGCGAATGGGCAAAATCTTTGTAAGCTACTTTCCCTTTTCCTTCGGCAATTTTTTCTAAACGTTTGCTTGCTCCTTTGAAACTTGCAATGGCTTCGTAAAAATCGGCTTCATCAACACCCATGTTTTGGCAAATCCATTTGGCGCCAGCAAGATTGTTTAGATTGTGTGCTCCAAAAACTTCTATTGGCATTGGTCCTTCTGGTGTGTCGAGTAAAGTTGTTCCATCTTCTACGGTGTAACTTGGTGTTTGATAAGCAATTTTTCTAATCGGATTTGTTGCTTCTTCTGCTACTTTTTTTACCGTTTCGTCTTCTTCGTTGTAAACAAGAATTCCGCCATTTGTGATTTGCTTGACAAAAATTTCGAACTGCTCCACATAATTTTCAAATGTTGGAAACACATTGATATGATCCCAAGCAATACCCGATAGCAAAGCAATATTAGGTTGGTACAAATGAAATTTTGGTCGTCTATCGATTGGTGAAGACAGATATTCATCGCCTTCAAGCACAATAAAATCGTTGTTTTCTGTGAGATGCACCATTGTATCAAATCCTTCCAATTGTGCACCAACCATGTAATCAACTTCGATATTATGATAATGCATTACGTGCAAAATCATAGAAGTGATGGTCGTTTTTCCGTGCGAACCTCCAATTACAACACGTGTTTTGTTTTTGGATTGCTCGTACAAAAATTCGGGATAAGAATAAATTTTTAATCCTAATTCTTTTGCTTTTAGCAACTCAGGATTATCAGCTTTGGCGTGCATTCCAAGAATTATTGCTTCAATATCAGAAGTTATTTTTTCGGGAAACCAACCCATTTCTTTGGGCAACAATCCTTTTTTTTCTAAACGTGATTTGGATGGCTCAAAAATAGCATCGTCGCTACCTGTAACTTGATATCCTTTGTTATGTAATGCAAGTGCTAAATTGTGCATGGCTGCTCCGCCAATGGCTATGAAATGTGTTCTCATTAATCTAGTTTAGAGGTTTAAGAGTTTAAGAGTTTAAAGTTGTTTTCTCAAGGAATTAAACAATTTTAAACTTTCATTAAACTATCTTAAACTATTTTTATTTTTCGAAATGTTCTTTTAACTTTTTTGCTTTTATTTTGTCTTTAATTTTATTCAAATATAGGTTATAAAGCTTTTGAAAAGTTGTTTTTGAATTGCCAATTTCGTGGGCTTTTATATAATTTGCTTCAGCTTTGTTGTACCTGCTATAATATTCGTCGATGTAACCTTTGGCTAAATAGCCGTCAACTTTGGAAAGTTCTTGTAATTCATCGGCATATTTTTTGGCTTTGGTTTCGCTTCCACCAACAATTCCTGGTAATTCAATATATAACATGACTAATGCCCAGCGTGATTCGATATGTTTTGTATCAAGCTTAGCTGCTGTTAGAAAGGATTTTTCTACTTCGTCAATCATTCCAAGTGCTTTGAACTTGTTAACCGATTTAGCTTTCATTCCTAAAGCTCCACCATATTTATACCAATAATTCGCTGTTTTAGAAAATTGTGTTTTTAATACTTTGTATTGTTTGATTGCTTCATCCCATTTTTTTTGATGTCCGGCAATATCGCCAAGATATTCAATAGTTTTATAATTATTGGGATTGGATTTTAGATAGTTTTCAAAAAGCACTTTGGCTTGTTCGTACTTTTCTTGTTTGAAGAGTTTTTCGGCTTTTTCAAAATCGGTTTCTGCCATCATATTTATGGAGATTAAAAAAAATAAAAAAGATAGAAACTTCATGTGTTGGTTTTATTTTTCAAAAATAGGAAAAACGATTTTGTTTCTGATATTTGATAAGATTTTTTTGTAATTTGTCATGGATTTTATTTGAAATAAAAAACAACTTTCTCTATGAAAAATATTCTATACATCATTTTATTATTTTCTTCTATTTCATTTTGCCAAAACAGCGACAAAAACTGGGCACAAGTTATTGAACTTGAAAATGAAGACAAGATTAAATCAGCCTCTGAAATTGTCAATGATATATATAAAAAAGCCACTAGAAAAAATAATGAAGCGGAAATCATCAAATGTTTTTTTTATCAATCTAAATATTTACAGCGTATTGATGAAAATGCACAAAGTAAAATCATTGACGATCTAAATTCTAAAATAAAAAAAGCATCTGTTCCCTCAAAAGCTATTTTATATCTTGTATATGCAAAATGTTTAGAAGATTATTCTAATAGATATAGTTATGATTTACAAAAAAGAACAAAAACTGATAGTCTAGCAACTAAAAACTTTTTGACTTGGAATCATTCTGATTTTTATTATGAAATTGAAAAAGCCTATAAAAAATCATTAGAAAATGTGTCTGAATTGAAAGATATCTATCTCTCAAAATATGAGCCAATTTTCGATTTCTTAACAATTGAAAAATTTAAAAACACTACTTTATATGACTACATAATTGATGAAAACATCAATCATTACAGAAAAAATGGAGTCAGTACAATGCATGGTTATATTGATAAATTTTACAAACAAGATTTAGTAGGAAACACAAACGAGTTTTTAAATTTAAATATTGATACTCTGTCTAGCGAATCGGCAAAAGAGATTATCCTTTTATTCAAAAAACTAGAAGAAAGACCGACTTTTGAAAAACAATTTAACAGAATAAAATTCATGAACGAATCGTTTATTGGAGTAAATGAAAATTATCAAAAAGCGCTGAATAGACTTCAAAAATATGCTATTGATGATTTTTTACTTCAAAAGATTCAATACGAAAAAGCTATTTATATTAGAGGGTTGGCTTCAAAAAAAAGGACTACAAATTATAATTTAAAAGCAATAGAAGTTTTGGATAGTATACTAAGCATCAAAAATAATTCAAATGCTTTTAAATTAGCCAATGTGATGAAAAACCAAATTACCTCTAAATCATTGACTATTCAACTTCAAAAATATACGTACCCAAATGAAAATACCAGAGCTCATATTATATATAAAAATGTAGATAGCTTAAAAATTTCTTTTTATCGAATTGATGCCAAAACACTTCATAACATAGCTTACTACTACAATTATAAGTTTGATAAAGATAGTATTTATAAATCCGAATTGAGCAAAAATAAACTCTACAAATCAAGCTCTTACTCGGTACAAAACAGAAATGACTTTTTTGAATATTCAACAGAAGTTCTTCTACCCAATCTAGAAGCTGGAAGCTATTTGGTTTGTTTTGAAAGTAAAGGTTCAGATAATTTAAAAAATATCCAAACTTTTGAAACTATATCAGTAACAAATTTTTCACTTTTAGCAAATGAAAATGAATCAACAGTATTTTATCAAGTTGTTGATAGAAAATCAGGAAAACCTATTGAAAATGTTACTGTAAAAAACAAATATTTTGAAGTAAAAACCAATCAAAAAGGTGTTGCTAGTGTTGACAAAAGGAAGTTTAAATCTGAAAACACATATTATAATTACAGAGATTTTATCGAATTACATAAAAATAATGATTCAATAACTGCCTACAGTGGATATGTTTCCAATTATGATGAATATTCAAAAGACAAAACAGAAAACCAAAAAAGTAAAGTAGAAATCTACCTAGACAGAGCTATCTATAGACCTGGACAAACTGTATATTACAAAGGAATAGCATTTCAAAAAAATGGCGTTAAATCTAAAATAGTTAGCAATTTATTAGCAAAAGTAATTATCACAAATGCAGATGATGACGAAATCAAAGAATTTGATGTTACAACCAATGAATTCGGTTCGTTCTCTGGCGAATTTGTTTTGCCTAAAACTGGATTGACTGGAAATTATTCTATTGAAATTGAAGAACCAGATGATACAGAAAAATGCTCTTTATATAACAAATCAAAAGATTTTCATCCATTTTGGGAAAATGCAGATTATAGAGAAATATTTGAAAATTCGAGAATAGAATTTAGAGTTGAAGAATACAAACGTCCAAAATTTGAAGTCACTTTTGACAAAATCAAAGAAGATTTAGTAATTAATCAAAAAATAAAAGTAAAAGGTTTGGCAAAAGCTTTTTCTGGAAGCGTATTGACAAATGCAAAAGTGAATTACACTATTGATCGAAACACCTATTCTTACAACGATAATTATCGCGACAATGAAGAAGAACTTTTTGAAGGTGAAGTAACAACAGATGCAAATGGGAATTTTGAAATTGAATTTGTTGCTGAGCCAGATGAAGACGCCGATAAAAAAGACCTGCCTGTTTTTAGTTATGTTATAAAAGTTGATGTAACAGACATAAATGGCGAAACACGTTCGGCTCAAACTATTGCTAAAGTTGGTTACCATACACTAGTATTGGAAACATATATTCCTAATAGGATCAATCTTAAAGAAGAAAATAAAGTTACTTTTAATTCAACTAATCTCAACGATGAGTTTTCTGCTACCAACGGTGAAATTAAAATTTACTTTAAAAAAGAATTTCAAACAAAATTTAAGAAGAGAGTGTTTGCAAAACCCGAAATTGACGGAATTTCTGCTGAAGAATTTGAAAAACTTTTCCCTTATGAATTAAACGAAAAAGATATAATAACCGAAGAACTCGGTGAATTAGTCTATACAAAAAAGGTCAATACTCAAACCGACAAACAACTTATTTTAGACTTTATTAACAACTATAAATCTGGTTATTACACTTTAGTTTTTTCTGCTTTTGACAAATTTAATAATCTTATTGAAAACAAAAGAGAATTTGAAATTTTAGACAGAAGAAAACCGTTATCAAATAAATTATTTACCGTCGAAAAATTAAATGAATTCCCTAAAAAAGATGGTTTTATTTCGTTAAAAATCCATTCAACAGTGCCCGAAATCCATTTATTTTCATCAGCAGTATATAAAAACCTTGTTTTTGATGAACAAAATATAACGATCCAAAATGAAATTGCCTATTTAAAAATTCCAATGAAAAAAGAATTTGAAAGCTCTATAAAAATAGGTTTAGAAAGTATTTTTGACAATCAATTATTCACGGAAACTTTTGATATTTATTTTGTTAATGAAATAGAAAAAATTGAAATAGAAACTGAAACTTTTAGGAATAAAATTGAACCCGGAAGTTCAGAATTTTGGTCATTCAAATTAAAACAAAAAAATGGACTTAGTGAATCCGAGGTTTTAGCATCAATGTATGACAGTTCATTAGACCAATTTACAAAACAAGATTGGAGATATCTTTCTATCAACGAATACGATTATAATTATCCGAGATTTAGAACAAATTTTTGTTTTGAAAACACAAACACACATTTCAAAAATTTAAATACTTACAGCGGAAATGCAAAAACCAGAAACGAGGATAACAAACTAATGTGGTTTGGATTTGATTTTACTAATACTTACAGCTATTACAAATCGGAAGAATACAAACAACAACTAACAAAAAAAATAAAAAAGCCCAAAAACAGCAATTGGATTTCTGGTTATGTTATGGATTCTACTGGACCACTTCCAGGTGCAAATGTAGTTGTTCGGGGTACTGAACGTGGAGTTCAAACCGATTTTGATGGTTATTATGAAATAGAAGTTGCTCCAAATGAAGAATTAGTTTTTTCATTTATTGGTATGAATAATGAAAGAATAGTTGTTGGTGAACAAATACAATATGATATTACTTTAGAAGTCGATAGTGGCGTAAGCTTAGAAGGTGTAGTTGTAACAGCAATGGGTATTAAAAGAGAAAAAAAATCATTGGGTTATGCAGTTAGAATGGTCTCTTCACCAGATTTAGCTATGAGTTTTGGTAGAGATGTTTTAACAGAACTCTCAGGTAGAGTTGCTGGTGTACAAATAGTAAATGGCACTGGTGAAGCTAGTCCAAAAATTGTAATTAGAGGTAATAATTCTCTAACAGGAAACAATAATGAAGTCCTTTATGTTGTCGATGGAATTATTATGTCATCTACTGAAGTTCAAAATTTAAATCCAAACGATATTCTTTCTGTTAGTGTTTTAAAAGGTGTTTCCGCAACCGCTCTTTATGGCACACAAGGTTCAAATGGGGTTATTCTAGTAACAACAAAAAAAGCTGTTCAAGAACTGACTCAAGTAAAAGCTAGAAAAAATTTATCTGAAACCGCATTCTTTTTGCCTCATCTAAAAACAGACAAATCTGGCAAATTAAGTTTTAACTTTACTTCACCAGAAGCGCTGACTGAATGGAAATTGCGATTATTAGCGCATAACAAAAGTGCTGTTTCTGGCTATTTAGAAAAAAGTCTAGTTACTCAAAAAGACTTGATGGTAACGCCTAATTTCCCTAGGTTTTTAAGAGAAAAAGACACAATTACTATTTCAACTAAAATTGCTAACATCACTGAAAAATCAAAATCTGGTATAGCAGTTTTACAACTATATGATGCCACTACTCTAGAAAGTATCGATAAAGTTATGCTAGAAACTAATGGTATTAAAAACTTTACGATTCCTGCATTTGGAAACACAACAGTGAGTTGGAAACTAATTGTTCCTGAAGGTTTGCAAGGTGTTCAGTATAAAGTTTTGGCAAAATCGGGTACTTTTTCTGATGGAGAAGAAAATATTTTACCAGTTTTAACAAACAATATGTTGGTTACCGAAAGTATTCCTATTTGGGTTCGAGAAAATTCAAAAAAAGAATATACTTTCAATAATTTAAAGAATAACGAATCAACCACATTACGCAACCATCAATTTGTTTTGGAATATACTTCAAATCCAACTTGGCTTGCTATAAAATCACTTCCTTATTTGATGGAATTTGAGCATGGTTGTGCCGAGCAGACTTTTGCCCGTTTTTATTCTAATGCATTAGCATCTGAAATTATTGATAGCAATACTAAAATTGCAACTGTATTTACTACTTGGAGAAACAATAATAAATCAGGCAGTAAATTAGAAGAAAATGAAGAGTTAAAATCAATAATTTTAGCTGAAACTCCATGGCTAAATGATACAAAAAACGAAGATGAAAAAAAGAAAAAACTAGCATTATTATTTGATTTAGAAAAAATGAAAAATTCACAAGAAGCCATTTTCAATACCTTGAAACAAATGCAAAAACCATCAGGAGCATTTTCATGGTTTGGTGGAACTTATGAAAGTGAATATATAACAAGACATGTTTTAGCAGGATTTGGACACCTAAAAAAACTTTCTTCCAAACCTGATTTAAAAACCAAAATTGCTAAAATTTCAAAAAATGGAATTCCATATTTAGACAAGAAATTTTTAGAAAATAATAATCGGATTGACTACTATTCCAAAACAAATAGATTGATTAATTGGGAAAATCATTATTCGGATTATCACTACTTATACATGAGAAGTTTTTATTTAGACGATTTTCCTTTGTCTGATACTTTACGAAAAGTAACAAACAAACAACTCGAAATATCAAAGGAAAATTGGATAAAAATGTCGCTTTATCAAAAAGCACAATTAGCAATAACCTTAAATAGATTTGGCGATTCAAAAACAGCAAAATTAATTTTAGAAGGCTTGAAAGAAACCGCTTCAAACAATGAGGATTGGGGAATGTACTGGATAGAAAACAAATCGGGTTGGTATTGGTATCAAGCACCTATAGAAACGCAAGCCTTGTTAATTGAAGCATTTTCAGAAATTACTAATGATACTAAGTCTGTTGATGCCATGAAAGTATGGCTTCTTAAAAATAAGCAAGATAAAAATTGGCCAACGACTAAAGCAACTACAGAAGCCGTTTATGCATTATTAATGCAAGGAAATGATTGGCTAAGTGTAAAAGACAATACTGTTTTTCAAATTGGCAATGAAAAAATAATGACCAAAAAGTTGGATGAGAATCAAAAAGAAGCTGAAACTGGTTATGTAAAACTTACTTGGAATGCAAATGAAATAAAGAAAGATATGGCAACCATCAAGATTGAAAATAAATCAAAAGTTCCGGGCTTTGGTGGTGCTTATTGGCAATATTTTGAAGATTTAGATAAGATAAAAAATGATAATTCAGGAATTATGTCGGTTGTTAAAGAACTTTACATAAAAAGAAAGAAACCAAATGGAGATATTTTAGAGAAAATTAATTCAACAAATCATTTAAAAATTGGAGATTTAGTTACAGTAAAACTAATTATCACTTCAAAAGAAAACATGGAATTTGTTCATTTAAAAGACATGAGAGCTTCGTGCTTTGAACCTGTGAATGTGCTTTCTGAAAATGTTTATAGAGATGGTTTATATTATTATATGAGCACAAAAGATGCCGCAACACATTTCTTTTTTGATACTATAAATAAAGGAACTTACATAATTGAATATGATATAAGAGTTAATAATAGCGGGAATTTCTCAAACGGAATAACTACAATTCAAAGTATGTATGCTCCTGAATTTTCGAGTCATACTAAAGGAATTAGAGTTGATGTAAAAAACTAACAAACAATCAACACAAAACCTATCTAGCCCTGATTGAAAGGAAAAACCTTTGCTTTTGGGCAAAGTTTTGGGATGAAAGCAGGAATTACCACAACAAATAAATCCCGAGCCTTTCGCTCATAAAAAAACTCCGAACTAATTGCTTAATTCGGAGTTTAGATTCCTACGGAATGACAAATTGGTTTACTTCACCAAAGTCATTTCGTCAACGATGTGTTTGGCACCTGAGAAATTTTCGATTACCCAAAGTACGTAACGAATATCTACGTTGATAGTTCTTTGTAATTTGTTGTCAAAAATTACGTCACCAGCCATAGCTTCAATGTTTCCGTCGAATGCTAGACCGATTAATTCTCCTTTTCCGTTAAGAACTGGCGAACCTGAGTTTCCTCCTGTAATATCATTGTCTGTCAAGAAATTTACGTGAAGTGAACCGTCTTTATCAGCATAACGACCAAAATCTTTGTTTTTGTTCATTTCTAAAACACGTGATGGTAAATCAAATTCTTGATCTCCTTTTTTGTATTTTTTTACTTGTCCAGCCAAAGTTGTGTAGTTGTTGATTGTAGCATCATTACGTTTGTCAGCTGGTAGAGAACGAACTTTTCCGTATGTTAAACGCAAAGTTGAGTTAGCATCTGGATATTTTGTTGTTCCGATTTTAGATTCTCTTAAACCTTCAACTAATAGACGGAAAGAAGCACCATAATCATTTTGAGCTTTAGCAATTTCGTCAGATTTTGAAGAAAAATGAGTTATCATATCGTTAGACAAAGCATATAATGGATCGTTTGTCAACATTGCTTCGCTTGGCAAATCTAAGAATGCTTTAATTCTATCAACAGAAGTTAAAATACTTAAATCGATTGCTGCGCTTGCATATTTAGTAAAATCGTTATTGTTTTCGTCACCAATTTTCTTAACCATTGGAGCGATTGCATAACCTGTTGATTTAGTTGCATACGTTTTTAATTGTGCAGCTAACAAGTCTTTTTCGGCAGGAACATGAAGTTCTTTGAACATTTCAGTCGCCATTTCTACAATTCCAGGTGCCATTTGAGCACGTTTAGTAGCATCTGCTTTTACGTAGTTTTCTAATTGTTTTCCGATTGATCTTCCTATTGTTCCGAAAGCAGTTGTACGGAATAATTGTTGTAAATAGTTATCGTGACGAGATTTTTCATTAGTCAACGAATAAAATTTATTGATGTTTGAAATTACATTTCCGTATTTAGCTTTGTTAGCAGGTTTGTTTGCCCATTTGTTGAATTTTGCTTCTTGAGCAGCTTTAGATTTTGCTGTTCCAAATTTGGTTAAAGCATCAATCATTCCTTGACGGTTTTTCCAGTAGTTAGCTGTTGATGCATATTTAGAAGCATATACTAGATTCAAAGCATCACTTTGATCCATGTATTTTTTCATGTTGTCCATTCCTGTTTTTGCTCCTTCAACCCAAGCAGGATAAGCAAATTTTACGTTTTGCTCTATTCCACCAGCTGGCATCCAACGGTTAGTACGACCTGGATAACCCAAAATCATTGCAAAATCATTTTCTTTAACACCACCTAAATTTACTGGCAAATAGTGTTTTGGTTTTAATGGAACATTATTTTCTGAATATTCTGCTGGTGAACCATCAGCATTTGCATAAACTCTAAACATAGAGAAATCTGCAGTGTGACGTGGCCATTCCCAGTTATCAGTATCACCACCAAATTTCCCTAAACTTTCTGGAGGAGTTCCAACTAAACGTACATCTTTATAATCTTGGTAAACAAAATAGTAGTATTCATTTCCTTGAAAAAATGGACGAACAGAAACGGTATATTTTCCGCCTTCGTTGTTTTCTTTTTCAATTTTAGCAATTTCAGCATTGATAGCTTTTTCTCTATCAGCTTCGCTCATACTTGAATTTGTAACTGCTAAAATTCTTTTTGTACAATCATCCATTCTTACGAAAAAACGAACATACAAGCTAGAAGGTTTCATTTCTTCTTTTCTGTTTGCAGCCCAATATCCGTCTTTTAAATAGTTTTTTTCCGCAGAAGAAAGTTCAGCAATTGCATCGTAACCACAGTGGTGATTGGTTAATACTAAACCGTCTTTAGAAATAATTTCGGCAGTACAACCACCATTAAATTGCACAATAGCATCTTTCAAACTGTGATTGTTGATGCTGTAAATTTCTTCGGCTGTTAGTTGTAAGCCCATTTTTTGCATGTCGCGGTGGTTCAAACGCTCAATGAACATTAAAAACCACATTCCTTCATCGGCTTTTACACTTGTAGGAATGAGCATAATTCCAACGATTAAGGATAAAAATAATTTTTTCATGATTGAATAATAAAAAGTTAATTGTTTTATAGTAATAGTCTATTCAAAATGTAAATTGTTACATAAGAAATTGAATATTGCAAAATTTTAGTGTGGCGAAGTTAGTATTTTTTGAGGATTTATTAAAATTCTTTAAAGAAAACATAGTAAGACTATTTAATTTTAACCTTATTTTAGGAATTCTGAAAAGTGCAAAAAAAAGCCTCGAATGAATCGAAGCTAATTTTTCTATTTAAAATATCTTAAATACCGTGACTATTTGTAGGCTTTTCATCTTCCAAATTCAACATTTGCCACAACTTATCTTTTAGTTCTTGCAAACCTTGATTGGCTACAGAAGAAATAAACAAATAAGGAATTCCTTTAATTTCTTTATCTAAAACAGCTTTCATTTCGGATTTTAATTCTTCATCAAGCATATCGCTTTTTGAAACTACCAAAAGTCGGTCTTTGTCTAGCATTTCTGGATTGTAACGACGCAATTCATCAAGTAGAATTTCATATTCTTTTTTGATATCATCGGCGTCGGCTGGAACTAGAAACAATAAAGTAGAATTTCGTTCGATATGTCGTAAGAAATAATGTCCGAGTCCTTTTCCTTCAGCTGCTCCTTCTATAATTCCTGGAATATCGGCAATAACAAATGATTGAAAATCTCTGTAAGCTACAATTCCTAAATTAGGTTTTAGTGTTGTAAATGGATAATCAGCTATTTTCGGTTTGGCAGAAGTCAATACCGAAAGCAAAGTAGATTTTCCAGCGTTTGGGAAACCAACTAATCCAACATCGGCAAGGACTTTTAATTCTAAAATAACATCAACTTCTTGAACAGGTAATCCTGGTTGAGAATATCGCGGTGTTTGATTGGTAGAACTTCTAAAATGCCAGTTTCCTAATCCGCCTTTTCCACCTTTTGCTACAATTCTTACTTCGTCGTGTTCGGTTATTTCGTATAAAATTTCATTGGATTCTTGATCGCGAACTACTGTTCCTAATGGCACTTCGATGTACTTGTCTTCACCATCATGACCTGTACTTCTATCGCCACCACCATCGCCACCGTGACCTGCACGAATGTGTTTGATAAATTTTAGATGAAAAAGCGTCCAAAGATTTTTATTTCCTTTTAAATATACATGTCCGCCACGACCACCATCTCCACCGTCTGGACCACCTTTTTCGATGAACTTTTCTCTGTGTAAATGCGTTGAGCCTTTTCCACCTTTTCCAGATGAAACATATATTTTTACGTAGTCTACGAAGTTACCTTCTGTCATTTTTTTAAGTTTTCAGTATTCAGTCTAAGTTTTCAGTTAGCTGCGACTGTAAAACTGTGACTGTAAACTATTTTATTCTTTATACGCTTTAATCAACACTTTGTCGATTTTGGCACCTTCCATTTTTAGGGCTTCTAACTCAAGTTTGTTCCAGATGATTTTTTCGCCTTGCGTTGGAATATTTCCTAACTCAGTGATAAAAAATCCACTTACGGTAGTTACTTCATAATCATTGATAATCTCATCAAGATCGAAATACGTTAAGAAATCGTGTAACGAATATTGACCATCAACAAGCCAAGTTCCATCTTCATTTGCAACCAATTTGTATTCGTCTTCGTCAAAATCGGATGCGTCACCAACCAATGCTTCTAAAATATCATTTAAAGTTATAACACCTTGAAAAATAGCGTGTTCATCTACAACAAAAGCGTAGTGTAATTTTGATTTTTTAAAATTTTCAAGTGCTTTATAAGCTGATGTTTGCTCTATTAAATAAACAGGTTCTTTAGTAATTGACCTCAAATCAAATTTTCCTGTTTCAAAACTTACAAATAAGTCTTTTAGCAAAACCAACCCAATTACGCTGTCTAAATTTTCTTCGCAAACAGGGTAAACTGAATGAAGTTCATCTAGAACTTTCTCTTTTATTTCTTCTTTTGTATCTTCCAAGGACAAGTAAACAATATCTGAACGATGCGTCATTAGTGAATTTACTTTTCTGTCTCCAATGTGAAAAACACGCTCCACAATATCTTGTTCAATTTCTTGTACTTCACCAACTTCTGTTCCTTCTTTGATAATGGCTTTGATTTCTTCTTCGGTAACTTTACCGTCGGCAGTTGGTTTTATTTGAAAAATTTTCAATAAAAAATCAGTTGAAGTTGTTAGCAACCAGATAAATGGTGCCGTAACTTGAGAAACAATTTTCATTGGAACAGCTACTGCTTTTGCAATTGCCTCTGGATAATTCAATCCAATTCTTTTAGGTAATAATTCGCCTAAAACTAATGAGAAGAAAGTTAATATTACAACTACAATTCCGACACCAATACTTTTAGAATAAGGCGCTAAAGCTTCAAATGAGGCTACAAACTCTTGAACATCTGTTGTTATTTTATCGCCAGAATATATACCGGTCAAAATCCCGATAAGTGTGATTCCTATTTGAACTGTTGATAAAAATTTGTTTGGAGAATTAGCTAAATCGAGTGCGACTTTAGCGTTTGTATTTCCTTTTTTAGCAGCAGTGTCTAATCTGTTTTTTCGTGCAGAAATCAATGCTATTTCTGACATTGAGAAAACACCGTTAAGTAAAATCAATAAAAGAATTATGAATATTTCCATTATATTATTTAAAAAAAGAGCTGAATTCTAAAAGAAGAATATAGCTCTTTACTATTTTGCAAATATCAGAAAAAAAATCGAATGCTCGAAATTTATATCCAAGTCAATTATTTTAATTAAAATTTATTAAAAACAACTGTTAATCTTTCAGTTACTTCTTCGATGGTTCCGATTCCGTCAACCGCGTGAAATTTGCCTTTATCTTTGTAATAATTCATCAAAGGCGCTGTTTTTTGGTTGTATTCGTCATAACGATTTCTGATTTTTTCTTCATCTTGATCGTCTGGTCTACCTGAAGTTTTTCCTCTTTCTAACAAACGCGCTACTAGAATATTATCATCAGCTTCAAGCGCAACGGTTGCCGTTATACTTTGACCTTTTGATTCTAAAAATTTATCCAAAGCTTCTGCTTGCGCTAAAGTTCTTGGAAAACCATCAAATAAAAATCCTGCCGAATCTGGGTTTTTATCAACTTCGCTTTGCAACATTTGAATAGTTACTTCATCAGGAACCAAATCGCCTTTATCCATAAATGTTTTGGCTAATTTTCCTAAATCTGTATCATTTTTGATGTTAAATCTAAAAATATCTCCTGTAGAAAGATGCGTTAAATTGTATTTTTCTTTTAAAAATTCAGCTTGTGTGCCTTTTCCTGCACCTGGTTTTCCGAAAAGAACGATGTTGATCATTTTTTTTAGTTTATGAGTTTAAAAGTTTATGAGTTTAAAAGTTTTGTTGCACACCGAAACTATTCACTTAACACTGAACACTTTTTATTGTGCTAATTGATAAACGTCTGCTAGGTTTCTTCCTAATCCGTCGTAGTCTAAACCATATCCAACGATGAATTTATTTGGAATTCTAATTCCTACGTAATCAATTTTAATATCTTTTTTGTATGCTTCTGGTTTGAAGAATAAAGTTGCAATTTTTAAATGCTTTACTCCTTTTGATTTGAAAATTGCTTTCAATTCTTCAACAGTATTTCCTGTATCTACGATATCTTCAACAATTACAACTGTTCTACCTTCCAAATTTTCATTAATTCCGATTAGTTGTTTTACATCATTTGTAGATTGAGTTCCTTCATACGACGCCATTTTCATAAAACTCACTTCACACATACCTCTGTAATGCTTCATTAAATCGGACATCACCATAAAAGATCCATTTAGAATTCCGACAAAAACCGGAACTTCATCAAAAAAGTCATCATCCATTTGTTTAGCCATATTTACAATTGCAAAATCAATTTCTTCTGAAGAAATAAAAGGCTCGAAAGTTTTATCGTGAAGGTGTATCATTGTTATTTGATTTAAAAAAATAAAGGAGCAAATTTACGAACTAATAACTATTTAATAACAAGTATTTTGACTTTTTTGCTAATTTAATATATTTACAAAATGAATGCAGAATATTACAATCAAATAGCTAAAAGTACCGCACATAGAAAAAGTAGAGATGATAATAAAGATTTCATCTTTGCTAATCCCGATTATTTAAAGTATTTAGTAGAAATTGCATTTAATGTTAAAGATAAAAATCATCATAAAGCCTGTTGGATTTTGGAGTTGATTTGTGAAGAAAAAATGGATTTGTTTTTACCTTTCTTAGATAAATTTTGCGAAACATTACACCAATACAAATCGGATTCTGCCATACGTTCGATTTCTAAAATCTGTTTGTTTCTATCCAATTCTAAAAAATATTCTTTAACAGAAAATCAAGAAGAAAAGATAATTGAAACTTGTTTAGATTGGTTGATTGAATCCAACAAAGCTGCAAATGCTGCATACACAATGCGAACTTTATACAATCTTGGTAAAAAACACCATTGGGTAAATGACGAACTAAAATTTTTACTTCAAAGAGATTGCAGTCATCAAACTCCTGCTTATAAATCGGCAGTGAAAGATATTTTGAAGCGATTAAAATAATTTTCAAATGTTTATCTTTGCGCAAACAACTACAACAACAAATGAATTATTTCTCATCCGATTTTAAATTAGGAATTCTCGGTGGCGGACAATTAGGTAAAATGCTATTGACCGAAACTAGAAAATTCGATATACAAACTTTGGTTTTAGAACCAAGTGAAGAAGCACCAGCAAGATACAGTTGCAACGCTTTTTACAAAGGAAGTTTGATGGATTATGACACCGTTTATCAATTTGGAAAAATGGTGAATCTTTTAACCATCGAAATCGAAAATGTAAACCTTGATGCTTTAGACGTTTTGGAATCAGAAGGATTACCTATATTCCCATCGCCAAAAACCTTAAGATTGATTCAAAATAAAGGTCGTCAAAAAGATTTTTATGTTGAAAATAACATTCCAACTTCACCTCATCAACGATTTGTAGATTTGAATGATTTGAGAAAATCGCTAGAAAAAGACGAATTAGAATTTCCTTTTGTGTGGAAATGTGCTCAATTTGGTTACGATGGAAACGGTGTAAAAATAGTTCGCTCAACAATAGACTTAGTCAATTTACCTGAAGTGGAATGTATTGCTGAGCAAATGGTTCCGTTTAAAAATGAATTGGCTGTAATTGTATCGCGTTCGGTTTCTGGCGAAGTAAAAACCTATCCTGTTGTTGAAATGGAATTTCATCCTGAAGCTAATCAAGTAGAATATGTAATTTGTCCTGCTCGAATTGACGAAAAAGTAGCCCAAAAAGCACAAGGAATTGCCTTAAAAGTTTCTGAATCCTTCAATCATGTTGGATTATTAGCAGTAGAAATGTTTCAAACCGAAGACGATGAAATTTTAGTAAACGAAGTTGCTCCAAGACCACACAATTCGGGACATTATTCGATAGAAGCTAGTTATACTTCACAATTTGAAAATCATTTGCGCGCCATTTTAGATTTACCTTTAGGAACTACCGATAGCAAAGTTGCTGGAATTATGGTAAATTTGGTCGGCGAAGAAGGTTTTTCGGGACAAGTAGTTTACGAAAACATCGAAAAAATAATGGCAATTGATGGCGTTACACCACACATTTACGGCAAAAGAGAAACTCGTCCGTTTAGAAAAATGGGACACGTTACTATTGTAAATGAAAATATGGTGGAAGCTAGAAAAATTGCTGAAGAAGTTAAGAATAGTATACGAGTGATAAGTGGTCAGTCGCAGTAATCAGTCGCAGTTGGCAGTTGTGGTCAATAGTAACAACTTTAAACTAATAAACAATTTAAACAACATTAAACTAAAATAATGAGTAAAGTAGCCATAATAATGGGAAGTATTTCAGATATGCCGGTAATGCAAGAAGCCATCGACATCTTAAAAGGATTTGACATCGAAACTGAGGTTGATATTGTTTCGGCACACAGAACACCCGAAAAATTATTTGATTTTAGTAAAAACGCACACACTCGTGGTATTTCAGTAATAATTGCTGGTGCTGGCGGTGCGGCTCATTTACCTGGAATGGTTGCTTCAATGTCACCTCTTCCTGTAATTGGAGTTCCTGTAAAGTCGAGCAATTCTATCGATGGTTGGGATTCGGTTTTATCTATTCTTCAAATGCCTGGTGGCGTTCCTGTGGCAACTATTGCGTTAAACGGAGCAAAAAACGCCGGAATTCTAGCCGCACAAATCATCGGAAGTCATGATAAATGTGTGCTTGACAAAATTATTTTCTATAAAGAAAGTTTGAAAGAAGCTGTGAATAAAGCAGCATCTGAATTGAAAAAATAATTATCTTTGATAAAAAGAATACTATGAACATTCAAACTTCTAAAATTGAGTTGGCAAAGGTTATTTTGGATATTGAAAACCCAAAGTTGATTGAAGAAATTATACTTTTGATACAATCCAAATCCACTTTAACCGAAAAGCAAAAAGCGGCTATTGATGAAGCAATTTATTCATTGGAAAATAATGAAGGAATTACTCACAATATGGTTATGGAAGAAACTAGAAATCGTTATTCAAAATATTTCAAATAATGAATGTTATTTGGTCGCCACAAGCTAAAAAAGACTATTGGCAAAACATTGATTATCTTGAAGCTGAATGGACATTTCAAGATGTTGTGAATTTTATCGACAAAGTTGACTACACAATTACTTTATTAGATAAAAACAACATTGAATTCATTTCAACAAATTATAAAGAAGTTAATAAAGTGGTGATTACAAAACAAATTACTCTTTATTACAAAATAAATTCCAACACCTTAGAATTACTTCGTTTTTGGAATACCTACCAAAATTTAGAAAATTTTAAACTTTAAAAAACTTTGCGCCTTTGCGCCTTTGCGAGCAATGAAAACTCTTACCTCAACATTCAACACCAAACATAATACCGCACCTTTTTCGCTAATAAAATTAGAAGATTACAAACCTGCTTTTATCGAAAATATCGCAAAAGCAAAAGCTGAAATTGATGCCATAATTACAAACTCTGATGCTCCAACATTTGAAAATACTATTGTTGCTTTAGATTTTTCTGGTGAAAATTTAGATAGATTGTCATCGATTTTCTTCAATTTGAATTCGGCAGAAACTTGTGACGAAATGCAAAAAATCGCTCAAGAAGTTTCTCCGTTGTTGACTGAATTTAGTAATGATATCGCTTTAAATGAAGATTTATTCAAACGAGTAAAAGCAGTTTATGATCAAAAAGATTCTTTGAATTTAACTACTGAACAAGCTACTTTATTAGATAAAAAATTCAAAGGATTTTCTAGAAATGGAGCATTACTGAATGAAGAAGACAAATTAAAATTACGCGAAATTGATACCGAATTAGCCAAAATCAAATTGACGTATGGCGAAAATGTTTTGGCTGAAACCAACAATTATCAATTGCATATTACCAATGAAGAAGATTTAAAAGGTTTGCCTGATGGCGCTAAAGAAATGGCAGCAAGTTTGGCAAAATCAAAAGAATTGGAAGGTTGGGTTTTTACTTTAGATTTTCCGAGTTATTTGCCTTTTGTGACTTATGTTGAAAATCGTGAATTGCGAAGAGAAATAGCAATTGCTGCTGGAAAAAAATCATTTCAAGATAACGAATTTGACAACAAAGAAAATGTTAAACGAATAGTAGAATTACGTCATAAACGTGCTAATTTATTAGGATATAAATCGCATTCTGATTTTGTTTTGGAGGAACGAATGGCACAAAATCCTGAAAAAGTACGTTCTTTTTTGAATGATTTATTAGAAAAAGCAAAACCAGCTGCTCAAAAAGAATTTGCTCAATTAACCGCTTTCGCAAAAGAACTTGACGGAATTGACCAACTCGAAAAATGGGATGGCGCTTATTATTCGGAAAAATTGAAGCAAAAATTATTCAACTTTGATGATGAAATTTTAAAACCTTATTTCAGGTTAGAAAATGTTTTACATGGAGCATTTACCATTGCCGAAAAACTATTCGGAATTACTTTTAAAGAAGTTTTTGATATTGACAAATACCACGAAGATGTTCAAACATTTGAAGTTTTGTCCTCAAGCAGTTGGGGATCGGAAGGTCAATTAGTTGCCATTTTCTACTCCGATTTTTTCCCAAGAAAAGGAAAACGAAATGGCGCTTGGATGACTTCGTATAAATCGCAAGCTATAAAAAACGGAATCAATGAAAGACCACACGTTTCTATAGTTTGCAACTTTACTCCACCAATTTTAACTTCCGAGAAGTCTGAAGCCAAACCTTCACTCCTAACCTTCAATGAAGTAACAACATTATTCCACGAATTTGGTCACGCTTTACACGGAATGTTAGCCAATACAACTTATCCAAGTTTATCTGGAACTTCGGTTTATTGGGATTTTGTTGAATTGCCAAGTCAAGTAATGGAAAACTGGTGCTACGAACCGGAAGCATTAGCATTGTTTGCTAATCATTACGAAACTGGTGAAATCATTCCGCAAGAATATGTAGAAAAAATAAAAGAAAGTGCGAGTTTCTTAGAAGGCATGGCAACGTTACGTCAATTGAGTTTCGGAATTTTAGATATGACCTATCACGGAAAATCACAAACTATCGCTGATGTCAAAGCTTTTGAAAAACAAGCTATGGAAGGTACAAGTTTATATCCTGATGTTGCTGAGAATTGTATGAGTACATCGTTTTCTCATATTTTCCAAGGTGGCTATTCTTCTGGATATTACAGTTATAAATGGGCAGAAGTTTTAGATGCTGATGCGTTTGCTTATTTCCAAGAAAAAGGCATTTTTAATAAAGAAGTGGCAACCAAATTTAAAGACAATGTACTCTCAAAAGGCGGAACAGAATTACCAATGGAATTGTATAAAAAGTTTCGTGGTCAAGAACCTAAGGCTGATGCGTTGTTGAAACGTGCTGGACTTTTGTAGAAATCACATAATACTGAAGTTATGAGAAAATTATTTTATTCTTCGATCATAGTATTATTTCTTTTTAGCTGTAAAAAAGAAAGAAATGTTAATAATTTCGATGAAATTATTCATTATGTCATTACTGATGAAATTGCTGATAAAAATGATACTACAAAAAGATTTAATGAAATTTTCATGAGCGTTTATGGACATAAATTAAATTTTCAAACTTTTGAAAAAGAACTTATTTCATATGGTTACATAAAAAATCTTGTACCTAAAGAGAAAATTAAAAAAATTGATGAATTCATAACAAATGATATTTATTATGAAAGTCATTTAACAGCATGTGTTCCATCATACAGAGATATATTAATTTTAAAGAAAAACAATAAAATTGTCAGTGTTTTGAAACTCTGTTTTGAATGTGGCATGATTGATAAATATGGTGTTATAGAATCAAATTGTAGTGAAAATATTGATTTTGATACTTATTTTATGAATTTTGAGGGTTTTTATAAAACTCTACATGGAAAAACCTATAAACGATAAATTTAACCATTAAGAAAATTAAGATTTAGAACTTACTGCCACTTAATTTCTTAATGGTTTTTATAATAATTCTATTTCAAAAATTACCTAAAATTATACTTGTTCACCAATTTAATATGTTTTTTGGTGAACGTATTCACCAATATTATATATTTATTAGTGATTGTATTCACCAATTTATACGTTTTTAAATAAAAACAAACAAACTTTCATTTTTTTTTGAAACTTTAAAAACTTTTATATACCTTTGTCTTATCAAAATGAAATAACCATCAAAATGGAATTTAAAGAAGCTAAAAATAAATTCGTTCAAACTTGGGGTGCATTGGGTAGTCAATGGGGAATAAATAAAACCATGGCTCAAATTCATGCGCTTTTGATGGTTTCTCACGAAGCAGTTTCAATGGAAGACATAATGGAAGAATTGCAAATTTCGAGAGGAAATGCTTCTATGAATTTAAGAGCATTAATGGATTGGGGAATTGTTTATAAAGAATACAAAGCTGGTGAAAGACGTGAATTTTTTACAGCCGAAAAAGACTTAGACGAATTAGCAGTAAAAATTTCAAGAGAACGTAGTAAACGAGAAATCAAACCTGCTTTGAAAGTTTTAAAAGAAGTTTCTTCCATAACATCAGATAATACAGCAGAAGAAAAACATTTTGTAGATCAAACCACTAAACTATATGATTTTGTTCTAAAAGCAGATAATATGTTAGACAAAATGACAGAATACAAAGACAATTGGTTAGCAAAATTGGTTGTTAAAATAATGAAATAGAGTAAAAAAAATTTAACTAAAACTTTCATTTTTTTCTGAAAGATTTAAAAATAACAAATACAATAGCAATTTCAATTCCTTTGGTATTATTACTAATTGGCTTTATAGAAGAAGGTTTCTTTTATCTAGCTGCATATTCAACAATGTTAACTGGATTACTTCAAATAATAATTGGCCTTATTTATTGGAATAAGTATAGAGAAAATCTGTATATAAAAATATATTTCCTTTTAGTAATAGCTTTCTTTTCTTTATGGTATTACAATGAAAACATAAACTATGTTGATACTTTAACTTGGGTTTTGATATGTTTTCCTTTAGTTCTTTGCATTTTTCTATCTGTAATAATATATACAAAAAAACAGAAACCATGAACCTCAACATTATTGGTTACACAATTTACCTATTGATAACCACGATAATCATAATAAAAGTCGGAAAAATATGTTACAACAACGGCAACATATTCGTTTCAGAACTTCTTCCAAATCATGAAGATTTGTGTCACAAAATCAATCAAATATTGTTAGTTGGCTATTATTTATTGAATTTGGGTTATTGTGCAATGACTTTAATCTCTTGGGAGAAAATCCTTTCGTTTCATCAACTTATTGAAATTATTGCTTTCAAATCGGCGGTCATTATTTGCACTATTGCCATGATGCACTACTTCAATATTATCCTCCTTACGAAATATATCAAAAAATTAATTTAAATACATTTATTATGGAAACTACAAAAATTTTAATCGGTTACGCCATTTACTTACCAGTTGCTTTATTCTTAACCTATTACGTTTCAAGAACGCTTTTCAAAAACAGTAAAGTTTATATGTTAGACATTTTTAAAGGTCGCGAAGAAATTGCAAATGCGACCAACAAATTATTCGAAACAGGTTTTTATTTATTAAATTTAGGTTTTGCATTAATGATTCTTGAAATGAATATGTATCAAGACAGTTATCAATTATTAATAGAAAAATTAAGCTATAAAATTGGAGGATTTACTATCTATTTAGGAATCATGTTATTTTTAAACTTGTACTTTTTCTTTTGAGGAAAACGAAAAGCAAGTGAAACAAAAGTTGAAGAACGAATAGTTTTCAATGGCTAAAAATCCAACCTGACAGGTTTAGAAAACCTGTCAGGTTTAAATTATTTCAACAACCAACCACCAAAATATCGGAATACTTTCCACCCAAAAAGAAGCATAATACCTTGACCTATTTTCATTTGAAAACAACAAAAACAAAATTGTTGTTATTGCTAAAGCCGATTTTAAAGAAAAAAATTCTATTCTAAAATCCGTCGATAAAAATTCTAATAACACGAATAGTAGCATCAAAGTAACTGCTACTCGTTTGGTTTTTACGACTCCTATTTGCTGCGGAACGGTTTTCAAATGCGGATCATCCAATCTTAAATCGATGATTTCAAAGATTAAAATCAATACAAAAATCAATATAAATCGTTGTGCTGCAACCAAAAACACATAATTTGTAAAAGGTAAATTATTATTAATTATAGGTAAAAACAGAGTCACGCCAACCCAACACAAAGCCACAATGTAAATTTTAAATCCAGCCCAATTTCGAGCATTTTTTTTGTTGGGAAAGAACGGCAAAGTATATAATAATGTTATGGCGAGAAATACAAAACCAATAAATTGTGTAGTTTTTTGCAATCGAAAAAAATAATATCCAGTAGCTATCAAAGACAGAAAACTCAAAAAGGCAATTCCTTTTAATTGAAGTGACATTTGTATCTTTTTTGTTCTTGCTAAAGCATCGTATTTCACAAAATTATATCCCACAATTGTTCCGAAAAAAGCGAAGTAAGAAGTAGCAAAATCATTAGAAATGCTAAACAAAATTTGCGTCAATTGAACCAAAGCATAAACAGACAAAGCCACATGAATGCTTGAATTGATGTAAAAACCAAAAAATTTTCTAAAAAATCGCATGCTACAAAACTAATCATTATGTTAATAAACCTTGTTTTTAGTTAACAATTTCTCAAAATATTACCCTTTGTTTAACTTAAAAATAAAAGTTTAATAATTACTTTTGTTCTCTTAAAACAACACACAAACTTTATATATATAATTATTTAAATGAAAACAGACTCATTTGCATTACGCCACATAGGTCCACGTGAGAACGACCTACAACATATGTTTAAAACCATAGGAGTAGAAAGTCTTGACCAGTTAATTTATGAAACTGTGCCAGACAATATCCGTCTAAAAAAAGACTTGGATTTAGACGCTCCAATGACTGAATATGAATACCTAACGCACATTCAAGAATTAGGAAAGAAAAATAAAGTTTTCAAATCGTATATTGGTTTGGGATATCATCCAGCGATTGTACCAGCAGTGATTCAGAGAAATATTTTTGAAAATCCAGGTTGGTACACAGCTTACACACCTTATCAAGCTGAGATTGCACAAGGTCGTTTAGAAGCAATTCTAAATTATCAAACTACGATAATCGAACTTACAGGAATGGAGATTGCCAACGCATCACTTCTTGACGAAGGAACTGCAGCTGCTGAAGCAATGGCTTTATTATTTGATGTTCGTACACGTGATCAAAAGAAAAACAATGCTAGTAAATTCTTCGTTTCTGAAGAAATTCTACCTCAAACATTATCGGTTTTACAAACACGTTCAACTCCAAAAGGAATTGAATTAGTAATTGGAAATCACGAAACATTTGATTTTTCAACAGATTTTTTCGGAGCAATTTTACAATATCCAGGAAAATTTGGTCAAGTAAATGACTATGCCAATTTTATTGCAAAAGCACACGAAAACGAAATAAAAGTGGCTGTAGCTTCAGATATTTTATCATTGGTAAAATTAACTCCTCCAGGAGAAATGGGTGCTGATGTAGTAGTTGGAACTTCACAACGTTTCGGAATTCCGATGGGTTATGGCGGACCACATGCTGCGTTTTTTGCAACTAAAGAAGAACACAAACGTTCAATGCCAGGAAGAATTATTGGTGTTACAATAGATGCTAACGGAAATCGTGCCTTGAGAATGGCTTTAGGAACTCGTGAGCAACACATCAAACGTGAAAAAGCAACTTCTAATATTTGTACAGCTCAAGTTTTATTGGCTGTTATGGCTGGAATGTACGCCGTTTTTCACGGTCCAAAAGGATTGAAATATATTGCCAATAAAGTGCATGCCTCTGCAGTAACTTTATCAGATGCTTTAAACAAATTGGGCGTTTATAATGTAAATACTTCTTTCTTTGATACTATTTCTGTAAAAGCAGACGCTTCAAAAGTAAAAGCAATTGCAGAAAAACATGAAGTTAATTTCTTTTATATAGATGGTGAAACTATTTCAATTTCTGTAAATGAAACGACTTCAATTTCAGATTTGAATCAAATCATTGCCATTTTTGCAGAAGCAACAGGTAAAGAAAGTTTCAAAGTTTCTGAATTATCTTCAACAAATAATATCCCATCATCATTAGAGAGAACTTCAACTTTCTTAACGCATGATGTTTTCAATAGTCATCATTCTGAAAGTCAGTTGATGCGTTATATCAAAAAATTAGAGCGTAAAGATTTATCGTTAAATCATTCCATGATTTCATTAGGTTCATGTACGATGAAATTGAACGCTGCAGCCGAAATGCTACCATTATCAATGGCAAATTGGAACAGCATTCACCCATTTGCTCCAGTGGAACAAGCGGAAGGTTATCAAATTATGCTTAAAAAATTAGAGCATCAATTAAATGTAGTTACTGGTTTTGCAGGAACAACTTTGCAACCAAATTCAGGTGCACAAGGAGAATATGCTGGCTTGATGGCAATTCGTGCTTATCATTTATCTCGCGGTGATGATCACAGAAATGTATGTTTGATTCCATCATCAGCTCACGGAACCAATCCAGCTTCGGCAGCTATGGCAGGAATGACTATTATCGTGACCAAAACAATGGAAAACGGTAACATTGATGTAGAAGATTTAAGAGCAAGAGCTATTGAACATGCAGCAAATCTTTCATGTTTGATGGTAACTTATCCTTCAACGCATGGAGTTTTTGAAAGTGCTATTTGCGAAATCACTCAAATCATTCACGACAATGGTGGTTTGGTTTACATGGATGGAGCGAATATGAATGCACAAGTTGGATTAACAAATCCGGCAACAATTGGTGCTGATGTTTGTCACTTGAATTTACACAAAACATTCGCTATTCCACATGGTGGCGGTGGACCAGGTGTTGGACCAATTTGTGTAAACGAAAAATTAGTTCCGTTTTTACCAACCAATCCAATTATTCCTACTGGTGGAGATCAAGCAATTACTGCTATTTCTGCTGCGCCTTACGGTTCGGCTTTAGTTTGCTTAATTTCTTATGGATATATATCTATGTTAGGTTCAGAAGGCGTTACAAATGCTACAAAATATGCAATTTTGAATGCTAATTATATGAAAACGCGTTTAGAATCGCACTATCCAGTTTTATATTCAGGAGAAATGGGAAGAGCGGCACACGAAATGATTTTAGATTGTAGAGCATTCAAAGAAAAAGGAATTGAAGTTACCGATATTGCAAAACGTTTAATGGATTATGGTTTCCACGCACCAACAGTTTCTTTCCCAGTAGCTGGAACTTTGATGATTGAACCAACAGAATCAGAAGATTTAGCCGAATTAGATCGTTTTTGTGACGCTATGATTTCTATTAGAAAAGAAATTGAAGCAGCAACTAAAGAGGAAACTAACAATGTGTTGCACAATGCACCACATACATTAAACATGTTAACTGCCGATACTTGGGTTTTTCCATACACAAGAGAACAAGCAGCTTACCCATTGGAATACATTGCTGAAAATAAATTTTGGCCAAGCGTTCGTCGTGTAGATGATGCTTATGGCGATAGAAATTTAGTTTGTAGCTGTGCTCCTATTGAAGCGTATATGTAGTATTAAGATTTTAGTATTAAGTATTAAGACGATAAAGGTTTCAAATTAATTTTTGAAACCTTTTTCTTTTATAAATATGACATAAATCAGCCTATTGAATTTGTAATCGTGTAACTTTGCACTTTAATTTTTTCTGAAATGAATGACGTTCAAAATCAAGACGACTTATATATAATTGTAGAGGATTTTTACAAAAAACTTTTATCTGATGCTAAAATCAGTTACATTTTTACTGATGTTGTCAAAATAAAGTTAGAGGAACACTTGCCTATTTTAGTGACTTTTTGGTCTCAAGCCATTTTTGGAACCGGTGGTTATTTTAATAATTTGACTCAAATTCATTTGGATGTAAATATGAAATCTTATTTATCAAAAGAGTTGTTTGAAATTTGGTTGACACATTTTGAAGCAGCCATCAACGAAAATTTTGAAGGTTTTAATTGCGAACGCATGAAAAATATGGCTCATAATATTTCTACAATTATGCAAATAAAAATTGTACAAAGTGAAGATAAAAAAAGCTGAAAATAATTTCAGCTTTTTTTTATTAATTCTTAACTAATTTCTTGAATACAACCCTTCCTTTTTCGTCTTCTATTTTCACAAAATAAATCCCTTTTTGTAAAGATGAAGTTGACATTTTTTTCTGTTTCGCAATTAAAACTAATTGCCCATTACTATTATATAAAGTAACCTTATCTATATTTAAACTTGTTTCTATTTCAAAATAATCATCTGCAGGATTAGGGTATATTTTCGCTTCATCAATGCTATTATTCACTATTGAAAGAGTTGGATTCTGAACACAAATGGTAAAATTGGTAGTCAGTAAACTTGATTCAGCATGAAATACTCGAACATAATAAGTCTGTCCAACCATAAAAGTATTATTTTGATAAAACTCACTCAAACCACTTGAACTACT
>NZ_JAPZSP010000043.1 GCF_027531705.1 Flavobacterium sp. | reverse complement strand
CTTATTAAAATGTACTTCACTTGCACCAAACTGTTTTAATTCAGAAATAGATTAAATGTAAATATCAATATTACTGAAGGGGCTGATGTAATTCTTGACACTATTATTATTCCAAATGCAACGGTAACAAAAAATCTATATTGTCAAAATCAAAAAAACAATTCTGATTTTAAATATGTTTTAGAGTTTGGAGACGAAGCTCATTTGTTTTATGATAATTATATTCAATATATGTTGCCTTTTATTGCTGATTATAATGGTATTATAGAAGAATTAACTAGTACTGAAGAAAATGATAACAACTTATTTCTCAATTGTATTTCTGAATTAAAACAGTTTGGTGCAAGTGAAGTACATTTTAATAAGTATAGTGATGTAAATCTTTCAAATGAAGTAAAATCAGATTGGTTACAAGTTGAAAAAGAAATATCGACTTTAGAAAATCATTTTACATACAAACTATAAATACAATGAAGTTAAAAAGCATATTCAATACAGCAACATTAGAATTCTATACTCCTGATTTATCTACATCATTGGAGCTGCCTTTTATGGATGTTGGTATTAGTGCAGGTTTTCCTTCTCCAGCTGATGATTTTATAGAACTATCAATAGATTTAAACAAGACATTAATCAAGAATAAAGACACAACTTTTTTTGCAAAAGTCAAAGGTCATTCAATGAAAAATGCAGGTATAAATGATGGAGATTTGTTAGTGATAGATAAGAGTTTAGAAGCTCAAAATAACAGAATTGCCATTTGTCAAATAGATGGAGAATTTACTGTAAAAAGAGTAAAAATCGAAGATAATGTTGTTTGGTTAATGGCTGAAAATGAAGACTACAAACCCATTAAAGTAACTGAAGAAAACGAGTTTATGATATGGGGTATAGTAATCAATTCAATAAAATTTCACTAGTTTAATTATGTCAAAATCAGAACAAATAAAAGAGCTATTATTGAAACTAAATAGTAATGAAAATCAACTGGAACTAATAAATTCAATTGATGAAATTATTATATCTGAAAACAAAAAATATGACACTTACTCTAAACTTATTTACGATATTTTTCTTGATATTCTGACAGGTTACAATAATAAGAATTACAGTTTTAG
>NZ_JAPZSP010000054.1 GCF_027531705.1 Flavobacterium sp. | reverse complement strand
TAAATTTTGCGCTCTTTTTTTACTTTGCGTTCTTTGCTGTTAGAGAAGAAACAACTCCACTCAACAATCCATCAAAATCAAATTCAGGGTCTTCTTTTAAGCCCATTCTCACAATAACTATTTCATTGCTTGGAAAAATTGCCACCATTTGTCCTTGAAAACCACTTGCGTAAAACATGTCTTTTGGGACATTTGGGAATCTTCCGCCTGCGTTTAACCAAAATTGAGCCCCATAATTTCCGTTGGATGTATTCGTTGGTGTTGACACGTATTTTGCCCAACTTTCGTCAAAGATTTGTTCGCCGTTCCAATTGCCTTTGTGCAAGTACAATAAGCCAAATTTTGCCCAATCGCGAGTTGTTGCCCAACCATAAGACGAACCAACAAAATTCCCAGCCATATCGGTTTCAACAATAGCTGAATTCATGCCGATTTTGTCTAATAAATTGCTGTACCAAAAGTCTAAATACTCTTGATGCGTTTTGAATTGTTTTCTTAAAATTCCACTCAATAAATTGGTCGTTCCCGATGAATAATTCCATTTGTTATTTGGTTTTCCAACCAATGGTTTATTGATTTGCGATTTGGCCATATCTTCTTCAATAAACAACATTTTAGTAGCATCACAAATTTTATCATATTTCTCTTCCCATTCCAAACCAGAATTCATGTGAAGCAAATCATTTAGTGTAATTTTTTCTCGTTCGTCGTTCTTCCATTCATCAATTGGAGCTGGTTTTTTGATGTCGATTTTACCTTGTTTTTGCAAGATTCCAAATAAAGTTCCAGTAATGCTTTTCGTCATTGACCAACCTAAAATTCTTGAGTTTTTATTGAAACCATCAGCGTATTTTTCGGCAATAATTTTGTCTTTGTAAATCACAATTATGGAGCGAGTTCGCTTATTTTTTTCTACTTTTTTATCAAAAGCATTTTCAACAGCTGCATTTAATTTGGCATAATCAATGTTTGAAAAAATGGTGTCTTTTGGCTCTAAATTTCCATAAGGAAAAGGTAAATTGTTGATGGTTTTGGTTCTTTTTGGAACTTTATACTGTTTTGAAACATCAAAATCATCATTAATTAACGTTGCACCCAAACCTTCTCGGTAAATCGCTTTTCGTTCCTTTAATCCATAAACTTTTGAAGTTACAAATTGTTCAGCATCATTAATTTCGTTGGTTGCCCAATCTATTTTTTCAATATCATTATCGCCTTGTTGAATAGTTTTCAACGAACGATTGTCTAAAAAATGTCCCGAAGCCACACTTTTCGCAGAGAAACCTGAAATCAAATCAAGTTGTGGATAAATGGTAATTCTTAGATAAACTAATGCGGCAACAAGAAGAATTGCGAAGATTTTCAGAAATTTTTTCATTTGAAATGGATTTTGATGCAATTTAATAAATTTGAATTACATAAGACATTTAAGAGTATAAAAGATAGATAAAACTTATTTGACCTTGTATGACTTATAATTTTACACAAACATTCAATAATTATTAACATCTGTTTGGTAATAATCAGTTTCAATTTTATTACTTTTGTATTTAGAAAAATTCTAAATAAAGAAATGTTAGATATACAAAAGATACGAGCTGATTTTCCGATTCTTTCACAAAAAGTGAACGGAAAACCACTTGTTTATTTCGATAACGGAGCTACATCGCAGAAACCTAAAGTAGTGATTGATGCTATAACCAAATATTACGAAGAAATTAATGCTAATATTCATCGTGGCGTTCATACTTTGAGTCAATTAGCGACTGATGCTTATGAGATTTCGAGAGGAAAAATTCAAAGCCACATCAATGCTAAATTTTCGCATGAAGTGATTTTTACATCAGGAACCACTCATTCTATAAATGCTATTGCTAACGGATTTGCTTCTATTTTGAAAGTTGGCGATGAGGTTTTGGTTTCTGCTTTAGAACATCATAGTAATATTGTGCCTTGGCAAATGTTGTGCGAAAAAACTGGAGCTGTTTTGAAAGTGATTCCGATGAATGAAAATGGCGAACTGATTATGTCATACTTTGACAAATTACTTTCTGAAAAAACTAAAATTGTAACTGTAAATCATATTTCAAATGCTTTAGGAACAATTAATCCTATTGAATATATGATTAAAAAAGCGCATGAAGTTGGAGCTGCTATTTTGATTGATGGTGCTCAAGCAACACCACACTTAAAACCTGATGTTCAAGCTTTAGATTGTGATTTTTATGTGTTTTCAGGACATAAAATTTGCGGACCAACAGGTGTTGGAATTTTATATGGAAAAGAAGAATGGCTTCGAAAACTGCCTCCATATCAAGGTGGTGGCGAAATGATTGCCACTGTTTCTTTTGAAAAAACCACTTATGCCGATTTGCCACACAAATTTGAAGCAGGAACACCCAATATTGAAGGCGGAATTGTACTTGGAACCGCAATTGATTATTTGAATGAAATTGGTTTTGAAAATATTGCGGCATACGAAAACGACTTATTGGGTTACGCAACCGAAAAATTACTAGAAATTGAAGGTTTGAAAATCTTCGGAACAAGCGCAAACAAAACTTCAGTAATTTCGTTTAATATCGAAGGTATTCATCCGTATGACATTGGCACGATTATCGATAAATTAGGTATAGCAGTAAGAACTGGACATCATTGTGCGCAACCTATTATGAATTTTTATAAAATTCCTGGAACGATAAGAGCAAGTTTCGCTTTTTACAACACTAAAGAAGAAATTGATATATTTGTCGAAGCTGTTAAAAAAGCACAAATGATGTTGTCATAAAACACTAGATATGAAAGTAATTACAATGATTTTACTAACTATTTTCTTAGGAAAAGGTTGCTCACAAGAAACAAAAAATGACTTAGCAAATGCTTCAATTGAATACATTGCAAATACACGTGGATTTTATCAAAAAATTATCATTCAAAATCAAGAAGTCTCTATTTCTAATAACAGAAACGAAGAAGGAAAAGGAGTAACTACAAAAATATCTGATGCCGATTGGAAAGAATTAGTAAATGCTTTTGAAACAGTTCAATTAGATAGTTTATCAACATATAAAGATCCAACTCAAAAAAGATTTTATGATGGTGCTCCAATGGCAAAAATAAAAATCGCTTATAAAGAAAAAGAGTATGAGTCACTTAATTTTGATCACGGATTTCCGCCAGTTGAAATTGAAAAATTAGTTACCAAAATAGTTTCATTTGGAAAAGAAAACAATGACAATTAAAGAAATACAAGATGAAATAGTTGATGAGTTTTCAATGTTTGAAGATTGGATGCAACGTTATGAATATATTATCGATTTAGGGAAAGCATTACCATTAATAGATGAAAAATATAAAACCGATGACAATATAATAAAAGGTTGTCAGTCAAAAGTTTGGGTTCATGCAGAACAAAATGACGATAAAATTATTTTCACTGCCGATAGTGATGCAATTTTGACAAAAGGAATAATTGCTATTCTAATTCGAGCTTTTTCAAATCAAAAAGCAAAAGATATTTTAGAAGCAAAAACAGATTTTATAGACGAAATTGGTTTAAAAGAGCATTTATCGCCAACACGCGCTAACGGATTGGTTTCGATGGTAAAACAAATAAAAATGTATGCTTTGGCGTACAATGCTAAAAATTAAACCATATAAGAAATTTAAGGTCATTTAAGTTTAATTTCTGAAAGCTTTGGACAATGAATTTCTAAGTCTTTTATGAACTTAAATTTCTTTATGGTAAAAATTTGAATATTACATATTATGACGAAATCCTATCTTAAAGATATAGTTTATCAAGTAAATGGTGCTGCGATTGAAGTTCATAAAGAAATTGGACCAGGACTTTTAGAAAGTGTTTATCATAAATGTATGGAAAGGGAATTAGAATTTAGAGGCATTTATTTTGAAACCGAATTAATAATTCCAATAGAATATAAAGGATTAGAATTAGACGCTAATTTGAGATGTGATTTATTTGTTGAAAATCAATTAGTTGTAGAGTTAAAATCAATTGAAAAAGTATTACCAATTCATGAAGCTCAAGTTTTATCTTATATGAACTTATTAGATGTTTCTATGGGATTAATAATAAATTTTAATGTTACTAATATATTTAAAGAGGGTCAAAAAACATACGTTAATCATAATTATAGGTTATTAGAAGATTAGTTAGTTTGAACTTAAATGACCTCAAATGCCTTAAATGGTTTAAAAAAATAAAAATGGAAGAATTTAAAGATGATATCAATTTAGGAGAAAGTGTTGTTAAGGTTTTAAAAGGTATTTATGACCCCGAAATTCCTGTTGATATATACGAACTTGGTTTAATTTATGATGTAATGATTAATGAAGACAATGAGGTGAAAGTATTAATGACTTTGACATCGCCAAATTGTCCTGTTGCAGAAACATTACCACGTGAAGTAGAGGAAAAAGTTCAAAAAATCGAAGTTGTAAAATCTTGCGAAGTAGAAATTACTTTTGATCCACCATGGAGCAAAGATTTAATGAGTGAGGAAGCTAAATTAGAATTAGGAATGCTTTAGAAATAGTTTTCAGTTTTCAGTCGCAGTAATCAGTATCACTGCGACTGAAAACTGCAACTGAGAACTAATAAAATGGATGAAATTATAAATAAAGTTGCCAATTCGGTACTCGAAGTTTTCGATTTGGAAGATCATTATCCAAATGGAACTCGAACACAAATTGATATTTCGCAATGGCTTTATGAAGGGATCATTTTAAAAGAAAAAGACTTTCGTGAAGCATTGAAAAATCATGATTGGTCGCAATATGAAAATCATTTTGTTGCCATTCATTGCTCGACAGACGCCATAATTCCGGCTTGGGCAAGTATTTTAGTTACTGTTCATGCTTCTGCTTTTGCCAAAAAAGTTGTTTTAGGTAATTTAGAAACACTTGAATCTTCATTATATCAAGAAATACTTCAAAAAATAGACTATTCTATATACAAAGATAAACCCGTTATCATCAAAGGATGCTCTAAAAAACCAGTTCCTGAAAGTGCTTATGTTCTTGCAGTTCAATATTTGCAACCATTTGCTAGAAGCATAATGTACGGCGAAGCTTGTTCGGCCGTTCCAATGTTTAAAAAAGCAAAATAGCTTAAGAACAACTATATCAATTGTTTACATTTCGGATAAAATTTGTTAAAGTCAAATGTATTACTACCTTTGCACTCGAAAAATTTTAAAACAAATACTAAATGAAAAAAATTTTACTTACGGTAGCATTGGTTTTAGCCTTTAATGGTGCTCTTGCTCAAGATGCTGAAAAAGAAAATCTTAAAAAAAATGAAGCAGCAGCTTCAAGAAAAACATCTGATTTACCTGATGGCTGGAAAAAAGGAGGAACTTTCTCTTTTCTTGCAAATCAAGCAACATTCAACAATTGGTTAGCAGGAGGACAAAGTAATATTTCAGGAAACATTGGAGTTAATTATGATTTTAATTACAAGAAAAACACTTGGAGTTGGGATAATAAAGTAATTGCTGGTTATGGATTAACCAAAATAAAAGATGCAGATGTTCAAAAAACGGATGACCGTATAGAATTAAACTCTCTTTTAGGTAAAAAAGCTTTTGGATACTGGTACTATTCCGCTTTTTTTAACGGAAGAACTCAAATGGATTCTGGATTTGACAAAGATTCAGGAATTAAAACTTCTCACTTCTTATCACCAACTTTTCTACAATTTGGACCAGGTATGATGTGGAAAAAAAGTGATAATTTAAAATTCAATTTTGCACCAGCTACATCAAAATTAATATACGTTGACAAACAATTTACAGTAGCTAGTAGTTCTTTTGGTGTTGACTTAGGAAGAACCAATCGATATGAATTTGGTGCTGCCGTAAATGGGTACTATAAATTTAATTTAATGGAAAATGTTTCTGTTGAAAATATTTTAAATCTTTACACAAACTATTTAGAAGATCCTCAAAATGTTGATTTAGATTATCAATTAAATGTAGCAATGAAAATAAATAAATTTCTTTCTACTAACTTTGCTTTTCAAACTATTTATGACGACAACTCTTTTAGAGGTTTTCAAACTAGACAAGTTATTGGACTTGGTTTGAATTACAACTTTTAATTATATACATAAAAACACTAAAAAAGTCCTTTAGAAATAAACTCTAAAGGACTTTTTTTATTCTTCTTTTTCAATGGCATCTTTATAATCTGGATACAAGAATTTGTTATAAGGAAAACGAGTAATATGAATTTGCCTTACTGCTTCGTATACAGTTTCTCTGAACTCTTCAAAATTCTCTTTTTCAGTGGCCGAAATAAACAATGCGTTTTTACTGCCAACATTATGCATCCAAGTCGATTTCCATTCGTCTAAAGTATAATGTTTGGTGGTTTTTTCGGTAATTAAATCATCTTCATCAATGGTCAAATGTTTGTAGGCATCTATTTTATTAAAAACCATTATCGTTGGTTTATTATTGCTTTTAATATCCATCAAAATCTGATTTACTGACTCAATATGATCTTCAAAATCGGGATGCGAAATATCAACTACATGAAGTAATAAATCGGCTTCTCGAACTTCATCCAATGTGCTTTTGAAAGATTCTACCAATTGCGTTGGCAATTTTCTGATAAAACCAACGGTATCCGAAAGTAAAAAAGGTAAGTTTTTAATAACCACTTTTCTAACCGTTGTGTCTAAAGTTGCGAATAGTTTGTTTTCAACAAAAACATCACTTTTTCCAACAGCATTCATTAAGGTTGACTTTCCAACATTGGTGTAACCAACTAGAGCTACTCGAACCATAGCACCACGATTGCTTCGTTGAATTGACATTTGTTTGTCAATGGTTTTAATTTTTTCCTTTAACAAAGCAATTCTATCACGAACAATACGACGGTCAGTCTCAATTTCTGTTTCACCAGGACCACGAAGTCCAATTCCTCCTTTTTGACGCTCAAGGTGTGTCCACATTCCAGAAAGTCTCGGTAATAAATATTGACATTGAGCCAGTTCAACCTGCGTTCTTGCGTAAGAAGTTTCAGCTCTTTGTGCAAAAATGTCTAGGATAAGATTTGTTCTATCTAAAACTTTACAATCAAGAAGTTTTGATATGTTTTTTTGTTGAGAAGGTGATAACTCATCATCAAAAATAACGGTTGAAATTGAATTCTCTTTTACATAATAATGAATTTCATCCATTTTTCCAGTTCCCAAAAATGTTTTAGGATTTGGACGCTCCAATTTTTGCCAAAAACGCTTTATAACTTCTCCGCCAGCAGTGAAAGTTAAAAACTCTAATTCGTCTAAATATTCAACAAGTTTTTCTTCACTTTGATTTTGAGTAACGATTCCAACAATTACTGTTTTTTCAAAATTTGTCTTTTCTTTTTCTAACATAATACAATTTGAACGACAAAAATAGACATTATTAACATCATTTTGTTAAAAAAAATAACCATTCGCTACTAGAAAAAGGTATTTCATCGTATAAAAATAATTTTGTGATACAACTTTGCGATATTTTTTTATATTTGGGATTCAAAAAAATCAAACAAACAATCAAAAACCATTTTAAATTTTCATAATTATGAAAAAAATTACGTTAGTATTTATACTATTTTTTTGCACATTATTTGGTTATAGTCAAGAAGGGTTTGAAGGTTCTTCCACTTCTTTACCTGCGGGCTGGAATGCCTATCACACAGGTTCAGGAACTACTCTTTTTGCAGTTACTACCTCGGCTACAGCCGTTTGTGCAGGTTCTAACGCTGCTGTTGTTAACAGACAGAATATTGGGCCAGGCAATTCTTCAAAGGATTATTTAGTAACAAATCAGCTTACTATTCCTGCAAATGCTCAGATACGATTTACAACCCGTCAGTCATTTCAAGAAGATTTAGGAACTGTTTACAAAGTAATGCTTTCTACAAATGCTGATCCAAGTATATTGACTGCTTATGTTCCGTTAAAGTCTTACACTGAAAACGAAATGAATCCTAGTAATGAATATAATGTTTGTAAATTGCAAACAGTTGATATTCCAACAACAATTGCAGCAGTAGGTCAGACAGTTCATATTGCTTTTGTAAAAGAAGTTACAGCAACACCAACAACTTGGGGAGAGAGATGGGCGTTAGATGACATTAGTTTGGTTTCTAAATGTATGCCTACAACTAATTCATTGTTCATTTCATCTACAGCAGATAATGCAACTATTCGTTGGACAATTCCAACAGGGTCAACCACATGGAATTTAGAGTATGCAGTTTTAGGAGTTGGACTAACTTGTAACCCAACTATTTTAGGGTTGAACACAACTTCGCCAGGTATAACAGTTGCAGGAAATGTTGTGACTTGTGTTTTAAGTAATTTAGCTCCTAATACGCAATACCAATTTTCAGTTCAAAATGTTTGCGGACCAGGAAATGTGAGCGAGTGTTCGCCACCATTTAATTTTAATACTCTTAATTATGGTGCTGTTTGTGCTGATCCAATTCAAGTTACAGCTTTACCTTATCAAAATTCTGACAATACAGGAAACTTTTTAGATTTAGTAGATGTTGCTCAAGGAGCGGGTTGTGGAGCTGCACCAGCCGCTACTAATTATATGGGTGGTAATGAAGTTTTTTATAGTTACACAGCAGCAACTACTGGATTAATAAGTGTAAAATTAACTCCGACAGGACCAAACTCATCTGTGTTTATTTATGGAGCTTGTCCAGTAGGAGGAGCTTGTTTGGCTGGAGCTGCTAGTACTAATTCAACTGTAAGATTTATAGATAATTTTGCTGTAACGGCAGGAAGTACATATATAATAGTAGTTTCTTCAAGTGCTACTACACAAACTGTAGGTTATACATTAGTAATACAACAAGAAAATTGTGATCCACCAGT
>NZ_JAPZSP010000002.1 GCF_027531705.1 Flavobacterium sp. | reverse complement strand
CTTATTAAGAAGAGACGTTTTTTAAAATTTGAAAACAAGCTCTTAATTTACTACTTATGAAGCTTATTAAAGGTAGTATCTTAGTTTTCAATTTCTCAAAACCTACTGAGAAACTGATGTTAAAACGAAATAAATAAGCACGTTGTCCTTTTTTCCCCAAAAAAATCTATCATTGATATTTTGTGTTGATACAAAAACAAATTAATGTGATTGCTCAAAATCCCAATTGAAAATCAGTTTCTTTTGTAATAAATCAAAAAATTCACTCACAGAATAGCAAAAACTTACCTACTTATCTGCTCATGTTATATGATTTAAGCGGCATTTCATGTCGTTTTGAAAATGTAAAATGTGGTTTTTATTGTTCATTATTTTTTATACAATAAAAATCCTCCAACATGATTAGGTCTTGTAGTGAGCAGCTATTGGCTTTAAATAATTTTTAATTTAAATAATAGAAGAAATGAAAATTGCAATAGTAACAGCTTATCCACCAAGCAAATCAACATTGAATGAATACGGTTATCATTTGGTGAAAAAGTTTGTTCAAAAAGATGAAGTGTCTGAATTAGTTTTAATTACCGATAAAACGGATAAACCTAAGCAATTAGATTTTAACAATAGTCATAAAGTTACAGTTGACCAATGTTGGAAATTTAATAGTTGTCTTACTGTTTTTATGATTGTTAAAGCGATTTTAAAATCGAAACCAGATGTTGTTTTGTTTAATTTGCAGTTTTTAAAATTTGGTAATAAAAAAATACCAGCGGCTTTAGGGCTTTTAATACCAATGATTTTAAAAATGTTTGGATATAATACAGTTGTTTTATTGCATAATATAATTGAGCAAGTTAATTTAATAAAAACTGGATTTGCTTCTAGTGAGTTGGAGAAAAAAATAATACGTTTTTTCGGAACAATCTTAACAAAATGTTTATTAAAAGCTGATGTTGTTGTTGTGTCATTGAATAAATATGTTGATGTACTTAATACCAAATACAAAACAAATAATGTAATTTCAATTCCTTATGGAGCATTTGAAGCTTCTCATAAAGTAAATTTTGACCTGCCTTTAGGACCTAAAAAAATATTAGCATTTGGAAAATTTGGAACTTACAAAAAACTTGATGTAGCAATAGAGGCAATTAAATTAATAAGACAAAACAATACAGATTTGGTTGAATTAGTGATAGCTGGAACTGATAGTCCGAATGCTCCTGGTTATATGGAATCAATCAAAGAAAAGTACAGTGATCATGAAGGGATTACTTTTATGGGATATGTAAAAGAGAATGATGTTGAGAAAGTTTTTTCTGATTGTGCTGTTGTTGCATTGCCTTACACTTGTACTACTGGTAGCTCTGGAGTGTTGCATTTAGCAGGAACTTACGGAAAAGCTGTAGCTATGCCCAATATTGCTGATTTTGATCAATTGTCAGATGAAGAAGGTTATAAAGGTGAATTTTTTAATCCTGAATCGTCAAATTCATTAGCAAAAGCTATAAAAGTTCTTTTATTCAATGATGAGTATAGAGTTAGATTAGCAAGGGCTAATTATTATACTGCTCGCAACTTATCTATGGATAAAACGGTTGATATGTATTTAGACAAAATTAAAGAAATTCAAACCAACAAAATAAAAAAATTAGTTGTTAGTAATGTATAAAAAGGCAGGTTTTTCTTTTCCTTTTTTATCAATAAAACCAAATTTTTTCTGTCTCAGTTTCTGCCAAGGCCATTTTCCTGCTACTTGATCGGGAACACTAGGAAAATCATATAAAGTCCACGACATAAATGCTAGATTGTTTTTTTTGAATAGTTCTTGCATTTTTTTGTGGTATTCGGCTTGACCCTTTTCGTTTTTACCAAACCAACTCCACAATCCTCTATACGACGGAACTCCAAATTCCTGAATTACAACAGGTTTTTTTGTGGCTTTTTCTAAAATAGAATTTTCAGCTTCAAAATTTTCAATGGCATTGTAGAAATGATACGAAACAAAATCTACTTTGTCTTCTAAATTCGTTGCTTCATAGGAGTTTGACCAACCTATTGTTATCAAATGATTAGGATCGTTTTCTTTAATTACAGTTGTCATTTGTTGCAACCAATTCAACACATTTTTTTTATCTCGATTTTCAAAATCCAAATTCGGTTCGTTTTTAATATCCCAAGCTAAAATGGCTTTATGATTTCTAAATGCTGACACAATTTTTTCGGCGTGACGGCTTGTTAGTGTCCAACTTTCTAGAGTATAATCGCTATAAAAATCAAACAAAGTGACAATTACTTTCAAGTCTTTTACTTCTGCTAAATCCAATAAAGTTTTAAGTTTTTCTATTTTTTCAGGTTTGATATCGGCTTTACCAAAATCTTCGTATTGAATAAAAATCCTGATGGAATTGAGTTTTGCTTTTTTAATAATATCAAAATCTTTAGCAATAGTATCTTTGTTGAATTTTTCTCCAAAAGTATCCCAAGCCGAATTTTTCGGGTAATAATTGATTCCTTTTATCGTAAAATCGGCATTGTTGTATTTTATCTTTTTACCAACAACTTTAAATTCTGGATTTGCTTTTAAAGTATCTTTTGCAAATGCTTTTGGTTTTATTTTCTGAAAGTGCCTAATGCGCCAAAAACCATCTTCCAACAACATTAAAACTTTATAAGTAGCAGTATCTTGAACTTCGGCAATTAGTTTTTTATCTTTAAAAACCTTTTGAAATTCTATTACATTCTTATCAGTAAAAACTACTTGTTGCCCGTCTTCACTATAAAATTCTAGTTTTGGAAAGTGCTTTATTGTGGTACTTTCTATTGAAATTTTATTCTTTAAATTATAATCTATAGATTGGTATAAATTTATTCTTGTGTTTTTAGAATAGAAGTCTTCAATGCCCGATTTTTTATTATTTTCTAAAGCTTTATTTTTTATATACCAAGAAAACAAGTAATCTTTTTCAACCATTTTCAAAGTGTTGGGTTCCATTTCGCGGCCAACATTTTTTCCTTTTTCCCAAATGACTTTTGGCAAATAAGTATTAACGGTTTCTTTCTCCAAATGCAACATCGAAGCTCTATCGGCACCTGAATTTAGATATTCTAAAATGTTACTCAAACCAAAAAGCAAAAGCACATTTAGTAAAATAAATGAGCTGATAAAGACAATTCGAATCGTATTTTTATTATTTATGAAGCTCATAGTTTAGGGTTTCAGTTTTTTGGGTAATTCCCAAAGTTGTAATTTCAAATCGATAGTTTTTTTCTTTATAAAAATCTTCCGATATTTCAAAAGTTGCCATTCCTTTGGATGTGTCTTCTTGCAATGTTGTTACTAATGAATCTTGATTAAAAATTTTCAAAACCACTTTTATTCCATCTGGAACTAGTTGATTCATAAAGCTTTTAATTGGTCCAACAGTAATAGTTCGGTTTTTATTTGAAAATGAATAATTGAATTTGGATATAATGGGTTTGTAATTAATGGTAATCGAATTACTTTCGGCAATACCAGTTACAAAACCTTTTACTTTATATACTTCTTGATGATCAGGATGCAAAATTTGAGCAGAAGCCATTCCGTTTATTGTTGTTCCAAAAGTTTTCAGAACTAAATTATTTTTTGTTTTTATGATAAATGAAACCATTGTTCCGTCGCTTACAGTATTGCCATATTGATCTTTTATTACTGAAGAAGTAAAATGTGTAATTTGATTTCCATCAGCAAAATCGTGATTTCGGGTATAATTTATGGTGAAATTGGTCGCAATATTTGAATAAATTTCGGTTTCAATTTCTTTAGAATCAATTTTATTACATTCTGAGGATACCAACATTTTTCCAGATTTTGTTGGGGAATAAATGTCATACCAAGCTATAAAATCTTTGGTTTTTAAAGTAAGATTAGTAATGTTTTGTAAAAATTGATATTTCAAAATCACATTAGTATTTTCTTTTTTCGGATTATCAAGACTATCTGTAGGAACGGTAACCATCATAGTAAATTCTTTGCCTCCAGCAAGAATGGTTCTTGGTCCTAAATAATTTTCAATTACTGTTTTAGTTTTATCATTTGGCAGAATCTCAAATGTTCCTGAATTGATGGTTTCATCATTATAAATCAAAAACCAAGAAACAATTCCCGTTTTTTGGTAATAATTTTTCGGGAGTTTAAAAATGTAATTTCCTTTTTCAATTGTGGCATCAAGCAAAGTTTTTCCATAAGAATGCACAATATAAAGTTGTGGTTTTTCTTTTTCAGATTTGGAATAAAATTCTAATTCAATGCTATTTCCAGCAATATAAGTTTCGGATTTGGAAACCAATTCAAATGTTACTTTTTTATCCGAAACCAAAGCAGTTCCAGATGCCAATAGGAGCAAAGCACTTAACAAAATCAATAGGTTTCTTGCTTTTTTCATTATCGAGGATTTCCTATATAATTATTAATTTCGATTTTGATATAATCAAATCCTTTACCTTTTACTTTTTGCAATTGTTCCTCATTTTGAATAGGTTTTCTATTTGGTACTACCGCTTTTGATATTGATTCGTTTGCCAAACCATTTACAAAACAGTTTTCTAATGACGATTTTAACGTTTTGCAATTATTCAAAGTTAACAATTCATAATCAAAATAATTCTTGCGTTGAACCCGAACACCTTCACGCATAAAGAAATGATCTACATAAATTAATTCTTTTTTATCATTGTAGTAGGAAACCAAGATTTCTGGAATTGTACTTTCTTGAATGCCAAAGTTAAACAAAGCACCTTTAATATGATTATTTTCTATAGCAAAATCTGAAAGAGCAACTTGGGTATATAAGTCAGTAATGGCAACGTTTCCAGCGCATTGAATATCAAAGGTTACTGGGTTTTCTATAATTTCTATAGGTGTAAATTCGTTTGGATTAAAAGTTTTTGGTTTCACATCGGTATTTTTCAACCAAGCAATGTCTTCAAAATTCACTTTAAAACTCGTAATTTCTTTAGGCATCAGTTTGTGTTTGATTTCGTATTTAGAATTAAACGATGCTAGTTTTTTGTTGTTTTTGTCATACAAAGTAGCTTTTAAAACCACGTCTGCTGGAACATTATCTACATTTTGAATTTCTCCAATAATGATATATTGATTATTGAAATGAATTAATTTTGCCGATAAAATTTCTAAAACGGGCTGCTTCAAAATATCATCGTGATAGGTTTGTTGTGTAGAAACTGCACGTCTACCGTGCTTGAAATATTCTGTACCATTGTTGGCAATAAATTGATCTGGCGGAATATCCAAATCGATTTTATTTGGTACGATAAACCATTTGCCATTTACTTTAATAACTTCGTGTGTATAGTTTTTTTCAATGATTTCTATAGGTGTAACCCATTTAGTTTTGGCAATAATTTTGGCTGAATTTTTGGTTTGATTGAGCACTTGAATATCAATAGCATCCATTTTTGCATACGAATTTAAAATTCCGTCTTGCACGGCTGTTTCTAACATAAATTGCGATAACGATTTGTTTCCTTTTGGATCTAAATAGGAATGCGCTTTTTCAAATTCTTTAAAATCGATTGCATCATAATAGGCTTTTACTACATTTTTCGGACTTAATTGAGATGAATTATTAAGATAAAATTGGTAAGTAAAGTAAAAAATGATAAACAATAATATCCCTGTCCAAAGGTGTAAAAGGCTTACCAATATTCTTGGAAATTTTTTATATTCAACAGTAAATTTAAAAAAATCAGGCTGGGTAATTGGTTTTAGTTTTAAGGCTTGATAGAATATCATTTGGATATTTAATACAAAAGCTATAACAACAGTCAATAAAGGAATAATTCCCCACATCAATTTTTGGTACAATGGCACATCCTCAATCGGAAGAATTTTTGATAATGGCGGAACGTTTAGTTTTTCCCAAACCATAATGCCGTTTTCTAACTGAGTTAATCGATGCCAACCACAGAAATACAATATTGGATCGTAGAATTTATCGTTAGAAAAAACATATTTTAAATTGTATTTTTCAGGGACTGTTAAAAATTGTTGTAATGAACCAATACCTTCTAAACCTCTAAATTTTGAATTTTCCAAACGCTCAACAGCACGAGAAGTCAATTCTGGCAATCGTCGAGCCGAATGATAATTTCCGTCAACAGTTAAAGCTTTGGTTTGATACGATAATGTTGCCATCTGATCGCCAAATCCTAAAGGCAAATAGCGCCATTGATCGTGTTGGTCTTGGTTTAAGAAATTGACAATAGGTAATGTGTTTATTTTTTGAGGTTGAAACGGACGAAAATAGCCCAATGTTATGGTGAAAACAGCCATAAACAAAAATGAACCCGCAAATAATCCCGAAATAATTTTATAATACACCGAACCAAATCGTTCTTGAAGATTAGTTCGTAAATCGCCTTCAACCAATCGATAAGTGAATTCACCAAACATTGGCAAACTCATAATTGCAGCCCAAAGGGTAAATCGGTCTAGAGTTAAAATGTTAAATGCATTGTCGCCTAATATTTTTAATGGAATTGGAGTGGTTCCACCAGTGCCTAAAATAGATAATAATGTAATCGATAATCCAAAAAAGATATAGCGTTTGCTGTAATATCTGTAAAAAATATAAGGCAATAAGAATAATAAAATTCCCCAAGGAATAATGAAAAACATTAATCCTGAAGAAGTAACTTCAAGAAAATTATCACGACTTCCATGCGGAATAGGAACTTGAGTAATTGGGTTTTTCTTTGAGTTTATCCAATACGGAAGTATACAAAACACAATTAAAAATACTGCAGTAAACCCAAAAGCTATCATTCTTTTTAATAATGAAAACGTGGTTTGGATAAATAATTTTAGATTTACTTCTTTGTATGAATTTACTTTTTCGCGAGCAACATCCATAACAGTCATTCCTATTAATGGTAAAATGAAGAAAATCATCCCGAATAAAGGCGTAACGTGATGAGAACAAACAGTAACCGCTATTAAAGAAATAGAAGTAAAATAGTATTTTTTATTACCCGTTTTTATCCAAAGATAAATTTCTGGCAATGCGTGCATCAATACTGATATACCAACAATGCTAGGTAATTGCCCGAAAATATGTAATGTTTCTACAAATGAAGATGAAAAGACAGCTAATAATGAGGCATATCCAGCTACATTTCGATTACCAGTTAACATTACAGAAAACCTAAAAACACCAGTAATAAAAAGAATAATACCAATAATGGCAACTGTGAACATCCCAAATTTTAATCCGCCAATATAGGACAATACACCAATACATTGATGCACCAACGGTGGATAACCCATAACTGTAAACCCAGTATACCAACTATAATTCCAAGGTTCAAACCAACTATGAGCATAATGATTACCAAAAAATAAATGAATTAAAGCATCATATGTATTTTCTAAAGTAAAGAAAATAGCACTAGAGTGGAAAACAATTCCAATTAGTAATGCCGCTAATAAATATTTATTTGATTTTTCTTTCACAAACAATCTTTTGTTTATTGATGATGTAAATATAATAATAAACATTTTACAACCTAAATTTAAAGTATCTATATATAAATGCCTTTTATCTACATAAAAACTATCATTGGTCTAAAATTCATGAAATGATTTTTATCTCAATATAGATTTGCAAAAGTTTTCAATGAAATTATTATATTTTAAATTGTATCCTATGAAAATATTAACTGTAGATGATCAAGAATTAGTATTATTATCTTTAGAAAAATGTCTTACCGACCTTGGTTATGAAGTAATCACTTCAAGTACAATTGAAGATGCTATAAAGATGTACGACTTAACCTTGCCAGATTTAGTAATTGTTGATATAAATATGCCATTAAATGCTAGTTGTTCTTTAGAAGACAATCATAAATTTTCAAATAACTTTTCGGGCTTAGATATAATACATCATATAAAAGTAATAAAGCAACAAAATATTCCAGTAATGATATTGTCAGGTAACATTGAGGAACAAATAATTAAAAAAGGATTTGAATTAGGCGCTGTAGATTATTTAAAAAAACCAATAAGTTTAGGAGAAATAGGGGCTAGGGTTAAAAAAGTATTAGGTTTCGACTCTATTTGTGAGTTGGATAACAGAAATGCTTATATTCAGAATTCAGTTGTTGGAGTTGTAATTTCGTGTTGTAACGATGAGAAAAATTTGTTGATTGATACATATGAAAATTTTATCAAGTACAACTTAGGTTACCACTTTTGCTTTGTATGTGATGAAGGCAAAGATACTACTTTGCAAGTGTTAAACAATTTGCGTAAGGGAAATGAAAGTAGAATTAGTATCTACAATTGTGAGACAACTGTAGGTAAAGCGGAGGCTGTTCGACTAGGAATGTTGCATTTGGCAAAAGAACAACAATTTGACTATCTAGGTTTTCTTGACATTGACTTAACAACCAATCTAGAAGATATTAAAACACTTGTTGCAGCAATTAAAAATTCGAATTATAAAATTGTTACAGGTTCCAGAATTCGGCGAGTGGAAGCCAAAATGAAAAAATTGAACATGGATAAAAATGATAATCAATGCGGTATCAAAATAATGACCAAAGAAATTGTTGAAAAAACATTTCAGAAAGAATTTCTAGCCAAAAGTTTATTAAATGTAGAAATATTTATTAGAATGAAAAAGGAATATGGCATGGAAAAAACAAAAATGTATATTTTAGAGAAACCATAAAACAGATGAATTAATTCAAAAGAAGCTAACTTTTCTGTTAAAAATATTTTGAGAATAGTAAGACAAATTAGACAAAAAAAGGTTTTTCGTCGTTTATTTTGGTGTTTTTATGCTTTTTTTTCAAAATAGATGGATTTATTATTCATCTCTTTTTTTCTTAAAATTATTTTTTTTATATTTGAAAAATAAGAATTAACCTGCTTGTAATATGGAATACAATTATCCTTATAATTGATTTATTATTTAACCCCAAAATATCTAATGAATCTTAAAAGTACTTACTCGAAAATTGGACCCGAACAGTTTTTTATGATTACTATATTATTTGTTAATATAGGTAATTATCTCTACAATTTATTATTAGGAAGAATATTAGGGCCATCGCAATTTGCAGATGCAGCAATATTAATTACGCTGCTTTTAGTTTTGTCTTTTATTGGAATGACTTTTCAAGTAGTTACAGCAAAATATGCCGTATTGTTTGATGGGAGCTTACTTCAACAATTCTTAAGATTTATTTTAAAAAATGCACTCGTTATAGGATTGTTTTTTGGAATTCTAACTATTCTGCTGCATAATCAATTACAACAAATATTTCATACCAAAACTTCTACTATGTTTATAGTTTTTGGATTAGGACTACCTATGTATTTTGTTATGAGTATCAATAGAGGGTTGTATCAAGGCAAAAATAATTTAAAAGATTTATCAAAAACCTATTGTTTTGAAATGCTTTGCAGGCTAATTTTAACTATTGCAATCATTTTAATTATTCCAACAATTGAATCGTCGTTAGTTATTGCTTTTGGTATTTTAATTTCGTTTGTATTCGGGTTGCTACCGTTTCAAAAATCAATTCTTGTTAAAGAAATTAAAAGTGATACTGATTCTTTAGAAGTTAAACCAATAATAGCTTTTTTTGCTCTAACTGCTTTTTATGAGCTTACTCAAATAATAATCAACAACAGTGATATTTTACTTGTTAAGCATTATTTTAATAACGAACAAGCAGGTTTGTACGCGTCTTTAGCTCTAATAGGAAGGGTAGTTTATTTTGTTGCCTGGATGTTTGTGATGCTATTACTGCCTAAAGTTATTCAGTTAAAAAAAGACGGTGTAGATACATTGCCAATATTATTTAAATATGTTTTATATGTAGTTTTATTATCCACTGTAATCGTTTTGGGAGCTTTTCTTTTTCCAGAATTGGTGGTCACAATAATGTTTGGTGAAAAATATTTACCTATAGCATTTTTATTGTGGAAATATGCTTTAGCAACCTCAATTTTTGCCATAGCGAATATTTTTGCCTATTATTTTTTGTCCATCAACAAGTATATTCCGGTTGTGATTTCTGCTGTTTTAGGACTCACTCAAATTGTCTTGATTATATTATTTCATAATTCATTAGAGCAGGTTGTTGTAATGCAAATAGTTGCTATGCTTATTTTATTAGTATTTCAACTGAGTTATTTCGTCATTACCAATAATAAAAAAACGGCCATTTAATTAATTTATTTTATTCAAAAATGAAAGTAGCAGTTGTAACAGCATTTCCGCCTAGTAAAGTAACCTTAAACGAGTACGGTTACCATTTAGTAAAAAACTTTGTTCAGAACAAAGAAGTTACCGAATTGATTTTGATGTCAGACAGAACCAACGAACCAAAGCAGTTGGATTTTGATCAAAAAGAAAAGATTAAAGTTAAAGATTGTTGGTCTTTTAATAGTTACACCACTTTTTTCTCTGTAATTAAAGCCGCCAGACAAGAAAAACCCGATGTGATTTTATTCAATTTACAATTTGTGAAATTTGGAGATAAAAAAATACCTTCTGCATTAGGATTGTTATTGCCAATGTTTTTAAGATTATTTGGTTTTAAAACGGTTGTTCTGTTGCATAATATTTTAGAGCAAGTCGATTTAGAAAAAGCAGGTTTTACAGAAAGTAAAATTATGCAAACCATCTATAATTTTATAGGTACAAACATTACGAGATGCCTTTTGAAAGCCAATAGAGTAGCTGTAACCATACATAAATATGTTGATATTTTAAATGCTAAATATAAAACAAAAAATGTAATTTTAATTCCACACGGAACTTTTGAAACAGTAAAAGAACCCAATTTTGAACTTAAATCTGGACCAAAACAAATAATGGCATTTGGAAAATTTGGAACTTATAAAAAAGTAGAAATCCTAATTGAAGCTGTTGAAATAGTTAGAAAAACAAATCCTGATCAACTCGAAATTGTAATTGCAGGAACTGATAGCCCAAACACACCAGGCTATTTAGATGGAGTAAAAGAAAAATATAAAGACGTTAAAGGGATTGTTTTTACAGGATATGTAGAAGAAAACGATGTGGAAAGAATTTTTACTGATAGTACCATTGTGGTTTTTCCATATACATCAACCACAGGAAGTTCTGGTGTTTTACATCAGGCTGGAAGCTACGGGAAAGCGGTAATTATGCCCGATTTGGGAGATTTAGCACTTTTAGTAAAAGATGAAGGCTATAAAGGTGAATTTTTTAATCCCGAAAATGCTCAATCGTTAGCAACCGCTATAAACAAAATTTTATTAAATGATGATTATCGCAAAGAAATAGCCAAAGCAAATTTTGAAGCAGCAAGCGCACTTTCGATGGATAAAATTGTAACAATGTATATGAACAGTTTTCATGAAATACTATAAAAACACACAACTATGAAAATATTAATAATTGATGACCAACAATTAGTTTTGTTGTCTTTAGAAAAATCATTAACCGATTTAGGATATGAAGTAATCAGTGCTGACAATGTTGTTGATGCTATTGAAAAATATGATGCAATTCAACCAAATTTGGTTATTGTCGATATCAATATGTCTGGAGAAAATGAAGGGGACGAATTTCCGTCAGGTTTAGAAGTAGTTAAGCACATTAAACAAACTCGAAGAGACAAAACACCAGTTATGGTATTGTCTGGTAATACCGATGAAGAAATCATTATTAAAGGATTTGATTTAGGTATTGATGATTATATGAAAAAACCGTTAAGCTTAAGTGAAATTGGAGCTAGAGTAAAACGTTTAATAGGTGTGAATTCGGAAAGTACATTAGCAGACAATAATGATTTTGATGCTAAAACAAGATTTATTCAAAATAAATGTATTGGCGTTGTAATTCCGTGTTATAATGAAGAAAAACGACTTTTGAGCGATGAGTTTAGAGAATTTGCTCATAAAAATTTAGGATATCATTTGTGTTTTGTAAATGATGGTAGTAAAGATAAAACGCTTGAAGTATTGCAAGAACTAGTAAAAGGTTATGAAGATCATATTAGTGTATACGATTGCGAAAAAAATGGTGGAAAAGCTGAAGCAGTTAGGTTAGGAATGTTACACCTTGCAAAGCAAAGCCAGTTTGATTATATAGGGTTTTTAGATGCCGATTTATCAACAGATTTTGAAGATTTCAACGATTTAGCTTCGACAATTTCTAACTCAAAGTACAAAATGGTTTTTGGCTCTAGAATTACTAGAATGGGTGCCGATATTGAAAAAGAATCGGCTCGCGCTATTATTAGTAAAACTATAAATTTTATTATTCGTAAAACATTGGGAATGGAAATAAAAGATACTCAGTGCGGCGCTAAAATAATGACTAAAGATGTTATCGAAAATACGTTTAAAAACAAATTCATTACAAAATGGTTGTTCGACGTAGAAATATTTATGCGAATGAAAAAAGTATATGGCGCAAAAGAAACCAAAGATTTAATTTTAGAGCAACCTTTAAAAAGATGGATTCATGCAGATGGTTCTAAATTGTCCATGAAAGACTCAATAAAAATTGTTGGACAAATTGGACATATAGCTATACATTACAGAAATTAGTTTTAAAAACAAAAGGTGCTTTTTTCTTCTTAATTTTTCTTAGTAATTATGAAAAATAGTATTTTAGGTATTATTTTTGTAGGTACATAGAAAACAAAATCAAAGAAATAAACAGATGATTGATAATCTGAAAAAAATACTAAACGAAGATCAAGATCCAAAAGCGATTGAGAAAATCACAGCTAAATTGAATAATCTTTTAATGTCAAACGAAGAAGTGGGCTATATTGCAGTTCAAAAAAAGCCAGCAGTAACCATTTTTCCTGATAGTATTGTAGTTACAAACAAAAGAATTATTTTATGTAAGCCTAAAAATTTAGGTTTATCAATGGAATTCATAGACTATGATTGGGATGATGTTGCAGGAAGTTTTGTAAAAGAAGGAATTCTTGGTGCAGATTTTACTTTCAACACCAAATCAGATTTGACACACACGGTTGATTATTTACCAAAAAATCAAGCCAGAAAATTATATACTTACGCAAAAGAGCAGTTAGATTTATTAAAAAATCCCGCTTCAACAGCTACAGCAAGTTCAGTTGTAGAAGAAATTGCGCCAGTTTATGATGAAGTGATTGAAGAAGTAGAAGAGGTTGCAACTGAAGAAGTGACCAATTTTGCCGAAATTATTCCTGTAGAACAATCTGGTTATAGAGATGAAAAACAATTTCCTG